>NZ_JBIBVC010000042.1:0-1051 GCF_043080005.1 Streptomyces sp. NPDC015130 | reverse complement strand
TCGGACTCGCTTTCGCTACGGCTTCCCCACACGGGTTAACCTCGCAACACACCGCAAACTCGCAGGCTCATTCTTCAAAAGGCACGCAGTCACGAGACATAGCAAGCTATGTCCGACGCTCCCACGGCTTGTAGGCACACGGTTTCAGGTACTATTTCACTCCGCTCCCGCGGTACTTTTCACCATTCCCTCACGGTACTATCCGCTATCGGTCACCAGGGAATATTTAGGCTTAGCGGGTGGTCCCGCCAGATTCACACGGGATTTCTCGGGCCCCGTGCTACTTGGGTGTCTCTCAAACGAGCCGTCAATGTTTCAGCTACGGGGGTCTTACCCTCTACGCCGGACCTTTCGCATGTCCTTCGCCTACATCAACGGTTTCTGACTCGTTTCACAGCCGGCAGACTGTGAAAGAGAGATCCCACAACCCCGCATGCGCAACCCCTGCCGGGTATCACACGCATACGGTTTGGCCTCATCCGGTTTCGCTCGCCACTACTCCCGGAATCACGGTTGTTTTCTCTTCCTGAGGGTACTGAGATGTTTCACTTCCCCTCGTTCCCTCCACATGCCCTATGTGTTCAGGCATGGGTGACAGCCCATGACGACTGCCGGGTTTCCCCATTCGGAAACCCCCGGATCAAAGCCTGGTTGACGGCTCCCCGGGGACTATCGTGGCCTCCCACGTCCTTCATCGGTTCCTGGTGCCAAGGCATCCACCGTGCGCCCTTAAAAACTTGGCCACAGATGCTCGCGTCCACTGTGTAGTTCTCAAACAACGACCAGCCACCCATCACACGTCACCGAAATGACGCTTCACTGGGGCCGGCATCCTCGAAGATACGAACCAAACGGCCGTACCCTCAGACACCCAACAACGTGCCAAGCGTGAGCCACCCACCGGACTCTTCTTTCCACGCCGAAGCAGTACTCGAAGAACCATCAGGTTCGCTCACGCCAACTAATCAACGTTCCACCCATGAGCTGACCGTGCAGAACGTTTGCCTGCAATCGGTACTGTGCTCCTTAGAAAGGAGGTGATCCAGCCGCA
>NZ_JBIBVC010000041.1:0-1139 GCF_043080005.1 Streptomyces sp. NPDC015130 | reverse complement strand
TTCGACCTGTATCGGCCCTCCGAGGAGCACGACATGCTCCGTGAGTCGGTGCGTGCGCTGGCGGAGGCGAAGATCGTTCCGTTCGCGGCGGCGGTGGACGAGGAGCACCGGTTCCCGCAGGAGGCGCTGGACGCGCTGGTCGCGAACGACCTGCACGCCGTGCACGTGCCGGAGGCGTACGGGGGCGCGGGCGGGGACGCGCTGGCGACGGTGATCGTGATCGAGGAGGTCGCGCGGGCGTGCGCGTCCTCGTCGCTGATCCCGGCGGTGAACAAGCTGGGCTCGATGCCGGTGATCCTGTCGGGCTCGGAGGAGCTGAAGGCGAAGTACCTGGGCCCGCTGGCCAAGGGCGACGCGATGTTCTCCTACGCCCTCTCGGAGCCCGACGCGGGCTCGGACGCGGCCGGGATGAAGACCCGCGCGGTCCGCGACGGGGACTTCTGGGTCCTCAACGGCGTGAAGCGGTGGATCACCAACGCCGGTGTCTCGGAGTACTACACGGTGATGGCCGTCACCGACCCCGACAAGCGGTCCAAGGGCATCAGCGCCTTCGTCGTGGAGAAGTCCGACGAGGGCGTGTCCTTCGGCGCCCCGGAGAAGAAGCTCGGCATCAAGGGCTCCCCGACCCGCGAGGTCTACCTCGACAACGTCCGCATCCCCGCCGACCGCATGATCGGCGCCGAGGGCACCGGCTTCGCCACCGCGATGAAGACCCTCGACCACACCCGCGTCACCATCGCCGCCCAGGCCGTCGGCATCGCCCAGGGCGCCCTCGACTACGCCAAGGGCTACGTCCAGGAGCGCAAGCAGTTCGGCAAGCCCATCGCCGACTTCCAGGGCGTCCAGTTCATGCTCGCCGACATGGCCATGAAGCTGGAGGCCGCCCGCCAGCTCACCTACACCGCCGCCGCCAAGAGCGAGCGGACCGACGGCGACCTCACCTTCTTCGGCGCCGCCGCCAAGTGCTTCGCCTCCGACGTCGCCATGGAGGTCACCACCGACGCCGTCCAGCTCCTCGGCGGCTACGGCTACACCCGCGACTACCCCGTCGAGCGCATGATGCGCGACGCCAAGATCACCCAGATCTACGAAGGCACCAACCAGGTCCAGCGCATCGTCATGGCCCGCAACCTCCCGTA
>NZ_JBIBVC010000039.1:0-1872 GCF_043080005.1 Streptomyces sp. NPDC015130 | reverse complement strand
CGCATCAGTGACCGCCCTCCTCAGGACCCTCGGCGAAGGCCTCCTCGACCTTCGCGATGTCGTCCGTACGCATCATCACGTGCACCAGGTCACCCTCCTGGAGCACCGTCTGAGAGGTGGGCAGAATCGCTTCGCCCAGTCGGGTGAGGAAGGCGACACGGACGCCGGTCTCCTCCTGGAGGCGGCTCACCTTGTGGCCGATCCAGGCGGGGGAGGTGTGCACCTCCGCGAGCTGCACGCCGCCGCTCGGGTCCCGCCACAGCGGCTCCGCGCCGGAGGGCAGCAGCCGCCGCAGCATCTGGTCGGCGGTCCAGCGGACCGTCGCCACCGTCGGGATCCCGAGGCGCTGGTAGACCTCGGCACGGCGCGGGTCGTAGATCCGTGCCGCCACGTTCTCGATGCCGAACATCTCGCGCGCGACCCGCGCCGCGATGATGTTCGAGTTGTCGCCGCTGCTCACCGCGGCGAAGGCACCCGCGTCCTCGATCCCGGCCTCGCGCAGCGTGTCCTGGTCGAAGCCCACACCCGTGACGCGACGGCCGCCGAAACCGGATCCCAGACGACGGAAAGCCGTCGGGTCCTGGTCGACGACCGCGACGGTGTGCCCCTGCTGTTCGAGGGTCTGCGCGAGAGCGGCTCCCACTCGCCCGCAGCCCATGATGACGATGTGCACGTCCCCTTACCCCGCACTCCTGATCGCCCTGCTGACCTGCGAAAACACCCTGCCCACAACTTTCCTCGCCCGATCGGCCCGGGCCGCGGCGGGCAACACCCTGCCGGGTTGCCCGGTCCGAGCTTATGCGGCAACGGTGGCGGGGACCGCATCAGAGGTGGTACTCAGGGAGATTCCGTGCTGATCGGGGGTGCCGGTGAGCATGGCGGATTTCGAACGCTTACGATCCTCTCCGTGTCCAAACTGACCGACGTGCCCAAACGGATCCTGATCGGGCGGGCCCTGCGCAGCGACAAGCTCGGGGAAACGCTCCTCCCGAAGCGGATCGCCCTCCCCGTCTTCGCCTCAGACCCGCTGTCCTCGGTGGCGTACGCCCCCGGCGAGGTGCTGCTGGTCCTCTCCGTCGCGGGACTGTCGGCGTACCACTTCAGCCCGTGGATCGCACTCGCGGTCGTCGTCCTGATGTTCACGGTCGTCGCCTCGTACCGGCAGAACGTGCACGCCTACCCGAGCGGCGGCGGCGACTACGAGGTCGCCAACACCAACCTCGGGCCGAAGGCCGGACTCACCGTGGCGAGCGCCCTGCTCGTCGACTACGTCCTGACCGTCGCCGTCTCGATCTCCTCGGGCATCGAGAACCTGGGCTCCGCGATCCCCTTCGTCGTCGAGCACAAGGTGGCCTGCGCCGTCGGCGTCATCGTCCTGCTGACGGTGATGAACCTGCGCGGTGTGAAGGAGTCGGGCAGCCTCTTCGCCATCCCCACGTACGTCTTCGTCGCCGGCGTCTTCCTCATGATCGCCTGGGGCGCGTACAAGGGGATCGTCCTCGACGAGACCATGAAGGCCCCCACCGCCGACTTCGAGATCAAGCCCGAGCACGAGGGGCTGGCCGGCTTCGCGCTGATCTTCCTCCTCCTCCGCGCGTTCTCCTCCGGCTGTGCCGCGCTCACCGGCGTCGAGGCGATCTCCAACGGCGTCCCCGCCTTCCGGAAGCCGAAGTCGAAGAACGCCGCGACCACGCTCGCCCTCATGGGCGGCCTGGCCGTCACCATGTTCTGCGGCATCATCTTCCTCGCCATGGCCACCGACGTCCGGATGGCCGAGAAGCCCGCCCAGGACCTCCTCCACAACGGAGTGCCGGTCGGCGAGAGCTACGTCCAGGACCCGGTCATCTCCCAGGTCGCCGCCGCCGTCTTCGG
>NZ_JBIBVC010000038.1:0-2503 GCF_043080005.1 Streptomyces sp. NPDC015130 | reverse complement strand
CTTCAGAACTAACACAGTGGACGCGAGCAACTGAGGACAAGCCCTCGGCCTATTAGTACCGGTCAGCTCCACCCATTACTGGGCTTCCACATCCGGCCTATCAACCCAGTGGTCTACTGGGAGCCTTACCCTCTCAAGGAGGTGGGAATACTCATCTTGAAGCAGGCTTCCCGCTTAGATGCTTTCAGCGGTTATCCCTCCCGAACGTAGCCAACCAGCCATGCCCTTGGCAGGACAACTGGCACACCAGAGGTTCGTCCGTCCCGGTCCTCTCGTACTAGGGACAGCCCTTCTCAATATTCCTACGCGCACAGCGGATAGAGACCGAACTGTCTCACGACGTTCTAAACCCAGCTCGCGTACCGCTTTAATGGGCGAACAGCCCAACCCTTGGGACCGACTCCAGCCCCAGGATGCGACGAGCCGACATCGAGGTGCCAAACCATCCCGTCGATATGGACTCTTGGGGAAGATCAGCCTGTTATCCCCGGGGTACCTTTTATCCGTTGAGCGACGGCGCTTCCACAAGCCACCGCCGGATCACTAGTCCCGACTTTCGTCCCTGCTCGACCCGTCGGTCTCACAGTCAAGCTCCCTTGTGCACTTACACTCAACACCTGATTGCCAACCAGGCTGAGGGAACCTTTGGGCGCCTCCGTTACCCTTTGGGAGGCAACCGCCCCAGTTAAACTACCCATCAGACACTGTCCCTGATCCGGATCACGGACCGAGGTTAGACATCCAGCACGACCAGAGTGGTATTTCAACGGCGACTCCACCATGACTGGCGTCACGGCTTCAAAGTCTCCCACCTATCCTACACAAGCCGAACCGAACACCAATATCAAACTGTAGTAAAGGTCCCGGGGTCTTTTCGTCCTGCTGCGCGAAACGAGCATCTTTACTCGTAGTGCAATTTCACCGGGCCTATGGTTGAGACAGTCGAGAAGTCGTTACGCCATTCGTGCAGGTCGGAACTTACCCGACAAGGAATTTCGCTACCTTAGGATGGTTATAGTTACCACCGCCGTTTACTGGCGCTTAAGTTCTCAGCTTCGCCACACCGAAATGTGACTAACCGGTCCCCTTAACGTTCCAGCACCGGGCAGGCGTCAGTCCGTATACATCGCCTTACGGCTTCGCACGGACCTGTGTTTTTAGTAAACAGTCGCTTCTCGCTGGTCTCTGCGGCCACCCCCAGCTCAGAGTGCAAGACTCATCACCAGTGATGGCCCCCCTTCTCCCGAAGTTACGGGGGCATTTTGCCGAGTTCCTTAACCATAGTTCACCCGAACGCCTCGGTATTCTCTACCTGACTACCTGAGTCGGTTTAGGGTACGGGCCGCCATGAAACTCGCTAGAGGCTTTTCTCGACAGCATAGGATCATCCACTTCACCACAATCGGCTCGGCATCAGGTCTCAGGCTATGTGTGTGACGGATTTGCCTATCACACGCCCTACACCCTTACCCCGGGACTACCACCGCCCGGGCTGGACTACCTTCCTGCGTCACCCCATCGCTTACCTACTACCACCTTGGGTCGACGGCTCCACCACTTTCCTTTCCCCGAAGGGTCCGGAACGGCTTCACGGCCTTAGCATTAATGGGCTCGATATTGGGCGTTTCAAAGCGGGTACCGGAATATCAACCGGTTGTCCATCGACTACGCCTGTCGGCCTCGCCTTAGGTCCCGACTTACCCTGGGCAGATCAGCTTGACCCAGGAACCCTTAGTCAATCGGCGCACACGTTTCTCACGTGTGTATCGCTACTCATGCCTGCATTCTCACTCGTGAACCGTCCACAACTCGCTTCCGCGGCTGCTTCACCCGGCACACGACGCTCCCCTACCCATCACAGCGGGCGTTGGCCCTCATGCTGCAATGACACGACTTCGGCGGTACGCTTGAGCCCCGCTACATTGTCGGCGCGGAATCACTTGACCAGTGAGCTATTACGCACTCTTTCAAGGGTGGCTGCTTCTAAGCCAACCTCCTGGTTGTCTCTGCGACTCCACATCCTTTCCCACTTAGCGTACGCTTAGGGGCCTTAGTCGATGCTCTGGGCTGTTTCCCTCTCGACCATGGAGCTTATCCCCCACAGTCTCACTGCCGTGCTCTCACTTACCGGCATTCGGAGTTTGGCTAAGGTCAGTAACCCGGTAGGGCCCATCGCCTATCCAGTGCTCTACCTCCGGCAAGAAACACACGACGCTGCACCTAAATGCATTTCGGGGAGAACCAGCTATCACGGAGTTTGATTGGCCTTTCACCCCTAACCACAGGTCATCCCCCAGGTTTTCAACCCTGGTGGGTTCGGTCCTCCACGAAGTCTTACCTCCGCTTCAACCTGCCCATGGCTAGATCACTCCGCTTCGGGTCTTGAGCGCGCTACTAAATCGCCCTATTCGGACTCGCTTTCGCTACGGCTTCCCCACACGGGTTAACCTCGCAACACACCGCAAACTCGCAGGCTCATTCTTCAAAAGGCACGCAGTCACGA
>NZ_JBIBVC010000037.1:0-2687 GCF_043080005.1 Streptomyces sp. NPDC015130 | reverse complement strand
AGGTTTGTCTTCACACACTGACCAACGGGCGCCCTTCGCCATGGTCGCGACCAGCACGGAAATCGGACTCATTCATCTAGGGCGTGTTGCGAAAGTCCCGCCTGCCGACGGCGCCTGGCACGCACGCTCGCCGCGTTGTCGGGATCACCCAGATACATCCAGTATCGGGGCGACCCTCCGCCTTGCGATCGCACGCACCAGACCCCGTCGGGCCCGCCCTTCGGGCGACCGGCGCTCCTTTCGCAACACGCCCTAGACGGCCGCGGTCTCCTTCTCCGGAAGGTGCCTCGCCACGACCTTCGACGGCTTGGCGGCGGCGAGCGAGGGCTGGTTCTGCTCGGGCGTCAGCTGCCGCCCGAGCCGGACCGCCAGGAACGTGATGCCGAGCGAGAAGAGCACGAAGGTCACGATGTACGGACCGTGCAGCGCGGCCCCCATCGGCCCGCCGACGGCCGGACCCACGGCCAGCGCGAGCTGCTTGACCAGGGCGAAGGCCGAGTTGTACTGCCCGACCATCGACTCCGGCGCCAGATCCGCCACCAGCGGCGCGACGGTCGGCGACAGCATCGCCTCACCGAGCCCGAAGAGGGCGTACGTGGAGACGAACGCGGCGGTCGCCATGGCCTGGCTGCCGTGCCCGAGCCCCGCGTACCCGGCGATGAGCCACGCCACGGTCCAGATCAGACCGACGGCCGCGATCACCCGGGTGCGCTTGCGGCGCTCGACGAACTTCAGCACCAGGAACTGGGCGGCCACGATGACCGCCGTGTTGGCGGCCAGGGCGATACCGAGCGTCGACGGCTGGATCCCGGCGGCCTCGGTGCCGTACGCGGCGAGACCCGACTCGAACTGTCCGTAGCAGGCGAAGAAGAGGACGAAGCCGAGGACGCACAACTGCACCATCGCCTTGTGCCCGAGCAGCGCACGGACACCGCCGCCCCTGCCGCCCTCGGAGGGACGGGCACCGCGCAGCGCGGGGGAGCCCGGCATCCGCACGGTCCCCACGACCGCGGCGAGCACCAGGAACATCGCCGCCTCGATCGAGAACAGCAGGATGAAGCTGCCGGGACGGCTCGTGTCGACGAGCAGGCCGCCGATCAGACCGCCGACACCGAGGCCGAGGTTCTGCAGGAAGAACTGCATGGCGAAGGCCCGGGTGCGACCCACCGGCGTCGAGCACCAGACGATCATCGTGGCGAGCGCCGGCTGCAGGACGGCCGTACCGGCGCCGAGCAGCGCGGCGGCCCCCACGGCGGCGGGCACGCTGGACGCGAAGCCCATCGCCACCGCACCCACGGCGGCCACGACCGAGGCGACGAGCAGGACCGGCACGGGCCCGCGCCGGTCGATGGCCCGCCCGCTGAAGGGCAGCACCACGAGCGCGGCCATGGCGAAGACGGCCAGCACGACACCCGCGGTCGCCGCGCCCAGATCCCGCACCTGGGCGACGTACACATAGAGGTACGGCACGGTGAAGCCGAGTCCGAACGCGCTCAGCGCGCTGCCTGCCTGAATACGGCGCATCGCTGCGCCCCTCGCCTTGGTCACACTCACCCACTTCGGTCACAGGTTCAGAGGTGTAGCTCTGAACCTTGAAGACTTCAACACTAAAGTTAGACCCTTAACAGTACACAGCGAAGGACTTCAACGCCAACGAACCGCGTGGGATACTCGCCGCATGTCCGACACCCCCGAGCGGTCCGGCCCGCAGGCCCCCCAGGAACCGACCCTCGACGAGCAGATCGCCGCCTATCAGCGCGAGTACCGCGACCTCGACCCTCAGGTGGAGAAGGTCGTCTCGGCCCTCGGCCGACTGAACCGACGGATGAACGTGGCGTACGGTCGCCAGCTCGCCGACCTCGGCATCAGCAACGCCGAGTGGGAGGTCCTCAAGACCCTGGTCCTCGCCGGAGCCCCCTACCGGCTGGGCCCGGGCGAGCTCGCCAAGCGGCTCGGCCTCACCCCGGCCGCCATGACCCACCGCATCGACCGCATGGCCGGCGAGGGCCTGGTCACCCGCGACCGCGACGAGAACAACCGCGTCCGCGTGATCGTCGAGCTCACGGACGAGGGCCGCTCGAAGTGGCTGGAGGCCATGCGCATGGCCACGGGCTTCGAAGAGGACCTTCTCCAGGACCTCACGCCGGAGGAGAGGGGAGTCCTCGGCGAGGTCCTCATCCGCCTCCTGCGCCGCGTGGAACTCACCCAGCCGGACGCCGGCGGCCGCCTGAAGGACCTGGACTGACACCCCCGTCAGGCCCCCCGGCCGGGGGTTGACACGCCCCCGCCGGATGCGTAATGTTCTCCGAGTTGTCACGGGGCCGGAACGGTTCTTCGGCAACCACTCACGCCGCAGATGCGGCACCTCTTCTCAGCACGATCTCCCCACCGGGACGAATTTCGGCATGCCGAAATTCAATTCGAAAGACTCGATTATGAGTTGACGGGGAAATCCGCTAGAGTTTGAGACGTCGGAACGGCCCAACAGCCGGAAAGACAAACCCCGCTGACTGGGGGTCAGGCGCCGAAAGGACCTGATAGAGTCGGAACCGCCGGAAGGGCCCGGAGCGAAAGCGAAACGGACCGGAAAGCCCGAGGAAATCGGATGGAAAACATCTGATAGGCTTCGGAACGAAGGAAAAGCCCGGAGGAAAGCCCGCGAGGGTGAGTACAAAGGAAGCGTCCGC
>NZ_JBIBVC010000036.1:0-7087 GCF_043080005.1 Streptomyces sp. NPDC015130 | reverse complement strand
CTACAACCACCACCGCTGCCACACCGCACTCGACGGACACCCACCCATCACCCGAGTCAACAACCCTGCAGGTCAATACACCTAGGTCCTGTCGTGCATGGCCCGGGGGCTACTTCCCGCCCCGGGCCACGCACCCTTCCACGTGGTCGTCGACGAGGCCGCAGGCCTGCATCAGGGCGTAGGCCGTGGTGGGGCCGACGAAGCGGATGCCGCGCTTCTTGAGGGCCTTGGCGAGGGCCGTGGACTCGTCCGTGACCGCCGGGACCTCGGAGACCGAGCGGGGGGCCGGGCGGCTCGCCGGGTCGGGGGCGTAGGACCAGATCAGGGCGTCGAGCTCGCCCGGGGACCAGGTGGCGAGCAGCTTGGCGTTGGCCAGGGTCGCGTCGACCTTGGCGCGGTTGCGGATGATGCCCTCGTCGGCCAGGAGCCGCTCGCGGTCGGAGTCGCCGAAGCCGGCGACGGAGGCGATGCGGAAGCCGTCGAAGGCGCGCCGGAAGCCCTCGCGGCGGCGCAGGATGGTGATCCAGGACAGGCCCGACTGGAAGGCCTCCAGGCAGAGCCGCTCGAAGAGTTCGTCGTCGCCGTGGACCGGGCGGCCCCACTCCTCGTCGTGGTACGCCACGTAGTCCTCGGTCGACAGGCCCCAGGGGCAGCGCGGTCGCCCGTCCGGGCCGGGGACGGCCCCGCCCTCCGTCACGACTGCTCGTCCTCCGTGTCGGCGCGGCCGGCGGCTCCCGCGAGCGCGCCCTCCAGCTCGGCGATCCGCGCGTCCCGCTCCGCGAGTTCGGCGCCGAGGCGGACCAGGACGTCGTCCACGTCGGCCATCCGGTAGCCCCGGACGGCGACGGGGAGGCGGAGCGCCTCGACGTCGGCGCGGTCGACCGGGCGAGCCGTCGGGAGGGGGTCGACGAGCTGCTCGGGCGCCACCTCCGGCAGCACCTCGCTGTCGCCTCCGCCGACCACGGCGAGCGTCACCGCGGCCACGACCACGACCATCGTGATGAGCAGAAACCAGAACACCTGCGCGCCTCTTCCCGGAGTGGAATTCGTCCCGTGCCGATCGTGCCATGCGCCACTGACGGTTAGGGTCGCAGCGAACGTACGCGAGGGAGGACAAAAGGGATGCTGCGCTTGGGACGGCGTGAATTCGGGCCGCACGAGCCGGTGATCATGGCGATCGTGAACCGGACCCCGGATTCTTTCTACGACCAGGGCGCCACTTTCCGGGACGAGCCGGCGCTCGCCCGCGTGGAGCAGGCCGTGGCCGAGGGCGCGGCGATCATCGACATCGGCGGGGTGAAGGCGGGACCCGGCGAGGAGGTCACGGCCGAGGAGGAGGCCCGGCGGACGGTCGGCTTCGTCGCCGAGGTCCGCAGGCGCCACCCGGACGTGGTGATCAGCGTGGACACCTGGCGGGCGGACGTCGGCGCGGCGGTCTGCGAGGCCGGGGCGGACGTCCTGAACGACGCGTGGGGCGGCGTCGACCCCGGGCTCGCCGAGGTGGCCGCGAAGTACGGCGCGGGGCTCGTCTGCACGCACGCGGGCGGCGCGGAGCCGCGGACGCGGCCGCACCGGGTCGAGTACGAGGACGTGATGGCCGACATCCTGCGCGTCACGGTCGGGCTCGCGGAGCGCGCGGTGGCGCTGGGTGTCCGGCGCGACGCGATCATGATCGACCCGGGGCACGACTTCGGGAAGAACACCCGGCACAGCCTTGAGGCGACCCGGCGGCTCGGCGAGATGGCGGAGACGGGGTGGCCGGTGCTGGTGTCCCTGTCCAACAAGGACTTCGTCGGGGAGACGCTGGACCGGCCGGTCAAGGAGCGGGTGCTGGGGACGCTGGCGACGACGGCGGTCTCGGCGTGGCTGGGGGCGCAGGTGTACCGGGTGCACGAGGTCGCGGAGACCCGGCAGGTGCTGGACATGGTGGCGTCCATCGCGGGTCATCGCCCGCCGGCGGTTGCCCGGCGCGGGCTGGCGTAGTCGGGCCGGGGGTGGGAGGGGGTGGGGGCGCCTGCGGAGGGCCTCTCCCCCACCCCGCCCCTTCCCGAAACCGGGGCTCCGCGCCGGACCCCGGTCCTCAGACGCCGGACGGGCTGGTTTCTCCTACTTGCCCGTCTCCTTCGTCACCAGCGCCACCGCCTCGTCCACGTCGTCCGTGACGTGGAAGAGGAGGAGGTCCCGTTCGCTCGCCTTGCCGCCCGCGACGACCGAGTCGCGGAGCCAGTCGACGAGCCCCTTCCAGTACTCCGTACCGAAGAGGACGATCGGGAAGCGGGTGACCTTGCGGGTCTGGACCAGGGTCAGCGCCTCGAAGAGCTCGTCGAGGGTGCCGAGGCCGCCGGGCAGGACGACGAAGCCCTGCGCGTACTTCACGAACATCGTCTTGCGGACGAAGAAGTAGCGGAAGTTCACGCCGATGTCGACGTGCTGGTTGAGCCCCTGCTCGAAGGGGAGCTCGATGCCGAGGCCCACGGAGACGCCCTTGGCCTCCCTGGCCCCCTTGTTGGCCGCCTCCATGGCGCCCGGGCCGCCGCCCGTGATGACCGCGAAGCCGGCCTCGACGAGCGCCCGGCCGATCCGGACGCCCGCCTCGTACTCCGGGGAGTCCGGCTTCGTGCGGGCCGAGCCGAAGACGCTGATCGCGCTCGGCAGTTCGGCGAGGGCTCCGAAGCCCTCGACGAACTCGGACTGGATGCGCATGACCCTCCAGGGGTCCGTGTGCACCCACTCCGAGTCGCCCTCGGTGTCGAGCAGCCGCTGGTCCGTGGTGCCCGGCTGGACCTGGTCCCTGCGCCTCAGCACCGGCCCCAGACGCTGCTCCTCGGGCTTCGCCATTCCCTCGGGAATGCCCATGGCCTGCTCCCTCCGCCGATCCACTGATCTTCTGGTCCGGTCAGAGTAGGACGACAGAGGTGACGAAACACGAAATTACGGAAGTCAGGCAGTGAGCCAGTCGCGGAGACGTGCCTCGCAGTGGTGGATCCTGTCGACGGGGACGTGCTCGTCGCGCTTGTGCGCGTAGATGGGGTCGCCGGGCCCGTAGTTGACGGCGGGCACGCCGAGCGCGCTGAAGCGGGAGACGTCGGTCCAGCCGAACTTGGGCTGGGCGCTGCCGCCGACGGCCTTCATGAAGGCCTCGGCCGCCGGGTGGGAGAGACCGGGCAGGGCGCCGGGGCTCTCGTCGTCGACGACGAACTCGGCGATGTCGCAGCCGTCGAAGAACTCGCGGACGTACGCGAGGGCCTCGGCCGGGGAGCGGTCGGGGGCGTACCGGTAGTTGACCGTGACCGTGCAGGCGTCGGGGATGACGTTGGTGGCGACGCCGCCCTGGATCGCCACGGCGTTGAGGCCCTCGTGGTACTCCAGGCCGTCGATGACCGGCTTGCGCGGCTCGTAGGCGGCGAGGCGGGCGAGGATCGGGGCGGCGGAGTGGATGGCGTTGGAGCCCATCCAGGAGCGCGCGGAGTGGGCCCGCTCCCCCGCCGTGTGCAGGATGACCCGCAGGGTGCCCTGGCAGCCGCCCTCGACCTGGCCGTCGGAGGGCTCCAGGAGGACGGCGAAGTCGCCCTCCAGCCAGTCGGGGTGGGCGGCGGCGATCTTGCCGAGGCCGTTGAGGTCGGCGGCGACCTCCTCGTTGTCGTAGAAGACGAAGGTGAGGTCGCGGTTGGGCTCGGGCACGGTGGCCGCGATGCGGAGCTGGACGGCGACGCCGGACTTCATGTCGGAGGTCCCGCAGCCCCACAGGACGCCGTCCTCGTCGAGGCGCGAGGGGAGGTTGTCGGCGATCGGCACGGTGTCGATGTGGCCTGCGAGGACGACCCGCTCGCCGCGGCCGAGGCGCGTGCGGGCGACGACGTTGTTGCCGTGGCGGTCGACGGTGAGGTGCGGCAGGGCGCGCAGGGCCTGCTCGATGGCGTCCGCGAGCGGCTGCTCCGTCCCACTGACGGACGGGAAGTCGACGAGCGCGGCGGTGAGCGCGGCCCCGTCCTGGGAGAGGTCCAGCCGGGTCTCGTACGGAGTGATGTCAGCCATGTGCCGACCCTAACCCGGCCTCCAGTACGGTGGGCCCCGTGTCCGAGCCCACCCGCCCCGTCCGTCGCGGCCGCCCCGCCCGCCGTGGCCGCCTCGCCCGCTCCGCGGCCGCCTTCGCCGCGCTCCTCGGCCTGGCCTCGTACGTGGCCTTCCACCAGGTGACAGGGAGCCGGGGCACGCCGCGGTGCACTGTCGGGAGCGGCGAGAACCGGTACGAGTTCACGCCGGACCAGGCGTCGAACGCGGCGACGATCTCGGCGGTCGGCACGACCCGGGGGCTGCCGGAGCGCGCCGTGACGATCGCGCTCGCGACGGCGCTCCAGGAGTCGGCGCTGCGGAACATCGAGCACGGCGACCGGGACTCGCTGGGCCTGTTCCAGCAGCGGCCCTCGATGGGCTGGGGGACGCCGGCGCAGATCATGGACCCGGTGTACTCCGCGGGGAAGTTCTACGAGGGACTGGAGAAGGTCCCGGGGTACTCGCGGCTGCCGCTGACGGTGGCGGCGCAGAAGGTGCAGAAGAGCGGTTTCCCGACGGCGTACGCGAAGCACGAGCCCGACGCGACGCTGCTCTCGGCGGCGCTGACCGGCCGGGCGCCGGCGGCGCTGACCTGCACGGCGAGCGATGTGAAGGGCCGCCCGCCGGGCGATCCGCAGAAGGTGCGCAAGGAGCTGGTGCGGGCCTTCGGCGAGGCGGCGGCGCCCAAGGTGGTCACGGGCGGGCCGAGCGCGGGCCGGTCGGCCACGGAGCCGCCGGTGCTCATGGTGCCGGTCCGGGCGGCGGAGGGCGCGGACCGGGCGGCCTCGACGGACGAGCGGCGCGGCTGGGAGCTGGCCCAGTGGGCGGTGGCGCGCGCGGACGAGCTGCGCGTCGAGGAGGTCTCGTACGGCGGCCGCGTCTGGCGCGCGAGCGAGCCGTCCGGCGGCTGGGAGAAGTCCGGTGGCGTCGCCGACACCGGGACCGTACGCGTCCGGCTCGCACGGTAGGCGGTGGTACGCCGGAGGCCGGCCCGGGGCGCGTCCCCGGACCGGCCTCCGGCGCGGCCCGCTACTGCTTCACGGTGACGGTGCCGACCAGGATGCGGTGGTCCGAGCAACGGCCGTCCGGGGACTTCGTCGTCACGTCACAGGCGGTGGAGATGTCCAGCGAGTCCGCGCTGTAGGCGATCGACGTGTCGATCACCGACTCCGGAACGAAGATCATGTCGAGCTTCGGCTTCTTCGCCGCCTTCAGGTCCTCGCATCCGGTCGACGTCACCGGCAGGGACGTGGTCGTGCTGTCGCCCGTCCACTCGCCGTAGCCGGGGCAGCCGGCGTCGGTGTCGTCCAGCTCGCGGAGGAACCCCTGGTTGCCGGGGTTGGCGGCCGTCGCCACGCCGGACGCGTAGAAGGTGTCCAGGACGGGGTAGTGCGGCTGGACGTTGAAGTCGCCCGCGACGATGACCTTCTCGCCGGCCTTGGTCCACGTGTCGATCTTCCTGCGGATGAACTCCAGCTGCCCCCACTTGGCGGCGTCCGAGGCGACGGTGAGGTGCGTCGCGCAGAACCGGGTGGTCCTGGCGGCGTCCAGCGTCGCGCAGAGCATGTTCCGCTTCTCGTCCGCGCCGTCGTCCGGCAGCGCGATCCGGTCGGCGACGTAGAGGGCCTTCTTGCTGAAGATGGCGTTGCCGAACTCGTCACCGCCGCAAGCGCCCTGGTTCACGCCGAGGCTCGGCTCGAAGCGGCCGAAGTTGTTCGGATCCTCGGGCCAGCCCTTCGCCTTCAGCTGGGCGACGAGCGCGGTCCACTGGTCCTTGCAGAGCTCGTTGAACGCGGCGAAGTGCACGTCGCGGTTCACGATCGAGTTCACGGCCCCCTCCACCATGCCGGTGTCGGCGTTGCCGCCGTTCAGCACGGAGCCGGAGACGTTCCACTGCCAGATCTTGTACTCCTGGCCGGCCGTCTCGGCCTGAGCCGTCGTGACGGGCAGCAGCGCGGTACACAGGACTCCCGTGAGCGCGACCCTGGTCCGCATCGCCCGGAACCACCCCATACGAAATCTCTCCCTTCGAAAACGCTCGAATCCCCCGCGCCGCCGTCGCGCCACGCGACGGCGAAAGGATCTTAAGCTTTCGAACAAGGGCGGTCAGAAGTACGGCCGTTCACTCGACGGGGGCACGGGCCCGGTACGGAAGTCGCGCCTTCCCGCGCACGCGGAGCGGGCATTTCAGCACCTCGACCCGGCACCCCAAATCTCTTACAGGAAAAGGGAAGTGACGGTTCGCCAGGCCTTCACGCAATGACGCGTTCGTCCGTTTTCCTCCCCACCCGACAATACGACGCATTACCAATCCTTTACCTTCGACCGCCGCAACCTCTCCCACCCCGGAGCCGGTTGTCACTGCGTCCGAACACCACTCGTCGCACCACGTCGAAGGAGCACCATGTCCCTCCCCCTGACCCGTCGGATCGCCCGCGCCGCCCTCCTCATCGCGGCCGGAGCAGCCCCCGTGGTCGGTGCGGCCGGTTCCGCGAGCGCCCTGGACCACAGCATCGCGCCGACCGGCGCCCTCGGCGGCGTCACCGCCCTGGACGCCGCCAGTACGGGCTCCGCCGTCGACAGCGCCTCCCAGGCCACCACCGGCGTCGTCGGCGCGACCGGCAGCGAGGCCGTCGGCACGGCCGTCCCGGCCGCCGGAAAGACCGTCGGCGCGGCCGGCAAGACCGCCACCCCGGCCGCCCAGAAGGTGACCGGCGACGCCGCCGGCAGCGCGGGCGAGGTCGTCGGCAAGACCGCCGGCGCCGCCGGCGAGAGCGCCCAGGGCCCGGCCACCGGCGCCCTGGGCGGCGGCCTCCCGGCCGCCCCGTCCCTGGGCGGGCTGCCGCTCGGCGGCTGAGCCGGCCTCCGCACGGAGAACGGAACAGAGCGGAACGCACGAGGGCCCGGGGAGCATCACGCTCCCCGGGCCCTCCCGTGCGCACGCCCTAGGTGTATTGATCACGAGCGTTGTTGACACTGGTCTGGTCTTGAACATGGCGAAGACCTCCGGTGTGGTGGGAGCTGTCTAGGAACT
>NZ_JBIBVC010000035.1:8162-9936 GCF_043080005.1 Streptomyces sp. NPDC015130 | reverse complement strand
GGAATCCGCTCCGTCCAACCCGGCATCGAAAGCCTCAGCACCGAAGGCCTCCGCCACCTCAAAAAAGGCGCCACCGCCTACCAGAACATCCGCTTCCTCCTCGGCTGCGCCGAATACGGAGTACGGGCGGACTGGAACATCCTCACCGGATACCCGAACGAGACCCCCGCGTCGATCACCGCCCAGCTGGACGCCGTCGCGTCGCTGACGCACCTGACGCCGCCGCACATCACCCTGATCCGCTTCGACCGGTTCAGCCCCTACGTCGAGCACCCCGAGCGGTACGGCCTGTCCCTGACCCGGCCGCTCCCGGGCTACCGGCATGTCTATCCCGACCTCTCCCCCGAAGAGCTGTGGGACATCGCCTACCACTTCGAAGGGGAGTTCACCGACGACGGCCGCAACGCGCCCGTACGACGCCGGCTCGCCGCCCGCGTCCGGCTCTGGCGCGCCCGTCACGAGGAAGCCTCCTTCACCTATCGGCTCGGCTTCGACTCCGTCACGCTGACCGACCGGCGCCCCGGGCTCCCAGCCGAGGACACCGTCCTCACCGGGGACGACGCCCGCCTCTACCGCGCCGTCATCGGCGGAACACGCCACCGCGACCTCCAGGAGCTGGGGTGGCAGGGGGAACGCTGGGACAACGCCCAGGAGACGCTGAGCGACTGGCAGCGTCGCCGGTGGATCTACGCGGAAGGCACCAAGGTCATCGCCCTGGCCACCAGGGCCGTGCCCTCCGCCTACCGCACCCCACCGGAGAAGGGCACCCCCCGGCGCGCCCGCACCCCCGTACCACTCACGCTCACCACCCGTCCCTAGGGAGGTGACGGCACCGCGCGAGGGCCCGCGCCCCGACCGGCACGTCACAGGAACGACCCGACCGACAGTCCGGAACGAACCGACGAAAGGAACACCCTCATGGGACCCGTGGTCGTATTCGACTGCATGACAGCGGACTTCCTCAACGACGACCCCAACAACGCGGAGCTCAGCGCCCTCGAACTGGAGGAGCTGGAGTCCTGGGGCGCCTGGTCCGAGAACGACCTGTCCGCCTGACGTCCGTGACCGGGACCCGTCCCGGTGACTGACACCGGCGGGTCGGACCACCACCAAGGCGAGAGGTGAGCATGTCGAGGACGTCGGCCACCCCGTGTGAGCTGCGCGAGGTCTCGTACCGCGCGTGGCCGGCCGCGGAGACCGTGACCGTGCGGTGCCGGATTCGGACCGCACGGGGTTCCGTGACCGCCGACGGCTACGGCACCGCCGCCGAGGAGCCCCTGGCCCGGAGGAAAGCACTCTCCGAAGCCGTGGAGCGCCTGGTGGCGTGCTCGCCCTTCGCGGCGGTGGTCCGCCCGCCGGCCCCCGCCGGCGACACCGCTCCGGTGTTCACCGGCGGGGCGTCCGGGGTCCGGACCGCGCCCCCGGGCTGCCTCACCCGCCGGTACACCGCACCGGCGGGCGGCCCGGACCGCCTGATCCCGCTCTTCTGGTCGTCCCCCTGGACGGCCGGCCAGGAGCTGGGCACGGGAGTGCTCCGCCCCGCCGACGCACGGCTCTCCAGCACCATCGGCTGGGCCGCGGCGCCCGACCCGGAGGCCGCGCTCGCCGGCGCCCTGCTGGAGCTGGTGGAATCCGTCGACTACGGCGCCTTCCTCTTCCGGCGGCTGGCCGGGCCCCCGTACCGCGCGCCGGCACCGGGCCCGGGGCCGGCGCGCCGCCCCACCCCCGCGCGCGGCCCCCACCACCGGGTGACGCGCCCCCCCACCCGGCTCCC
>NZ_JBIBVC010000035.1:0-8156 GCF_043080005.1 Streptomyces sp. NPDC015130 | reverse complement strand
TCGTGGGGGGGGGGCGGGGCGGGGGGGGGGGGGGGGGGGGGGGGGGGGGGGGGGGGGGCGCGGGCGGCGGGGGGGGGGGGGGGGGGGGGGGCGCGCGCCCCGCCGCCACACCCCGGAGCTCGTCCCCCTGCACGGGGTGACGCGCACGCCGACCGTGCTCGCCGTGGCCCGGCACGAGGGGCGGCTGATGCCGGCCACCGGCATCGGCAGCGGCCACACCCCGGACCAGGCACGGGAACGCGCCCTGCTCGAACTCGCCCAGGCGGAGACGATGTGGCGGTCGAACCCCACCGCGGAGCCCGCGGAGCGGGAGTTCCTGCGCCGGTTCGAGCGCTGGCCGGCGCTCCGGCGGTGCGTGGTCCTGGACTTCGACCTCACGGCCCCTGCCCCGGAGCCGTACCCGACGCACGCCCCCACCCCGCCGTCCCCCCTGGGGGCCGCTGCGTCCCCCTCGGAGGCCCCTCCGTCCCTTCTGGAGCAGCTGACGACGCTGTCCTTCTCCGTCTGGGCCGACCGCGGCACCGTCGACCTGCACGGTCCCGATCTCCCGCCGACCCGGCTCTCCTTCGCCCACGTGGTGACGGAGCCCCAGCCCCTGCTGGGCCTGGTCCGCGCAGGCATTCCCGTGTTCGACACGGCAGAAGTGAGGAGAACCCTTGCCCCGCCCCGCCACCCACGACCTGCTGACCGCCGCGATCCTGGACGGAACCCGCAAGGACGACGTACCGCCCGAGCGTGAGACACCCCTGGGCACCGCCCTGTCCACGGTCGGGGACTGGCTGGCCTCGCAGCACCTGACCGCCGACATCCACCGGTACGGAATCGACACCGCCCCCACCTACGAGGTGCGCCTGACCGACGCCGAGGGCGTCCTGTGCTCGCGCAGCTCCGGCAAGGGCCTCGGCCATCGCAGCCTCGCGAGCGCCCTGTTCGAGAGCGCCGAGCACTACCACCTCGACTGGCGGCGCGACCACCGTGCCGCGGAGGCGCGCTTCCTGCCGGCCCTGGCCATCGCCGAGCAGCCCACCGCCCGGCCGTCCGCGCTGCTGCGCCGGCTCGCGGGCATCGCGCCCGACGCCCCGATCCTCACCCGCGCCTACCGGCCGGTCGCCGAGGCGCTCGCCACCGGGGACGGCGGGCCTCCGGCCGGCCTGACCCCCGCGCCCCACCACCACCCGGTCTTCCTCCGCGACGGCGGCTACCGCAACTGGCCGCACCCCCAGGACACCGGCGCCTTCGCACCGCTGTGGCACTACACCTCCAGCGCCGGGTACGCCGCCGGGGCGACCCTGCACGAGGCGCTGGTGCACGCGGCCAACGAGGCCATCGAGAGGGACGCCTGGTCCTGTCTCCTCGCCGCCACCTACTTCGCGGCCGCCGGCCCCGGCACCCCGGCCGCGCTGCCCGTCGTCGACCCCGCCGGGCTCCCCGGCGACCTGCGCGAACTGACCGCCGAGGTCGAACGGGCCTGCGGCGGACGGCTGCTGATCGTCTCGCTCACCTGCGACACGCGCGTCCCCGCGTACGTCGTGTGCGACGCGGACTCCGACGAACCGGTCCGGCTGATCGGCAGCGGCGCCTCGCCGGTCCCCGCGTACGCCCTGCAGCGCGCCCTCCTGGAGTACCTCCAGGTCCGCACCATGTACCGGCACGGCCCGGTGGACGCGGGGACCGAGTCGCAGCAGATCGGCCGCGCCCTGGCCCGCTATCCCCGTCACCTGGCCGCCGCCCGGTTCGACGTTCGCGCCCTGCCGCACCGGACCGTCCCCTTCGAGACGGCGGACGGACTGCCCGCCACGGCCACCCCCGAGGAGCTGCTGCTGCGCCTCGTGGAGCGGCTGGCCTCCGTGGGCGTGGAGCCCGCCTACCGGATCCTGACCGCGCCGGGGCCCGTCACCGTCGTCGACATGGTCGCGCCCGGCCTGGAGATGCTGGACAAGGCGCGGGCCGGCTATCCCGTGCTGCCGACCGGACGGCTCGACGAGCGGCTCCGCCCCCAGGGGAGTGTTGCGCGGTGAGGCTCGTACTCGTCGCACCACCGTGGAACAGCCTCTACCGCCCGTCCATCCAGATCGCCACCCTGGCGGCCCTGGCCGACCACACGCCGGGCGACCCCGTCACCCCGGTGTACGGGTATCTGGACTGGTCGCAGTACGCGGTCGAGACCCTGGGCTGGGACCCGGCCCGGTTCGTCACCGTCTACGACACCATCGGCGAGGAGCTGTACGGCCTCGGCGTCGGCGACTGGATCTTCGGCGGCCCCGCGAAGGCCGCCGGGGAGGGGCCCGGCCCGGAGGCGGCGGCCGAGGAGCACGCCCGCACCGCGTACGCGGACTTCCTCCGCGAGAAGGGCGTCGCCGAGGAGCTCGTGGGGCAGGTGCTCGCGCTGCGCGCCATCGCCCCCGACTTCGTCGCGGGCTTCGCCGACCGGCTGCTCGCCCTCGACGCAGAGATGTACGGATTCACCACCTCCTTCAGCCAGTTGACGCCTTCCCTAGCCGTGGCGCGGGCCCTCAAGGCGCGCGCCCCCGAGCGGCTGACCGTGCTCGGCGGCGCCAACTGCGACCGCCCGATGGGGCAGGCGGTCCTCGCCTCGTACCCCTTCGTGGACGCCGTGGTCCAGGGCGAGGGAGAGGCCGCCGTGGCGGCGCTCCGCGCGGCCCGGACCGCCGCCGACCTGACGGCGGCGCCCGGCCTGGCCCTGCGCCGCGACGGGGAGGTCCTGGTCTCCCTGCCGGTGGTGCAGGCCGCCGAGGCCGGCCCCGTGCCCCGCTACGACGAGTACTTCGAGCGGCTCCGCGAACTCCCCTGGGCGGAGCTGATCACGGCGCACGTGGCCCTGCCCTTCCAGATGTCCCGGGGCTGCTGGTGGGGCGAGAAGCTCCAGTGCACCTTCTGCGGGGAGAACGGCAGCGGCATGGTCTACCGCAGCAAGCAGGGCCGGCAGCTGACCGAGACGCTGCGCGAACTCACCGAGAAACACGGGGTGTTCGACACGTACGCGGTCGACACGATCCTCGCCCGGCAGGACAACGGTCTCGCCGAGCTCGCCGCCGCCGAGATCGACGTCACCACCTTCTTCGAGGTGAAGGCGAACCTCGGGCCGCGCGAGGTCGGCGAGATGCGGGCGGCCGGGGTCACCATGGTCCAGCCCGGGATCGAGAGCCTGAGCAGCGGGGCGCTGAAGCTGCTCCGCAAGGGAGCGACGGCCTACCACAACCTGCGCTTCCTGATCCTCTGCCACGAACTGGGCATCGACGCCCGGTGGAACCTGCTCTCGGCCATGCCCATGGAGACCCGGGAGATGCTGGACGAGCAGCTCCGGCTGATCCCCTTCATCACCCATCTGGCGCCGCCGTCGACGGTGAGCAAGGTGCGTGTGGACCGATACAGCCCGTACTTCGAGAACCCCGGGGAGTTCGGGATCAGCCTGATCGGCCCCGAGGCGAAGTACCGCTTCGTCCACCCCGATCCGGCCGTGGACCGGGCCGCCCTCGCGTACTCCTTCGACCACACGGAACCGGCCGGGGCCGCGGACGGGGCCGAGCTGCTCGCCCTGCGGCGCAGGCTCGGCGCCCGCGTCGGCCTGTGGAAGAAGCTCCACGACCAGTCCAGGTTCACCTTCCGGTTCGGACCCGAGCTGACCGTGCTGCACGACCACCGACCGCACGTGGGCACCGGCCGCCATCTGCTGCGCGGCGCCGACGACCTGCTGTTCCGCGCCCTGGTGCACGGCGGACGCGTGGACCAGTCCGTCGAGCGGGTGGCCCGGATGACGGGCCGCTCCGAGCCGGCGCTGCGGGCCGACCTGAACGCCTGGGGACAGCGGGGCTGGGTGCACTTCGAGGCCCGGCGCGGTCTGGTGCTGGCCACCCGGGACGGCATGCGCGACGAACTGGGGCGCGCGGCCGAGATGAGGGGCGCCGGCGGCGCCGAAGGCGAAGGACGGACGGACGGGCGGCCGGCGGTCGCCGTCCCGGCGGGAGGTTCCCATGGGCGGGCGTGAGCGTTTCAGCGTGGTCTCGGCGGACGGCACCCGGATCGTCGCCGAGCGCCGGCCGGGCCCGGGCCCGGCGGTCGTCCTGGTCCACGGGGTGGCGATGGACCGGCGGGTCTGGACGGACTCCGGGTTCCTCGCGGCCCTCCCCGCGGACGCGGACGTGATCGCCGTCGATCTGCGCGGGCGGGGCGAGAGCGGCCCCGGGCACACCGGCGAGGGCCACGCCCCCGACCGGTACACGGCGGACCTGCGGGCCGTGCTCGACCACGTGGGACGGGAGGACTGCACCCTGGTCGGCCTGTACTTCGGCGGCCGGGTCGCCCTGTGGACGGCGGCCGAGGATCCCCGGGTGGCCCGCGCGGTGTCCTTCTGCGCGCACGCGGAGGAGGTCGTGATCCCGGTCGAGGCCGTGGAGGAGGAGGCCCGCGCGGTCGAGGGCCCGGACGGGCACGCGTACCTGCGGGAGAACTTCCTCGCCAAGGGCGCCCCCGCCTGGATGGTCGAGGCCTGCGACCGGGTGGACCGGCGCGAACTGGGCGCCGCGACCCGGGGCCTCCTGCACGGCGCGGAGCGCGCCGCCGAACGCGGCACCCGGGACCAGGAACTGGTGCTCGTCACCGCCTCCGGCGACCAGGACCTCGACCCGTTCCTCGCGGGCGCGAAGCGGCTCGGCGCCCGCCTGCTGCTGCTCGACGCGCCGACGAGGGTCCGGGCGGCGGCACTGGTGACGGAGGTGGCCCGCGACCTGTTCCCGGGGCCCGGAGCGGATACGGATACGGACACGGCTACAGGCACAGGCACAGGTACGGGCACGGCTACGCGTACGAGTGCGGGCACGGGCACAGTGGGAGGGGCGGGGCCGGCATGAGCGAGCTGGAGGAGGCGCAGTGGCGGCACCGGCGCGATCTGCTGCCCGAGGGCGATCCGCTGCTGCTCGCCCTGGAGGAGCTCGCCGCCCGGCCCCGTACCCACACCCTCCGTGAGGTCCGGCTGATCGACCCGCTGACGGGCGACCCCGGCCCGGTGGAGGACCTGGAGGTCACCGACGGCGCGTACGTCACCCGGCCCTCGCCGCGCAGGGGCTCCGGCCCCTGGCGGCCGGAGCGGGAGCGTCCGTGTGCCTGGTACGCGGTGTCGGGCTTCGTCGACGCGCACGCCCACGTCTCCTCGCTGGCCGACCTGGTGGGCCTCCTGGTGCACGGGGTGACGGCCTGCCGTCAGCTGTGGGGGGAGCCCGCCCACCTCATGGCCGTCGGCGCCCGGCGCGCCCGGCACGTCGTGCTGCCCCGGCTCTGGGTCACGGCCGGGGTGATCGACGGGCCGTGCACCCGGCTGCCGAAGGCGGTGACGGTGGTGGACGACGAGCGGGCGGTCCGCCGGGTGATCGAGGAGACCGCCGCGTTCGGCTTCGACGGGGTGAAGGTCTACGACGACATGGAGACGGACGTGTTCGACCGCCTCCTGGACGCGGCCGACGAAGCGGGCGTGCCGGTGGTCGGACACGCCCCGGAGCGGGTCGGCTTCGCGACCGCGGCCCGCCGGATGCGGACGAGCGAGCACCTCTACGGCGCGGTGCCGAACGTGTTCCGGCTGCCGGCGGACCGACGGTGGCCGGCGCTCGCGGACGCGCTGGCGGGCCCCGGTGTCGCCGAGCGGGCCGCGGCCCTGAGCACGGCCCTCGCCGAGTCCGGCCGCCGCCGGCACCTGATCTGTCCGACCCTGGTGTGCTGGCGGGCCCGGAGCGGGGAACGCCGGCACACCAGGCCCTCGCGGGCGGCGCTGGCGGCGGCGACGCCGAGCCGGCGGCGGGCCTGGCAGCACGCGGCGCGGGAGGCCCTGGGTCTTGCCCCGGAGGAGGCACGCCGGCGCGGCGGGACCGTCGACCGGCTCGGCGAGCTGGTGGCGCGCACCGACAACATCGCGGGCCGGCTCCTGGTGGGGACCGACTGCGGCAATCCGTTCGTCCTCGCGGGGCCGTCCTTCCACAAGGAGCTCGCCGAACTGGAGCGCGCGGGGCTGGACTTCCCCGCGCTGCTGCGGGCGGCGACGGTCAACGCGTACCGGGCGACGGCGCCGCTGCCGCCGCCGTCCGCCCCGGCGGCGGGCGCCGCACCGCCGTCCTCGCCCGATCTGGTCCTGTACCGGCGGCCGCCCGGCGGTCGGGCGGCCGGCCTTGCCCGGCCCGACGCGGTGCTGATCGACGGCGTCCTGCTGGACGGCGCGGATCTGGACCGGCTGTGGGCCCTGCGGTTGGCCGGTTCGGGGCTGGACGCCTCGGTCTGGCCGCGTGGTGAACTCGATCCGCCGGTGTCCGGCGATCGCCCGACCAAGGAGGGTGTGGCTCTTGCAGGCCGAAGGATTTCCTGAGGGGACGGCGCCGCCCGGGTGCCCCGACGAGCAGGCGACGACGCAGGCACAGGGGCAGGAGCAGGCGCAGACACCGGCACCGGCACCAGCCGGGGGCTGCCCGGTCTCGGTGGGCTTCGACTTCTTCAACTCGCCGCAGGAGTACCGGCGGGTGGCCGCCGAACACGCCCGCGACGGCGCCTTCCACAGCGACCGGGGCACCGGCTTCTGGGTCCTCACCTCGTACGAGGGGATCTCCGCGGCGTTCCGGGACGAGGAGGCCTTCACGGTCGGGCGGGTGAGCGCGGCCGAGAGCGCCGAGGAGGAGCGGTGGATCCCGCTGACCGTGGAGGGGCCCGAGCACACCGAGTGGCGCCGCCGCCTGGCGTCCTGGTTCACCCCGCAGCGGGTACGGGAACTCACCCCCGCCATGCGGGCACGGGCGCGGCGGCGGATCGAGGAGCTCGCCGGGCGGGGCGGGGCCTCGTTCAACGAGGACTTCGCCCGCCCGTACGTCCTGGAGAACCTGATGGCGGCGGTGGGCTGGCCGGAGGAGCGCCTCGACCTGCTGCTGGCCATCGACCGGGCCATGATCGACTCCCGGTCGGCGCCCGATCCGAAGCAGGCCGCGTACGGGGAGCTGGGGCTGCCGGCGCTCGAACGGTTCGCGCGGGAGCACATCGAGCTGCGGCGGGCCGAACCGGCCGACGACCTGACGACGGCGAGCATGTCGTGGACGATCGACGGGGAGCCGGTCGGGGACGAGGACCGGGCCTCGCTGCTGTGCGTGCTGTTCCTCGCCGGGGTGGACTCCACGGTGAACCATCTCGCCAACGCCGTACAGCACTTCGCCCACCACGACGGGGACCGGAAGCGGTTCCTGGCCGAGCGGGAGATCCGTACGGCCGCCGTGGAGGAGTTCCTGCGGGTCAACTCCTGCATGTATCCGGGCAGGATGGCCGCCCGCGAAGGCGCGGCCGGGACGGCCGAGCGGGGTGACACGGTGCTGTTGCCGCTCGCGCTGGCCAATCACGACCCGTCGGTCTTCGCCCACCCGGAGCGGGTGGACTTCGACCGGGAGCGCAATCCGCACATCGCGTTCGGCACCGGGGCGCACCAGTGCCTCGGGGCGGCGTTCGCCCGCGCCCAGATCCTGACGGCGCTGGAGGAATGGCACCGGGTGCTGCCCGCGTACGAGGTCCCGGCGGAACTGCGGGAGGATCCGCCGCCGTTCCTGCGCAACTCCTACGACCTGCGGTTGGTGTGGTGAGGTACCGATGATCCTCCGACGTGTCGCGCTCGTCTCGATGCCCTGGAACAACGTGCGGCGCCCCTCGATCCAGGTGGGGACGTTGCGGTCGGTGGCCGAGGCCGAGGGGTGGGAGGTCGACTCCCACTACGCGTATCTCGACTTCTACGGTCTCGCCCGGCGACAGGCCGACGGCCTCGGCATGGAGCCCGAGGACTGGTCGGAGGCGTACCGCGCGGTCTCGGAGGAGCTGTACCACCTGGCGGTGGGCGACTGGATCTACGCCCGCCGCCACGCCGCCGAGGACGAACGGGACTCCTACTACGCGGAGTTACGGGAGCACGGGGTCGAGGAGGGGACGATCGGCCTGATCGACTCCCTGCGCGCCGTGGCGGAGACGCACGTGGAGCGGACGGCCGGGAGGCTGGTGGAGCGGGAGCCGTCGGTGATCGGCTTCACCAGCACCTTCAGCCAGAACGGGCCGACGCTCGCGGTCGCCGAACGACTGCGCGAACACGGCTACACCGGCGTCATCGTCATGGGCGGCAGCAACTGCGAAGG
>NZ_JBIBVC010000034.1:0-25307 GCF_043080005.1 Streptomyces sp. NPDC015130 | reverse complement strand
CGAGGAAGACCCGCGTGGGTGTGGCGGCTGCCGGCAGATCGGACATGGCGCTCCCCGCGGTCGGTGGGCTCGTACCCGCCCCCACAAGGATTGTCCGTCAAGAAGCGCCTTCGGGTATCGAGCTCCGTGCGGAGCACGTCCGCATCCGGCCTCTGCCTCACATCACGGGGCGAGGGAGGGCCGGACGGCCCCCCTTCGTGCCCCTCGGTCGTCGGAGTGAAAGGTCGGACGGCATGCGCAGGGTCCGGCGGGTTGCACGAGCGCTCGGACCGCCGCTGCGGACGGCTCAGGCGGTCGGCAGGTCGATACGGACCGTCCGGTCGCAGAGGCGGTCCACCTGGGCGGGGTCGTGGGAGACGAGCAGGACCGTACGGTTGCCCCGCAGGGCTGCCACGGACGCCTCGACGGTGTCGCGGCTCCGCTCGTCGAGGGCGCTGGTCGGCTCGTCGAGCAGGAGTGCCGCCGGTTCGAGGGCCAGGGCGCGCGCCAGGCAGAGCCGTTGGCGCTGGCCGTTGGAGAGGGTCTGAGCCGGGGTGTCCAGGCGGTCGGAGACCTCGTTCCACAGGCCGGCCTCGCGCAGTGCCTGCTCGACGCGGCCGTGCAGTTCCGTCCGGGACGCCCGCACCAGGTGACGGAGGCCGAACAGGGCGTTGTCCAGGATGCTGCCGCCGAAGACCACGGGGGTCTGCGGCACCAGGACGACGGTGCTGCGCAGGCCGGCGTCGCCCTTGCCGTAGCGGACGGGGCGGCCGAGGACCTCCACCTCGCCCTCACGGCGGAGCCCGTGGGGGAGCAGGTCGACCAGGGCGCGCAGCACCGTGGACTTGCCGGCGCCCGAGGGGCCGCACAGACCGGTGGTGGACCCGGTGGCCAGCTCGAAGGTGACCGGTCCGACCAGACGCTTCGTGCCGTCGAAGATCTGGAGGTCCCGGACTCCGATGACCGTCGTGTCGACCTTGGCGTCCGGGGTCGCGAGACCGGTTGTCACATCGTCCATCGTCGGGCTCCTTCGAAGCGGTTGCGCAGGAAGACCGCCAGGCTCAGCAGGCCCGCGGTGATCAGGACCAGGACGAGGGCGCTGCCCCACGCCTGGGCGATCGCCTCCGGGGCGCCCGAGTCCTGCGACAGGGTGAAGATGTGTGTGGGCAGGGCCTGGACCGGAGCGTCGACGATGCCGGTCGGGAGGGCGGGTGCCCCGAAGAACACCGTGGCGGTGAAGATCAGGGGGGCCGTCTCTCCCGCCGCGCGGGCCAGGCCGAGCAGCAGGCCGGTGAGCGTGGCCGGCCAGGTGTACGGGATCACCACGGAGCGGACGTACTGGGAACCGGTGAGGCCCAGCGCGAGCGCGGCCTCCGTGATCTCCCCCGGCATGCTCCGGATCCGGCCCGCGGTGGTGAGGGCGACCACCGGGATCACCACGGGCACCAGGACCACGGCGCCGGCCAGCCAGGAACGGCCCCAGCCCATGGTCGTACAGAGGAGGACGTACCCGGCGAGGCCCAGCAGGATCGTGGGCGTTCCGCCGACGGCCACGGTCAGTGTCTCCAGCACGCGGGCGGTCTTCGCCGAGGCGCGCGTGCCGATCACGATGCCCGCTCCGTAGCCGAGGGGCAGTGCGATCAGGGCCGTGGTGACAAGGAGGAGGAGGGTGCCGAGGATCTGGTCGCGTATGCCGCCACCTGCCGCGCCTTCGGAGGCCGTGAACCAGAAGACCGGGTTGAGCGCCGCGCCGCCGCGGGCCAGCAGGATGCCGAGCATGCCGACGAGGAGTGCCCCCGGCAGCAGCAGGGCCCCGAGCCGGACGACGGTGGTGAGCCGGTCCTTCGGGGCGCGCAGCCACGCGGAGGAACGGCGGGCACGTGGAGCGCGCGCGACCGTTCGTGTGGAGCCGCGGGTTCCCCAGACGGTGGCGACGGCGACGAGGGTCAGCAGGATGATGCCCAGCCCGCACAGGGCCGCGAAGTACGGGCCGGAGGTGCCCGCGAGCATAGGTTCGGGTCCGGCCAGCTTGGTGGTGAGCGTCTGGCCGGGGCGGACGAGGAAGGAGAAGACGTCGCCGAGCGACGCGGGGAGCCGGTCGTCGGCGCGGCCGATGACCATGAAGACCGCGATGGCCTCACCCAGTGCCCGGGCCAGGCCGAGGAGGACGCCGGCCCGCATGCCGGGGCGGGCCTGGGGCAGGACGGCGGACCGGACGACCTCGCGGCGGGTCAGGCCTAGGGAGTAGGCGGCCTCGCGGTACCGGCCGGGTACGGCGGCCAACGCGTCGACGCTGACCGCCACGATCGTCGGCATGATCATCACGGCGAGGACGATGCCGGCGGCGAGCAGGCTGTCTCCGCCCGGCACGTCTCCGAGGTCCGCCACGAACGGCCGGATCACCATGATGCCGATCAGGCCGTAGACGATGGAGGGGACCGCTGCCAGGAGTTCGATGCTCAGGCGCAGCGGCTTGGCGAGGCGGGGCGGCAGGTACTCGGACAGGGCGACGGCGGCCGCCCAGCCGACCGGGACGGCGAGGACCAGTGCCAGGAAGCACACGACCGCCGATCCGTAGATCATGGCCAGGCCGCCGAAGGCGAGGTTCCCCGGACTCCAGGTGGATGAGGTGAGCAGAGCCGTCCAGTCGACGCTTCCGCTCGCGATGCCCGTGACCAGGTAGCCGAGCAGGACCGTGAGGGCGAGGAGCACGGACAGCATGCCGCTGTACGCCCAACTCCACACCCATCCGGCCCTGTTGCCGCGGCCGCTCGCGGGGAGCGGCCGCGGCACGGAGGGTCCGGGCGCCTGGGTGGGGCGCTCCAGAGTGAGACCCATGGTCAGAGGCCCATCTGCTCACGCGTGAGGTAGCCGTGCTTGGGCAGCAGCTTCTGGCCCTCGGGCGCGAGGATGTAGTCGATGTACTGCTTGACGCCGTCCTTCGGCTTGCCGTTGGTGATCATGTACAGCGGCCGGGTCATGGGGTACTTGCCGGAGGCCACGTTCGCCAGGGTGGGGGCGACGCCCTCCAGGGGCACGGCGACCAGGTCGGGGTGACCGTCGATGAAGCCGGTGGACAGCGGGGCGATGGAACCGCGGGTGGACTTCAGCTTGTTGCGGGTCTCCAGGTTGCCGCCGACGACCGCGTAGTTCGCGGACTTGGGCGGGGCCGGCGGCTCGCCCTTGCCGTAGATGAACTTGTCGAGCACCTCACGGGTGCCGCGGCCGGGCTCCTTGTCGTACACGAAGACCTGGAGGTCGGGGCCTCCGACCTCCTTCCAGTTGGTGATCCGGCCCTCGAACAGGCCTGCGACCTGCGCCTTGGTCAGGCCCTTGACCCCGCCGTCGGCCACTTCCCTGGTGATGATGACGCCGACGGCGTCCGCACCGACCTGCGTGGTGACGAAGTCCGTGTCGGGGTAAGCCTTCTGGTCCTTCTCCGACAGAGGCTTGGAGCTCAGTGCGATGTCGATCTGGCCGGTGCCGAGCTGCGAGATGCCGCCGGCAGAGCCGCCCTGAGTGGCGACGGTGATGTTCAGGCCCTTGGCCTTCAGCGCCTCGGCGGCGTCGGAGGCCACCGGGGCGACGGTGGTGGAGCCGCTGGCCTGGATGGCGTCCGAGCCGGCCTTCGCGGAGCCCGCGCAACCGGTCAGGGCGGCGGAGAGGAGGAGAGCGGCGGAGGCGGCACAGGCGCCCTGACGGACACGCCGTCCGGTGAGGCGCGGTGCTCTCCTGCGGATTTCGGTGGACATGAAAGACATGGCGGTGCCTTTGCGGTGAGGAAGGGACGGTGATCGGGGAACGCCGGTCGCGCCGTTGCCGCGTGGATGAGGCGGGACGCCGGGCGAGCCCGCGGGGCGCCGGAAGGGCGGTGCGGTGGATACCGGGCGTGCGGGTGGAGGATGTTCAGGTGGTGCCGTGAGGCGCGCTCACGCGTCTGGACGACGGGTACTCGGCCCGCTCCCCTTTGAAGGGCCTGAAGCATCAAGGCGTCGGTAGCCGCTCACCCGCTGACCCCGGGTGCGGACCGTGATGCCGTGGGCGAACGCTACCGTCCCGGCGTCTCCCTGGCGAGATCTGGTGGAGCGAAATCATCGATGATCGGCGATTGAATTTGGGTCATGCGCCGAGGTGGAAGATGCCCTTCCTGCGTTCGGCCACGAAATCCGCAGTCCGGGTGACCGCCGGTCGAAACCTTCGCACCGGACGGCTCCAAGCTGTGTGAACAACGGGATGCAGGCGCGTGACCGCTCTTCGCAACCAGTCACAGAGGAGGGCGAATCGGGGCAGCCCGTGCCTGTGGCGACGGAGGGTGGTGGGGGCGGTCTTTCAGTCATTCATCGATCTATTGACATACATCGCTCAACGCTGGCAGGGTTCCGGCCGTCGGTCGACAGCGTCGTTACCGACCTGGGCCCTGACCCGGCCCCCTCTCGATCCGTCACGCACCTTGATCACTCCCTGGGGGGAAGTGTGAGTAGTCCCCGTGTTCTGGTCGCCTCCGCGTTCGAAGCGGAGCTCCAGCCCCTGACGTCCGCATGTGCGGCCGCCGCTCTACAGCAGCACGGCGCCGACGTCGTCGGCTGGGACGCGCACCTGCTTCCCGACGCCGTCCCGGAAGGTCCCTTCGACCTCACGCTCGTCTCGGTCCAGCAGTTCGAGGGTCTCGAGCGGGGCATCGCCCTGGCACGCAGGGTCTCGGAGGCGTACGGCACCACGGTCGTGACCTTCGGCCAGTACGCCCAGATGAACCACCGGGAGTTCCTGGAGGTCGCCGACGGCATCATCATGGAGGAGCCGGAACTCATCAGCGAGGAGCTGGCCCGGCTCGCCGCCGGCACCCTCGCGCTCGACGCGGTGCCCGCCCTGATGACCCGCACGGGCATGCGTCCCAAGCCCCCGCGTCGGCGCATCTCGGTCACCAAGCCCGCCCGGGACCTCTTCCCCTCCCTCGTGCACTACCCGGCGCACCACTCGCCGTTCGGCCTGATGGGCAACATCGAGGCGTCCCGCGGCTGCCACCACAAGTGCACCTACTGCTCCGTGTACGGCGCCTACGACGGCGGTGTCGCCGCCTACGACGCCGACAGCGTCCTGGCCGACGCACTGCAGCTGGCGGAGGAGGGCGTCCGGCACTTCTGTTTCATCGACGCCGAGTTCTTCAACTCCCGCACCATCGGCATCGGTGTCGTCGAGCGGCTCGTCGAGGCCATCGGCCCGATCACGTTCGAGTTCACCACCCGCGTCGACCACGTCCTCGACTACACCGCGGAGTTGGAGAAGCTCGTCTCGCTCGGGCTGCGCCGCGTCACCTGCGCCCTCGAGTTCCCCTCCAACCGCATCCTGCGCATCTTCGACAAGCACATCGACGTCGACCACATGCGCGAGGCGGTCGACGAGGCCGAGCGGATCGGCTTCGAGCTGTACCCGACGTTCATCCCCTTCACTCCGTGGATCGAGTACGAGGAGCTCCTCGGCTTCGAGGACTGGCTGGTCGAGACGGGCCTCGCCCGCGTCACCGACCCCACCGCGCTGCAGACCCGACTGCTGCTGTTCAAGGGCTCCCCGCTGCTCTCCTCGCCCTGGATGGAGGACATCGCCACCGTCGACCGCGGCTTCTGGGTCGAGTGGACCCACCCCGACAAGCGCGTCGAGGAGCTCTGGAAGGAGCGCCGCACCGACGCCGAGGACGCGGGCAAGATCCGCTGCTGCGTGAAGTGCTGACCCACCCGCCCACACGAAAAGGACACTGACATGGGTGGATCACCCCGCGTCGTCATCTCCACCGGCCAGGCACTCCCGGACATGGACTGGAGCGGCGAGCTCGCCGGCCTCACCGACTCCTGGCCGTACCTCGGCCCCAGCTGGCTGCGGGCCACGGAGAAGGTGCTCCCCGACGTCCAGCCCTGGCACACCCTCGCCCACCGCGCCCGCGGCGAACTGGCCCTCCTCCCCGGCTACATCCTCACCACCCCGCCGGTCGTCGACCACGAGCCGCGCACCTACCTCGGATGGCAGGCGCCCTCCGGAGAAGAGGTGTGCTGCGGCGCCGAGACCGACGCGGCGCGCAGCGCCGAGGTCGACGCCCTGGGAACCGAGCCCTTCTTCCCGACGCTCCTCCTCGGCTCCCCGCTGGGCTACCGCACCGAGGTGGCCTACAACTTCTGGACGCCGACCCTCATGGGGGCGATCGTCGACAAGCTCGTTCCCGCCGCCTTCGAGGCCGGCATCCGCTGCATCGTCGCCCCCTGGATTCCCGGTCGGCGTGGCAACGACGCCCTCGTCGACGCGCTCGACGCCGCCGGCGCGTCCACCACCTTCTGGGGCTACGAGGACTTCATGAGCCTCGACGCCCCGAACTGGGAAGGACACCTCGCCGCCCTGCCGCTGAAGAAGCGTCAGCGCATCAAGGGCGACGTCCGCCGCGCCGAGGCCGCCGGTGTGACGATCGAGCGCGTCGACGGCACCGACATCCGGCCCTACGTCGCCCGCATCGCCGAACTCACCTGCCTCAACCGGGAGAAGAACGGCGCCGGCGAGGAGCCCGAGCACATCGTCGGGATCCTCTCCGCGCTCATCGACGAAGGCGCGGACGTACGCGCCTACCTCGGCTACAAGGACGGCGCGCTGGTCGCCACCTGCGTCACCATCCGCAAGAACCACCGCCTCTTCCCGAAGTGGGCCGGCTTCGACTACGCGGCCATCGGCGAGCGCAGCGGCATCTACTTCGCCCTCGTCCTGGACGCGCCCGTCCGCGACGCCTACGCCGAGGGGCTTCGCACCGTCGAGTTCGGCGCCGGAGCCCACCAGGCGAAGGCCCTGCGCGGCTGCACCCCGCGCGAGGTCCGTACGTCGATGCTGCTCTCCGACCCGGCGCTGCGGCCGCAGGCGAGCGCCTGGCTCGACGCCTTCGGCAACAGCAGGCGCGTCGCCTTCGGCGCCGCGTCCCCCGCCCCGGCCCAGCCCGCGGGCCTGCCCCTCCTGGGCGGCTCCGGCGACAGCGGCTGCTGCGGCTGACCCCGCCCGACTCCACGACAAGGACGAGAAGGACCACATGATCACCTTCATCCCCCTGACCGGATTCCTCGGGGCGGGCAAGACCACGACCATGACGGCCGCCGCGCTCGCGCTCCAGGAGCAGGGCCGCAAGGTCGCCGTCATCACCAACGACCAGGGCGTCGAACTGGTCGACACCAAGCTCGTGCGCAGCAAGCTCGACAGCGTCGCCGAGGTCACCGGCGGCTGCTTCTGCTGCAAGTTCGAGGACCTCGTCGAGGCCATCGTCGCGCTCGTCGCCTCCGACAGCGTCGACACCGTGATCGCCGAGGCCGTCGGCAGCTGTACGGACCTCCAGGCCACCGTCGTACGACCGCTGCGCCAGTACTACGGCGACGACATGGTCGTCGCCCCGCTGACCACCGTGGTCGACCCGCTGCGGCACCTGGCCTTCGCCCGCGCCGCCGAGCGGGGCGAGCCGGAGTCGGACCTGTCGTACCTCTTCCGCCAGCAGGTCACCGAGGCCGACGTCATCGCCGTGAACAAGCTGGACACCATCCAGCCGGACCGGGCCGAGGAGCTCCTGGCCACGCTCCGTACGAGCAACCCGAAGGCGACCGTCGTCGGTTACTCGGCCACCACGGGTGCCCACCTGGACACGCTTCTCGACGCGTGGGAGGCGCCGGCGACGAACGAGGACGTCGTCCTCGACATCGACTACGACCGCTACGCGGCCGCCGAGGCCCAGCTCGCCTGGATGAACCAGGAGCTCGACCTCACCGCAGCCGGGGACGGTTTCGACGCGACCGCGTGGGCCCGCACCGTCCTCCAGGAGCTGTCCGGCTGGGCCGCGGAGCACGGTGCGGTGATCGGCCACGCCAAGATCACCGTGGAGACGGCCGGCGGCGACTTCGCCAAGCTCAGCCTCACCGAGTCCGGCGCGCAGCCCACCCTCGACCGCGCCGCCGACGCACACGCGCCGGCCGGCCGCGCCGTCGTGAACGCCCGGGTCGCCTGCGAGCCCGACGCCCTGGACGCGGCCGTCACCGAGGCCGTCGGGGCCGCCGACCTGGCCACCGCCGTCACCTCCTCGGCGACCACCCCGGTGTCCTTCAAGCCCTCCTACCCGCGCCCCGTGCACCGCCTCGCCCCCGCCGGCGCCTGACCGAGAAGGACCACCCGTCATGAGCGACACCACCACCGCCGGCAGCCTGCAGGAAGAGGTCCGGGAGTACTACCGGGCCAAGGCCGCCGAAGCCGAGACGAGCGGCGCCTGCTGCTCGCCCGACCCGCAGACCTTCGGCCCCGCCGCGTACGACGAGATCGGCCCCGGCACCGCTCCGGACGCCGCGCTCCTCGCCAGCCTCGGCTGCGGCAACCCGAGTGCCGTCGCCGAACTGCGCGAGGGCGAGACGGTCCTCGACCTCGGCTCCGGCGGCGGCCTGGACGTCATCCTCAGTGCCCGCCGCGTCGGCCCCGACGGCCGCGTCTTCGGCCTGGACTTCCTGGAGGAGATGCTCGCCCTCGCCGCCCGCAACGTCGCCGACGCCGAGATCGACAACGTCGTCCTCCTCAAGGGCACGATCGAGTCCATCCCGCTGCCGGCCGACACCGTCGACGTGATCATCTCCAACTGCGTGATCAACCTGTCGCTGAACAAGCCCGCCGTCTTCGCCGAGATGGCGCGCGTCCTCACCCCCGGCGGCCGCCTCGGCATCAGCGACGTCGTCGCCGAGGACCGGCTCAGCCCGGAGGAGCGGGCCGAGCGCGGCGGACACAGCCAGTGCATCGCGGGTGCCCTGTCGGTCGCCGAGTACAAGGAACTCCTCGACGCGGTCGGCCTGAAGGACGCGGAGGTCGTCTTCACCCAGGAGGCGGCCGACGGCCTCCACGCCGCGATCATCCGCGCCCACAAGCCGGTCGACGGGACCGCCGCCGAACCCGAGTGCGCGCCGGGCGGCACCTGCTGCTGAGCACGTCGTCACACCCGGGCCGTGGCCGGAGCCGAAGCTCCGGCCACGGCCTCTGACCGTACGGCCGGTCCGCCGCTCGCCGCGGCCGGCGCGGCGGCGGTTCTCCTCGTGGTCCGCTAAGGATGCCCATGTCCGAAACGTCGCTCGACCGGGAGACCGTCGAGGAGTACGCCCGCTGGTTCCGAGCCCTGGCCGACCCCACGCGCATCCGCATCATGCGGTACCTGAGCGGTCGGGCGGGGTCCGTGCCGGTGGGGGAGATCGTCGACCATCTCGGGCTCAACCAGTCGACCGTCTCGCACCACCTGAAGATCCTCCACACCGTCCGCTTTCTGACCCGCCGCCGGGCCGGTGCCAGCATCCGGTACGCCGTCAACCCCCGCTGCATCACCGAGTTCCCCAGCGCCGCCGACATCCTCATCGGCGCCCGGGCCCACTGCTGCCAGGAACCGGGATGCGACTGAAGGCCCCTCGGCCGCCGCGGTGAGAGCAGTTCAGCCGGCAGTGAGTCTCGTTGCCGGCTTCCTGTGCCTGCTCGCGGCCGTGATGGCGTGCCGGTAGGTGCGGGCGACGACGTCACCGGCGGCGAAGACGCCCGGCAGGCTCGTACGGGTGGAGGGCGCCTCTGCTGCTCGGGTGCGGCGACGGGACGGGGCCCGCCTCCGCCACCCTCGTCGGCGTCGGCCGTCCCGCCCGTGAAGCCGCGCGAGCATCGCCGCCCATCGGCGCCGATGGCGGTGCGGGTGAACGAAAGGTGAACGCCTGACGGATATCGATCGCCGGACTCGCCGTGCGATCTTGCCTGCTCGTATGGTGTCCGGATGGCAACTCCGTTGGCAGGCATACCGATCGAGGACGTGAGCGCGGAGCACTGCGTGCCCTGCTCCCCGTGGCGGCTGATCGACCGCGACGAAGTCGAGACACTGACCGCGCAGCTGAAGGCGATGGCCGACCAGACCCGACTCCAGATCGTCCACCTCATCGATCAGGCCCCGGCAGGAGAGCTCTGCGTCTGCGACCTGACCGAGTCGCTCGACCTGGCGCAGCCCACGGTGAGCCGTCACCTGAAGATCCTCACCACGGCAGGCCTGCTGCGCCGTGAGCAGCGAGGTACCTGGGCCTGGTTCTCGATCCGCTGGGATGCCCTGCAGGGGCTCAGGGAGCGTGCGTTCCCCCGGGGCGCCGACTGCTCGCCGTTCTGACCGCTCCGGTTCAACGCGTCGGTGCCGCTTCCATCTCCGTGATGAGATCCTCGACGAGACCCTTGATGGCGTCGCGGATGGGGCGCACCGCCTCCACCCCCTGCCCGGCCGGGTCGTCCAGCTTCCAGTCGAGGTAGCGCTTGCCGGGGAAGACCTCGCAGGTGTCACCGCAGCCCATCGTGACGCACACGTCCGACTCGCCGACCGCTTCCGTCGTGAGGATCTTGGGGACCTCCGCGGACATGTCGATGCCGACTTCGCGCATCGCCTCGACCGCCGCCGGGTTCACCGCCGAGGCGGGTGCGGAGCCCGCCGAACGGACCTCGATCCGGTCGCCGGCCAGGTGGCGAAGCCACGCGGCGGCCATCTGGGACCGGCCGGCGTTGTGAATGCAGACGAACAGGACAGAGGGCGTCCGGGACACCTAGGTCTCCTCAAATAGGTTGCTGTACAACGGCGTTGAACATCAGGTGGTTGACACCGGTTGTTCTCGGTGTGCCACGATCAGGTCATGCTGACATCGGTTGACGCGGAACTGCTGAGGGCCCTGGCGGACCCTCTGCGGCTTCGCATCGTGTGCCTGCTCGCCCGTGAGTCGCTGTGCACGACCCACCTCGTCGAGGAGACGGGCGCGCGGCAGACGAACCTGTCGAACCATCTCCGGGTCCTGCGGGAAGCGGGTGTCGTGGAGACCGAGCCCTGCGGGCGCTTCACCTACTACCGGCTGCGTCCCGAGGCGCTGAACGATCTGGCCGCGTTCTTCGGCGGTCTGGCCGAAGAAGGGTGCGAGACCTCCGTCGCCCGGCGGCCTTGCGGTTGAGGGTCCGGTCGCTTCTTCTTCGGAGCGACCGCGCCGTCCCGACGTCCACTCGCCTGTGACCCCGCGGGCCGCGGAACATGATCCGTGCGCGAACGCTACCCCCTCCCCCGTCTCTCTGGCGACCCCTGTTCCGATGGTTTCGCCCTCCCCGCATCATCGATGGGCGCCGATCGATTTGCGCCACCCGTTCGTGACCCGGGGCAGAAGTCCAGTGGTGCAGTGACACCCGACAGGGCGAAGCCTTCGGTCATTCATCGATCTATTGACATACATCGCTCAATGCTGGCAGGGTTCCGGCCGTCGGCCGACAGCGCCGTTGCCGAACCGGCCGCCGGTCCGCTCCGTCGGCCCGCCCCGGCCCCCGACCACACGTCGACGCAAAGGTTCCCGCCATGGCCGCCACGCCCCCACCGCACTCGTCCACCACCGAGGCACCGGTCCTGCTCCTCATGGGCAGCGGCGACCGCCGCTACCGGGAGTACATCGTGGCGGCCGTCTCCCGCCACTTCCGCCTGTGGCTCCTCGACGCCCACGAGCCGAGTTGGCAACTGCCGTACGTGGAGGGGACCTCGCTGCTCGACACCAAGAGCCTCGACGAACTCCTCGCCGAGACGAAGAAGATCATGCAACAGCTCCCCGTCGCAGGGGTCTTCACCTACGACGAGTCCCTCGTGCACGCCGCCGCGCGCCTCGCCGAAGCCCTCGGTCTGCCCGGAAGCGCGCCCGACGCGGTGCTCTCCTGCCGCGACAAGGCGACCACCCGGGCACGGCTGACGGCAGCCGACGTGCCACAGCCGGCCTGCACTCCGGTCGCCACCGCGGCCGAGGCGCGCCGCGCCGCCGACGCGACCGGCTATCCCGTGGTGATCAAGGCCCGCGGACTCGCCGGCAGCCTCGGTGTCGTCCGGGCCGACCACGGCGACGCCGTCGAAGCCGCCTTCGCAGCGGCCAGCTCCGCCAACTGGCCCGGGGTGCCGCGCTACGAGGCCGACGTCCTGGTCGAGGAGTACCTCACCGGCCCCGAGATCAGCATCGACGCGGTCGTCGTCGACGGTGTGTGCACCCCGATGATCGTGGCGCGCAAGCAGGTCGGCATGGACCCGTACTTCGAAGAGACCGGCCACACCGTCGATGCCGCCGACCCTCTCCTCCAGGACGCCGAACTCCTGGACCAGCTGCACCGCATCCACAAGGCGCTCGGCTTCGAACACGGCTCCACGCACACCGAGTTCAAGCTCACCCCCAAGGGGCCGCGCCTCGTCGAGATCAACGCGCGCCTCGGCGGCGACTTCATCCCTCTCATCGGCGCGCTCGCCACCGGGACCGATCCCGCCGTCGCCGCCGCCCACGTGGCCGCCGGGCTCGCCCCCGACACAGCGCCGAAGACACGGAGGACCGCCGCCATCAGGTTCCTCTACCCGGAGCGCGACTGCGAGGCGGTCGAGGTGAACGTCCGCACCGACCTCTTCGGGCCCACCGTGCACAGCGCGGTCGCGACGGCCGGGCCCGGCACCCGGCTGGCCCTCCCGCCCCGGGCGTACATGAACCGGTACGGCTACGTCATCGCCGTCGGCGAGGACCACGGCCAGGTGACCGCCGACGTGGAGGCCGGTCCCACCCTGGTCGAACTGCGGTCGCGTCCCCTGACCGACTGACCGGTTCCACCCTCCAGGGCGTGTCGCGAAAGTCCCGCCTGCCCGACGGCGCCCGGCACGCACGCTCGCCGCGTTGTCGGGATCACCCCGATACATCCAGTATCGGGGCGACCCTCCGCCTTGCGATCGCACGCACCAGACGCCGTCGGGCCCGCCCTTCGGGCGGCCGGCGCCACTTTCGCAACACGCCCTAGGCCCCCAAGGAGCCGCCGCCCGTGAGCAAGCCCTCCGACCAGCCGTCACTGCGCTGGGAAGACCACACGATCGTCACCCTCGACCAGCGCGCGCTGCCCCACGAGCGGCTGCTGCTGCGCCTGGACACGGTGGACGACGTCATCACCGCCGTCACGACCCTCGCGGTGCGCGGCGCCCCCTCCATCGGCCTCGCGGGCGCCCTGGGCGTCGCGCTCTCGGCGTACGCCCACTGCTCGCCGGGCAGCACCGGCGGGCAGCAGGCCGTGCGCGCCGACGCACAGCGGCTCGCCGCCGCCCGCCCGACGGCCGTCAACCTGGCCTGGGCGGTCGACCGGGCCCTCGGGAGGCTCGCCGACGGCCCGGACGCGGTCCTTGCCGAGGCCACCGCCATGATCGAGGAGGACCGGGAGGTCAACCGGCAGATGGTCGCCCACGCGGTCCAGGCCGTACGGGACCGCTGTCCGCAGCGGCCCCTGCGACTCCTGACCCACTGCAACACCGGCCGCCTCGCGACCGCGGCCGTGGGCACCGCCCTCGGCACGATCCTCGCCCTCGCCGACGCCGGTGAGGTCACCGAGGTCCTCGTCGACGAGACCCGGCCACTCCTGCAGGGCGCCCGGCTGACGGCCTGGGAACTGGCAGAGGCCGGGGTGCCGCACCGCGTGTGCGTCGACAGCGCGGCCGCCGCGGCCATGCGTCAGGGGCTCGTCGACTGCGTCCTCGTCGGAGCCGACCGCATCACCGCGCGCGGGGACGTGGCCAACAAGATCGGCACCTACGGACTGGCGATCGCCGCCGCCCACCACGACATTCCGTTCATCGTCGTCGCCCCGGAGTCGTCGTGGGACAGGTCTCTCGCCGACGGCAGGGACATCGTCATCGAGGAGCGCGCTGCCGACGAGGTGACCTCCTTCGGAGCGGTCCGCACCACGCCGCGCGGGACACGTGCGTACAACCCCGCCTTCGACGTCACCCCGGCCTCCCTGATCACCGCGATCGTCTCCGAGCACGGTGTCCACCACGCATCCGAGGTGAGGACATGAGCTACGCGCCGTCCACCGCCGCCGGCAAGCAGACCGCCCAGCAGCTGGCCGACATCTCCCGCACCCTGTACGAGCGCGGATGGATGCCGGGCACGTCCGGCAACATCTCCCTGCGGCTGCCCGACGATCCCGGCCGGGCCCTGATCACCGCGAGCGGCCGGGACAAGGGGGAACTGACGGCCGGGGACGTGGTGGAGGTCGACGCCCTCACCGGCCTGGCGTCCCCTCCCGGCCAGGACCGCCCCTCGGCGGAGACCGCCATCCACGCGGCGGTCTACCGCGTCACCGGGGCCCGCGCCGTCATCCACGTCCACTCCCCGTACGCCACCGTCGTCGCCCACCGTGCCACTGCCACGGACGCCGTCACCTCCGTACGAGTGGAACGCTTCGAGCTGCTCAAGGGACTGGGGCTGAACGACCCGACCTCCACCGACCTGCCGGTCTTCCCCAACTGGCCCGAGGTCGACCGGATCGCCGACGACGTCGCCGGCCATCTCGCCGCCTGCCGGGAAGGCCCGCCCGGGCTGCTCCTGGGCGATCACGGCATCACCACATGGGGCGACTCGCTGGGCCAGGCGAAGAACCGGCTCGAATGCCTCGAGGCGCTCTGCCGGCTGCTCGTGCTCTCCCAGTCCGAGCTGCACGTCTCCCGTGCCTGAAGGACCCGAAGACAGGACCGCACCATGACATTGCTGCAGATCATGCCGGACGACGCACCGGACACCGTACTGCTCCGCACGCGCGACGAGGAGGCCATCGCACAAGCCCTGCGGGAGAGGTCGGTCTCCTTCACCCGCTGGCCGCTGCTCGCACGGGTGACGCCGCAGACGTCGTCCGAGGAACTGCTCGACGCCTACCGGGCGAAGGTCGACGAACTCTGCGCCGACCAGGGACTGCGCCTCGTCGACGTCGCGCGTCTCCACCCCGAGGAAGGAGCGGAGTGGCAGGAGCGTGCGACCAAGGCCCGGTCGACGTTCCTCGACGAGCACCGGCACGCCGAGGACGAGGTCCGGTTCTTCGCCCACGGCACCGGCTGCTTCTACCTGCACCTGGACGACCGCGTGTACGCCGTGGTGTGCGAGGCCGGAGACCTGCTGTCGGTCCCGGCCGGCACCCGGCACTGGTTCGACATGGGACCCGTACCGGACTTCTGCGCCATCCGCTTCTTCGAGAAGGAGGACGGCTGGGTGGGCGACTTCACCCAGGAGCCCATCGCCGAAGGCTTCCCCCGCCTCGACGCGCTGCTCCGGGAAGGCTGATGCCGGGCAGCCGCCAGGACCGGGTCCCCGAGAACGGGCCGCGGGCCGTCGTCCTCGACATCGAGGGAACCACCGGGTCCCTCCGTCACGTACGCGACGTCCTCTTCCCCTACGCGCGTGAGCGGCTCGCTCCCTGGCTCGCCGCACACCGCGGCACCGCGCCCTGGCGGCGGATCCTCGACGCGGTCACCGCCCACACCGGGGAAGCCCACGACGAGGCGAGCGCTCTGAGGCTCCTCGAGCAGTGGGCCGACGCCGACGTGAAGGCGGCGCCGCTGAAGACGCTGCAGGGGCTGATCTGGGCCGGCGGTTACGCGGCAGGCGAGTTGCACGGTCACGTGTACCCGGACGTACCGCCCGCACTGGAGCACTGGCGGACCCAGGGCACAGGCCGCTTCATCTACTCCTCCGGCTCCGTGGCCGCCCAGCGGGACTGGTTCGGCCACACCGCGCACGGCGATCTGCGCCCCTTGCTCGACGGCTACTTCGACCTGACGACGGCCGGCCCCAAGGCGGACACCGACTCCTACCGTGCGATCGCGGCGGACCTGGGGCACGCCCCCGCCGACCTGCTGTTCGTCAGCGACGTCGGAGCCGAGCTCGACGCCGCGGCCGAGGCCGGCTGGCAGACGGTCGCCGTGCGCCGTCCCGACGACGCTCGCGCGGCAGTGACCGGCCACGATGCCGTCGCCTCTCTCACCCCACTCGTTTCCCGACCCGGCCCGGGCAGATCTGCGGCGCCGGTCGACACGCCCACCCAGGAGGACCCAAGCGATGAGTGATCCGTCCGACTCGGCAGCGAAGGCCGACATCGCGGTCATCGGCGGCAGCGGCTTCTACGAACTCCTGGAATCGGTACAGCGCGTCGAGGTCACCACCCCGTACGGCGCACCCTCCGACGCGGTGTCCGTCGGCACCGTGGGCGACCGCAGAGTGGCCTTCCTGCCCCGGCACGGCAGCCACCACGAACTGCCCCCGCACCGCATCAACTACCGCGCCAACATGTGGGCCCTGCGCTCGCTGGGGGTACGGCAGGTCCTCGCACCCTGTGCCGTCGGCTCGCTGCGCGGTTCCCTCGGCCCCGGAAGCGTCGTCCTCCCCGATCAGCTCGTCGACCGGACCGCCGGCCGCGTCCAGACGTACTACGAGCACGGCGCCACCCACGTGTCGTTCGCCGACCCGTACTGCGCGTCGGGCCGAGCGGCCGTGCTCAAGGCGGCGGGAGAGGCGGGCGCCGACGTCCACGACGGGGGAGTGATGGTGGTCGTCGAAGGCCCCCGGTTCTCCACCCGGGCCGAGTCCCGGTGGTACGCCTCGGCCGGCTGGTCCCTGATCAACATGACCGGGCACCCCGAAGCCGTGCTCGCCCGTGAACTCGCCCTCTGCTACACCTCCATAGCCCTGGTCACCGACTACGACGCCGGTGTGGAGCACGGAGAAGGCGTCTCGCAGGACGAGGTGTTCCGTGTGTTCGCGGCGAACGTGGAACGCCTGAAGAGCCTGGTCCTGAAGACCGTCGACGTCCTGGACCGCGAGCGGGCCTGCGCGTGCGCGACGGTGCTGGACGGGATGGACCTGCCCTTCGAGCTCCCCTGACACGACGGGCCGTACGGGCCGCACGGGCCGGAGCCGTACCGATCAGGAACACGTATGCCGATGCCGGTCACCGTGGTGACCGGCATCGGTCATTCGACCACCGGGCTGCGGCGCTCCACGAGCAGGACGTCGCGCCAGACGCCGTGGTGGCGGGCCACGCGCTCCCGCCGGCCCAGGACGCGGAACCCCACGGACTCGTGCAGGGCCAGGCTCGCCGCGTTCTCGGGAAAGACGCCCGCCTGGATCGTCCAGAAGCCCGCCTTCTCCGTGGAGGTGATCAGCGCCTCCAGCAGCGTGCGCCCCACGCCGGTTCCGCGCGTCGCGGGACTGACGTACACGGAATGCTCGACGACCCCCGCGTACGCGGGACGCGTCGAGACCTGCGACACCGCCGTCCAGCCGACCACCCGCCCCTGCTGCCCCAGCGCCACGAACCGGTGCGCCGCGAGCTTGGCGGTGTCGAACGCGCTCCACGGCGGTGCGGTGGTCTCGAACGTGGCGTTGCCCTCGTCGATGCCCCGCTGGTAGATCGCCAGGACGGCCGACGCGTGGTCGTCGGTCATCGGCGCCAGGGTGATGTCCGGGCGCGGTGATGCGGTCATGGGTGCTCCTTGCCTCGGTGCGGTCCCGTACACGGGGTCCGCACGGTGTTCGTCGGCGGGTACGGCGACGCTCCTGCGGCGTCGGGGGTCGCCGCAGGAGCGTGGGTGGGGGGTGAGGAGGAGTACCGGGTCAGAGCAGGGGCAGTGCGACGAGACCGATGCCCATGCTGCCCAGGAGGCCCACGCCGAGGTAGAAGGCGAAGACCTTCGTCTTGACGACGCTCTTGACGGCCACCATGGCCGGGATCGTCGTGATGGCGCCGCCGAGGAGGAAGGTGACGCCCGCCGCCGCGACCATGCCCTGGTCGAGGAGGCCTTCGACGACCGGGATGGCGCCGACGCCGTTGAGGTAGAGCGGGACGCTGATGAGCCCGGCGATCAGGACGGAGAGGACGCCGTCCGTGCCGAGGATGCCCGAGACGACGTCGGTGGGCACGTAGCGGACGATCAGGGCCTCCAGGACGATGGCCAGGAGCAGCCACTTGCCGAGGATCAGCGAGTCGCTGACGATCTCCTTGAGGATCTCGCCGGCGCGCAGGTTCTTGATGTCGCGCCTGACGAGCACACGCCACGGAGTCCCGTCGTCCTCGTCGTCGTTCCGTGCGGCGGTGGAGCAGCCTCCTGCCGCGGGCGCGGGCTCTTGCGAGGCACTTCCACAGCCGCCCTCGGACGTGCCGCCGACGCCGCCGCCACCAACGGTGACCGGCTCGGGGACGGTCGCCTTCGCCGTGGAGCACGCGGTCTCGGGAACGGTCACCGTCTCCTGCGCGCAGGTCTTGGCGGGTTTCTTCTCCTCGGTGGAGTCGAGCAGCGGATCGGCGAACCGCCCACGCCGTTCGAGCGCCAGAACGATGAGGCCCGCGCCGAAGCTCAGTACCAGGGCACCGATGAGGCGGGCCGTGGCGATGGGGATCCCGAGCTGGGCGGCGGACAGCGCGTAGATCTCCGGGTCCATGGAGGGGGAGGCGATCCAGAACGACATGACCGCCGAGAGGGGGACGCCGGCTATCAGGAAGCGACGGATCAGCGGGATCACGGTGAAGGAGCAGAAGGGACTGAACGCTCCGATCGCCGTGACGACGGCGATGCCGAGGACGCCCTTGCGCCCGTGGGCGAAGCTGCGGCGCGCGACCACGTCGATCGACAGACGCTGTACGGCGATCCCCAGGACGATGGCGACCAGGAACCACGGGAGATAGTGCAGCACCTCGAACAGGATGAACCGGCCAAGGGCCAGCAATTCGTCCACAGGTGAACCTCTCTGAGACGGTGACACATGAGGGAGAGCGGCGCCGTGAAAGGACGTACGGGGGACGTGACGAGCCGCGTGGGGAAGCTCGATCGGGCTCCCCTTTATCGAATATCGATGATAGACGATTAATGAGATGCCCGGCAATGGGGATCCGAGGTCCCGCATCCCGTCGAGGGGGCCAGTCCCGCGGTTTCGGTGGCGGCGTCCAGGGCGTGGAGCCTGTTCCCAGGTCGCACCGTGGTGGCGGCCTTGCATGTGGTGTCTACACAGTCGCTCGGGGCGGCGGATTCGGGCGTGCTGATGGCGCCCGAGGGCCTCCCTGGGCTCTCTGTGGGCCCCGTCTGCGCGGAACGAACCTTGCCGTCGCGGGTGGTCATCGAATAACATCGATGGATCATGAGCGGTACGATGAATGCCCAGCTGATCGACCGGAGCACGGCCGAGTCCTACGCGACCTGGTTCAAGGCCCTCTCCGACCCCACCCGTGTGCAGATCCTCAATCTCCTCGCTCTGGCGACCGGGCCGATGAGTGTCGGAGAGATCGTGGACCGGATGGGCGTCGGACAGTCGACGGTGTCCCACCACCTGAAGCTGCTCGCCGACGTGCGATTCGTCCTTCGGGAGCGCCAGGGGACCTCGATGCTCTACTCCATCAACGTCGCCTGCGTGGCCTGCTTCCCCAGCGCTGCCGACGCCGTCATGGGCCGCCCCGCGGCTTCGGCGTGAGGACCGGCCCCTTGACCGAGTCGACCCCGCACACATCCGGTGCGGCCCCTGCCGCCTGCTGCCCACCCCTCGTGACCGCCGCCCTGTCCGAAGCGGACGCCGAGACCATGGCGGCGATGTTCAAGGCGCTGTCCGACCCCGTCCGGCTCCGCCTTCTGTCCAGAGTGGCGTCGCACCCCAGTGGTGAGGCGTGCGTCTGCGACATAGCCGACGTGGGCGTCTCGCAGCCCACGGTCAGCCATCACCTGAAGAAGCTCCGGGAAGCGGGCCTCCTCACCTCCGACCGACGCGGCACCTGGGTGTACTACCGCCCCGCGCCCGGGGTCCTGGCCTCGCTGGGCGTGTTTCTCGCCGACACCGAGAAGGCCGGCACGGAAGAGCTTCCTCTGCGGGCCCGGGCTTCCTGAGCTTCGGCGCCGTTCTGCGGTGGCGTGCCGGCCTTCGGGCACGCGTGCGTCCGAGCTCTCCCCGCGTCAGTCGATGTGCGGGCTGCGGCGCTCCACGAGGACGGTGTCGCGCCAGACCCCGTGGTGACGGCCGACGCGCTCGCGCGTGCCGATGACCCGGAAGCCCGCGCGGGCATGGACGGCGAGGCTGGCGGAGTTCTCCGGGAAGATGCCGGACTGGACGGTCCAGATCCCGGCCGCCTCGGTGGAATCGACGAGCGCCTTCAACAGCGCCGACGCGACGCCGCGCCCCCGCGCGTCGGGGTGCACGTACACGGAGTGCTCGACGACGCCGACGTACGCGCACCGGTCGGAGACCTTCGTGGCGGCCACCCACCCGAGCACCCGGCCGGCCTCGTCGAGCGCGGCGAATCGGTGCTCGGGCAGCTTGGCCGCGTCGAACTGCTCCCAGGTCGGGGCGACGGTCTCGAAGGTGGCGTTGCCCTCGTCGATGCCGGCCTGGTAGATCGCGACAACCTCGTCGGCGTGGTCGCCGGTGAGGGGTACGACGCTGACGGTGCGGGTGGCTGATCCGGTCATGGGGCGGAGTCTCCCAGACGGAGGCACGGGTCGGCGTTCAGGAGTCGATTCCGTGGAGACCCCAGACGTGGAGGACGTCGTGGGTCTCGGACAGCGTCGACCAGACACCGCTTCCCAGCGCCGTCGGCTCGCCTGAGACCGGTGAGGGGTAGTGGATCGGTGCAAAACCGTGCGTGCCCGTGGTGTCGACCACCCAGTGGCGTCCCTGCCCCCACTCCTCGTCGCTCTCGGTGGTCGAGGCGACGAGGGTCGTCTCGTCGAGGAAACCGCCCGCCCAGTCCCAGCAGGCGAGGATCTCGTCCTCGTGGGGGTCGTCGGCGTCGACGGGGACGTCGGGGTGGCGGGGAATCGTCGCCTCGGCGTCCCAGTCCAGCGCCTCGACGACGGCGCCACGAGAGTCCCGTACGGCGAGGGAGTCCTGGTCGTGGCAGACGGTCATGAGCCGGTCGCCCGAGGGGCTGAGGCCCAGCAGGCACAGATCGTCGTCCAGACGGTCCACGGTGAGCTCCTTCCCGTCCCACCGGCCCCAGAGCAGCGGCGCCCCGTCCTGCCCTTCGCCGATGCTCAGCCCCATCTGACGAGGGTCGCTCGGGTGGGGAAGGTGGAGACTGCCGACCGCCGCGGCTTCGGCGTCGGCCCGCGCGAGCACGCGACCGTCCCCGGCGTCGACGACCAGCCACTCGTCGGCCGTGTCGGGGCCCAGCTCGCCCTCGGACAACGGGCCGCGCACGTGCGCCCAGACGAGCCTGCCGTCGGCCGAGAAGCCGACCGAACCGCTCGCGGTGTACCGATGGTCCGGCCGATCGGCGTACTCGTCGTACGCCTCGTGCAGGTCCTGGCACGCGCCGTCCCAGCATCCGTGGCGGACCTCCCAGCGCGTCGCACCCGACGGCTCCACCGCGCGCACGGCATGGACCCCGGCGAAGACGGCCAGACTCGCGTCGGGCGCCACCTCCCACGTCCCACGGTGCCGCGGCCAGGGCGCCGGGAAGCGGACGTCCGCCCCGGTGCGTGCGACGAAGGAGTCGTCCAAGGGCCGGGCCACGATCTCGTCGTCACTTCGCTGGACGAGCATCCGGCGCCCGGGCAGGCCCGCGATCTCGGGCGGACCGGCCTGCGTCAAGGGCAGGAGGGCGGGGACGGTGGCACGGAGCCGAGCGTGAGCGGACAAGCGGATCTCCCGGGGCAGTCGAACTCGGGGAAGAGTACGACGCACTTCGGACATCGGCCGCGCTGCGCGTGGTCGGCGTACGAGCGGCGCCACGCGGCGCGGCCGGTGGCACCCCGGCGACCGTGGGGCCGGGTCAGGCCGAGGCGGCCTTGGTGAGCAGGGCTCCCATGGCCGCGAGGACGGTGGGCTCGACGCGGTAGTAGACCCAGGTGCCGCGCCGTTCGGAGGAGAGCAGCCCGGCCTCCTTCAGCTTCTTCAGGTGGTGGGAGACCGTGGGCTGGGAGACGCCGACGTCGGAGATGTCGCAGACGCATGCCTCGCCGCCCTCGTGCGAGGCGACGGCGGAGAAGAGCCGCAGCCGGACCGGATCGCCCAGCGCCTTGAACATGACAGCGGTTCGCTCGGCCTCCTCGGCGGTCAGCGGCCGCTCGTTCAGAGGTGGGCAGCAGGGCGCTATGTCGGGCTCCAGTACCGGCAGCATCTTCACGTTCGACATGTATCTATGTTGACACATGTCGAACCAAGAGCCCAGGGGTGCGCCCCAGATGCAGGCCCTCGAATTCGATAGATGTCTATGTTGACGCCTGTCGAATCAAGTGCCAAGCTGAAGGCGTAAGAGATCGACAAACGTCGAATCAAAAGGGGAAGAGCCGTGAACGTCACCGCCACCGACCAGCTGCCCGTCGTGGTCGTCGGAGCCGGGCCCGCCGGTCTGGCCGCTGCCGCGCACCTCGTCGACCGGGGCCTGGAGCCCGTGGTCCTGGAGGCCGGCGCCCAGGCGGGGGCCGCTGTGCGGGAGTGGTCCCACGTGCGGCTCTTCTCCGCCTGGGGCGAGGTCGTCGACCCGGTCGCCGAGAAGCTGCTGGCCCCGACCGGCTGGGTGAAGCCCGACGGGGACACGTACCCGACCGGCGGGGACTGGGCGGCCGACTACCTTCAGCCGCTCGCCGACGTCCTCGGCGACAGGATCCGGCTCGACGCCCGCGTCACCGGCATCTCCCGCACCGGCCGCGACCGCGTCGTCGACGCCGACCGGGAGCAGCAGCCCTTCACCGTGCACATCCGGTACGGCGACGGACGCGAGGAGCGCGTCCTCGCCCGGGCCGTGATCGACGCCTCCGGTACGTGGTCCACCCCGAGCCCGGCCGGCGGCGACGGACTCCCGGCCCTGGGCGAGCGCGCGGCGGCGGACCGGATCTCCTACCGCGTTCCCGACCTCAAGGACCCCGCCGTGCGCGCCCGTTACGCGGGCAGGCGCACCGCCGTCATCGGCTCCGGAGCCTCGGCCTTCACCGCGCTCGCCTCGCTCGCCGCCCTCGCGAAGGCCCCGGACGGGGCGGACACCCGCGCGACATGGATCCTGCGGCGCGGCATCTCGGGCAACACCTTCGGCGGGGGCGGCGCCGACCAGCTCCCCGCCCGCGGAGCCCTCGGCCTCGCGGCGAAGGCCGCGGTCGACGAGGGGTACGCGGACGCCGTCACCGGCTTCCGTACGGACGCGATCGAGCGCGACGGCGAGCGCCTGGTCCTGGTCGCCGAGGACGGACGTCGGCTCGACCCCGTCGACGAGGTCGTCGTCCTGACCGGCTTCCGCCCCGACCTGACCTTCCTCGATGAGCTCCGCCTCGGCCTGGACGAGCGGCTCCAGGCCCCCGTCGAGCTCGCCCCGCTCATCGACCCGAACCAGCACTCCTGCGGGACCGTCTACCCGCACGGTGTGAAGGAGCTGGCGCACCCGGAGGAGGGCGTGTATCTGGTGGGGATGAAGTCCTACGGCCGCGCTCCGTCCTTCCTGGCCCTCACCGGCTACGAGCAGGTCAGGTCGGTCGTCGCCGCCATCGCCGGTGACCGGGAGTCCGCCGAACGCGTCGAGCTCGTACTCCCCGAGACCGGGGTCTGCGGCGGCGCAGGCCTCTTCGACCGGCCCGCCGACACCACGACCGACGGCGGCGGCTGCTGTGCGACCCCGGCGGCGCTTCAGATCGGCCTCGGAGCCCCGGCCACCTCCGGCGGCTGCTGACCCAGCCCCCACGAACCCAACCACCCGCCCACAGACGGAGGAACACGATGTCCCGCGTACAACTCGCCCTGCGCGTACCCGACCTGGCGGCATCCGTCGCCTTCTACACGAAGCTCTTCGGCACCGAGCCGGCCAAACTCCGCGACGGTTACGCCAACTTCGCCGTCGCCGAACCGCCGCTCAAGCTGGTCCTCATCGAAGGCGCCGAGAACGAGCACACCCGTCTGGACCACCTCGGCGTGGAGGTCGACACCACCGAGGCGGTCCACGCCGCCACCGCCCGCCTGGGCGAGGCCGGTCTGCCGACGACGGAGGAGAACGACACCACCTGCTGCTACGCCCTCCAGGACAAGGTGTGGGTCCACGGCCCCGGCCGCGAACCGTGGGAGGTGTACGTCGTCAAGGCCGACGCCGGCACCCTGGCCAAGCAGCAGGGCAGCACCTGCTGCGCCGGCACGGCCGCCACCTCCGACAGCGAGGCGGGCGAACCGGTCGCCGCCGGCGGATGCTGCTGACCCCCTCGATGACCGACCTTCACACGCGCGGAGCCGCGACCGGAGCAGGGGACCGGTCGCGGCCCCGCGCCGTCCTGCCCGCGCTCTGCGCCACCCAGATCACCGGCTGGGGCATCGTCTACTACGCCTTCCCGGTCCTGAACCCGCAGATCACCGCCGACAGCGGCTGGTCCACCGGCGCCACCATGGCCGCGTTCTCACTCGCCCTCGTGGTCTCCGGCCTGACGGGCATCCGGGTCGGCCGGATCATCGACCGCAGCGGCCCACGCACGGTCATGACGGCGGGCTCCGTCGCCGGGGTCCTGAGTCTGGTGATCGTGGCCCTGGCGCCGAACCTGCCGGTGTTCTTCGCCGGCTGGCTGCTGGGCGGTTTCGCCATGGCGGCCACCTTCTACCAGCCCGCGTTCGCCGCGCTCACCCGCTGGTGGGCCCCCGACCACGTCCGCGCCCTCACGATCGTCACCCTCGCCGGCGGCCTCGCCTCCACCGTCTTCGCCCCGCTCACCGCCGCCCTGTCCGACCACCTGTCGTGGCGCGAGACCTACCTGGTGCTGGCGGCGATCCTCGCCGCCGTCACGATCCCGGCCCACGCGATCGCCCTCAGAGCCCCCTGGCCCCCGGCGGAACCCACCCCGGCCGGTACGGACGCGAGCCCCGGCGCCGTCGCCCGAAGCCGGCCGTTCCTCCTGCTCACGGTCGCGTTCACGCTCTCGGCCTTCGCGATGTACGCCGTCGTCGTCACCCTCGTCCCCCTCCTGCTCGAACGCGGCTACACCACATCCCAGGCAGCCTGGGCCCTCGGCCTCGGCGGCGCGGGGCAGACCCTCGGCCGCACCCTCTACGCGCCGCTCGCCCGCCACACCGGCACGACCGTCCGCACCACGACGCTCATCGCGCTCGGCGCCCTGACCACCGCCGCCCTCGCCGTCACCCCGGGCCCGTACGGCCTGGTGATCGCGGTGTCGATCGCGGCCGGCATGGTCCGCGGCAACCTCACCCTCCTCCAGGCGACCGCGATCACCGACCGCTGGGGCACACGGCACTACGGCCGGCTCTCCGCGATCCTCAGCGCCCCGGCGATGACGGCCTCGGCTCTCGCACCCTTCGCGGCAGCCGCTCTCGCCGTAGTTCTGGGTGGCTACCCGGAGTTGTTCGGAGCGCTCGCCGGTCTCGGTGCGGCGGCCGCCTTCGTGGCCACGGCGACATCCGTACGAGGCAAGGGCTAGGTGTATTGATCACGAGCGTTGTTGACACTGGTCTGGTCTTGAACATGGCGAAGACCTCCGGTGTGGTGGGAGCTGTCTAGGAACTCACCGC
>NZ_JBIBVC010000033.1:0-26915 GCF_043080005.1 Streptomyces sp. NPDC015130 | reverse complement strand
GGGCCCTTCCGGCGGTTCCGACTCTATCAGGTCCTTTCGGCGCCTGACCCCCAGTCAGCGGGGTTTGTCTTTCCGGCTGTTGGGCCGTTCCGACGAGTGAGACTTTAGCGAATTCCTGCCTCCGACGCTAATCGGGCGGCTTGCGCTCAGACCTTCGAACGCGGATTCCTCATTTCGCAAAAACACACGAAAAGCGAGACGGCGCGGCAAAGCGTCGTCAGCTTCTGTGGGTCTTGCGGAATGGCTGTCCGGGGCCGGCCGGGGCCGGTGCTCACGTCGGACAACTCGGAGAACACTACGGATCCCGTAATCCCGTGTCAACCCCGGGCCTCGGGCGTAGCCTCTCCGTATGACTACGCATGCGCACACCACCCAGTGGTGGGCCGCCTGACCGGCGGCCCGCACTCGCGCATGCACCAAGCGGCCGCCGTTCCGGCGGCCGTTCGCGTATCCCCCTCCGGGAGCCGGGCCGTCGGGTCGGCGGCCCGTGGCTGAGGGAGAAGGAACGCGATGAAGAGGATCTTCAGCGGGATCAAGCCCACCGGGCATCTGACGCTGGGCAACTACCTCGGGGCCGTACGTCGGTGGGTCGAGGTGGACCAGCACGGGGCGGAGGCGCTGTTCAGCGTCGTGGACCTGCACGCGCTGACCGTGGAGCACGATCCGGGGCGGGTGCGGCGGCTGAGCCGGCAGGCGGCGACGCTGTTGCTGGCCGCGGGGCTGGATCCGAGGCTCTGCACGCTGTTCGTGCAGAGCCATGTGGACGAGCACGCCCGTCTCTCGTACCTGCTGGAGTGCACGGCCACGGACGGCGAGCTGCGGCGGATGATCCAGTACAAGGAGAAGAGCGTGTCGGCGCGGGCCGCCGGGGCGGGTGTGCGGCTGTCGTTGCTCACGTATCCGGTGCTGATGGCGGCGGACATCCTGGCGTACGGGGCCGATGAGGTGCCGGTGGGTGAGGACCAGACGCAGCACGTCGAGCTGACGCGGGACCTGGCCGTGCGGTTCAACCAGCGATACGGGCACACCTTCACCGTGCCCCGGGCGACTTCGCCGAGGGTGGCCGCGCGGGTCATGGATCTGCAGGACCCCACGTCGAAGATGGGGAAGTCGCACGCGAACGGGGCGGGCATCGTCTATCTGCTGGACGACTCGGAGACCGTGCGGCGAAAGATCATGCGGGCCGTGACCGACAGCGGGCGGGACGTGGAGTACGACCGTGACGTCAAGCCGGGGATCGCAAATCTGCTCGATCTGATGGCGGCCGCGACGGGTGGGAACCCGGAGGAGCTGGCCGGTGTATATCCATCGTACGGAGCGTTGAAGAAGGACACGGCGGATGCGGTCGTGGAGCTGCTGAGGCCGCTGCGTGAGCGGCATGCGGAGCTCGCGGCGGATCAGGGCCATGTGGATCAGGTGCTACGGGACGGGGCCGAGCGGGCCAGGGGGATGGCGCGGCCTCTGGTGGACCGGGCCTATCGGGCGATCGGGTTGTTGCCCGCGGGGTGACGGAAGGCGTTGCGGTAGTCGCGCGGGCTGGTGGCGAGGTGCGAGGCGAAGTGCTGGCGCATCGTGACCTCGCTGCCGAAGCCCGCGCGGCGGGCGACCTCGGGGAGGGGGTGGTCGGTGCGTTCGAGGAGTTTCTGTGCGGCGGCGATGCGCTGGGTGATGAGCCAGTGCAGGGGGGTGGTTCCGGTGGTGGCCTGGAAGTGGCGGGCGAAGGAGCGAGGGGACATTCCGGCGTGGGCCGCGAGGCTCGCGACGGTGTGGGGCTGGTCGAGGTGGGCGAGCGCGTGGGCGCGGACGGTGGCGAGGGCATCGGCGTCGCGGTCGGCGCGTGGGGTGGGGTGCTCGATGAACTGGGCCTGGGTGCCCGTGCGGAAGGGGGCGGTGACCATGGAGCGGGCGATCGTGGCGGCGGCTTCCGCGCCGTGGGCCGTGCGGACGAGGTGGAGGCAGAGGTCGATACCGGCGGCCGTGCCGGCGGAGGTCCAGATGCCCGAGTCCTCCACGAAGAGCGCGTCGGGCTCGACGCGGATCTCGGGGTGGCGGGTGGCGAGTGTCTCGGCCAGGTGCCAGTGGGTGACGGCCCTGCGACCGTCGAGGAGTCCGGCTCGGGCGAGGACGAAGGCGCCCGCGCAGAGGGAGGCGACGGGGATGCCCGCGGTGTGGGCGTGGCGGAGGGCTTCGAGGAGGGGGGTCGGGAGGTCGTCGTCGGGGTCCTCGATGCCGGGGACGAGGACGAGGTCCGTGGTGGTGAGTTCGTCGAGCCAGGTGAGGGGGCGGTCGGGGGTGAGGGTGAGTCCGCCGCGGAGGGGGATGGGGGTGTGCGGGTCGGCGGCGACCCTGCGGAGTTCGAAGGGCGGGACGGAGCGGAGGGTGCGGTCGCTGCCCCAGACCTCGGTGACGACGGAGACGTCGAAGGCGCGGATGCCGGGGAAGGAGAGGAGGGCGATGCGCTGGGGGGCTGCCATGGGTGGCAGTAAAGCATCGATCGCTGGCTTTTCTCCTTCTGGGGCGACGGGCTCCGGCGGGTCAGGATCGTGGGCATGGAGATCAACGAGAACGCAGCGCTGGTGGTCGTCGACGTGCAGAAGGGCTTCGAGCTCGACTACTGGGGTCGGCGGAACAACCCGGAGGCCGAGGGGAACATCGCGGCTCTGATCGATATGTGGCAGGAGACGGGGCGGCCGGTCGTCTTCGTGCGGCACGACTCGGTGCAGGAGGGCTCGCCCCTGCAGCCGGGGACGGCGGGGAACGAGTTCAAGGACTTCGTCGAGGAGCGGAGGGGGAAGGGCTCCGGGCCGGAGCTGCTGGTCACGAAGAGCGTGAACTCGGCGTTCTACGGGGAGCCGGATCTGGACGCCTGGCTGAAGGGGGTCGCCCGCGGCGGAGCCGCTGATGGGCGCCGCGGGCAGATCGTGATCGTCGGGATCCAGACGAACATGTGCAACGAGACGACGGCCCGGATGGGCGGGAACCTCGGTTACGAGGTGCTGTTCCCCCTGGACGCGATGCACACCTTCGACCTGGAGGGGCCGTTCGGCTGGGTGCAGACGGCGGAGGAGCTGACCCGGGCGACGGCGGTGTCGCTGCACGGTGGGCGGTTCGCCCGGGTCGTGGCCACGTTGGACGTGGTGAAGGGGGCTGTCTCGGCCGGGTAGGTCAGCCGTTGCCGGAGGCGAGCTCGCGGCTGCGGTCGCGGGCGGCTTCGAGGGCGGCGATGAGGGCGGCCCGTACGCCGTGGTTCTCCAGTTCGCGGATGGCGCTGATGGTGGTGCCGGCCGGGGAGGTGACGGCCTCGCGGAGCTTGACGGGGTGTTCGCCGCTGTCGCGGAGCATCACGGCGGCGCCGATGGCAGCCTGGACGATGAGGTCGTGGGCCTGGGCGCGGGGGAGGCCGAGGAGGATGCCGGCGTCGGTCATGGCCTCGACGAGGAAGTAGAAGTAGGCCGGGCCGGAGCCGGAGAGGGCGGTGGCCGCGTCCTGCTGGGACTCGGGGACGCGGAGGGTCTTGCCGACGCCGCCGAAGATCTCCTCGGTGTGGACGAGGTGGGCGGGGGTGGCGTGGCTGCCGCCGGAGATGACGGACATGCCTTCGTCGACGAGGACGGGGGTGTTGGGCATGACGCGGACGACCGGGGTGCCGGTGGTGAGGCGCTCCTCGATGAAGGAGGTGGGGATGCCGGCGGCGGCGCTGATGACGAGGCGGTCGGTGGCGACGTGGGGGGCGAGCTCGTCGAGGAGGCGGCCCATGTCCTGGGGCTTGACGGCGAGGATGAGGGTGTCGGCGCGCTTGGCGGCCTCGGCGTTGGTGACGGCCTCGACGCCGTAGCGGGCGTGGAGTTCCTCGGCGCGTTCGCTGCGGCGGGCGGTGACGAGGAGGTTCGCGGGGCGCCAGCCTGCGCGGATCATGCCGCTGAGGAGTGCTTCACCGATCTTGCCGGTGCCGAGGACTGCGACGGTCTGCGTCATGGGTCTTTCACCTCGCCGGAGGGGGTATGTCCGGTCATCCTCGCATCGGCGGAGCCGGTTGCGCGTGGGTGTCCGAGGGGCGGTCAGGCCGTGCGGCGGCGGAGGGTGGCCGCGCCGAGGGCGAGGACGAGGACGGCGCAGCCTGCGACGACGAGGGCGTCGCGGACGAAGGCGCCGGTGATGTCGGGGTGGCGGAGGACCTGGTTCATGCCGTCGACGGCGTACGACATGGGGAGGGCGTCGGAGATCGCTTCGAGGGCGGGGGCCATCCGGTCGCGTGGGGTGAACAGGCCGCAGAGGAGGAGTTGGGGGAAGATCACGGCCGGCATGAACTGGACGGCCTGGAACTCGGAGGCGGCGAAGGCGGAGACGAAGAGGCCGAGGGCGGTGCCGAGGAGGGCGTCGAGGAGGGCGACCAGGAGGAGGAGCCAGGGGGAGCCGACGACGTCGAGGCCGAGGAACCAGACGGCGAGGCCGGTGGCGAGGGTCGACTGGAGGACGGCGAGGAGGCCGAAGGCGAGGGCGTAGCCGGCGATGAGGTCGGCCTTGCCGAGGGGCATGGCGAGGAGGCGTTCCAGGGTGCCGGAGGTGCGTTCCCTGAGGGTGGCGATGGAGGTCACCAGGAACATCGTGATGAGCGGGAAGATCCCGAGCAGGGAGGCGCCGATGTTGTCGAAGGTGCCGGGGCTTCCGTCGAACACGTACCGGAGCAGGAAGAGCATCAGGCAGGGGACGAGGAGCATCAGGGCGATCGAGCGGGGGTCGTGGCGCAGCTGACGCAGGACGCGGGCCGCTGTCGCGAGGGTGCGGGCGCCGTTCATGTGCGGGGCTCCTCGTCGGTGGTGCGGGGGTGTGCCGAGCGGGCTGCCGCCGCGTCGACGAGGTGGAGGAAGGCCTCTTCGACGGTGGCCGTGTCGTTGCGGCGGCGGAGGGCTTCCGGGGTGTCCTCGGCGAGGATCTCGCCCTCGCGCATGAGGAGGAGGCGGTGGCAGCGCTCCGCCTCGTCCATGACGTGGGAGGAGATGAGGAGGGTGGTTCCGCGGTCGGCCGCGATCTGGTGGAAGAGGTCCCACAGGTCGCGGCGGAGGACGGGGTCGAGGCCGACGGTGGGTTCGTCGAGGACGAGCAGTTCGGGGGTGCCGAGGAGGGCGACGGCGAGGGAGACCCTGCTGCGCTGGCCTCCGGAGAGCCGGCCGGCGAGGGCGTCGGCGTGCGAGGTGAGGTCGACGTCGGTGATGGCCCGGTCGACGGCGGCGGCGCGGTCGTGGCGGTGGGCGCGGCCGGGGAGGAGGACCGCGGCGAAGTAGTCGAGGTTCTGGCGGACGGTGAGGTCGTCGTAGACGGAGGGGGCCTGGGTGACGTAGCCGATGCGGGAGCGGAGGGTGGGGTCGCCCGCGGGGCGGCCGAGGACCTGGAGGGTGCCGCCGACCTTGGCCTGGGTGCCGACGATCGCGCGCATGAGGGTGGTCTTGCCGCAGCCGGAGGGGCCGAGGAGGCCGGTGATGCGGCCGGCCGGGACGGTGAAGTCGAGCTCGCGGAGGACGGTGCGTTCGCCTCGGACCGCGGTGAGGGCGCGGGCGGTGACGGCGGGGGTGTCGTCGGTCGCCCGGGCCGGTTCCGTCGAGGCTGTCGCGCCCGTCGGGGAATTCATCATGTGATGAATAGTGCTCCTGGGGGTGCCGGCCGTCAAGGACGCGGACAGGTCGGGCGGGCTGCGGGGTGGGGTGCCTGGTGCGCTGCCGGGTGGGGTGCCTGCCGGGGTGCCGGGTGGGGTGCTGCGGCTACTTGCGCTTGGGCTTGGGCTTCTTGCGGGCGGCCGGGTTGCCCGTGCGGGCGCCCCGGCGCTTCTCGTACTGGGCGCGGGACGTCTCGTACTCCGTGCGGCGCAGCTGCTCGCCGGGGGCCTCGGTGAAGCAGCGGACGAAGTAGGCGAGGAGCGAGCCGATGAAGCCGATCGCCTTCAGGCTGCGCAGCGACTCCTCGCGGCCCGGGTCGGTGGGCCGGGTCGTGAAGCCCTCCCAGGTCTTGCGGAAGGCGATGGCGCTGCAGACCGCGAACATGACGACGACCAGCAGGTTGACGAAGCCGCCGATGTCCGCGATCTCCAGGCCTTCGTAGGCGAAGCGCAGCACGAAGCAGGCCGCGACCGCGGCGGCCAGCGCGCCGACGGCCACGCCGACGCGGCGCAGCCCGTAGTGGCCGGAGTGGTCGACCCAGGTCGTACCGAAGAAACGGATCTCCTCGGGCTGCGGGCCCGCTGCCGTCGCGCCGGGGGTCTGCTCCGTGCCGGGGTTCTGCTCTTCGTCGCTCACAGGGTCGATTATCCCTGGAGCCGCACGGGAGGGCCTCAGGCGCAGCGCGGTGCGACGTAGCCGTCGCTGCCCGTCTTCACGTAGGCGTCGGAGACGTACTCGCCCGGGGCGATGCTGTCCCAGAGGTTGGTGGTGCCGTACGGGCCGCTGACCCATTCGCCGGGCTTCTGGCAGTGGATCGGGACCGTGGAGCCGGCGGGCAGCGACCGGACGATCGCGTACTGGGTGCTCGGACCGGAGCGCACGTTGACCCGGTAGCCCGGGGCGATCGCGTAGCGCTTCACCGCGGCCGTCGCCGCCGTCGTGACGTCCGCCGTGGGCTGCTTGTCGTCGGTTCCCATGGTGTCCTCCCCCTGTGGCGCAAAAACGCTACGCCGAGTTTCACTCTCTGCGACGCGCAGGCTAGCAAGCCCCTCCGACTTCGCGGGTGCCATGGACTAGGCTCCGTCGGGTCGCGCACGCGCGTGATGTGACGGGGAATCACACGGGGGTGGGCGATGCCACCGTTGCGCAGTACCGGCGCCGACCGGGATGCGGAGGGGCCCGAGTACGCGGGCGACTACCGCCTCCAGGCATGTCTCGGGTCCGGCGGCATGGGGGTCGTCCATCTCGCCGCCTCGGCCTCCGGCCTGCGGCTCGCGGTCAAGGTCGTACACGCTCGGTATGCGGAGGACCCCGAGTTCAGGGCCCGTTTCCGCCAGGAGGTCGCGGCCGCCCGGCGGGTGAGCGGGGCCTTCACCGCCCCGGTCGTCGACGCCGACCCCGATGCCGTGCGCCCCTGGATGGCCACGCTCTACGTGCCCGGGCCGACCCTCGCCGACCAGGTGAAGCGGAACGGCCCCCTGTCCCCCGCCGAACTGCGCCGGCTCACCGCCGGGCTCGCGGAGGCACTGCGCGACATCCACCGCGCCGGAGTCGTCCACCGGGACCTCAAGCCGAGCAACGTCCTGCTCACCGACACCGGCCCGAAGGTCATCGACTTCGGCATCTCCCGGCCCGTGGACAGCGACCTGCACACGGAGACGGGGAAGCTGATCGGCTCGCCGCCCTTCATGGCCCCCGAGCAGTTCCAGCGGCCCCGGGAGGTCGGGCCCGCGGCGGACGTCTTCGCGCTCGGCTCGGTCCTGGTGCACGCGGCGACCGGGCACGGCCCGTTCGACTCCGACAGCCCGTACATCGTGGCCTACCAGGTCGTCCACGACGAGCCGGATCTGACCGACGTCCCGGAGGAGCTGGCGCCGCTCGTCGCGCGCTGCCTCGCCAAGGATCCCGCCGACCGGCCGACCCCCGCCGAGATCATGTCGGCACTGCTGCCGCCCTCGTACGAGGCGGAGGCGTTCATACCGGCGCAGCGGCGGCGCCCCACCCTCCCGGAGAGCAGGCCCGGGGTCTGCCCCGCGTGGGATGCGGACACCCCGGTCCGGTCCACCACCGTGACTCCCCCGGCCCGCCGGCGCCTCCGGATCCGTCCGCGGCTGACCGCCGCGGTCGTCGCCGTGCTCGCGCTGACCGGCGCCGGTTTGTACGGGGCACTGAGCACCCCCGCGGACGGCGGGCCCGCGGCCCCCGGCCGCCCGGACGAGGTCGCCACGGCCTTCGCCGGCTGGCGCACCCCGCTCCAGGAGCGGGGCCCGACGGCCGCCCCCGCCTGCGCGCACGGCGGCGGCGCGCTGTACTGCGTGGCCCGGGGCGTCGGCATCGCGCGGCTCGACCCCGTGACGGGGCGGGTCCTCTGGTCGCGGACCACCCCCATCGACTCGGAGACCCCGACCGCTCCCGACCTCCTGGCCGACGGCCTCGTCGGTGCCGCCGCCCCCACGGGCCCGCTCCGGGCGTACGACGCCGGGAGCGGCACGCCGGGGTGGGGCGCCGGCCAGACCGGGCCCTCCCCCGAGCTGTACCGGCCCGCCGGCACCGCCGTCGTCCTGGCCGACGGGCGGGGCGGGCTCCGGGCCCTCGACAGCCGGAGCGGCAAGGAGCTCTGGCGGCACGGTCTGACCGGGTTCTCGGTCCCGCGGCTCGGCGCGTACGACGCCCCTTCCGGGCTGCTGGCCGTCTCCGAGGTCTCGGCCGACGGGACGAGCACCCGGATCGGCACGGTCCGTCCCCGGACCGGCGAGGTGGTCTGGCAGCGGAACATGGACGGCGATCTCGCGCCGCTGGGCCGCACCGGCGACGGAGCGCTGGTCCTCGCCGACCACTACCAGGACCCGCTGATCGACGGACTGCTGCTGATCGGCCCCGACGGCTCGGCGGACTCCGTGCGGCGGCTGGCTCTGCCCCACCGGATCGACGTCCGGGGCGTGGCCGTGCGCGGTGCGGTCGTCCACATCCTCGACGCGAACGGCCACCTCGTGGCCTTCGACACCGCCGCGCCGAAGGGGCGCGTGCTGTGGGAGCTGGAGACGGGCGCCGGAAACGTCTCCGAACCGGTCCTCGGCGGCGACGACCGCCTGTACTTCTCCGTCCAGGACGGGCGGCTGCTCGCCGTCAACACCGCCCGCGGGGCGCTGATCGGCCAGACCCGGCCGCGGCTGCGGAACGGCAGGCTCGGTTACGCGCCCCTGGTTCCCGCGCCGCAGGTGGCCGGCGACCGGGTGTTCGGGACGGCGCCCGACGGCTCGGTCTTCGCGGTCGACGCGCGCGAGCCCGAGTCGTGGTGAGTGCCGGGGCGTCGCGGTAGGCGGTCGCGTACTCGCTCACGAGCGGCGCACGGTCGTGTTCTCGCGTCGGCGCGGTCCTTGTTCTCACGTCGGCGCGGTCCCTGTACTCGCGTACCAGCGGTCGTGAACGACGGCGGGGAGCGGGCTTCGTGCCCGCTCCCCGCCGTCGTACGTCAGCCAGTCGCTTCCCGTGCCGGGCTCAGCCCAGCTTCGTCACGTCCCGGACCGCGCCCTTGTCGGCGCTCGTCGCCATCGCCGCGTACGCCTTCAGCGCCGCCGAGACCTTGCGCTCGCGGTTCTTCGGCGCGTACACGCCGCCGAGCGCGGAGCGGCGGGACGCCAGGGTGGCCTCGTCGACGAGGAGCTCGATCGAACGGCTCGGGATGTCGATGCGGATCCGGTCGCCGTCCTCGACGAGCGCGATCGTGCCGCCCGAGGCCGCCTCCGGGGAGGCGTGGCCGATGGACAGGCCCGACGTACCGCCGGAGAAGCGGCCGTCCGTGACCAGCGCGCAGGTCTTGCCCAGGCCCCGGCCCTTGAGGAAGGAGGTCGGGTAGAGCATCTCCTGCATGCCGGGGCCGCCGCGCGGGCCCTCGTAGCGGATGACGACCACGTCGCCGTCCTTGACCTGCTTGTTGAGGATCTTCTCGACGGCCTCGTCCTGCGACTCGCAGACGACGGCAGGGCCCTCGAAGGTCCAGATCGACTCGTCGACGCCGGCCGTCTTCACGACACAGCCGTCCACGGCCAGGTTGCCGCGCAGGACCGCGAGGCCGCCGTCCTTCGAGTACGCGTGGGCCGCGTCGCGGATGCAGCCGCCGGCCGCGTCCAGGTCCAGCGCCTCCCAGCGCTCGGACTGCGAGAAGGCGGTCGCCGAGCGGACGCAGCCCGGGGCCGCGTGGAACAGCTCGACGGCCTCGTCCGACGGGGAGCCGCCGCGCACGTCCCAGGTCTCCAGCCAGTCCTTGACGGAGCTGGAGTGGACGGAGCTGACGTCCTCGTTGAGGAGGCCGGCGCGGTAGAGCTCGCCGAGGATGGCCGGGATGCCGCCCGCCCGGTGCACGTCCTCCATGTAGTACGTGCGGTCCTTGGCGACGTTCGGGGCGACCTTGGCCAGGCAGGGCACCCGGCGCGAGACCTCGTCCATGTCGCTGAGGCCGTAGTCGAGCTCGGCCTCCTGGGCGGCGGCGAGCAGGTGCAGGATCGTGTTGGTCGAGCCGCCCATGGCGATGTCGAGCGCCATGGCGTTCTCGAAGGCCGCGCGGGTCGCGATCGAGCGCGGCAGGACGGAGGCGTCGTCCTCGTCGTAGTACCGGCGGGTGATGTCGACGACCGTGCGCGCCGCGTTCTCGTACAGCGCCTTGCGGCCGGTGTGGGTCGCGAGCAGCGAGCCGTTGCCGGGGAGGGAGAGGCCGATCGCCTCGGTCAGGCAGTTCATCGAGTTGGCGGTGAACATGCCGGAACAGGACCCGCAGGTCGGACAGGCGTTCTCCTCGATCCGGGCGATGTCCTCGTCCGAGATGTTGGGGTTCACGGCGTCGGAGATCGCGTCGACCAGGTCGAGGGTGCGGACCGTGCCGTCGACGAGGGTGGCGCGGCCGGACTCCATCGGCCCGCCGGAGACGAAGACCGTCGGGATGTTGAGGCGCAGGGCGGCCATCAGCATGCCGGGGGTGATCTTGTCGCAGTTGGAGATGCAGATCAGCGCGTCGGCGCAGTGCGCCTCGACCATGTACTCCACGCTGTCCGCGATCAGGTCGCGGGACGGGAGGCTGTAGAGCATGCCGCCGTGGCCCATCGCGATGCCGTCGTCGACGGCGATCGTGTTGAACTCACGGGCGATGCCGCCGGCGGCCGTGATGGCCTCGGAGACGATCCGCCCGACCGGCTGGAGGTGGGTGTGGCCGGGGACGAACTCCGTGAAGGAGTTGGCGACCGCGATGATCGGCTTACGGCCGATGTCCGCGCCCGGTACACCGGAGGCGCGCATAAGGGCGCGTGCGCCCGCCATGTTGCGGCCGTGGGTGACTGTGCGGGACCTCAGCTCGGGCATCGTCGCTCGCTCCTCGTGATGGGTGTGCTTGCCTTCGAGCGTACGCCGACGCTCCAAGATCTGGACAGCCTGTCCGTATGCCGGACGGCTCGTTCACGTTTCGGTCAGCTGGGGCCGGTGAGGCCGATGGAGCCTGCGGTTCTCCGTCCGTGAGGCTTTCAGCTCTCGGTCAGGTACCGCTGGAGCGTCGGTGCCACCTGGGCCACGATCTCCTCCGGGTCCGCCGAGGCCAGCGGCTCGACCTGGATCACGTACCGCAGGATCACGATGCCGATCATGTGGGAGGCGGCCAGCTCCGCCCGGAAGCTCGGCTCCGGTACGTCGAGTTCCGCCGCGATCTTCTCCAGGAGGCGGCGGAGGACGAAGGTCCGCAGCACCTTGGCCGCGGCCTCGTGGGTCAGCGCGGAGCGGACGATCGCGAGGAGCGGGGCGCGGCTGACCGGGTTCTCCCAGACGCCGATGAAGAAGCGGGCGAGCCGCTCGCCGATGGCCTCGCGCGGGCCGCCGAGGATCGCCGGGACGACGAGGGCCGGCTCGAAGGAGACCTCGATCGCGGCGGCGAAGACCTCGTCCTTCGTGCCGAAGTAGTGGTGCACGAGCGCCGGGTCCACGCCCGCCGCCTTGGCGATGCCGCGGACGGAGGCCTTGTCGTACCCGCGCTCCGCGAACTGCGCGCGGGCCGCCTCCAGGATGCGTTCGCGCGCGCCTGGTCCGCCGTCCTCCCCGGTACGGGACGGGCGGCCGCGCCGGCGGGGTGCCGGGTCGGTCATGGGCGCGGGGCCCGTTCCGCCGGTCGGGAGGGGCGGCCCGCGGCGGACGCGAGGTGGAGGCGGGTGAAGGCGAGGGCCTCGGCGAGGTCGGCCTCGCGTTCGGCGGCTGACATCGCGCGACGGGTGTTGACCTCGATGACGACGTGGCCGTCGAAGCCGGTGAGCGCGAGCCGCTCCAGGAGCTCGGCGCAGGGCTGGGTGCCGCGCCCGGGGACCAGGTGCTCGTCCTTGGCGGAGCCCTTGCCGTCGGCGAGGTGGACGTGGCCGAGGCGGTCGCCCATGCGGTCGATCATCGCGAGGGCGTCGGTGCGGGCGGTCGCGGTGTGCGAGAGGTCGACGGTGAAGTGCCGGTAGTCGTCCTTCGTGACGTCCCACTCGGGGGCGTACGCGAGCATCTCGCGGTCCTTGTACCGCCACGGGTACATGTTCTCCACGGCGAACCGGACGTCGGTCTCGTCCGCCATCCGCCAGATGCCGGTGACGAAGTCCTTCGCGTACTGGCGCTGCCAGCGGAAGGGCGGGTGGACGACGACCGTCGACGCGCCGAGCCGCTCGGCGGCGGCCTGCGCGCGCTGGAGCTTGACCCACGGGTCGGTGGACCAGACGCGCTGGGTGATGAGGAGACAGGGGGCGTGGACGGCCAGGATCGGGACCTGGTGGTAGTCGGAGAGGCGGCGCAGCGCCTCGACGTCCTGGCTGACGGGGTCGGTCCACACCATGACCTCGACGCCGTCGTACCCGAGGCGCGCGGCGATCTCGAAGGCCGTCGCCGTCGACTCCGGATAGACCGAGGCCGTCGACAGGGCGACCTTCGCATCCGGGATGCGCACCACTGGTTCTGCCACCCAGACAGGGTACGGGGCGGGCCGGGGGGCCGGGGGGTGGTTCGGGTCACGCCGGGGGCGGCCACGCGCGCGTGGCCTGGGGTCGGGGGCACGCGCGTGTGGCGGGGCCGGGGGCACGTGCGGGGCCGGGGGCACGCGCGTGTGGCGGGGCCGGGGACACGCGCGTGTGGCGGGGGCACGTGCGGGGCCGGGTGGCCTGCGGCACGCGCGCGTGGCCGGGGTACGGACAGGGGGACGCGGTCTTCGGGGGTGCCGGGCCGGGCACGCGCGCGTGGCGGGTGCCCGGGTGGGCGTCACTCCTCCGGGAGGTGGTCCAGGCGGCGGAGGATGACGCCCTCGCGCAGCGCCCACGGGCAGATCTCCAGCTCCTCCACGCCGAGCAGGTCCATCGCGCCCTCCGCGACGAGCGCGCCCGCGAGGAGCTGCGGGGCGCGGCCCTCCGAGACGCCCGGCAGGGCCGCGCGCTCGGGGACGGTCATCGCGGCGAGGCGCGGGACCCATTCCTCCAGGGACTTGCGGGTCAGGACCCGCTGGACGTACAGCCCGTCCCCCGAGCCGGGCGCGCCCGCGATCCTGGCGAGCTGTTTGAAGGTCTTGGAGGTGGCCACGACGTGGTCGGGGCGGCCGAAGCGGCTGAACTCGCCGACCGTACGAGCGATCTGCGCCCGGACGTGCCGGCGCAGCGCCTTCACGTCGTCGCTGGCGGCCGGGTCGCCGGGCAGCCAGCCCGAGGTGAGGCGGCCGGCGCCGAGCGGCAGCGAGACGGCGGTGTCCGGGTCCTCGTCGATGCCGTACGCGACCTCCAGGGAGCCGCCGCCGATGTCGAGGAGCAGGAGCTTGCCCGCGGACCAGCCGAACCAGCGGCGGGCGGCGAGGAAGGTGAGCCGGGCCTCCTCCTCGCCGGTGAGGACCTGGAGGTCGACCCCGGTCTCGTCCTTGACCCGGGCCAGGACGGCGTCGGCGTTGGTCGCCTCGCGCACGGCGGAGGTCGCGAACGGCAGCACTTCCTCGCAGCCCTTGTCCTCGGCCGCCTGGAGGGCCTCCCGGACGGTGCCGATCAGCCGCTCGACGCCGCCGGGCGCGATGGCGCCCCCCGCGTCGAGGAGCTCGGCGAGCCGCAGCTCCGCCTTGTGGGAGTGGGCGGGCAGCGGGCGGGCCCCGGGGTGGGCGTCCACCACCAGCAGGTGCACTGTGTTCGAACCGACGTCGAGGACTCCGAGTCTCATGGGCGGAACGCTACTGCGCCGACCCGCATACGCTTGGCGTTGTGCCAAAGACGAAGCAGGAGAAGCCGGGCAAGGACACCAGCGGCGACGCTGTGAGGGCCGGCAAGGCGAGCAAGGCCGGCAGGACCGGTAAGGCCGGCAAGGCCGGTGGAGCGGAGAAGGCCGTGAAGAGCGCCAAGAAGCGGGGCAAGGGCGTGGAGCCGGACGAGAAGGGGCTGGACTTCGCGCGCGCGTGGGTCGAGTTCCCCGATCCGGCCGATGCCGAGCAGGTCTTCCGCTGCGACCTGACCTGGCTGACCTCGCGCTGGACCTGCATCTTCGGCAGCGGCTGCCAGGGCATCCAGGCGGGCCGGGCCGACGACGGCTGCTGCACGCTGGGCGCGCACTTCTCGGACGAGGACGACGAGAAGCGGGTCGCGTCGCACGTGGCCCGGCTCACGCCCGAGCTGTGGCAGTTCCACGACGTCGGTACGGAGTCGGGCTGGGTGCAGCTCGACGAGGACGGCGACCGGCAGACCCGGCGCTGGGAGGGCTCCTGCATCTTCCAGAACCGTCCCGGTTTCGCGGGCGGCGCGGGCTGCTCGCTGCACATCCTGGCCCTGAAGGAGGGCAAGGAGCCGCTGGAGACCAAGCCGGACGTGTGCTGGCAGCTGCCGGTGCGCCGGACGTACGAGTGGATCGACCGGCCCGACGACACCCGGGTCCTGCAGGTGTCGATCGGCGAGTACGACCGCCGGGGCTGGGGTCCGGGCGGCCACGACCTGCACTGGTGGTGCACCTCGGCCACCTCGGCGCACGGGGCCGGGGAGCCCGTCTACGTGACGTACCGGCCGGAGCTCACGGAGATGATGGGCAAGCAGGCGTACGAGGTCCTCGTCGGGCTGTGCGAGGCCCGGCTGGCCTCGCAGCTGCCGCTGGTGGCCCCGCACCCGGCCGACCCGGTCTCCTAGGGCGTGTTGCGAAAGTAGCGCCGGCCGCCCGAAGGGCGGGCCCGACGGCGTCTGGTGCGTGCGATCGCAAGGCGGAGGGTCGCCCCGATACTGGATGTATCGGGGTGATCCCGACAACGCGGCGAGCGTGCGTGCCAGGCGCCGCCGGGCAGGCGGGACTTTCGCAACACGCCCTAGGGCGTGGGGCCGGACGGCGGTGGGTCGTCCGTCGTCGGCGCGGGCGTGCCCGGGTCCGTCGTGCCCGGGTCCGTCGGGCCGGGCTCGGTCGTGGGCGGGGGTGTCGTCGGCTCCGTCGTGGGCGGCGGGGTGGTCGGTTCGGTCGTCGGCGGGGGCGTGGTCGGCGGAGGCGTGGTCGGCTCCGTCGTGGGCGGAGGCGTCGTCGGGGGTGTCGTCGGCTCCGTGGTCGGCGGGCTCGTCGGGGGCGAGGTCGGCGGGCTCGGCGGGGGGCTCGTGGGCGGTGTGGTCGGATCGATCGTCCTCGGCGGCGGGGCGACCGGGCCGGCGGCCCGCGGCGGGGCGGTCTCGCCCCGGCCGTTGATCCTGACGACGGCGCCCGAGGGGTTCACGCCGACCCGGGCGCTCCAGGCGCCCGACGGTTCCCGCCCGTGGTCGACGCGTACGACGACCGTGATCGTCTCGCCGGGGCGGAGGGTGCCGGAGGCCCGGCTCACGTACAGCCAGGGGGCGTCCGTCCACAGCGACCAGGTGACGGACGCGCCGCCGTCGGCGGTGAGCGTGAGCATCGTCAGGTCCCCGGAGCAGCGCGCGCCGACCGTCAGGTGGCCGGGGGCGGGGTCGCCGGGCCGGGTGGGGCCCCCGGTGCCGGTGGGGCCTCCGGGGCTGAGGATCTCGACCGAGACGTCCGGGGAGCGGCTGCCGCGGGTGAAGCGGGGCTCGGGGGTGGTGCGGGCGTTGCCCGCGTTCTCGTAGTGGTCGTACGGGCGGCCGTCCTCGTCCACCGGTTCGTCGGCCTCGCGCGCGCTGATCCTGGTGCCGCCGGGGATCCCCTCGTCGGCGGCCGGTGTGCCGCGGTACGAGGTCCACAGCGCGAGGACCGGGGCGGCCACGACGGCCGCGACGACGGTGGTCGTCATCGCGCGGGCCCGCAGCCGGTCGCGGCGGGCCGAGTGGTCCTTGGGGTCCATCGGGAAACCGGTCGGGGAGAAGCGCGGGGCACCGGCACGCGCGCGTGGGACGTGCAGCATCGCCATGTACGCGGCGGCCCGGGGCGCGTCGACGAGTGGCAGCCGGTCCGGGGGCAGGGCGCCGGCGCCGGGCCAGGGGCCGGCGGCGCCGACCCGCTCGGCGGCCCGGCGGCAGGTCGGGCAGTCGTCGACGTGCCGGACGAGCTCGGCGCGGAGGGCGGCGGAGAGGAGCACCCGGTTGTCGCCGGTGAGCCGGGCGACGGTGGGACAGCTGCCGGTCTCGACGACGGCGAGGGCGGCCCGGGTCCGCTCGACCTCGCAGCCGGCGGTGGCGAGGAGCTCACGGGCGGCGAGCGGGTCGAGGGAGAGCACGGCCGCGACCTGCCGGTGGCTCAGACCGTGCCGGACGGCGAGCTCCAGGGCCTCGCGCTGCTCGGGGGTGGTGCCGGCGGCCTCGGGCCAGGCCAGCCTGGCCAGTTCGGCGCGGCGGCGCTCGGCGACCTCCTCGGAGACCGGGGGCGGCTCGGGCGCGGTGACGGCGGGGCGGCCGGTGTGGGCGCCCTGACGCTTGCGGCGCTGCTCGGCGAGGCTGCGCAGGCAGGCCCAGCGGGCGAGGGCGTACAGCCAGGCGGTCCGGCCCTCCGCGTCGGAGGGGCAGCGGCCGAAGTGGCGCTCGGCGACCGCCAGGACGTCGCCGAGGACGGCGGTGGCCGTGTCGTGCTCGCAGAGCACGGAGAGGCAGTACGTGTAGAGGCCGTCGAGGGCGGCCTCGTACCGGGCGGGGGGCCGCTGGCCGAGCGTGCGCGGTCCCTGCTCCGCGGCGCCGCGGTGCGCCCGGTGTGCGCCGGTGGTGCGTGTGGGGGGATCCAGCCTGCTGCTCGTCACGGGGCGACGGTAGGCAGGGCGGGACGCGCTCCTCGTACCGGTCGAGCACTTCTCATTCTTACGGGTGAAGGTATCGCTCGAAGGGGGACAGGAACCTCACATTCCGTCACTCGATCGAGGACGGGCTCGGGTCTGGGGCCTGCCCGGCGGACCCGGATCGGACAGGCCGCGGCCCCTGCCGTGGCCCGCCGGACGGGCCTCGGACCCCGCTGTCAGTGGGGACGGCTACGGTGTGGACCATGGCTGCCCGTACGAAAACCGCCAAGGACCGGCCGTCCTACCGCTGCACCGAGTGCGGCTGGCAGACGGCCAAGTGGCTCGGCCGCTGCCCCGAGTGCCAGGCCTGGGGGACGGTCGAGGAGTACGGCGCGCCCGCCGTCCGGACCACCGCGGCCGGCCGGGTCTCCACGGCCGCGCTCCCGATCGGACAGGTCGACGGCCGGCAGGCGACCGCCCGCTCGACCGGCGTCGACGAGCTGGACCGGGTCCTCGGCGGGGGCCTCGTGCCCGGCGCCGTCGTGCTGCTCGCGGGCGAGCCGGGCGTCGGCAAGTCCACGCTCCTGCTCGACGTGGCGGCCAAGGCGGCGAGCGACGAGCACCGCACGCTGTACGTCACGGGCGAGGAGTCCGCGAGCCAGGTCCGGCTGCGCGCCGACCGGATCGGCGCGCTCAGCGACCATCTGTACCTGGCGGCCGAGACCGATCTGTCGGCCGTCCTCGGTCACCTCGACGCCGTGAAGCCCGCGCTGCTGATCATGGACTCGGTGCAGACGGTCGCCTCCCCCGAGATCGACGGCGCGCCCGGCGGCATGGCGCAGGTCCGCGAGGTCGCCGGGGCGCTCATCCGGGCCTCCAAGGAGCGGGGCATGTCCACGCTCCTCGTCGGCCACGTCACCAAGGACGGCGCCATCGCCGGACCCCGGCTCCTGGAGCACCTGGTCGACGTCGTCCTCAGCTTCGAGGGCGACCGGCACGCGCGCCTTCGCCTGGTCCGGGGCGTGAAGAACCGGTACGGGGCGACGGACGAGGTCGGCTGCTTCGAGCTGCACGACGAGGGCATCACGGGTCTCGCCGATCCGTCCGGGCTCTTCCTGACCCGGCGTGACGTGGCCGTGCCGGGCACCTGTCTGACGGTGACCCTGGAGGGCCGCCGGCCGCTCGTCGCCGAGGTCCAGTCGCTGACCGTGGACTCCCAGATCCCCTCCCCGCGCCGGACCGTCTCCGGCCTGGAGACCTCCCGGGTCTCGATGATGCTGGCGGTCCTGGAGCAGCGGGGCCGGATCAGCGCGCTGGGCAAGCGCGACATCTACAGCGCGACCGTGGGCGGGGTGAAGCTGTCCGAGCCCGCGGCCGACCTGGCGATCGCGCTCGCGCTCGCCTCCGCGGCGAGCGACACCCCGCTCCCGAAGAACCTGGTCGCGATCGGCGAGGTCGGGCTCGCGGGCGAGGTCCGCCGGGTGACGGGCGTCCAGCGCCGGCTGGCCGAGGCGCACCGGCTGGGCTTCACGCACGCGCTGGTCCCGCCGGATCCCGGCAAGGTGCCGGCCGGCATGAAGGTGACAGAGGTCGCGGACATGGGCGACGCCCTGCGCGTCCTGCCCCGTACCCGCCGCGCCCCGCGCTCGGAGAGCGCGGAGGGGTAGCGGCCGCCGGCGCGGGGTCGCGCCGAGCGGTTCCGGAGGACCGTCGTACGGGGGCGGCCGAGAGCGTCGTACGGGGACGACCGAGCGCGTCGTACGGGGACGGCTGGGAGCGCGTCGTACGCGCGTGGCCGAGGACGTCGTACGGGGAGGCCGAGGGCGTAGGACGGGGGGGGCCGGCCAGGGCGTCGAACGGGGTGACCGAGGGCGTACGAAAGCGTCGGCGGGGGTAGACGAGGGGGCTTCGGGGGTAGGCGAGGGGGCACGACCGGGCACCCTCGGGCCCTTCCGTCGCGCCCTTGAGCGGCGTGAGGCGGAGGGTGGCGGGGTGGTGTCGCTAGACTTTGCCCTGGTCTCGCCCATCCGTACGAGCCGGAGGAGTGCAGTGGCAGCGAAGGACGGGGCGGCAGCTCCCGGGAAGTCCGGCGCGAGCTCCGGCAACGAAGCGCTGATGCGCGCCGCCCTGAGCGCCGTCGCGCCGGGTACGGCGCTGCGTGACGGCCTGGAGCGGATCCTCCGCGGGAACACGGGCGGTCTCATCGTGCTGGGCCTGGACAAGACGGTCGACGCGATGGCCACCGGCGGCTTCGTGCTGGACGTCGAGTTCGCCGCGACGCGCCTGCGCGAGCTGTGCAAGCTCGACGGCGCGCTCGTCCTCGACAAGGACATCACCAAGATCCACCGCGCCGGTGTGCAGCTGGTCCCGGACGCCTCCATCCCCACCGAGGAGACCGGCACCCGCCACCGCACCGCGGACCGGGTCTCCAAGCAGTGCAACTTCCCGGTCGTCTCCGTCTCGCAGTCGATGCGTCTGATCGCGCTGTACGTGAACGGCGAGCGCCGGGTCCTGGAGGAGTCGGCCGCGATCCTCTCCCGCGCCAACCAGGCGCTCGCGACCCTGGAGCGGTACAAGCTCCGGCTCGACGAGGTCGCCGGCACGCTCTCCGCGCTGGAGATCGAGGACCTGGTCACGGTCCGGGACGTCACCGCCGTCGCCCAGCGCCTGGAGATGGTGCGCCGGATCGCCACCGAGATCGCCGAGTACGTGGTCGAGCTCGGCACCGACGGACGGCTCCTGTCGCTCCAGCTCGACGAGCTGATCGCGGGCGTGGAGCCGGAGCGCGAGCTGGTCGTCCGGGACTACGTGCCCGAGCCCACCGCCAAGCGCTCGCGGACGGTCGCCGAGGCGCTCACCGAGCTGGACGCGCTCAGCCACACCGAGCTGCTCGAACTTCCCGTCGTGGCGAGGGCACTGGGCTACAGCGGTTCGCCCGAGACCCTCGACTCGGCCGTCTCCCCGCGCGGCTACCGGCTCCTCGCGAAGGTACCGCGACTGCCGGGCGCGATCATCGAGCGGCTCGTGGAGCACTTCGGCGGGCTGCAGAAGCTGCTCGCGGCCAGTGTCGACGACCTCCAGACCGTCGACGGGGTCGGCGAGGCCCGCGCCCGCAGCGTGCGCGAGGGCCTCTCGCGGCTCGCGGAGTCCTCGATCCTGGAGCGGTACGTCTAGGGCGTGTTGCGAAAGTAGCGCCGGCCGCCCGAAGGGCGGGCCCGACGGCGTCTGGTGCGTGCGATCGCAAGGCGGAGGGTCGCCCCGATACTGGATGTATCGGGGTGATCCCGACAACGCGGCGAGCGTGCGTGCCAGACGCCGTCGGGCAGGCGGGACTTTCGCAACACGCCCTAGGGCGTGTTCCTGATCCCGTGGTGGCCCGGCCGTGCGGCCGGGCCTCCGTCGTCTTCCGCTCAGTCCTTGGCCAGGGTGAACGAGGCCGGGGCCACCTTCGCGCCCGCCATCGTCGCTTCCACCAGGTACGTCCCGGGGCCGGCCTGGCCCGCCGGGGCCGTGGCGCACTTCGGGGCGCTGTGCCCGCGGTCCCACTCCACGGTGTGGGTGACCGTGGTCCGCGCGGGGACGCTCAGCAGGAGCGGGTCGCCGGGGCTCGGGCAGTGGTCGGAGGCCCAGACCACGTCGGCCTGCTTGTCGCTGATCGTCAGCACGGCGCCGCGCGGGCCGAAGTCGGCCTTGCAGGCGGTGTCCGAGGTGTTCCTGGCGACCAGGTGGAAGCGGGGCCTCTCGCCCGCCTCGAAGGAGACCTTGGTGCTGCGGAGGCTCAACTGCAGTGCCCCGGCCGGGCAGTTCGGGAGCGGAGAATTGGCCGGAACCCGCTGCCCCGCGCCGGTGCCCGCGCCGCCGTCGCCGCCCGCGCCGTCGGTGTCGCCGTTCTTCCCGGTGCCGCCGGCCCCCGCGTCCGTACCGGCGTCGCCGCCCGAACCGGAGCCCGCGCCCGCGTCCGTACCCGATCCGGCGGAACCGCCGTCGCCGCTGCCGCCGTCGCCCGACGCGTCACCGGAACCGGAACCCGAGCCGGATCCGTCGGATTCGTCCGACTCGTCACGGCCGCCGGGCTGTTGGCTGATCGCCGGGCCGGTGCCGGCCGGGCCCGGGGTGATCGAAGGGGGCGTGGGCGACGAGCCGTTGGCGGCGTCGTTCGACTTCTTCCCGTCGCCGTCGCCCGAGGTGACGGCCCACACGGCGAGCAGGGCGAGAACCGCCACCAGGCACGCCGCCACCGCCCTCCGTCGCCAGTAGATGGTGGAGGGAAGCGGCCCGACCGGATTGCGCAAAGATCCCACGACCCGAACCTTACGAGAGATCCGGCCCAACTCCCGCCCCACCCGCCGCCCGAGGCACCAAGTTTTGCCGATGATCACATACTTCGGCACCGGGAACTTTTCCCGAACAGGCCCAGAAGGGAACGGAATCGACGGGATCCGGACCGCCCCCCACTTTCGTCGGGGGTCGCTCTGGCCGTTGGCGCGGGGCGCCGAGCTCCGAATTCCGGTTAGCGTCATCCACCATGGACTCCCTCCTCGACCTCTCCGATCGGCTCTACCTCGACGTCGCCGACTTCGCCCACTCCACCCCGCACTGGTTCCAGTGGCTCGCGGAGGTGTGGACCGAGGCGGGGCTGCTGCTCTTCGGCGTGCTGTTCCTGGCCGGCTGGTGGCGCTCCCGCGAAGGATCGAGCGGACTGATGGCGCTCGCGCTGCTCGCCCCGCTCGCCACCGCCTTCGGTTACGTGGTGAGCGAGGGGACGAAGTCGCTGATCGACGAGGAGCGGCCGTGCCGGGCGGTGCTCGGGGCGCCCGCCGCGCTCGTGGAGTGCCCGCCGTACGGCGACTGGTCCTTCCCCAGCAACCACTCGGCCATCGCGGGCGCCGCCGCCGTCGCGCTCGCCCTGTCCTGGCGCGGGATGGTCTGGCTGACCGTGCCGATGGCACTGCTCATGGCCTTCTCCCGGGTCTTCGTCGGCGTGCACTACCCGCACGACGTGACCGTCGGCGTGCTGCTCGGCGCCCTGGTCGCCTTCCTCGTCATGCGGGCGGCCGAGCGTCCGGTGCGGTCGCTGGTGGAGACGGCCAGGTCGAGCCGGAGCTCGGCCGTCGTGTGGTGCGCGGGGCGCGGACCCCGGGCGCACGCCGCCCCGCACGCCTCTTCGCACGCGTACGCCTCCCCGCACACCGACCGGCCCGAGCGCGCGCGCCACGGCGGGCGCTGATCCCGTCGCGGACGTGCCAGGATCGGAGGTGCCATGACTTCCATCGACACTCCCCCCGGCCCCCCGGCCCCCGTGGCCCCCTCCCTCCCCCCGGAGCTGCACGGGCCCGTCCTCGCCTGGTTCGACCGGCACGCCCGCGACCTGCCCTGGCGCCGTCCCGAGGCCGGCGCCTGGGGGGTGATGGTCAGCGAGTTCATGCTCCAGCAGACCCCCGTCGTCCGGGTCCTCCCGGTGTACGAGCAGTGGCTCGCGCGCTGGCCGCGCCCGGCCGACCTGGCGGCCGAGGCCCCCGGCGAGGCCGTCCGCGCCTGGGGCAGGCTCGGCTATCCGCGCCGGGCCCTGCGCCTGCACGCGGCGGCCACGGCCATAACGGAACGCCACCGCGGCGACGTCCCCCGCGACCACGGGCAGCTGCTCGCGCTGCCCGGGATCGGCGAGTACACGGCGGCCGCGGTGGCCTCCTTCGCGTACGGGCAGCGGCACGCGGTCCTGGACACGAACGTGCGCCGGGTCTTCGCGCGGGCGGCGACCGGTGTCCAGTACCCGCCGAACGCGACCACGGCCGCCGAACGCCGGCTCGCCCGGGCGCTGCTCCCGGAGGACGAGGCGACGGCCTCCCGCTGGGCCGCGGCCTCGATGGAGCTGGGCGCCCTGGTCTGCACGGCGCGGAACGAGGACTGCGGGCGCTGCCCTATCGCCGAGCGCTGCGCGTGGCAGCTGGCGGGGAAGCCGGCGCACGACGGCCCGCCGCGGCGCGGCCAGACGTACGCGGGCACGGACCGGCAGGTCCGGGGCCGGCTCCTCGCGGTGCTGCGGGAGGCGACGGACTCGGTGGAGCAGGCGGCCCTGGACGCGGTCTGGGACGAGCCGGTGCAGCGGGCCAGGGCGCTGGACGGCCTGGTCGCGGACGGACTCGTCGAGCCGCTGGAGGGCGGGCTGTACCGCCTGCCGCTGTCCTGATGCCGCCTCTCTCCCGACGGCCTCCCCGCTGATGTCCCGACCGATGTCCGGACCGATGTCCCGACCGATGTCCGGACCGATGTCCCGACCGATGTCCTGGCTGATCTGCCTGTTGGTCCCCTGACCGATCTGCCGACAGCTCTCCCGACGTCGTGGTTCCGCCGAGGCGGTCGCTCTCCCGGAGCGGCCGCCTCGAAACCTCTTCCGTTCCCGCTGTTACACAACCGATGGGTAGCCGTGCGTCGACCGACGGCTGCCCCGCACAGCCTCGTGACACAGCCTCCGTAGCGTCGTCCACGACACGAGGAAATGGCTGGTCACGGGGATGGAGGCGGTTCGGATGAGGCACGGAGAGGTGCTCGACTTCGAGGAGTACGTACGCACGCGGCAGGACGCGCTGCTGCGCAGTGCCCGTCGTCTCGTCCCCGACCCGGTCGACGCCCAGGACCTCCTCCAGACCGCGCTGGCCAGGACGTACGGCCGCTGGGACGGCATCGCCGACAAGTCCCTCGCCGACGCCTACCTGCGCCGGGTCATGATCAACACCCGGACCGAGTGGTGGCGCTCCCGCAAGCTCGAAGAGGTCCCCACGGAGCAGCTCCCGGACGCGAGCGTCGACGACCCGACCGAGCAGCACGCCGACCGGGCCCTCCTCATGGACGTCCTGAAGGTGCTCGCGCCGAAGCAGCGCAGCGTCGTCGTCCTCCGGCACTGGGAGCAGATGAGCACCGAGGAGACGGCCGCCGCGCTCGGGATGTCGACGGGTACGGTGAAGTCCACGCTCCACCGCGCGCTGGCCCGGCTCCGTCAGGAGCTGGAGAGCCGCGACCTCGACGCCCGTGCCCTGGGCCGGACGGGAGAGCGTGCGGACGTACGAGGCCTCGAAGGGGGGCGGGGGCGGTGCGCGGCCTAGACGCCGAGACCGGCGACGGCAGAGCTGACGGCGGCAGAGCCGACGACGGCGAAGTGGACGGCGGCAGAGCAGGCGGCGACGACCGGTACGGCACCGGGCGGCGCCGCCCTCGCCGTACCGTCAAGGCGGCGAGCGTGACGGCGGTGGCCGGGCTCGTCGCCGTCGGGCTGTCCGTCGCCGCCTGCTCCACCGGGGGCACGGGCTCCCGCGACGAGGGCGCGGCCCGCGTCGACGAGACCGCCGCCGCGGCGCCCAGCCCCTCCTCCCCCGCCGCGACCAGCGGTCCGCAGTCCGCCGAGCGGGTGGATCCGATCGCGCTGCTCAAGGAGGACCCGAAGATCGGCGAGCGGCTGAAGGACGACCTGAAGCCGTGCGTCGCGGACGCGTACCCGGTCGACGCCTCCTACGGGAACCTCACGGGCAGCGCCGCCCCCGATGTCGTCGTCAACGTGATGACCTGCGGCGATGCCGTGGGCATCGGCACGTACGTCTACCGGAAGCAGAGCGACCGGTACGAGAACGTGTTCATGGCGGAGGACGCGGCGGTCTACGGGACGATCGACCGGGGCGATCTGATCGTCACCAAGCAGGTGTACGCGAAGGGCGACCCGGTCGCGTATCCCTCGGGCGAGGACGTGATCACGTACCGCTGGTCGGGGAACAGGTTCACCCAGCACGACTGGGTGCACAACGACTACAGCCGTGCCGTCGGGGACGGCGAGGCCGCGGTGGAGCCGGCCCCGAGCGAACCCCCCTCCGACGCGAGCTGACCGCCCCGGCCACCACGCCCACGGCACCACCACCCGGACTTCTCGCCCTGTCCGCACCGCCCGCACCACCCAGCAGCACAGACCCCCTGAAGGGCACGCACGATGGCCGAAACCCATGTCCTGTTCGTCGAGGACGACGACGTCATCCGTGAGGCCACCCAGCTCGCCCTGGAGCGGGACGGCTTCCGGGTCACCGCGATGCCCGACGGTCTCTCCGGTCTGGACGCCTTCCGGGCGCAGCGGCCGGACATCGCCCTCCTCGACGTGATGCTGCCGGGCATGGACGGCGTCAGCCTCTGCCGCCGCATCCGTGACGAGTCGACCGTGCCCGTGATCATGCTGTCGGCGCGCGCCGACTCGATCGACGTCGTCCTGGGCCTGGAGGCCGGGGCCGACGACTACGTCACGAAGCCCTTCGACGGAGCCGTCCTCATGGCCCGCATCCGCGCCGTCCTGCGGCGCTTCGGGCACGCGGGCGGCTCCGGTCCGGGCGAGCACGGGGACGGGTCGGCGGACGGCGGCGGGCTGCTCGCCTTCGGTGACCTGGAGGTCGACACCGAGGGCATGGAGGTCCGCAAGGACGGATCGCCGGTGGCGCTGACCCCGACCGAGATGCGCCTGCTCCTGGAGTTCTCGTCGGCTCCCGGCACCGTGCTGTCCCGCGACAAGCTCCTGGAGCGGGTCTGGGACTACGGCTGGGGCGGCGACACCCGGGTGGTGGACGTCCATGTCCAGCGACTGCGCGCCAAGATCGGCCAGGACCGGATCGAGACGGTCCGGGGCTTCGGCTACAAGCTCAAGGGCTAGAGGGTCAGAGGGTGTCATTCCGACCCGTGAAGCCGCCGGCCCTCCGTACCGGGGTCCGCTGGAAGATCGCCGTCGCCATCGCGGCGGTCGGCGCGCTCATCGCGGTCACGCTGAGCGTGGTCGTGCACAACGCCGCCCGCATCTCGATGCTCGACAACGCGCGCGAGGTGCAGATGGAGCGGCTGCTCTTCGCCCAGCGGATGTACGAGACGTCGAAGCCGAAGGAACCCCGCTTCGGCACGAAGATCAACGACCCGGCCCTGCCGTCCCAGCTCGACCAGCTGATGCGGGACCGGCGGCGTGGCACGTTCGTGCAGGAGCACCGGCACGGCGGGCCGCCCGACGTGTGGGCCGCGGTGCCGCTCGCCAACGGCGACGTCCTGTCGCTGCACATCCCCTTCGCCGACCGCAGCACGGCGATCATGAACGATCTGGACCGGGCGCTCGTCATCGGCTCGGTCTCGGTGGTGTTCGGCGGCTGCGCCCTCGGCGTGCTCATCGGCGGCCAGCTCTCGCGACGGCTGCGGAAGGCCGCCGCCGCGGCCGGGCGGGTCGCCCAGGGCAACACGGACGTACGGGTACGGGACGCGATCGGCGGGGTCGTCCGGGACGAGACCGACGAGCTGGCCCGGGCGATCGACGGCCTGACCGACGCCCTGAACGAGCGGATCGAGGCCGAGCGCCGGGTCACCGCGGACATCGCACACGAGCTGCGCACCCCCGTGACCGGGCTGCTCACGGCGGCCGAGCTGCTGCCGCCGGGGCGGCCGACCGAGCTCGTCCGGGACCGGGCGCAGGCGATGCGGACGCTGGTCGAGGACGTCCTGGAGGTGGCACGGCTCGACAGCGCGTCGGAGCGGGCCGAGCTCCAGGAGATCGCGCTGGGCGAGTTCGTGGAGCGGCGGGTGCGGGCGCTCGACCCGGAGGTGGTCGTCCGGGTCGTCCACGACTCCTGGGTGAGCACCGACCCGCGCCGTCTGGAGCGCATCCTGGGCAATCTGCTCGCGAACGCCGCCAAGCACGGCAAGCCGCCGGTGGAGGTCACCGTCGAGGGCCGTGTCGTCCGGGTCAGGGACCACGGTCCCGGCTTCCCCGAGGCGCTCCTCAAGGAGGGCCCGAGCCGCTTCCGTACGGGGACGAGCGACCGCGCGGGCCAGGGGCACGGCCTGGGGCTGACCATCGCGGCGGGCCAGGCACGGGTGCTCGGGGCCCGGCTGACCTTCCGGAACGTGGCGGCCGCGGCGGCCCCCGGCGGGGTGGGCGGCGCGATCGCGGTGCTGTGGCTGCCGGACCACGCGCCGACGAACACGGGCAGCTTCCCGATGCTGAGGATGTCGGACGGCCGCTAGGGCGTGTTGCGAAAGTCCCGCCTGCCCGACGGGGTCTGGCACGCACGCTCGCCGCGTTGTCGGGATCACCCCGATACATCCAGTATCGG
>NZ_JBIBVC010000032.1:0-28499 GCF_043080005.1 Streptomyces sp. NPDC015130 | reverse complement strand
GACTCCGTCGTCGCTCACCGTCACCGCCAACACGCCGTCGTCCACCACGACCGACACCTCCGCCCTTCGGGCCCGGGAGTGCCGTGCCACGTTGGAGAGGGCCTCCCCGAGAACGGCGAGCACCTCCTGAGCCGCTTCCGCCGGTACGTCGGTGTCGATCAGGCCCTCCATACGCAGCGCCGGAGCGAATCCGAGCGTCGACGCGGCCGAGTCGACCGCTTTGACGACACGGCTTCGCAGTTTCCGGGGTTCTCCGGGGACGTCCTGCTCCCGGAGGCCGAAGATGGTCGATCGGATGATCTTGATGGTGGCGTCGAGGTCGTCGATCGCCCGGGTCAATCGGTCCACGGCCTCGGGGTGCTCGACGAAGCGCCGGGCGCTCTGCAGCGTCATCCCCGTGGCGAAGAGGCGCTGGATCGCCAGATCGTGCAGGTCCCGGGCGATCCGGTCACGGTCCTCCAGCAGGCTCACCTGCTCGGCGTCACGACGGCGGTCGGCCAGTTCCAGCGCCAGGGCCGCCTGCCCCGCGAAACCGGGAAGGGCAGTGACCTCGGCAGCCGTGAAGACGGGGCGCCCGTGCCACCTGGCGAGGATCAGCACACCGGTCAGCCGCTCCTTCGTGCCGACCGTGACGGCCACCGCCGGCCCGAAACCCTTCCACCGTTCGGGCTGCACCGTGATGCGCGGCTCGTTCTCGACATCGACGACCGTGACCAGGCCCTCCTGCGCCAGGGCGGCCGCGGCCAGGGTTCCTTCGCTGGTCGGCAGGACGACACCCCGGTGCGCCGCGGCCCCCTCACCGCAGGCCAGCGAGCCCCGCAGCTCACCGCCTTCACCCACCAGGTAGAAGACCCCCATGTCGGCGCCCGCGATGTCCACGGCCTGCTCCAGCATCCCGTCAAGGACCTGGGGCTCCTCCGCACCGGACAGGAGTGCGCTGGTCAGGTCCGAGCTCGCGGCCAGCCACCGCTGCCTGAGCCTGCCCTCCTCGTAGAGGCGGGCGTGCTCGATCGCGATACCGGCCGCGACCGCCAAGGTCGTCACGACGGCCTCGTCCTCCGCGTCGAACTCGGCCCCTCCGCGCTTCTCCGTGAGGTAGAGATTGCCGAACACCTCGTCCCGGACCCGGATGGGAACGCCCAGGAACGAGTGCATCGGCGGATGGTGGGCCGGGAATCCGTACGACGCCGGATGATCGGCCAGCTCGGCCAGACGCAGTGGCTTGGGGTTGCGGATCAGCTCGCCGAGGATGCCGTGGCCGGACGGCAGGGCCCCGATCCGCTCACGGAGTTCGTCGTCGATGCCGATGGGGAGGAACTCCGACAGATTCCGGTCGTCCCCGATGACGCCCAGGGCTCCGTACTCGGCGTCCACCAGAGTCACGGCGGACTCCACGATGCCGCGCAGCACCTGCGGCAGGTCCAGTTCCCGGCCCACGGACATCACGGCTTCGAGCAGCCCGTTGAGCCGGTCCCTGGTGCCACGCACCTCCTCGATACGCACCTGGACCTCGTCGATCAGCTCGTCGAGTCGCAGCCGTGGTAGCCGTGTACCTGCCGGCTTGCTGTCCTCCCGGCCCATCGAACCTCCGGCTGCATCGGGCGCACGGGCTGCACCCGAAGCGCACACCTTCACCGTAGTCCGGTGGAACCATCTGTTCCCGTCGGACCACCTGGATGGAAGGCGGTCCGTACCGCGCGGGCCGCGACGAATCCGGCGGGCGCGCACGCGAGAGCGATCCCGGCGCCCGCCCAGCCGAGTGACTCGGTCTCCAGGATCGAGTTCAGGAAGGGCACGTACAGCGCTGCCGCCGCCAGAAGGGCGGAAGCGAGGACGGACAGCGGGAGGAAGGGGTTCTCCTTGGTGAGAAGTCGAGTACGCAGTCCCAGGGCGACGCCGAGTTGCGCGGCGAGCAGGGCGAGGAAGAGCACGCTCTGCCAGGCCAGGTCCAGTGCCTGGGCGGCGAGGCCCGCGCCGAGGGAGGCCGCCGTGACGACGGCCGCGAGAAGAAGCAGCCTCTGCCAGGAGCCGCCGCCGAGAATGCGTTGGGCGGGTGGGCGCGGCGGGCGGTGCATGGCTCCCGGGGATGCGGGTTCGGCGCCCATGGCGACGCCCGTGAGGCCGTGTGTCAGGAGGTTGATCCACAGGATCTGGCCGGCGCGAAGGGGCAGCGGCAGCCCGAGCAGCGGTCCGATGAGCATCACGAGGATCTCTGCCGCGCCGCCGGCCATCCCGTAGACGAGGAACCGGCGGATGTTGTCGTAGACACGCCTTCCCTCCTCGACGGCCGCCACGACCGTCGAGAGCTCGTCGTCGGTGAGGACGAGGTCGGCGGCCTGCCGTGCGACCTCCGTGCCACGTGCGCCCATGGCGACGCCGATGTCGGCCCGATGCAGGGCAGGGCCGTCGTTGACGCCGTCGCCGGTCATGGCGGTCACCGCTCCCCCGGCTCGCCACGCCTCCACGATGTCCAGCTTCTGCTGGGGGTCCGTTCGGGCGAAGACCCGCACCGAGGTGAGGTCGGCCACGCGCCCCGCGGTCACGTCGGCCCCGGTGGCGACGCGGCCTTCCGCATCGCCGCCGTCGCCCAGGAGAGCGACGTGGGACGCCACCGCCCGAGCGGTCGCCGGATGATCCCCGGTGATGAGGACGGGCGTGATCCCGGCCGCACGACAGGAGGCGAGGGTCGCGGCGGCGTGCGGCTTCGGCGGGTCGCTGAGCGCGACGAGGCCGAGGAGCGTGAGCCCCGACTCCGCCTCGGTGACCGGTGTCGGGAGGTCGTTCCGCACTCCCGACGCGACTGCGAGCACGCGGTATCCACGGGTGGCCAGGCGTGCGGCCTCCTGGTGTGCAGCCGCGAGCACGTCGGGAGGATCTCGTAGGACTGCGGGGTCGAGGACGGCTTCGGGGGCGCCTTTCAGGCAGACGAGCACCCGGTCTTCCCCGGCCTTGTGGAGGGTGGTCATGCGTCTGCGGAGGCTGTCGAACGGCGCTTCCCCGATCCGGGGGCTGGTCACCGACAGTTCCGTCGGCTCCGGGCAGCCCGTCTTGGCAGCGGCCGCCAGCAGGGCGGCCTCCATGGGGTCGCCCAGGGCTGTCCAACGGCCGTCGGACGCTCCGTCGTCCGGTGGGCGCAGCGTGGCGTCGTTGCACAGAGCGGTCACGGTCAGCAGCTCCGTCAGCGGTTCAAGCTCGTGTGCCTCCGCCGGTCTCCCCGCGACAAGGGCCTGGCCCTCTGGTTCGTACCCCACCCCCGAGAGCTCGGCGGTCACGCACGGTGTCCAGAGGTGCTGCACGACCATGCGGCCCTCCGTCAGGGTGCCGGTCTTGTCGGTGGCGAGGACGGACACCGAGCCGAGCGTCTCGACCGCGGGCAGCCGCCGCACCAGAGCGTGCCGGGCGGCCATGCGCCGGGCTCCGAGTGCCAGGGCCAGGGTGACGACGGCCGGAAGGGATTCGGGGACGGCCGCCACGGCCAGGCTGATGGCGGTCACCGCCATGGTTCCCAGCGGGAGCCCCCGCACCAGGCCCAGGGCGAAGACCAGGACGCACAGGGCGAGCGTCACAGCCGCGAGGACGCGCCCGAGGGCGGCGAGCCGGCGCTGTAGCGGGGTCGGCTCGCGGCGTTCGTCGAGGAGAGCCGCGATACGGCCGAGCGCACTGGATGCCCCGGTCGCCGAGACCACGGCCACGCCTCGGCCGCGGACGACGACCGTGCCCGCGCTCAGGGTCGCACCCGGGTCCTTGTCCACCGACACGGACTCCCCCGTGAGCATGGACTCGTCCACCAGGACGGCGGAGGCCTCGGCGAGCTCGGCGTCGGCGGCGACGATGTCGCCCTCACCGACCAGGAGGACGTCACCGGGGACGATCGACGCCGCCGGGAGGTCGCGGACCGCGCCGTCGCGCCGCACGCGCGCGTGCGGCGCGGTGAGGGCCGAGAGTGCGGCGACGGCGTTGTCGGCCCGGATCTCCTGTGCCACACCGACGGTCGTGTTCACGAGGACGACCATCCCGATGACGGTCGCGTCGGGGTGGTCACCTATCGCGAGGGTCAGTACGACGGCCCCGAGGAGCACCATGATCAGCGGGTCGGTCAGTTGGGCCAGGATCCTGCTGTGGAGCCGTACGGGCTTTCGCGCGGCGACCTCGTTGGGGCCCGTGCCGGCCAGCCGACGGGCGGCCTCCGCCTCGCTGAGTCCCGTGGTGTCCCGCACCCGGGCGAGGGCCCGGTCCGCCTCCGACGCGGTCATGGCCCGCTCACCTCACAGGGACGGTGATCACCGGGCAGTGGGCGCGGTGGAGCAGCCCGTGGACGACGGAGCCGACGTGCATGCCGCTGTACCCGCCCCGGCCCCTGCGGCCGACGACGACGGCCAGTGCGTGTTCGGCGGCGTCCGCGAGGTTCTCGACGGGCGAGCCGATGAGCACCTCGTGTGTGAGCCGGACGTCGGGGTATTTCTCCGCCCAGCCCGCGGTGGTCTCCGAGAGCAGGCGGCGTTCGGCATGGAACAGCGTGTCACCGCTGTGCAGGCTGAAGACGGGGGGCTGCCAGACGGCGATGGCCCGCAGGGCGCAGCGCCGGAGGTCTGCTTCCTCGAAGGCCCAGGCCAGGGCGGCGCGAGAAAACTCGCTGCCGTCGACGCCGACGACGAGATAGGGCGTCTCCTGGGTGAGGTGTTCCGCGTCGCCGACGACGGCGACCGGGCAGCGTGCCTTCGCCGTGATCGGGACGACCAGGGAACCGGCGCTCAGGAACTCCTCGGTACGGCTGAGGTGCCGGGAGCCCAGCACGATGATGTCGGCCTCGTCCGACACAGCGGCCAGGGCTGCCGCCGGGAGCCCGTCAAGAAGAGAGGATGTGGCCGTGACGCCCGGCTGCCGGGCGTGCGCCCAGGTGAGTGCCGTACGCAGAGCTTCCGAGCCGGCCTGCCGCTGTGCCACGTGGCGAGGGGTGTCGTCGACATGCTGGGTGTCGTGCGTCGGGGGTACGGCGACCATCAGGCGCAGTGCCGCGCCTCGCAGATGAGCCTCGTCCGCGGCCCAGGCGAGGGCCAGGTGCCAGTTCCTGACCGGGTCGATTCCGACGACGATGTCACGGCGGTCCGTGGTGCGTGTCATGAGGTGCTCCCGTGTCCGGGCCCTTGCCGGGGAATGAGCTCCACAGGGCAGTGGGCGTGCTGCAGCAGGCTGAGCGTGGTCCGGCCGATGGTGGGTCCGAGGTATCCGGGCGAGCGCCGGCCACCGACGACCAGAAGGTCTGCGTGGTGCGAGGCGTCCACGAGCGCCCCCGCGCGGGCACATCCCACGTCGGCCTCGTCCCGCACCCCCGCGAGAGCCACGCCGGCCTCGACGGGCTCCGCGGTACCACGCACCACGACCACGGGCGTGGTGGTGCCGGCTGCGCCCTCCGGACCGACCGATCCGAGCAACGACGAGGTGAACCCGCCGAGGCCGGGACGGGCTGTGGTTCCGTCCATCGCTCCTCCTCGCGCGGTCCAGGGGACTCCTTCCACCCTGGCAGGTGGTCCCGAGCGGTCGGAGGGCCGCTGGGGCCAATGACGGGACCGAAGGTCCCACCCGGCCGGGACATCGCGCGGACCGGCAACGACGAGCCCGTTCGGGCCTGAGGATGGACCATTCGGCCCTCGCGGACCACCGGCGTGCGGCGGAGGGTGGTGACACGGGACAACACACCGGCCGAACCCTCGGACAGGAGGCGCGGCGATGAAGCACATGAAGGTCGGCGGCCTGATGACCGACGACGTGGTCTCCACCGTTCCTGCCGCGTCGTTCCGGGACGTGGCGAAGTCGCTCGCCGAACACGACATCAGCGGAGTGCCCGTCGTGGACGAGGACGACCGGGTCATCGGTGTCGTCTCCGAGAGCGACCTCCTGGCCCGCGACGAGCTGACCGCGCGGGACCTCATGACCACACCGGCCATCACCGTCCACGCCGAGGAGACGGTGGCGGACGCGGCACGGCTGATGGTGCGTCGCGGAGTCGAGCGCCTTCCCGTGGTCGACGAGGAGGAACGACTGGTCGGCATCGTGACGCGCCGCGATCTGCTGTGCGTCTATCTCCGCCCGGACGCGGAGATACGGCAGCGCATCCGTGAGGACGTCCTCACCGATGCCATGGACCTGCCCGGGGACGCGGTGGACGTGCACGTCCTGGACGGTGTGGTGACGCTGGGGGGCCGCGTCCGGCGGCGGAGTCAGGCCCAGATGCTCGTCGGACTCGCCGAGGAGGTCGACGGCGTCGTCGCCGTCGTGGACCGCCTGTCCTTCCACGAGGACGACGCACGTCTCGCGTCCTCGACCCGGACTCCACATGACATCTCCAGGTGAACCACCGCAGACAGGACGAAACGTGTCTACCACCGCTCTGCCCCGATCACTCGTGGCCTCGCTGATCGAGGAGCGGATCCCCTCCGAGGTGATCGACGGTCTGCGGGCCGCGGCCCTCCTGGAGGGCTGCCACCTGGTCGTGCCGGGCGACCGGCACAGCGACTCCGTCCTCGAGATCGTCCACGACTCCGAAAGGTTCGAGGCCGCGGACGCGGCGGTTCGCGCGGAGATCGCCGGCTGGACGCGCACGGGTGCGCCCGGCGAGGGCTCCGAGACCGAGGGCATCCCTCGACGCCGACCCGTCTCCGCAGTGCTCACCTTCGGCTGAAGCTCCGAAGTGCTCACCTTCCACTGAAGCGCCTCTCACAGACGGAACCAGCGCTCCTGTCCGGGTGCGACGGTCACCAGCCGCCCGCCGGGGAGCGTGACGGCGAGTGGGCCCTCGGGCGAAGCGGGAACGCTGACTGCCAGCCGCCCGGGGAGCATCCGCAGGCGTACCCCTCGATGAGGGCCCCAGCACAGGGTGAAGGCGAACCGTGGGATCTCCGCGAGCGTCACCGGAGCCACGCGAAGCCCCTCCGGTCCCGTTTCCAGGCCGGTGATCCCCCGTTCGACGAAATCGATCGTGCCGGCCATCGCGCCGAGATGAATACCCTCGCCGGTCGTGCCGCCCTGGACGTCGGCCACGTCGGCGAGCAGGGCCTCCTCGCAGTACCGCCAGGCGTCGGCGCCCTTCTGTCGGGCCAGCACCCATCCGTGGACGAGGCTGCTGAGCGTCGAGCCGTGGCTGGTGCGGCGCAGGTAGTACGCGACGGTCGCACGCCACGTCTCGTCGTCCAGGGCGTAGCCGAGCCGGCCGAACAGGCCGTACAGCTCCTCGGGCCGGAAGAGGTAGCCGAGCATGAGGGTGTCGGCCTGCTTCGACGCCTGGTAGCGGTTGACCGTGTCGCCCTCGGCCTCCAGGATCCGGTCGAGCCTGCGGATGTCTCCGTAACGGGCCCTGTACGCCTCCCAGTCGAGCTCCTCCAGGTCTGCGTACCTCTCGAACTGGCTCACCACGCCCTGGTGGAACGGGATGTGAAGGCGGCGGGAGACGTCCTCCCATCGGGCGAGTTCACCGTCGTCCAGCGACAGCTGTTGAGAGAGTTCCGAGCGCCGGCCCGCAGGCAGTTCGCCGAGCAGGTCGAGGCCGCGGGCGAGAACCCAGGCGGCGGTCGCATTGGTGTAGGCGTTGTCGTCGATGCCCGGGACCGTCGCCTCGGGATAGCCGTCGTGGTACTCGTCCGGTCCCACCACCCCACGGATCCGGTAGCGCTGCAGGGCCGGGTCGAAGGCGGCGGCACCGGCCCAGTAGCGGGCGACCTCAAGCAGGATCTCCGCACCGGCCGAGTGGAGGAATCCTCTGTCGCCGGTGGCCTGCGCGTACTTCCAGACGTTGTACGCGACGGCGGACCCCACGTGGCGCTGGAGTGCGGAGTGATCGGCCAGCCAGCGTCCTGAGCGCGGGTTGAGGTGCAGGACCTGGGTCTCCTCCCGGCCGGAACTCGCGCTCTGCCAGGGGTACATGGCCCCTGACCGGCCGGCGAGGCGGGCCGCCTCGCGGGCGGCAGGCAGTCGCCTGTGCCGGTACATGAGCAGTGCCCGGGCCACCTCGGGGAAGTGGAGGTTCAGGTAGGGCAGGATGAAGAGCTCGTCCCAGAAGACATGTCCTCGGTACGCCTCACCGTGCAGTCCGCGCGCGGGCACGCCCACGTCGAGTTCCGCCGTGTGCGGGGACAGCGTCTGCAGCAGGTGGAACACGTGCAGGCGCAGGATGCGGCCCGCCTCACCGGGCACATGCAGCTCCCCCTCCTCCCAGACCCGCTGCCATGCCGCCTTGTGGGCGGAGAGCAGCCGGGGGAAGGCGGGAGTTCGAGCGATCACGTCAGTGGCCGCTGTGAGCGGATCGGCGGCGGGCCAGTCCATCGATGTGCGCAGCGCCAGGGTCTTCACAACCATCGCCGAGCGGCGGGGAGCGACCGGCAGGTGGTACGTCTGTTCGGTGCCGGTCGAGGTGGAGACCTCCCGCGCGGACCGAGTGGGGCGGGTGACCGTGCGCACGGCCATGGCGATCCGGAAGCCCGGGTCGTCCGTACGGCAAGAGATCCAGGCGACGCCGTCGGCCTTGAATCCGGTCCGGTGGTCGGTGAGATGGCGCCCGTCGAGATGTCGGTAGCGCTCGACTCCGGCGTTGGTGACGGCGCCGTCGAGCAGGGACCGTACCTCGACGGCGCCGCTCCATCCGTAGGCGCGGAAGAGGGTGCACTGGGCCGCCATTCCGGGTTCTCCCATGTGAACCAGGCGGATATGGCTGACGCGCAGGCCCCGCCCGTGAGCGTCCTCGAAGAACAGGCGTCGTGTGAGGACTCCGGCACGCAGGTCGAGGTGTACCGCGTAGTGGCGCAGTTCGCCGGCGTCGGGAGTGAGCCACTCGCCCGGCGGCCCGTCGTCCGGGAGGCAGCGGTAGCGGAGCAACGTCCAGTTCGGAAGGTTGACGAGGTCCTCGTTCTCGACCCGCTCGCCCGCGACGACCGAGGTGCGCCGGTCGTAGCAGCCGGCCAGATAGGTGCCCGGGTAGTGCGGGGTCCCGGCGGGGCACTCAGGGGCGGAGCCCCTCGTGGCGAACCGGCCGTTGCCGAGGGTGCAAAGGGCTTCGACCAGTGGCTCGCGTTCCGGGTCGTAGCGGTCGTACTGCCACGTCCAGCCGGTGGTCATCCGCGCTCGCCCCACACGCTCCGGACCAGCGTGGTCAGATCGGGAACGACGAGGTCGGCGCCCTTCTCCCGCAGGAGGGCAGTGGTGCTCCGCCGCGAGGTGCGGTCGATTCCGACGACGAGGCCGAAGCCACCGCGGCGTCCTGCCTCGACTCCGGCGAGTGCGTACTCGACGACCGCGGCCTCCTGCGGACGGCTGCCCAGGAGGGCGGCCGCCTGCAGGAACAGTGCAGGATCCGGCTTGCCGGCGAGGCCGAGCCCGGCGGCGTCCGCGCCGTCCACGATCACCGCGAGGAGACCGGCGAGCCCGGCGGCACGGATCAGTGTCCGGGCGTGCCGCGAGGCGGAGACGGCTGCACACGGCACGCCCGCCGTGCGCAGAGCCGTGAGGGCGGGCCTCACGTCGGCGAAGGCCGTGACGCCTTGTGTACGCAGCAGATCGAGGAACGCCCGTTCCTTCTCTGCCGCGACGGCCCAGACCGTGCCGTGGCCGGGGGTGTCGTGGGGCTCTCCCGGTGGGAGGTGAAGGCCGCGGGCGGTGAGGAAGGCATCGGCGCCGTCGTACCGGGACCTTCCGTCCACCAGCCGACGGTATTCGGCGTCCGCATCGAAGGGAGGCTGTGCCCCGTTGTCGGGCGCCAGCCGGTCGAGGCAGGCGTCGAAAGCGCTCTTCCACGCCGCCGCGTGCACGACCGCGGAGTCGAGCAGAACACCGTCGGTGTCGAGCACGACACTCTCCGGCGGCCGAGAGCCCGAGCCTCGGCCGTTCATCAGGCCGCCGACGTGTCGGGGAGGCTCACGGCTGTGTGTTGCGGGCCGCCCAGCGCGACCTTGACGGCGCCGGTCTCGGCCGCGCGGCCGAAGACGTCGTGCGCCTCCTCCATCTCTCCCAGTTCGAAACGGTGGGTGATCAGGGAAGACGACGGCAGCCGCCCCGCGGCCATCATGCGCAGCAGCATGGGTGTGGACGAGGTGTCCACGAGACCGGTGGTGATCGTGACGTCCTTGATCCACAGATCTTCGCGGTGAAGCGTCGCGGACTTTCCGAGCACCCGGCCGGACGTCACCTCGGGGAGGTCGCCCTTCAGGATGTGCAGGTCCGTGCCGCAGATGGTGACGGCGTCGACCCGTACGATCGCGTCGGCGGGATCCTCGACGACCGGGTCCGGTAGGTCGTTCCAGGCGATCCGTCCGGTGCCCTGGAAGACGAGTGCCTTCATGGCGCCCACCCACTTCCCCTCGCGATTCGCCGCGGTCCTCGTCCACCAGGCTGCGTCCGGTACTCGGGAGACGCATGGGCCGGTCGGCCCCCCGATGTGCCCGTACGGACTCTCGGGGGGTGCCGGGTCAGGATGCGAGGGTGGAGACCGGTACACGTTCCGAAGGAGGGACGGCCATGTCCGAGGCAGCCCCGAATCCCGCTCCCAGGCCTGCGCGGCCGGCCCTGCTCAGTTTCCTGGGTGGCGTGGGGACGGTCACCGGCAGCAAGTTCCTGGTCGAGAGCGACCATGCACGGATCCTCCTCGACTGCGGTCTCTTCCAGGGTTTCGCGAAGCTGCGGCACCGCAACTGGGAGCGCTTCGCCCGCGACGCCGCGGACGTGGACGCCGTGGTCGTCACCCATGCCCACCTGGACCACTGCGGCTATCTGCCCCGCCTGGTGCGGCAGGGCTTCCGGGGACCGATCCTGACCAGCGCCCACACCGCCCGGCTCGCCGGGATCGTGCTGCGCGACAGCGCACGGCTCCAGATGGAGGCCGCCCGGCACGCCAACGCACACGGCTGGTCCAAGCACCGCCCGGCCAAGCCGCTCTACGACGACTCGGACGTCGAGAAGACCCTGGCGTTCTTCGACCCCGTGACCGTCGGCGAGGACGTGGAGATCATGGCCGGCACCCGGCTGACGCTCCACCACGGCGGACACATCCTCGGCTCCGCATGGGCCCACCTCACCCTGGAGGACGGCCACACCCTGGCCACCTCCGGGGACCTGGGCCGCCCGGGGCACCCGCTGCTGGTGCCGCCGGAGCCGTTCTCGGGCGCCGACGTACTCCTCATGGAGTCCACCTACGGCGACCGCCACCACGACCAGGAGTCCGCCCGTTCGGAGTTCGTCTCCGTCATCGCCCGCACCATCGCACGGAACGGCACCGTCGTCATCCCGGCCTTCGCGATCGACCGGACCGAGGTCGTCCTGCACGAACTGGGCCGCCTGCGCGACACGGGTCTCCTGCCCCGCTCGGTCCCCGTGTACGTGGACAGCCCCATGGCCCTCGCCGCACTGGACGTCTACCAGGACGCCGTACGCGAGCACTCCGCCGAGCTGCGGCCCGAGATCCTCGCACGGGGCGAGGGCGCGCTGAGCCCGGAACCGTTCCTCGCGGCACGCACGGTGCAGGAGTCCATCGACATCAACAGCACGCACGGGCCCGCCGTGATCGTCTCCTCGGCCGGCATGGCCACCGGCGGCCGGGTCCTGCACCACCTCCACCGCCTTCTCCCCGATCCGCGCAACGCCGTGGTCGTGGTCGGCTTCGCCGCCGCGGGGACCCGGGCCCGGGACCTCGTGGACGGGGTCCGGACACTGAAGATGTTCGGCGAGTACGTGCCCGTGAGGGCCGAGGTCGCCGACGTGCCGCACTTCTCGGCCCACGCCGACGCGGGGCAGATCATCGACTGGCTCCGTAGCGCTCCTCCCCCGCACACCACCTACCTCGTCCACGGCGAGCCGACCGCCTCCGAGGCGCTGCGCGACCGCATCGACCGCGAACTGGGCTGGACGGCCGTCGTGCCCCGCTCCGGGGAGGCGGTCCTGGTCCGCTGACCCGGTCCCCTCGGTCCCTCAGGCAAGGAAAGAGCGATGACACCGCACCCGTTCACCGTCGCCGACGTGATGACCACGAAGGTGGTCGCCGTCCGGCCCGGCGCGGAGTTCAAGGAGATCGTCGCCGCCATGGAGCGGTGGAAGGTGACGGCCGTACCGGTCGTCGAGGGCGAGGGCCGCGTCGTCGGCGTGGTCTCCGAGGCCGATCTGCTCCTCAAGGAGGAGTTCCATGACCGCCGCCTCGGTCTCGTCGAACAGATGCGACGGCTCGGCGCCACGGCCAAGGCCGGTTCCCGACGGGCCGAGGACCTGATGACCTCGCCCCCGGTCACCGTCGCTCCCGAGGCGTCCCTGCCCCAGGCCGCGCGCCTCATGGCCTCCCACCACGTCAAACGACTGCCGGTCGTCGGCACGAACGGAACGATCCAGGGGATCGTGAGCCGGTCCGACCTCCTCAAGGTCTTCCTCCGCCCGGACGAGGATCTCGCCACCGAAGTACGCAGCGACGTCGTCGAGCGCCTTTTCCCACTCTCTCAGCGCCGGGTCGACGTCCGCGTCGACGCCGGAGTCGTCACGCTGTCCGGCCAGGTCCGCGACAGCGCCCTCATCCCGCTCGCGACCCGCCTGGCCCGCGCCGTCGAAGGCGTGGTGGACGTACGGTGCGAGCTCACCGCCCAGGGCCGGACGTAGCCTTCCGGCCGTTGCGGTGCGGATCATGGATCCGCCGCGCATGCGCGAAGCATGTCCCAGGTGACCAGCACCGATCTGTACGAGGTCACGATGGCGCTCTCGTACCTGCGGGAGGACATGCGGGCACCGGCCACCTTCAGCCTCTTCGTCCGCGACCTCCCCCAGGAACGCGGATTCCTCGTCGCGGCGGGGCTCGCACCGGCCCTCGACTACCTGGCCCACTTCCTGGTGGGCCGCTCCGACGTGCTGTCGGCTCTGACGACCGTCGTGCGACACCGGATCGAGGCGCGGACACAAGCCGGGCAGTAGCACCGCACGCATCCGGCGGAGGGTGCGCCCGAAGGGGCGAGCGGGCGCCGCCAGGGGGCTGAGATCGAAGCCGGAGGGCGGGACCCCGTCGCTGCTCGTGGGAACGGTGCCGGGATGACCTGGCTTGCGACGCCCGCGGGCGCTGTCCTGGTGCTGTTCATCCTCCGGGACGTGTTCCACACGCTCTGGCACCCGACCCGCCACGGAGGTCTGAGCAGGCTCGTGATGGTGTCGCTGTGGTGGCTGTCCCCACACCTCGGCAAGCGTCGGCGGTCGGCCGGGATCGCGGGCCCTCTCGGCATGGTGGCCGTCGTCGCCGTGTGGGCGCTGACCGTGGCCGTGGGATGGGGGCTCATCTACTGGCCCCACATGCCGGAGGACTTCTCGTACGCGGCGGGGCTCGTCCCGTCCGAGCACGCGGGCCCGCTGGACGCCCTGTACGTCTCGCTCGTCACCCTGGCCACGCTCGGCCTCGGCGACATCGCGCCGGCCTCCGGATGGCTGCGCGTACTCGCCCCCATGGAGGCCCTCGTGGGCTTCGTCCTGCTGTCGGCGACCGTCGCCTGGATCCTCGGCATCTACCCCGCGCTCGCCCGCCGCAGAGCACTGGCGCTGCGGCTGTCGCACGTGCGCCGCAGCCGGGCCACCGCTCAGGCCCTCGACTCAGACGGCGGCGCCGCTCTCCTGGACGGACTCGCCTCGGCCCTCTCGACCGTCACGGTCGACTTCCTGCAGTACGCCGAGTCGTACTACTTCCACGACGGGGACGAGAACACGTCCCTGCCCCGGCAGCTCCGCTACGCCCTGGGCCTCGCGGACCAGGCCGACGGCGCGCATCACCCGGACGTCAGGCTCTCCGCTTCGGTACTGCGCGGCGCACTGGAAGACCTGGCGGTCGTGCTCGACGAGAGGTTCCTGCGCACGGGCGCGGGACCCGATCGGGTGTTCGCGGCCTACGCCGACGACCACGGGCAACCCCAGGGGCCGGACGGCCCTCCCCAGGACGGCGCCGGCGGGCGATCCTGAACGTGGGGGCCGCCGGTGGAACGCACGAGAAGGTGACGAGCGATGAGGCACCGCAGCGTCGCGGATCTGATGACACCCACGGCGGTCAGCGTCGTGCCGGACACGACGTTCAAGGAGATCGCACGACTCCTGGACGAGTTCGACATCACCGCGGTGTGCGTGGTGGACGAGTCGAACCGCCCGTTGGGCGTGGTCTCGGAAGCGGACCTGGTACGCCGTCGTGCCGCCGGGGCCGGGCTCGACACCGCGGGCGCCCTCATGTCGAGTCCCGCCGTCGTCGCCCGCCCCGAGTGGAGCGTCGTGCGTGCCGCCCGCGTGATGGAACGGGCGAGGGTCAAGCGTCTGCCCGTCGTCGACGAGGACGAGCGCCTCGTGGGTGTGCTCAGCCGGAGCGACCTCGTCCAGCTCTTCCTGCGCCGGGACCGGGCGATCCAGGAGGAGATCGTCGAAGACGTGGTCACCCACACCCTGAGGTTGAGCCCGTCGGCCCTCTCGGTGGAGGTCGTGGACGGCCGGGTCACCCTCAGCGGTACGGTCCGCCGCCGCAGCCTCGTTCCGGTGCTCCTCAGACTCTGCAACAGCGTCGACGGTGTCGTGGGGGTCGTCGACCGGCTCGGGTACGAGGACGACGACCTGTCGAGGAAGTGACGATCATGGAACCGCGACACGGCTCCCACCCCCCGGTGACGGTGGCGGCCGAGCTCGACAAGCCGCTTTCCCGCAAGCTTTGACTGGTGCCCTTCCGCCTCGACCAGGGGGTCACGAACCGGGGACGGCCGACGCCCGCTGACGGCGCCTCCTGGCGCGCCGCAGCTCGTCCGTGCCCCACACCAGCACCGGGAACGTCGCGACGAGCAGGACGACGTCCAGTGGGAGGGCGGCCGTGCCGAAGAGACGCTGGAGCGGGGGCGCGTAGACGAGGGCGGCCGTGAACGCGAGTTCGAAGGCGATGCCGGCGAGCAGCAGGGGATTCGAGAACACTCCGATGTCGCGCAGCGCCGCGTGGTCGGTGCGGGCCGCGAGCGCCGTGCCGACCTGGCAGGTGACGATGCCGGCGAAGGTGGCCGTGGTGGCCGTCACGTAGGCCTGGTGCAAGGGGCTGCCGGTACCCGTGGGGTCTCCCGGCTGCCAGCCCGCGCGCCACAGCACGTAGAAGTAGCCCGCCATGACGAGGACCGCCGACGTGAGCCCCAGGTATCCCCAGCTCCGTACGAGCATGTCGCGGGAGATCACGCCCTGGTGCCGCGGCCGCGGGGGCCGCTGCATGACGCCGGGCTCAGAACGTTCCCTGCCGAGAGCGAGGGCGGGCAGGGTCTCGGTGCCGAGGTCGATGGCGAGGATCTGCAGCACGGTCAGGGGGAGCGGTACCGCGCCGGCGGACAGCGCGAAGACGAGGAAGGGAACGATCTCCGGAGTCGCGTGGGCGAAGATGTAGACGATGAACTTGCGCACGTTGTCGTAGACGCGGCGCCCGGCTTCGACCGCGGTCACGATGGTCGCGAAGTCGTCGTCGGTGAGCACCATCGCGGCGGCCTCCCGGGCCACGTCGGTGCCGGAGCGCCCCATGGCCACCCCTATGTGGGCGCGGTGCAGCGCGGGGGCGTCGTTGACGCCGTCACCCGTCATGGCGACGATCCGGCCGTGCTCCCGCAGCGTGTCGGCCACTTTGAGCTTCGTCTCGGGCGAGGAGCGGGCGAAGACGATCTCGGCGTCGCCTTCCACGAGGAGCCGGTCCAGCTGGTCGTCGCCCAGTGACTCCGACGCCGCGACCACGTGCAGTCGGGGCACCCCGATCCCGACCTCCCGCGCGACGGCCGCGGCGGTGGCGCCGTTGTCGCCCGTGACGACGTGCACCCGGATCCCGGCCTCGTGGCAGCGGCGCACGGCGTCCGCCACCTCGGGGCGTGGCGGGTCGTACAGCCCGAGGAGCCCGAGCAGGGTCAACCCCGACTCCGCGTCCTGGCGGCGTGACGGCAGCTCCGCGCCGCTCGGCACGTCGCGTACGGCGACGGCCAGGACGCGCATGCCGTCCCGGGCCAGCTCGTCGGCGGCGGCGCGGGCCGAGTCCGCCGCGGTTCCGGGCAGGAGGCGGTCCAGCACCGCCTCGGGCGCTCCCTTGACGACGATCCGCGTGGGGCCCGGCGTCTCCCCTCTCTGCCGCTCCCCGCCCCGTGTCTCCCCACCCTGCACGACCGACATCAGGCGGAGCCGCGGATCGAAGCGGAACAGCGCCCGCCGTCCCGCGTCGCGCCGACCCAGGTCCAGCGGAGCCCCGTGGTCGGCCGCGCCGGCGACAAGGGCGGCCTCGGTGGGGTCGCCGTGCAGTTCGCCGTCGGCTTCTCGCGTGACGGTGGTGCACAGGGCGCCCGCCGTCGCCAACTCCTCCGCCCAGGGGCCCGGCTCCGACCCGTGGCCGACCGTCCACAGCGCCCTGAGACGCATGCTGTTGCGGGTGAGTGTGCCGGTCTTGTCCGTGCAGATGACGCTCGTGGAGCCGAGGGTCTCCACGGCGCTGAGCCGTTTGACCAACGCACCCCGGCGGGCCAGGGCGCGGACGCCGACGGCCAGGGCCAGGGTGATGGTCGGAAGGAGTCCCTCGGGGACGTTGGCGACGAGGAGCCCGATGGCGAACGTCAGGGAGTCGGCGACCGGAAGCCCGACCGCCACCCCGAGGACGAGAAAGACGACGCCCATGCCGGTCGCGACGCCGGCGATGAGCCACGCGACCCGCTTGACCTGCCGTTCCAGAGGGCTCGCCTCGCGCCGCGTCCGCTGGCTGAGTGCGGCGATCCGACCGAGTTCGGTGTGGTTTCCGGTGGCGAACACGATCGCCCGGGCCTGCCCCTCGACACAGGTCGTCCCGCTGAAGACGAGGTTCGGCTCCTCAAGCAGCGGGGCGCCGAGGACACCGGCCGAGGCGATCCGTTCGGCCGGCACGGACTCGCCCGTGAGCATCGACAGGTCGACCTCGACCCCACCCTCGGCGACGTGCGCGTCAGCGGGTATCTTGTCGCCCTCCTCCAGAAGGATCAGGTCGCCCGGTACGAGGTCACGGGCCTCCACGACGTGAGGCTGCCCGTCGCGTACGGCGAGGGCGTGCTCGGGCAGATAGCGGGCGAGTGTCTCCACCGCCCGCTCCGCCTGGCGTTCCTGGAGCAGGGCGAAAGCCGCGTTGACGGCGATGACCGCGAGGATCGCCCAACCGAGGACCGCCAGGTCCGCGACGAAGGCGAGGGCGGCGGCGGCCCACAGCAACAGGGCCAGGGGGTGGACCAGCTGCCCGACCAGCTCGCGCACGAAGGAGGAGCGCACCCTTCGCCGTACCTCGTTCGGTCCGTGGACGGCGAGGCGCCGGGCCGCCTCGCGGGCCGAGAGACCGTCCGGCCCCGTGGCGAGTTCACGACGCAGCCGGGGCAGCGGTTCACTGGGGTCGAAGGGCAGCGCCTGGGTGGCGGAAGCGGTCCGCTCAGGGCCGGCGCGGCTGCCGACACGGTCAGTCATCGTCGTCCCCCGCACCGCTGCCCCGGCGGAGTCGACCGGACCATACGGGTTCCACCTGCTCCCACTCGCGTTCCCAGGCCGCGAACCGGTGACCTTCGGTCCGCCGCCGTACGAGGAGGACCACGGCGGCGCCTGTCACCCCGGTGACGCCTGCCGCCGCCACACCGCCCGACAACGAGGTCAGGGCGCGGTCGGCGGCGCTGCCGGGGGGCCGAGCGGGTGACCCCGCGTCGTCCACCCAGATCGTCACGGCGCGTCCCTCCGGTGTCCGGGACGGGACGTGGATGCTGCCGGACCGACGGACGTTCTCGGGCTGCTCCCACACGGCCGGCGCGACGGCCTGCAGCTTGGAGCCGTACCGGGTGGCGACGGGCGGGTCCTTCGCCGGCCCGGTGGTGGTCGCGGTCACCTGATGCCGGTGCACGGCGAGTTCACGGTCGGCCTTGGAGCCCGCCGACCACAGGCTCCCGGCAGCCACGGCACCACAGATCACGGCGATCAACAGCACGAGGAGCAGGGCGGCGCGTCCCGGGGGTCTCGTTGGCGGGGTGGCTCCGCTCCCCGACTCCTGGTGGAGCATGCCGCACCTCCCGTTGGGGTGGCCTCGCCGACCTGTCGGAGGCCCCTTCAGTGGGTGGCGTCGAGTTCTGTTCCGATGTGATGGGCCCAGGCCCGGATCCGCTCCGGATTGCGGAAGTCGCCGCCCTTGCCCCGGCGCACCATGGCCCGCGCGACCGGACCCGACGTCTCGGCGGTCACGGCGCCACCGAAGGTCATGTGCTCACGGGCACCGAGTTTCTCCATCCGCCGGGCGACTCCCCGTACGGGCGGGATGTCGTGCTGTTCCGCGGAACTGTCGACGGGACCGCTGCTGAACAGCCAGAGCGGCCGGTGCCTGAGCTGTTCGGCGTTGCGCCGGGCGCACCGTCGAGCCTTGCCGGTCCAGTGCCCGGCGTAGAGGGCGCCGCCGAGGACGACGCCGTCGTATCCGCTGACGTCGGTGACGGTCTCGGCGGGCAGGACGACGGCGTCGAAGCCGTCGTCCCGGAGCGTCCGGCCGATCTCCTCGGCGATTCCGGCGGTCGCGCCGGCTTTGCTGCCGTAGGCGATCAGGACACGTTTGGCGTTCATGATTCCGCGCCCTCGGCCGATCCTCCGACCCGCTTCACCGGAATGGTCCGGACGGACGTCGTGTCCTCCTCGTCGGGCATCGGGATGCGGACCGTGAGGACGCCGTCCGCGTACGTCGCTTCGACCTGGTCGGCGGGGATGGGAGCCGGGAGGCGCACGGTCCTGCGGAAGGATCCGTAGCGGAACTCCGAGTGCTCCTTGTCCTCCTTGCTCTCGCTGTGCTCCGCACTCACCGTGAGGAGGTTGTCGTCGACGGTGATGGCGACGTCGTCGTCCGGGTCCATGCCCGGCAGTTCGGCTCGCAGCACGTACACGCCGTCACCGCTGGTCAACTCGACCGGGATGGAGTGGGCGGCCGTCGCGGGTCGCCATCCGGGCAGCCCGGGGAACTCCCGGTTGAACCAGTCGTTGAAGTCGGGGAAGAGGCTGTGCCTGCGTTCCACCTTGCCTCCGGCCATTGTTCTGCTCCTCGTGTACGGGGCCCAGGACGGTCGCCGTGGACCCGAGTAGGTACGGACAGGCGGCGGGTCGGGTGGCGAAGCCCGGTCCGCCTCCGTAACCCACACTTCCACCCGCGAAGTCGTGTGGCGCAGTGTCCAAGGGGGCTGAAGGGCAGGGCCGAACGGGCCGCATCAGGAGGGGGCCGCCCGGCCCATGGCGCCACAGCGCCGGTGCGGTCAGCGGCAGACCTCCTCGACGAAACGGCCCACCCGTTCCTCCGGCAGGTGCCGCGCCAGGTCCGCCTCACTGATCATGCCGACCATGCGGTGGTCGTCGATCACGGGCACGCGGCGGACACGGTGGTCCTGCATCGTGCGGAGCACCACTTCGCTGTCGGCACCCGCGTCCACGGTGACCGGCTTGCCCTGGGCGAGGTCCCCGGCTGTCATGCGGTGAGGGTCCTTGCCCTTGGCAAGGCACTTCACCACGATGTCCCGGTCGGTGATGATGCCGTGCAGCCGGTCGTCCGGCCCGCAGATGGGCAGCGCGCCGACATCCAGTTCGCTCATACGGCGTGCGGCATCCATCAGGCTCTCGTTCTCCTGCACGCAGCTCGCACCGGCATGCATGATGTCCCGTGCGGTCGTCATGGTCGCGTCCTTCCTGTCCGGCCCCCCTGCTCATGATCCAGCCCATCCGCCATGGGTTCAGAGAAAGAGCGCCGACACCCTGACGGTGTGAACCGGGCGCCGGGAACGTCCCATCGCCCCCTCTGCGGGCGGCCGGTGGTTCCTGGTCCGACCGGGCAGCGCGTCTCCCATGGGCGCCCGTCGACCGCGCCGGGCCGGCAGCCCGTTGCCCCCGACGACGCGATGTCGTGCCTTCCTCGGCATGGTCACTCCTCCGTTCGTCCGGTGCCGTTCTCGAACGTCGTCTCCGCGCGGGCCACGTGCCCCTTGACCGCTGCGAAGCTGTCCGGTGCCACCGAGATCGAGTCGAGGCCCGCCTCGACCAGGATCGCGGTGAACGCCGGATCGTCGCTGGGCCGCTGCCCGCACAACCCGACCGGCCGGCCCGCCGCGTGGGCGCGGACGGCGAGGGTCTGGATGCTCCGGACGACGGCGGGGTCCCGCTCGTCGAAGACGTGGGCGAGAGCCTCGGAGTCGCGGTCGACGCCGAGGGTCAGCTGGGTGAGGTCGTTGCTGCCGATCGAGAATCCGTCGAAGCGTTCCGCGAACTCCCCGGCCAGGATGATGTTGGCCGGTATCTCCGCCATGACGTAGACCTGCAGGCCGTTCTCACCACGCACCAGTCCCTCGCTCGCCATCACCGCCAGTACGCGGTCGGCCTCGCCCAGGGTGCGGCAGAAGGGGATCATGACGACCACGTTGGTCAGCCCCATCCCGTCACGGACCCTGCGCAGTGCGCGGCATTCGAGGACGAAGCCCTCGCGGTAGCCGTCGCTGTAGTACCGGCTCGCGCCACGCCAACCGATCATGGGGTTCGCCTCGTCCGGTTCGAAGGGCCGGCCGCCGAGGAGCTTGGCGTACTCGTTGGTCTTGAAGTCGCTGGTGCGTACGACGACGGGCGCCGGCCAGCGCGAGGCCGCGATCCGGGCGATGCCGTGGGCCAGCAGGTCGACGAAGTAGTCACCCCGATCGAGGTAGCCCTCGGTGAGCCGCTCGACGACGTGCCGGTCGTGGGGGTCGAGCCGCTCCGGATGCAGCAGGGCCATGGGGTGGACCTTCACCTGGTGGGCGACGATGAACTCCAGGCGCGCCAGGCCCACTCCGTCCGCGGGAAGCCGCCACCAGCGGAACGCCGCTGAGGGATCGGCCAGGTTCAGCATCACCCGGGTTCGGGTGGCGGGCAGTTCCGCGAGATCGGTCCGGGACTCCTCGTACGGGAGCAGACCTTGGTAGACACGTCCGCTCCCTCCCTCGGCGCAGGAGACCGTGACGGATTGCCCGTCATGCAGGATCCGTGTCCCGTTCCCGGTTCCGACGACGGCGGGGACGCCGAGTTCGCGGCTGACGATGGCGGCGTGCGAGGTGCGACCCCCGTGGTCGGTGACGATGGCGGAGGCCCTCTTCATGACGGGTTCCCAGTCCGGGTCGGTGACGCCGGTGACGAGGACGCCGCCCTGGGGGAAGCGGTCGAGGTCGACGGGCGCGTCGAGCGCCACGACACGTCCCTCGCCGATGGCCTCGCCGACGGCGATGCCTTCGACGAGCGGTTCGCCCGGAGTACCGGTGAGCCGGCGGCGGGTGAGGGTGGTGGTGCGCCGACGCGACTGGACCGTCTCGGGGCGGGCCTGGACGATCCACAGCTCGCCGGTGAGGCCGTCCTTGGCCCATTCGATGTCCATGGGGCAGCCGTAGTGCTCCTCGACGGCCGCCGCCCAGTCGGCGAGTGTGCGGATCTCCGCGTCGTCGAGGACTCGCCGGTTCCGCTCACCGTCGGGTGTGTCGACCGTGCGGGTCAGGCCGGCGTCGGCGTACACGGCCTTCAACCGCTTGGCTCCGATCCGCACGTCGATGACGGGGTCGAGCGCCGGGTCCTTCATGCTCGGTTTGAACACCGTGTACTCGTCCGGGTCGACCTGGCCGCTGACGACGGTCTCCCCCAGCCCCCAGGCGGCGCTCACCACGATCACGTCCGGGAAGCCGCTCTCCGGGTCGAGGGTGAAGACGACTCCGGCGCCGGCGAGGTCGGAGCGGACCATGGCCTGGACGCCGATGGACAGGGCGACGGCGAGGTGGTCGAAGCCCATCCGCTCGCGGTAGTCGATCGCCCGGTCGGTGAACAGGGAGGCGTAGCAGCGCCTGCACGCCTCAAGGAGCGCGTCGGCGCCGCTGACGTTCAGGTACGTCTCCTGCTGCCCGGCGAAACTCGCTTCGGGCAGGTCCTCCGCCGTCGCACTGCTGCGCACCGCCACCTCCGGCGACTCCCGGCCGATCCCCTCGGCCAGCCGCTCGTACGCAGCGAGCACGGCATCCCGCAGGGGTACGGGCAACGGCTCCACGAGGAAGAGGGACCGGATGGCCGCCCCGACCTCGTCGAGCGGGGCGCCCGCGTGCAGTCTGTCGATCTGTGCCTCCACGCGACGGCGGAGGTCTCGGGAACCGAGCAGTTCCTCGTACGCTTCGGCAGTGGTGGCGAATCCCGGAGGGACGCGGATTCCCGCGCCCCCGAGCCGGGTGGTCATCTCGCCCAGTGAGGCGTTCTTGCCACCCGCTCGGCCGACATCGTGCCGCCCGAGTTCCGCGAACGGTACGACGTGTCGTATCGGTCCCATGGTCTCTTCCACGACTCTCGGGCCTCCTCAGTACGGCAGGGGCCTGCCGGACGGCGTGCGCAGGTCGAGGGGAGCGGGCTTGCGGGGATGGCCCGGCCGGGGGCTGATCCGTATGCGCTTCATGGTGCTCACCTCTCCACGGAACCGACCGATGGACCGGGGGCGTCCTCTCACCTCACCGTCCCGTGTCGAGGTGGTCGCGTCCCAGTGCCGAGCGGGGCAGCGGGCACGGGCCGGTCGGCCACACCGGAACGGGACCGGTCGGCCCGTGCCGGGTCGCCTGTCCGGCGCTCGCGTTGCGGGAGGGGGACGGTGACCAGCGGACACGGGGCACGGTGCAGCAGGCCGTGAACCGTCGAGCCCAGCCGCATGCCGGAGTAGCCGCCACGGCCTCGGCGGCCGACCACGAGTGAGAGGGATTCCTGGGATGCCAGGGCGAGTTGTTCGACCGGGTGTCCCCGCAGGACCTCTTGGGTCATGGCGACATCGGGATATCTCTCCGCCCAGCCCGCCACCGATTCGGCGAGCAGCCGACGCCGCTCGGCGAGGCCCTCTCCACCGTCGTCGTGGGCGAGGACGGACCGGGGCCAGACCCAGACGGCCCGCAGCCTTGCCGCGCGGAGGCTCGCCTCCTCGACGGCGAAGGCGACCGCGGCCCGTGAGGACTCGCTTCCGTCCACGCCGACGACGACGGTCGGCGGGTGCACGGCGGTGTGTTCAGGTGCGCGGACCACGACGACGGGACAGTCGGCCCGTGCTGTGAGCGGGACGACGACGGAGCTCTCGCTGAGCATCTCGGCGGGCCTGCCGAGACGGCGAGAGCTCACGACGACGAGTGCGGCGTGCTGTGCCATGTCGCGCAACACGGTCGCCGGCGCACCGTTCACGCGGTCCGTCGCGATCCGCAGATCGTCGCGCAGTTCCCGGACGAGGTCCTCCGCGTTGGCGATCGCCGACTCCGCGCGGATGCGCAGGGCGCTCTGGCGGGCGAGCGCGTCGTACCGCAGCCCGCCGTGGGCAGGCGGTACGGCGACGACCAGCCGGAGCACGAGTCCTCTTCGTGCGGCCTCGTCGGCGGCCCAGACGAGAGCGGGGACCGACAGCTCCTGGGGGTCGACACCGAGCAGTATCTCGTTCACGTCTCCTCGACCCTGGTGGCGAAGGCGGGTGGGACGATCTCCACCGGACAGTGGGCGTGGTGGACCAGGACGTGGGCGACTCTCCCCAGGGAGGGGCCCACGCCCAGGGCACGGTGTTGTCTGCCCATCACCAGCAGATCGGTGTGGGCACTCGCCTCCACCAGGGTCCCGGGTGTGCTCGTGCCCGTCTCGACGTGATGGCTGACGATCAGCTGGGGATAGAACTCACGTGCGAGGTCGGCGAGCGACTTGATCTCGTGCACGCGCTGCTGCGCGATCCCGTCTAGGTCGTCCAGCATGGTCGCGACGCTGCCGACGTGGGTGAGCAGGTTCCAGACGCTGACCAGCCGCAACGCCGCCTTGCGGGCGTCGGCCTCGGCGGCCGCGAGGAGCAGCCAGCCCAGATCCGAAGCACCGTGCACGGCTGCCGTCACCGAGGCCGACGCGGGACGGTCACCGTCACCACGGACCACGATCACGGGGACTTCGGCGCGGGCCGCCACGCCCAGACCGACTGATCCGAGCATGAGTGTGGAGAAGCCGCCGAGTCCCCGGTTGCCCACCACGATCGTGCCCCGGTGGCCGGCGGCCGCCCGGAGACCGGCGACCGGCTCCTGGCGGCTCAGTTCCTTGGTGACGGCGAGGTCCGGAAAGAGGTCACGGACCGCACTCGCGGTCTCGGTCAGCAGGTCGCGACCCGCTTCGCGTACCGCCTGGATCGTCTCCGCGTTGGAGAAGATCGCCCGGCGGTCGGTGTCGGCGGCGTGGACGAGATGCAGAGGCCTACCCCGTCGGTCCGCCTCCTCGGCGGCCCAGAGCACGGCCGCGCGTCCGGAGGGGGACCCGTCGACTCCCACGACGACGTTGCCGAGCTCCGGTCGGGTGGGGGTCTCGCTGGTCATGGTTCCTCCTCCGGGGAACACCCGAGGCTCGGGAGCGCGTCCCGAGAAGCGACACCTCCCACACTGGCATCGTGGTGGGCCTCCTCGGGATGGGCCGTTCGGCCCCGATCGTGACCTGCCCGGCCCTGCTGCCGGAAAGCGACGGGCACCAACCTGAAAGGTGAGATGTCCTGTCCGGTCCGGAGTCGGGGCGGGGCCGCGCGGAGAGGTTTCGACGAGGGAGGCACGCCATGTCAGCCCAGGTCACCGTCGGTCTCGACGGCTCTGCTGAAAGCCTCGCCGCCGCCCGTTGGGCCGCGGCGCAAGCAGTGCTCCGCGAAGTGCCCCTCAGGCTGGTGCACGTGGAGGAATGGCCGAGCATGCCGGAAGTACCCATGGCGTACGCCCGCACACGTGCCCACGACGAGCAGACCGCAAGGTTGATGCGGGAGGAGACGGACCGGGTGCGGAAGGACCATCCCGACCTCGAGGTCATCACGGAGTACGCGCACGGCCGGGCAGCCGAGGAACTGACGGCCGCCGCGAACGAGGCGGATCTGACAGCCCTGGGTTCGCGCGGGCTCGGCGGCGTCCGCGGCTTCCTCGTGGGCTCGGTCTCCCTCGCCGTCGTCGGCGCGGCCCGACAGCCGGTCGTCCTCGTACGCGCGACGGACGACCGGGAGGCTCCGGAAGGCGGCATCGTGGTGGGCGTCGACATCCACCACCCGTGCGAAGCCCTGCTCGCGTTCTCCTTCTCCGAAGCCGCCCGCAGGGGCACGCCTCTGCGATTCCTCCACAGCTGGACGCTTCCCGCCTCGTACGGCTACGCGGCCATCATGGACCCAGGGATCGGGGAGGAGCTCGGCAGCCACATCCTCGGGGGTCTCGACGACCTGCTGGAGCCTTGGCGGAAGCGGTACGCGGGCGTGGAGGTGGAGGCCAAGCCGGTGGTGGGCTCCCCCGCCTATCAGCTGGTAGAGGCATCCCAGACCGCGCAACTCGTGATCGTGGGACGCCGGAGCCGGAACGTCCCCCTCGGCCCGCACCTGGGCCATGTCGCCCACGCGGTCATCCACCACAGTCCCGCGCCGGTCGCCGTCGTCCCCTTGACGTGAGCGGACGGTGGCGACTCGGTCCTGGGCCACGCCCTGGTGGACCCCCTCCCGCTCGGCGCTCTACGGATGGCGGCGGTTGATGGACGGCGTGTAGCGGTCGGGAGCGGCATCGTAGGCGGTGGCGCAGTGGCTGGAGCAGAAGTGCAGTGGGCCTGCAGGGCTGTCCCGGTGTTCGGGTGCGGTCGTGGGGTCGACTTCCATGCCGCACACGGGGTCGACGGTCGTCTCGCTTCCGTTCAGACCGTCCTTACGCATCGTGTCGGTGGCGGTCTCGACTTCGGGCTGCATCGGTGGGCCGCCGGCTTCCGTCATGGGCGCGGGGCGCCAGCGGCGCAGGCGGGAGGCGTTGGTGACGACGGACAGCGAGGACAGGGCCATGGCCGCCGCGGCGATGATCGGGCTGAGGCGGATGCCCCACAGAGGATAGAGGGCTCCGGCCGCGAGAGGGATGCCGACGGCGTTGTAGACGAGGGCGAAGAACAGATTCTGCTTGATGTTGCGCATGGTCGCCTTCGAGAGGCGGATGGCGGTGACGACTCCGGCGAGGGATCCGGAGATGAGGGTGATGTCGGCGGATTCGATGGCGACGTCGGTGCCGGTTCCGATGGCGAGTCCGACGTCGGCCTGGGCGAGGGCGGGGGCGTCGTTGATGCCGTCGCCGACCATGGCGACGGTCCGGCCCTCGGCTTGGAGGCGGCGGATCTCGTCGGTCTTGTGCTCGGGCATCACCTCGGCCAGGACCCTGGAAATGCCGACCTGGGCGGCGATGGCGGCGGCGGTGCGGGCGTTGTCGCCGGTGAGCATGACGACCTCGGCGTCCAGCCGGCGCAGGGCCGCGATGGCCCGGGCCGAGTCGTCCTTGACGGTGTCGGCGACGGCGAGCACTCCGGCGGGATGGCCGTCGACCGCGGCCAGGACTGGTGTTTTGCCCTCGGCCGCGAGGGCCGCGGCTACGGCGTCGAGAAGGGAGGTGTCGACGCCGGTGTCGTGGAGGAGGCGGGTGGTGCCGACCATGACGGTGTGGCCGCCGGCCCTGGCGTGGACGCCCTTGCCGGTGACGGAGTAGAAGCCGGTCGCGGTCGGCGGCTGAAGGCCGCGGTCGCGGGCGCCGGAGACGATGGCCTGGGCGAGGGGGTGTTCGCTGTCGGTCTCGGCTGCGGCAACCAGCCGCAGGAGCTCGACTTCGTCGACTCCTTCGGCGGGGTGGATGTCGGTGAGGAGGGGCTTGCCGATGGTGACCGTGCCGGTCTTGTCGAGCACGACGGTGTCAAGTTTGTGGGCGGTCTCCAGGGCTTCGGCGGAGCGGATGAGGATGCCCGCCTGCGCGCCTTTGCCGGTGCCGACCATGACCGAGAGCGGGGTGGCCAGGCCGAGGGCACAAGGGCAGGCGATGATGAGGACGGCGACGGCGGAGACCAGGGCCAGGGTGAGTGCCGGTGCGGGTCCGATCGTGTACCAGAGAGCGAACGTCGCGATCGCGATGGCGATGACCGCCGGGACGAAGTAGGCGGAGATCGCGTCGGCGAGGCGCTGGATCGGGGCTTTGGACGCCTGGGCCTGCTGCACCAGCCGGATGATCTGGGCGAGCACGGTGTCCGCGCCGACCTTGGCCGCGCGTACCCGCAGGGAACCGGTGGTGTTGACGGTGGCGCCGATGACACCGTCGCCCGCGTGCTTCGTGACCGGCATCGGCTCGCCCGTCACCATCGACTCGTCCACGGCGGACGAGCCCGACAGGACTTCGGCGTCGACCGGGATCTTCTCCCCGGGGCGGATGACGATCTCGTCCCCGACGACCACGTCCTCGACGGGCACCTCGGTCTCGGTGCCGTCGCGCAGGACGCGAGCGGTACGGGCCTGGAGGCCGACCAGTGCGCGGATGGCCTCACCTGTGCCGGCCTTGGCGCGGGCCTCCAGAAGACGGCCCAGCAGGATCAGGGTCAGGATGACGCCGACCGCTTCGAAGTACACCTCCCGTACGTCCTCGGGAAGCAGCCCCGGAGCGAGGGTGACGACCAGGCTGAAGCCGTAGGCGGCGCTCGTGCCCAGGGTGATCAGGGAGTTCATGTCCGCCGACCGGTGGCGCAGCGCCAGCCAGCCGATCAAGTGCACAGGCCAGCCGGTGTAGAGCATCACCGGCGTGATCAGTGCGAGCTGGAACCAGTGATTCAGCATCCAGCCTGGCACCCAGTCGGCGCCGAACAGCTCGTGGGCCATCACGGAGAACAGCACCGGCGCGGTGAGCACCGCGCCCACGACGACGCGACGGGTCAGGTCCTTGATCTCCGCCTGACGCTCGGCGATGTCGGCCGCCTCCGCGTCCTCGGCCGACGTCTCTCCCGCGCTCGGCGCCGCTTCTCCGCCCGTCACCACACCCGGTGCCGGTGCTGCGCCGTCGGCGGGTTCGACGACAAGCGTCCCGTGGATCATGTTCATGCCGCAGGCGAACCCATAGGTGCCAGGCCGGTCAGGGCTCAGCCGCACGGTCGTGCGGGTGTGGGCGGGCAGGCCGGCCCCGACCCTGAGATCGGGGAACACGACGCGGGAAGTACATTCACCGGCCTCCTGCCTGTCGAAGACGAGCTCGACCGGTGTGCCCTGGCGGACCTTGATCAGGTTCGGGCTGTAGCCGCCCCGCACGGTCACGTCGACCCGCTGCACCCCGTCCTCCACGCGAACCGTTCCGGCCTTGCGCGGGCCGAAGAAGTACCGGCCCAGCACGGCGATGAGGCCGACGGCGACCACGACGACGATCACGTCCGCGACGGGCATGGCCACTCGCCTCCTCGCGCTCCCTGCTGTTCCAGCCTCCCGCGGAGCATCCACGTCGGCCACCTCAGCCAGGCACGACCTGAGGGCCACCTTGGTCGGTGAGCGCCGGCCTCAAGGGCATCCCGGGTCGACTCACGCACCGGCCGATCGGTGCAAACGGCCGGGTCCGGACGGCCCTAGATGAATGAGTCCGATTTCCGTGCTGGTCGCGACCATGGCGAAGGGCGCCCGTTGGTCAGTGTGTGAAGACAAACCTGGACGCCCTTCT
>NZ_JBIBVC010000031.1:0-36531 GCF_043080005.1 Streptomyces sp. NPDC015130 | reverse complement strand
CCCGTCGAGCGCATGATGCGCGACGCCAAGATCACCCAGATCTACGAAGGCACCAACCAGGTCCAGCGCATCGTCATGGCCCGCAACCTCCCGTAGGCATACGGAAAGAGGGCGTCCTCCCCGGCGGGGGAGGGCGCCCTCTTCGTGCGTCCCGAGGTCAGCGGTTCGACTCGACGGTGACCTTCTCGTCGTTCCGGATCTGCTCGACCAGCTGCTTCACCTTCGGCATGTCCCACTTCAGGGAGCCCTGCGGCGCGCTGCCCGCGATCGGCATGTTCATGGACTTGCCGTCGCCGCCCTGGACGCTCTTCATGGCGAAGAACATCTGGCCGAGGTCGTACAGCGACATGTCCTTGTCCACGATCAGCGTGTCCAGACCGGCGCCCAGCGTCGGGTACAGCGCGAACGGGTTGAGGATGGTGCCCGGCGTCGCCGCCTGGTTGGCCAGGGCGGAGAGGAACTTCTGCTGGTTCTTCGTCCGCTGGAGGTCCGACTCGGCGAAGGCGTACCGGGTACGGACGAAGGCCAGGGCCTGCTCGCCGTTGAGGGTCTGCGTGCCGGCCTGGAAGTCGGCGCCGGACTTCTTGTCCTTGAAGCCCTTCTCGATGTTGAGCTCCACACCGCCGAGCGCGTCCACGATGTTCGCGAAGCCGGCGAAGCCGATCTCCGCGTAGTGGTCGATGCGCAGGCCGGTGTTGAACTCGACGGTCCGCACGAGCAGCTCGGGGCCGTCCATCGCGTAGGCCGCGTTGAGCTTGGAGCCGCCGCGGGCCGGGTACTGCTTGCCCGACTCGGAGCCCACGAAGGACGGGATCGTCACCCACGAGTCACGGGGGAGCGAGACCATCGTGTTCCCGCTGGAGCAGGCCGCGAGGATCATCATCGAGTCGGTCCGCTTGCCCTCGGCGGAGCCGGTGTGCAGCTTCTTCTTCTCCTCGGCGGACATGCCCTCACGGCTGTCCGAGCCGACGATCAGGTACGTCGTGCAGTCGCCCTCCGACGGCCGCTCGATGACCTTGGAGAGGTCGACCTCGTTGCGCATCTGGGAGCTGGCCCAGGCGTAGGTGCCGATGCCCCAGGCGAGGACGCCGACGACCAGGACGATCGAACCGATCTTGGCGCGCTTGCGCCAGTCCGGGGCGGGACGCCCGGGACCCTGCGGGGAGTACGGCGGGGGGTTGCCCGGGCCGCCGCCCTGGGCGCCGCCGCCCGGCCGGCCGCCCTGCTGACCGCCGTAGACCTGGCCCGAGCTGTACCCGGAGTCGTAGCCCGAGTTCTGCGCCTGGGTGAAGTTCGGGTTGTAGCCCTGACCCTGGCCCTGGTCGTAGCCCTGGTTCCGGCCGTAGCCCTGGTCCTGGCCGTAGCCCTGGTCGTAACCGTGCTGCGGCTGCTGCGGAGCCTGCGGGCGCTGCACATGGCGCATCCTGCGAGCACCCTCGGAATGGGAGTTCGCGCTGCCGCGGCCGTGTCCGCCGTCTTCGGGCCAGTCATTCATGCGGACCAGTGTGCCGGGCGGGGGAATCCCCTGGACAGGCCGGGTGGAAAATCGGACCGGGGCTGTTGCCAAGCTGATGCAAACCGGACAGGGGTGCGACCCGGCATAAGGTGGAGGGCATGACAGAACAGGGCGATATCCCCGGCAAGCCCACCTCGGCCTCCCGCACCACCCTCAGCCACATCATGACGAGCCATGACACCAACCTCCTCGGTACGGTGCACGGCGGCGTGATCATGAAACTGGTGGACGACGCCGCGGGCGCCGTCGCGGGCCGGCACTCGGGCGGTCCGGCGGTCACCGCCTCGATGGACGAGATGGCCTTCCTGGAGCCGGTCCGCGTCGGTGACCTGCTGCACGTGAAGGCCCAGGTCAACTGGACCGGCCGGTCGTCCATGGAAGTGGGCGTACGGGTCATGGCCGAGCGCTGGAACGAGTCCACGCCCGCCACCCAGGTCGGCTCGGCCTACCTGGTCTTCGCCGCCGTCGACGCGGACGGCAAGCCGCGGCGCGTCCCGCAGGTCCTCCCGGAGACGGAGCAGGACAAGCGCCGCAACCAGGAGGCCCAGATCCGCCGCACCCACCGCCTGGCCCGCCGCCAGGCCATCAAGGACCTCCGCGAACGCCGCGCCGCCGAGGGCTACGAGGACTGACGCCCAGGGGGCCGCCGACCGGCGGCCCCCACCTTCCGGAGCGTGTACCCCTCAACCGGCTCCTACGGGCACACCACCTGGTCCCCCGTCACCGCCTCGAACGGGCCGCCCCGCCCCGCGTCCTCCGACCGGACCCCCGTGACCCCCCGGTAGTCCGCCCCCACCGTCACCCGCAGCGTCCCGCCGCGCCCCGGCACCGCCTTCAGCTCCGCCCCCGGCAGCGCCGCCGCGAGGGACTTCGCCGAGCGGTCCCAGCGCGGGTCGTACTCCACGAGCGTCTGCTTCCGTTCCTGCCCCGAGCCCGTCATCGGCGTCCGGGTCGTGGCGAAGCCCGTGGCGCGCAGCGCGTCGTCCACCTTCCGGCCGAGCCCGTCCGTCCGGGTCCCGTTGTAGACCTGCACCCGGATCGTGCGCGGAGCAACGTCCACGACGGCCGTCCGCGGAGCGGCGCCCTTCCCGGCGGCGCCGGCGGCCGCCTTCTGCGCCGCCGACGCCAGCGGCCGGTCCTCCCGCAGCGCCTGGAACAGCTTCTGCGCCTTCGCCGCGTCCCACTTCACCGTCGACCCGATCCCCTTGACCGGGAAGCTCATGTCGCCGATCGGCACCGACACGAACTCCGAGGACGCCGGCGTGAAGCCCCGCATCGCCTTGGCGAGCGCCAGCAGCTGATCCGTACCGAAGTCCTCGTCCGCCCGGACCGAGCTCAGCATCGTCGTGGCCATCTCCCGGAACCGCACCGGGTTCAGCAGCACCCCGCCGCTCGTCGCCCGGTCGATCAGCGCCGCCAGGAACTTCTGCTGCCGCTGCATGCGCCCGATGTCGGCGGCCCCGTCGATGTGCCGGGAGCGGACGTACTGGAGGGCCTGCCCGCCGTCGAGCTCATGCGTGCCGGCCGCGAGGTCGAGCCCCGTGGCGGAGTCCTTGACGGCCCGGGTCGTACAGATCTGCACGCCGCCGATCGCGTCCACGGTCCGCATGAAGCTGGTGAAGTCGACCTCCAGGTAGTGGTCGATCTTGACGCCGGTCATCGACTCGACGGTCCGGACGGTCAGCCCGGGCCCGCCCTCCGCGTAGGCGGCGTTCAGCTTCACGGGGTGGGAGCTGTGCCGCCTGCCGCTGTTCAGGTCGGTGTGCTCGGGCATCTCGGCGTACGAGTCCCGGGGCAGGCTGACGACGCTCGCCCGCTCCCGGTCCTCCGAGATGTGCACGAGCATCACCGTGTCGGTGCAGTGGCAGGGCGCGCCGCCGAGCCGGTACTTCTCCTTCTCCTCCGGGGTGATCCGGTCCCGGCCGTCGGTGCCGACGACGAGGACGTTCATCCCGTGCCCGGCCTGCGGGCGGTTCTTCATGTCCCTGAAGGGGTCGACCCGGGTGATCCCGGTGTCCAGGCCGGTCACCACCGCGTGCCCGATCCCGCTCGCCGCGAGGACCACCACGGACAGGGCGGTCGCCATCCGCATCCCCCACCGCGGCCGTCGCGGCCGCCGCCGGCGGACCGGTGCGGGGGGCCGGGGGACTGGCCTGCGACGGGGCGTGCGGGGCGGTGTGGGCACGGACGGACACCTCCGCGGGTGGACAAGGGCAACCGTGAGCACAGTAGGCCCATACGATCAGCGCAAGGGTGCACCACCCATGCGGCGCGCACCGGTGTCCCCCGTTCGCGGTAACGTGGCCGCCAATGAACGCCACGCCCCCCGTCTCCGTGATCATGCCGGTCCTCAACGAGGAGCGGTATCTGCGCACCTCGGTTCGTCACATCCTGGAGCAGGAGTACGACGGCGAGATGGAGGTGGTGATCGCCCTCGGCCCGTCCACGGACCGCACGGACGAGATCGCCGCCGAGCTCGTACGAGAAGACCCCCGCGTCCACACCGTGCCGAACCCCACGGGCCGCACCCCCGCCGCTCTCAACGCGGCGATCCAGGCCTCCCGTCATCCGATCGTGGTGCGCGTCGACGGCCACGGCATGCTGTCGCCGAACTACATCGCGACCGCCGTCCGGCTCCTGGAGGAGACGGGCGCGCAGAACGTCGGCGGTGTCATGCACGCCGAGGGCGAGAACGCCTGGGAGGACGCGGTCGCCGCCGCGATGACCTCGAAGATCGGCGTGGGCAACGCGGCCTTCCACACGGGCGGCGAGGCCGGCCCGGCGGAGACCGTGTACCTGGGCGTCTTCCGGCGCGAGGCCCTGGAGCGGCAGGGCGGGTACAACGTCGAGTTCATCCGCGCCCAGGACTGGGAGCTGAACTTCCGGATCCGCGAGGCCGGCGGCCTCATCTGGTTCTCGCCGGAGCTGCGCGTCCAGTACCGCCCGAGGCCCTCGGTGAAGGCCCTCGCGAAGCAGTACAAGGACTACGGCCGCTGGCGCCACGTGGTGGCCCGCTACCACCAGGGCTCCATCAACCTCCGCTACCTGGCCCCGCCGACCGCCGTCTGCGCCATCGCCGCCGGCCTCGTGGTGGGCGCCGTGCTCACCCCGCTCGGCTTCGTCGTCCCGGCGGGCTACCTCGCCGCGATCACGGCGGGCTCGCTCCCGGCGGGCAAGGGCCTGTCGCTGAAGGCCCGTCTGCAGATCCCGGTGGCGCTCGCGACGATGCACATGTCGTGGGGGTACGGCTTCCTGACGAGCCCGCGCTCCCTGGCCCGGAAGGTCATCGCGAGCCGCCGCCCGGCGGTGAAGGCGGGCGAGTCCGAGTCGGTCTGACGACCGCCGCACAGCGCACGACCTCAGGACGAACACCGACGGCCGGGCCCCGGAAAGGGGCCCGGCCGTCGGTCATGCGCGGCTCACCGCGCTCAGCTCTTCCCGTCCCAGCGGTAGACCGAGTAGATGTCCATGCACGTCGACTTGTCGTCGGCGCCTTCCGGCAGGTCACCGGCCACCGTCGTCGGCCTCTTGTACGTGGTGCCCTCGCGCCAGTCCGCGCCGACGACCAGGGTGATGCCCTTCGCCTCGGCGTCGGTCCGTACGGCCGAGGCGGGCAGTCCGAGCGCCTTCGTCACGGAGAGCGCGTTCGCCTTGCCCTGCTCGCCGTCCGCCTTGGGGTAGGTGACGACGGTGTCCTTGCGGCTGCCACCGTCCCGGGAGGACTCGGCCTGCGTGAAGCCCTTGGCCTGGAGTGCCTCGGCCATGTGGCGGGCCCGGCCCTGGACGGCCGGCTCGTCGTTGCCGTCGGTGCCGTTGACGACGGTCACGACGAAGGAGCCGGGGGCCTCGGCCGGGGTCGTGGGCTTGGGGGAGGCGGTGGGCTTGGGCTTCTTCGCGCCGGACTTGTCGCCGTTCTTGTCGAAGGCGACGTCGTCCCGGAGCATCGACCACATCTTGTCGGCGGCGGAGGGCCGCAGCTGGAGCCAGGCATCGGGGTTCGGCGCGTACGGGTCGGTCGGCACCGTCGCCGTCGTCAGACGGTCGATCTTCACGTTCTTCAGCTGCATCGACAGGTCGAAGAGCTTCTTCACGGTGTCGAGGTCCTGGGAGACCTCGAGGGACTTGGTGGCGGTCTCGGCCAGGCCCATCAGCCGGCCCGTGTCGGTCCAGGCGTTCTGCTCCTGGAGCTTCTTCATCATCCCGTTCATGTACATGTGCTGGGCCTTGGCGCGGTTCTGGTCGCTGCCGAAGGCGTGCCGGGTGCGCAGCCACTGGAGCGCCTGCTCGCCCTTGACCTCCCAGGTGCCCTTCGGCAGCTTCAGGCCGGAGCCGCCCTTCACGCGTGCGGTCGACTTGTCGTGCACACCGGTCTTGACGCAGACGGGGACGCCGCCGACCTCGTCGGCCATGGCCACCACACCCACGAAGTCGACCATCAGCCAGTGGTCGATGTAGACCCCGGTGAGGCTCTCCCAGGTGGTGAGGGTGCAGCCGGGGCCGCCGCGCTGGAGCGACTCGTTGATGGGCCGGTTGTCGGTGGCCGGGTACGGAGTGCCGTTCTCGTCCTTGCACTCGGGGATGCGGACGACGGTGTCGCGGGGGATGGAGATGAGCGAGGCGTTCTCGCGGTCCGCCGAGACGTGGAGCAGCATCTGTACGTCGGCGAGCGGCTTGCGGTCCTTGTCGTTGCGGCCGCCGCCGAGGGCGATGTTCCTCTCGTCGCTTCTGTCGTCGGAGCCTATGAGGAGGATGTTGAGCGGGGTGTCGCCGAGCGCGTTGGGCGCGGCCTTCTTCGCGCCGCTGTTGCCGCCGGCGCGGTCACCGCTGCGGATGTTGCCGTTGAGGTGCTCGTAGTACAGGTATCCGGCGCCGGCCGTGCCGAGTATCAGCACGGCGACGGTGATCGCCACCCAGCGCAGCACCTTGTGCTTGCCGGCCTTCTTGGCCCGGCGGCGCGAGCCGCCGCGGCGGTGGCCGGTCCGCGCGTCGCCGCCGGTCTCCGTCCCGCCTCCGCCGACGGTGCCGCTGCGGCGCCGTTCGGCCCGGGTCGGCCCGGGCACCGACGCACCGCCGGATCCGGCCGCCCCGTCGGCGGCGTCGGTCGCCTCCCCCGCGCCGGTGGCCTCCCCCGCCCCGTAGAGCTCGTCGTCCCAGCCCAGTTCACGGGCGCGCGGAACGCTTCCCCGCGTTCCCTCCCCACGCACGTTCTGTCCCACCCCAGGTCCCCTCGTGAATCAGCCGCGCGCCGAGGCCTGGTGTTTCCAGGTCATTCGGCGCACACCTTCTTGTCGGCTTCTACCTTGTCGACGTCCGGCGCCTTCGTCGGACCCTTGACGGGCGCCCCCGCGCCCTTGAAGTCGGCACCGAGGACGAGCGTCATGGGCTCGCGCTCCCCGGCGTCCTGCGTGCCCGGCTTGAGAGCCGTGGCGGGCAGACCCATCATGTCCGCGAGCTTGCGGGCCTGATCGGCCTGGTTCGGTGCGTAGGTGAGCGTGGTCTTCGCCGCCTTCTCGGGGGCGTTGCTCTTGTTCGAGGAGCGGCTCACACCCATGTCGTTCTGCAGCCAGAGGATCGTGGACTGCGCGGCCCCGGTGATGCCGCTGCCGTTGAAGACGTCGACGCGTACGTCGGCGGCCTCGGCGCGCGGGCCCTGGAGGAGCTTCGCCTGGGCCTGCGCCTTGGCGTTCTTGGCGTCCTTCTCCTTCTTCTTCACCTCGGTGAAGGAGACGTCGTTCTGGATCATGTCGAACACCTGCGGGGCCTTGGTCTGGTCGAGGACCACGGTCGCCCGCGCGTTCGGCGGCTCGTCGGGGTTGTCGACGACCGGCACGGTCATGAAGCTGATGTTCTTGAGGTCGACCTTGCCGATCTCCTTGGCGAGGCTGGTCAGCTTCAGGGCACTTCCTATGCCCTTGTCGACGGTCAGCGCGTCGGTCGCCGCGTTCGCGACGTCGAGCAGCTGCGTCGGGCTGTCCAGCGTGTCCTCCTTCAGCTGGCGCATCATCGACGCGAGGAACTGCTGCTGCATCTTGATGCGGTCCAGGTCGCTCTCGTTGCCGAGGCCGTGGCGGTTGCGGAGGAACGCGAGCGCGTCCTCGCCCTGGATCTTGTGCTCGCCCGCGTCGAGGTTGAGCTTGGAGTACTTGGTGTCGCGGATGGGCTTGTTCAGGCAGACCTTCACGCCGCCGACGGCGGTCGACAGCGTCTTGACCGCGTTGAAGTCGACCATCATGAAGTGGTTGATGCCGATGCCACTCATCTCGGTGATGGTGCGCATCGTGCAGCCGGGGTCGCGGCCGTCGACCCCGAACGACTCGTTGAACTTGGTGGTGCCGACCGAGCCGGGGATCACCTTGGTGGAGCCGTCGGGCTGTTTCGTGGGGCAGTCCGGGATCTTGATCTTGAGGTCGCGGGGGATGCTCACGGCCGTCGCGTTGGTGCGGTCCTCGGCGATGTGGATGAGGAACGTCGTGTCGGCGTGGCCGGTGACGTTGGTCTTGTTGCCGTAGCTCTCGTTGCCCTCACCGGTACGGACGTCGTTGCCGATGATCAGGATGTTGAGCGGCCCGTCCATGCCCGGCGTCTCTTTGGCGGCGGTGCCGACGTCGACCGTGTCGATGTTGCCGTCGAGCTTCTTGTACAGCAGGTACGCGCCGGTGGCGCCGCCCACGAGGACGAAGGCCATCGTGCCGCCGGTCCACAGAAGGATCTTCTTCTTGCGCGAGGCACCCTGCTTGGGCTTGCGACGGCTCGCCGGCGGCTGGGAGCCGCCGCCCTGCTCGGAGACGCGGCGGCGGCGCTGCCCGGGGACGGGTGCCTCGGTGGCCGTGCCGGCGGCGGCGCCGCGGCCGGGGCGTGCCGTGTCGGCCTCGGTGGCCGTGCTCGATCTCCGGGGCCGGGACGCTGACTGCGGCTGCGACTGCTCAGCGGAGTGGTCCAGTCGCAGTTCGTAGTTGCCGGTCTGCGGGTTCAGTACCCACTGGTCGGCGGGGTCGATCTCGTCCGCCCGTCCACGGCTGTGCGCGTCCACGGTTACTCGAGTCCTCCGTCGGTGCCACGCGAGGCGCCTCCCCCGGCGCCGCATTCTCGGTCGTTCGATCCTTGGTGAGTGCGACGACCAGACGGTCGGGGTGCACCGGATCGCGTCACACTATCCGCCCAGTTCAACGTGGAGCGACGTCAGTGACAAATTCCACGCCCCTTACAACCGGGCAATTTGCTCAAACCTCATCCGACCCTGCCCTCCCCTTGGGACGTCCTTTACCCGGCGGGCCCGGGCTGTTCCTAAGAGCACACGCCCTCCGCCGCGTTCCGCCCCGTGAAGGTCGGAGTCGCGGAGGGAGCAGGGGCGTCCGCGTCGTCGGGCTTCCCGTCCCCGCTCTCCTCCTCGGAGTGCGGAGTGACGCGGACGGGCTTGTCCTCCCTTAGCTGCCGGAAGAGTTGACTCGCCGCCGGCTGTACCAGTTCGTCCCGATTCGCGTTGTACGTGTACGGGCGGCGCGGCACCGTGAGGAACTGCACCTTCTCCGTCGGCACGGCCCGCATCGCGCGCGCCAGGTCGTACAGGTCCCGCAGCGAGTCGAGCCCCGGGTCGGTCGTGATCGCCTTCGTGGCCGCGTCCAGGACCGGGTAGAGCTTGGTCGGGTTCAGCAGCACTCCGTCGCTCTGGACCTTGTTGACGAGCGCCCCGAGGAACTGCTGCTGCCGGTCCATGCGCTCCGTGTCGCTGCCGTTGCCGAGGGACTTCCTGGCCCGTACGAAGCCGAGGGCCTGCTCGCCGTGGAGCGTCTGGCGCCCCGCCGGCAGCTTCAGCTTGGCGTCGGGGTCGTCGACGGGCTCCTTGAGGCAGACCTCCACCCCGTCCACGGCGTCGACCATCTTCTTGAAGCCCCGGAAGTCGATCACCATGTGGTTGTCGACGCGGATCCCGGTCAGCTTCTCGACGGTACGGATCGTGCACGCCGTACCGCCGAACTCGAAGGCCCAGTTGAACTGCGCGAACTGCTCGCGGGTCCGGGTCCCGTCGGGCTTGGTGCAGCTCGGGATCGTCACCATGAGGTCGCGCGGGAGGGAGACGGCCGTCGCGCTCGACTTCTCCGCCGAGAGGTGCAGCAGGATCGTCGTGTCGGAGCGCTGGGTGCCCTTGTCCTTGCCGTACTTGCGGTTCCCCTCACCGGTCCGGGTGTCCGAACCGATGAGCAGGATGTTCCGGGCGGCGGTGGCGCCCGCCGTCGGCCGCTCCTTCTCGTACTTCCGCAGCTCGGCGGCGGCCGTCGTGTCCGTGGTGATGTTGCCGTCGAGCTTCCGGTAGAACCACCAGCCGACCCCGGCCGCGATCAGCACCACGGCCGAGACCCCGAGGGCCGTCCACCGCAGCCAGTGGCGCTTGCGCGGCTTCTCCGGAGCACCGGTCGCCGCGTCTTCATCCGCCGGGGGCTCCGGTTCGGCGGGCGTGCCAGCACGGTCCGTCACGTCAGTCCGTCCTTCGAGGCGTCGGCGGCGCGCCCGGCGGCCACCGGTCATGGAAGGAGACGGCCGAGCCCGACGCATGGTTGTGCGGAAGGAGTGGACTCCCCCCGCCGATCATGTACCGGAGTCGGCGCGGGGACCCGGGGACTCGGCGCGGCACTACGCCGAACGGGGTCCTGCGTGTCGCCCGGTGCCCGGGTCGGCGGGGGCGCATGCCGGGAGGGGGCCGACGGGCGCCGGGGCCGGGGCGGGTGGCCGTCGTCACCCGCCGGCGGCCGTCAGAGAGCGGTGTGGGTCACCCGCTCGCTCTCCACGCGCTTCTCCAGGCCCTCGGCGCCGAGGCTGTCCGTGTTGCGGCAGAGCACGACGGAGGCGCCGGCCGCGAGGGGCGCGTACAGCCCGGTCGAGAGGCCCTCCCAGCCGTCGTAGCCGAGACCGGAGAGCAGCCGGGAGCCGGGGGCGAGGCCGAGGGCGGCGGCGTTCACGCGGGCCTGCTCGACGAGCTGGGTGCCGCTGCGTTCCGTGCCGTCGACGACGAGGGCGGGAGCCTCCGGGTCCACGGGGACGAACGGCGCGAACCGGTCGCCCTGGCTCGGCACCTCGACCGCGTAGTCCACGTAACCGGCGGGCGGGGCGGGGAAGCGGCGGCCCAGCGGCGCCAGCGAGAGCGCGATCCGCTCGCCGGAGCAGGCGAGACCGGCCTCCAGGGTCTCCGGCCCCGCGACGACGAGATCGGCGTCGGCGGGGTCGCCCCCGACCTCCACCACCACCCCGACGGACGAGCAGGCGAGCAGCCAGACGGCCGTCTGCCAGTGCGCGGGCAGCAGCAGCGCGAGCCGGTCGCCCGGGGCGGCGGACAGCTCGCCCTGGAGGAGGTTCGCCGTCTTGGCCACCCAATTGGCGAAGGTGGCGACGGACAATTCCACGCGCTCACCGGTGGCGTCGTCGTAGAAAGTGACCAAGGGGCGTGCGGGGTCCGCGGCGAGCGCGGATCGCAGCAGGTCGGCGGGGGTGCGGTCGCTGGCGTTCACGCCGGACAGCGTACGCGGGCGGGCGCGCGCGGTCCTCCGTACCGGTGACGCCGTCCACCGGTCGGCCCGACGGCCCGTCAATTTCCGCGCGGATTCCCGACGCGCGGAACGCGCCGGGGATACGCACGATCGGCCCATGCGTGCCTCACTCGCCACCTCGATCGCCGTCACCTGCGCGGCGGTGCTCGCCCTGCCGGTCTCCCTCGCCGCACCCGCGGCGGCCACGGCGCCACCGGAGGTCGCCGCGCTGCCACCGGGGCCCGAGCGGCTGCCCGGCTCGACCCAGTCGCTGCCGCTCGCGCCCCTGGACGGTTCCGTACGCGGCTTCGGCGGCGGAACCGCCCCGGACCAGGGGGAGCAGGGCCTGCCCCGACGCGACGTCAGACCGTTCTCCCTCCTCGGCGTCGTCTGGGACGACCCGGCGGCCGTGCTGCACGGCACGGTGCAGGTCCGCACCCGGGCCGCGGGCGGCGGGGCCTGGTCGGACTGGCAGGACGTGGAGACCCACAACGACGAGCACGGCGCCGACCCCCAGACCGCGGAGGGCGCCGGTCGGGCGCTCAAGGGCTCCACGGCCCCGCTGTGGGTGGGCGACTCGGACGGCGTCGAGATCCGCGTACGGGGTGAGGAGCAGCTCCCCGAGGGCCTCCGCCTCGAACTGGTCGACCCCGGGGAGGACCCGGCGGCGGCCGTCCCCCAGGTCCGTACGGCGGCGGTCCCGGCCGGCCCGACGGCGGCGGAGGCGGCGGCCAGCGCGGTCAACTCCCAGCTGGCGCCGTACGGAGCGACGTGGATCCCCGCGCTGTCGAAGGCGGCGACAGAAGTGACGTTCCGCCACTTCCCGGACATCGCATCCCAGTCAAACCAGGCGCAACAGGTGAATACCGCCCAGGCGGCTCAAGCCGCTCCCGTCGCGGCGGCAGCGGCGAAGCCGTACATCGGCCCCCGCCCCAAGATCATCACGCGCAAGGGCTGGGGGGCGGACGAGAAGCTCCGGGAGAAGGGCTTCGTCTACACGAAGAGCATCAAGGCGGCCTTCGTCCACCACAGCGCGACCGGCAACAACTACACGTGCCGCCAGGCGCCCTCCGTCCTTCGCGGTATCTACCGCTACCACGTCCAGAGCAGTGGATGGCGGGACTTCGGCTACAACTTCGCCATCGACAAGTGCGGAAACATCTACGAAGGCCGTGCGGGAGGCGTGGCCAAGCCCGTCCTCGGTGCGCACACCCTCGGCTTCAACACCAACAGCATGGGCGTCGCCGTCCTCGGCAGCTACGACAAGAGCAGTCCGCCGGCCGCCGTCCTCACCGCCGTGGCCAAGCTGACGGCCTGGAAGCTGGGGCTGCACGGGGTGAACCCGAACGGCACGACGTATCTGACCTCGGGAGGCGGAAACCTGTACAAGAAGGGCACGAAGGTCAAGCTGCGCACCATCTCCGGACACCGTGACGGATTCGCCACGGCGTGCCCCGGCGCACGCCTGTACGGCAAGCTCGGCACGGCCAGGACGACCTCGGCGAAGTATCAGGGGAGGCTCTGATGGGGTCAGCCGGGCAACCATCCGCATAAACTGACCGGTCACATAGCACGGACGACCGAGACGGGCGGGCGGACCGGCCCCGAACAGGAAGCAGAGACGACAAGGTGACTGAAGCGATCCTCCTGGTCGGTGGCAAGGGCACGAGGCTGCGCCCCCTCACGGTCAACACGCCGAAACCCATGGTCCCGGCCGCGGGCGTCCCCTTCCTGACGCACCAGCTGGCCCGCGCCCGGGCGGCCGGCGTCGAGCACATCGTGCTCGCCACCTCCTACCTGGCCGAGGTCTTCGAGCCGCACTTCGGTGACGGCTCCGACCTCGGCCTGAGCATCGAGTACGTCACGGAGGAGGAGCCGCTCGGTACCGGCGGCGCGATACGCAACGTCGCCTCGCGCCTCCACTCGGGCCCGGACGACCCGGTCCTCATCTTCAACGGCGACATCCTCACGGGCCTCGACATCCGGGCCCTCGTCGACACCCACGCGTCCTCCGGCGCGGACGTCTCGCTCCACCTCACCCGCGTCGAGGACCCGAGGGCCTTCGGCCTGGTCCCCACGGACGCGACGGGCCGGGTCCAGGCCTTCCTGGAGAAGCCCCAGACGCCCGAGGAGATCGTCACCGACCAGATCAACGCCGGCGCGTACGTGTTCCGCCGCTCGGTCATCGACAGGATCCCCACCGGCCGCCCCGTCTCGGTCGAACGCGAGACCTTCCCGGAACTCCTCTCCTCCGGGGCGCACCTCCAGGGCATGGTCGACTCCACGTACTGGCTGGACCTCGGCACCCCGCAGGCCTTCGTCCGCGGCTCCGCCGACCTGGTCCTCGGCCGCGCCCCGTCCCCGGCCGTCCCGGGCCGCTGCGGCGACCGCCTGGTCCTCCCGTCGGCGCGGGTCGCCCCGGACGCCAAGCTGACCGGCGGCACGGTCGTCGGCGCGGACGCGGTGGTCGGCGAGGGCGCGCGCATCACGGGCTCCACGATCCTGGCGGGCGCGGTCGTCGAACCGGGCGCGGTGATCACGGACTCCCTCGTCGGCGCGGGCGCCCGCATCGGCGCGCGCTCGGTCCTCACGGGCGCGGTGATAGGCGACGGCGCGCAGGTGGGCCCCGACAACGAACTCCGCGACGGCATCAGAATCTGGTGCGACACCACCCTCCCCGCCAACGCGGTCCGCTTCTCCTCGGACCAGTAGACCCGGCCGGGCCGGGCCCCGGAACCACGGGCCCGGCCCCCACACCCGTACGGGCGCCCCGGCTACGCTCGTATCCATGGCCGGCCGCTTCCCACCCCCCGCCCGATCCACCCCCACCACGGTGCGAGGCGGCCACGTCCCCGTACCCCTGACCTCCCTCACCGCCCCGGTGGACCTCGGCCTCACCCTCGGCCCCCTCCGCCGCGGCCCCTCCGACCCGACCTTCCGCGTGACCCCCGACGGCTCGGTCTGGCGGGCCAGCCGCACCCCCGACGGCCCCGGCACCCTCCGCGTGGCCGTCCGGACCGGAGAAGGCGACGACGGCGCCGTCCACGACGTCGAGGCCGAAGCCTGGGGCCCCGGCGCGACCTGGCTCCTGGACCGCCTCCCGGCCCTCCTGGGCGCCGAGGACGACCCCGCCGCCTTCGTCCCCCGCCACCGACTGCTCCTGGCGACCCACCGCCGCCGCCCCGGCCTCCGCCTGACCCGCACGGGCCTGGTCCTGGAGTCGCTGATCCCGACGGTCCTGGAGCAGAAGGTCACGACGACGGAGGCGTACGCGTCCTGGCGCCTGCTCGTACGGAAGTACGGCGAACCCGCCCCCGGCCCCGCCCCCGACGGCATGCACGCGATGCCCGACGCCCGCACCTGGACCCGGATTCCGTCCTGGGAGTGGCACCGGGCGAACGTCGACGGCAAGCGCGCGGCGACGATCGTCCGCGCGGCCCGGGCGGCGGCCCGCCTGGAGGAGGCCGCGCACATGGACCCGACGGCCGCCCGCGAGCGCCTGGAGCTGATCCCCGGCATCGGCCCCTGGACGAGCGCCGAGACGATTCAGCGCAGCAACGGCGCGCCGGACGAGGTCACCACCGGCGACCTCCACCTCCCGGGCATCGTCGGCTGGGCCCTCGCGGGCGACCGTACGGCCGACGACGAGGCGATGCTGGCGCTCCTGGCCCCGTACGCGGGCCAGCGCCACCGCGCCGCCCGCCTGATCCTCCTCAGCGGCCGCGTCCCGCCCCGCAGGGCGCCCCGCATGACACCGGGCAACATCACGCACCTCTGACCGCACGCGCGGGGCGGACCCCGGCGGACCGGGCGCACCGGGTGGACCCGGCGCACCCGGCGGACCGGGAGCGCCGGCAGGACCGCGTCAGCGCACCTCGATGAACTCCGCGGCGACCCGCCCCGGCCGCTCCCGCGGCGGACCCGCCGCGTGGCCGATCGCCACCGCGCCCATCGGGTCCCAGCCGGCCGGCAGCCCGAGGACGTCCCGTACGACGTCCCGGCAGAACATCGTCGACGACACCCACGCCGAGCCGAGCCGCTCACCCGCGAGCGCCACGAGGAAGTTCTGGACCCCCGCGCCCGCCGCGACGACGAACATCTCGCGCTCGGCCGCGTCCCGGCGCGGGTCGCCGTAGTGGTGGGCGCCGTCCGTCACGAGACAGGGCACGGCCAGGTAGGGCGCGTTGCGCAGGACGTCCCCGCGCCGCACCCGCTTGGCCACCGACTCCTCGGACTTGCCGTCCCGCCGCAGGTCCGCGACCCACGCGTCCCGCATCGCGTCGAGCAGCCGGGTCCGCGACTCCGGCGACTCCAGGAGGACGAACCGCCAGGGCGTGGTGTGGTGCGGGGCCGGCGCCGTCACGGCCGCGGCGACCGCGCGCCGGACCGCACCCGGGTCGACGGGCTCGTCGGTGAACTCGCGTACGGTCCGCCGCAGCGTCACCGCCTCCCGTACCGCCTCCGACGTCCCGAGCCGGAACATGTCGTCGGCGGCGCCGCGGACGAGCTCCCGCGCCCCCGGCTCCTCGTCCCCGGCCACGACGTGCGGCAGACCCCGGACGACGGCGACCGGCAGCCCGGCCGCCTTGCCCTTCACCAGGTCGCCCGCGGCGGCGAGTTCGTCGGCGGTGGCGACCACGGTCGCGCTCAGCGGATTGCCGTACGCGTCGGTCCCGCCCCGCAGGTCGTCGAGGACCCGCACCCCGGCCGCGCCGATCGCGACGTCGGTGAGGCCGGTGCGCCAGGGCCGCCCGAAGGTGTCCGTGACGACGACGCCGACGTCCACGCCGAGCGCATCCCGCAGCCCCGAACGGATCTGCCGTGCCGAGGCGTCGGGGTCCTTCGGCAGCAACAGCACGGTCCCGGAGGGGGTGTTGGAGGCGTCGACCCCGGCGGCGGCCATGACGAGGCCCTGCCGGTTCTCGACGATCCGCAGGGTGCCGCGCCGCGCCACCACCCGTACCGTCTCGGCGTCTATGGCCGCTTCGCGGTCGTCGGCGGCGACGATCCGCCCCTCGGCCTTGCTCACGATCTTGGAGGTGACGAGGAGGACGTCCCCGTCGACGAGCCCGGGCGAGACGGAGGCGATCAGCTTGGCCAGGTCGTCGCCGGCCGCCACCTCCGGCAGCCCGCCCAGGGCCCAGACGCGGTACGAGGGAGCCTCGGCGTCCTCGGCCCCGCCGGGAGCCGTCACCGCAGCTCCTCGGCGAGCGCCAGCGCCTCACGCGCCATCGCGGCCGTCGCCTCCACGTCCGTCATCATCAGCGGCACCGCCCGGCAGCGGATGCCCGCCGCCTCGACGTCCGCCACGGCGTCCGCGTCCACGGTGTCCACCAGCCAGCCGCCGAGGAGTTCGGAGCCGTAGTGCAGGGCGACGGCCGTCGCGGTGGACTCCACGCCCACCGCCGCGAGCACCTTGTCGGCCATGCCCCGCACGGGCGCGTCACCGACGATGGGCGAGAGGCCCACGACCGGCGTGCCGGCGGCCGCGGCCGCGACCAGCGCCTCGCGGATGCCGGGCACGGCCAGGATCGTCCCGACGCTCACCACGGGGTTGGACGGCGGGAAGAGGACGACGTCCGCCTCGGCGATCGCGTCCAGGACGCCCGGCGCGGGCTTCGCCGCCTCCGCGCCGACCGGCACGACGGCCTTCGCGTCCACGGAGGCGCGCAGCTTCACCCAGTACTCCTGGAAGTGCACGGCCCGCTGCTCTCCGTCGACCTCGATGGCGACGTGCGTCTCGACGCGGTCGTCGGACATCGGGAGCAGCCGCACGCCGGGCTGCCAGCGGGCGCACAGCGCCTCGGTGACGGCGCTCAGCGGGAAGCCCGCGCCGAGCATCTGGGTGCGGACGATGTGGGTCGCGAAGTCCCGGTCGCCGAGGCCGAACCACTCGGGTCCGACGCCGTAGGCCGCGAGCTCCTCCTTGACCGTGAAGGACTCGTCGAGGCGGCCCCAGCCCTGTTCCTCGTTGATGCCACCGCCGAGGGTGTACATCACCGTGTCCAGGTCGGGGCAGACCTTCAGCCCGAAGAGATGGATGTCGTCACCGGTGTTGCCGACGACCGTGATCTCCGCGTCCGGCGCGGCCTGCTTGAGGCCGCGAAGGAAGCGGGCACCACCGATGCCACCGGCCAGAACCACAATGCGCATGCCGAGCAGTCTGTCAGGCGACGACGGCGCCGGGGACGGCCGGGGCCGACGGGGCGGCGGAGCCGTGCGCGGAGCGGACCGGCGCGCACTGCGCCTGGAGCGACTCGTGCATCGGCATCTCGGTCAGGCCGGGGAAGTAGACGTGCAGGCTGACGGCCGGTTCGAGGGAGTCGTTGACGACCTCGTGGACGTACCCCGGCGCGAAGACGCGCTGCGCCCCGCCGTCGAGCGTCCGTACGCCCCTGTCCGTGCGCTCTGTCAACTCGCCCTCCAGGACGGTCAGGACGCCGGAGGAGATGCCGTGGTCGTGGAGCCCGCTGCCCTGGCCCGGCACCCAGGAGAGGAGCCACACCTCGTAGCCGGGGCCGGTGCGGAGCCGGTGGTACCAGCGGGTCGTGGCGTCGTACTCGACGTACGGGGCCCACTGGGACCGGTCGTCGGCGATGGAGCGCGCGAGCCCGGCGAACTCGGCCACCGTGACGGGGTGGGCGCGCTCGGGCTGGAGGAGGTGCGGGACCTCGAGGATGTCGCCGGCGATCTGAAGGTCGCTGTCCATGTTCATGGGTGGGGAGGTTCCTCAGCAGAAACAGAAGCGGTGGGGGTCGCGAAGGGGGGTGACGCACATACACGCGAAGGTGACGCTGGGTGACGCTGGAGGGAAGAAGCTGGAGCTCTACGGCATCAACAGCTGGAACAACAACAGCAACAGCAGACCTGGACAGCGCGGCGGAACCCACGGGCGTGGGTCGCGGCGGTCGCACTGGTCGCTGGCATGCCACCAAAGGTGGCGGGAAGGGGACCCGACTGTCAACCCAATGCCCGATTTGGGGGTAATGTTTCACCTCATCCGGTTACCGTGCCCGGAGAAAGGTTTGTTCAGGTGCGGACCAGGAGAGATGGCGCTTCAACCGTGCTCGTCAACATGGCGGCGCCGCGCGGCGAGTCCCGGACCTGCCCGTCACTCTCCGTGGTCGACATGTGATCCGGATCGCTTCCATGGCTGGATCGCAACAAGATCCAAGTCTCGGACGTCCTTCCTTGCGAGGGGCCCGCACGGTGCGGGCAGACCGGCGGCATGTGTCACGTTTTTTGGTGATTTGAACACTTTCCGCATAGGCTTGGTTCCGCAGAGTGAATACGGGGCCCAATAGCAGATCTCCGCTTGACTCGCACAGAGCACAAACTTGTAATTTCACTCGTGTCGTTCGGCCGGTACGGCAACGGCCACACCACGGGGACGCACAGAACAGACGAGGGGCGCACATGACCGAGTTGTTCCAGGAACTGCTGGTCGAGGACGCGGACGAGGAACTCGGCTGGCAGGAGCGCGCGCTGTGCGCCCAGACCGACCCCGAGTCCTTCTTCCCCGAGAAGGGCGGCTCGACCCGCGAGGCCAAGAAGGTCTGCCTCGCCTGTGAAGTCCGCTCCGAGTGCCTCGAATACGCCCTGCAGAACGACGAGCGGTTCGGCATCTGGGGCGGCCTCTCCGAGCGCGAGCGCCGCCGTCTGAAGAAGGCCGCTGTCTAGGGCTGTCCTTCGGATCGCGCCGGGCTCGCCCCGGTGGCCGACCCGCCCCGGGCCACCGCCCGGCCCCGGTCGCGGAACGGCTCACGAAGCCTTCCGGACCCCGCGCGCCGAAGCGCGCGCACCAGGACGTGAAGAACGGTCCGCCGCCTGTGCTCCGTCCACAGGCGGCGGACCGTTCTGCGTGTTCTGTCCTCCGCCGTTGTCCACAGGCCGCCGTCCACAGGGGCGGACCGCCCCGCGCACAGCCGTTAGTGTGGGCCTCCGTCCGAGACGCACCCCACGCCCCCCGCGGGCGACCCCGGCCGGAGGGCCCGTAGCTCGATGTCCTCAACTCCTGAGTTTCCGCGACACGTCGTCACCGCCGTGCTCGTCACCCACGACGGTGCCCGCTGGCTGCCGGACGCCCTCGCCGGGCTGCTCGCCCAGGAGCGCCCCGTGCAGAACGTCGTCGCAGCCGACACCGGCAGCGCCGACGACTCGGCACGCCTCGTCGCCGAGGCCATCGGCGACGACCGCGTCCTGCACCTCGCGCGCCGCACCGGCTTCGGCACCGCCGTCGAGGAGGCCGCCCGCACGGCCCCCGCCCTGGGACCCGAGGACCTGCCGTACCTGAAGCGCCCCAGCGGCTGGGACCCCGTCAGCCGGACGTGGAACGACGACGCCTACGACCTCCCCGAACTCCCGCACGGCGAACCGGTCCAGTGGCTCTGGCTCCTCCACGACGACTGCGCACCCGAGCCCGGCGCCCTCGCCGAACTCCTGCGCGTCGCCGACGCCGACGAGTACGCCGCCGTCATCGGCCCCAAGCTGCGCGGCTGGTACGACCGCAAGCAGCTCCTCGAGGTCGGCGTCTCCATCGCCCGCAGCGGCCGCCGCTGGACCGGACTCGACCGGCGCGAGCAGGACCAGGGCCAGCACGACCAGGTCCGCCCCGTCCTCTCCGTCTCCACCGCCGGCATGCTCGTCCGCCGCGACGTCTTCGACGAGCTCGGCGGCTTCGACCGCCGCCTGCCCCTCATGCGCGACGACGTCGACTTCTGCTGGCGCGCCCACTCCGCCGGCCACCGCGTCCTCGTCGCCCCCGACGCGGTCCTCCGGCACGCCGAGGCGTCCGCCCGCGAGCGCCGCACGGTCGACTGCGCGGGGCGCACGGCGGCGAGCCCGCACCGCGTCGACAAGGCGGGCGCCGTCTACGCGCTCCTGGCCAACACCCGCGGCCTCGCGCTCCCCTACGTCCTCGTACGGCTCGTCCTGAGCACCCTGGTCCGCACCCTCGCCTCGATCGTCGGCAAGGTCCCCGGCCAGGCGGTCGACGAGGTCACGGGCCTGCTCGCCACCCTCCTGCGCCCCGAGAAGATCCTCGCCGCCCGCAAGCGGCGGAAGAACGCGGCGGTCGCGGCGAGCGAACTCCGCCCGCTCTTCCCGCCGCCGGGCGCGACCGTCCGCGCGGCCGTCGAACAGCTCGCGGCGAACGTCGGCGGCTCCGAGGCCGACGCCGGCGGCTCCCGCCACGGCGTCGTCGAGTCGGGACCGGGCGGCGACGACGCCGACTACCTGGAGATCGAGCAGTTCGCCAGGCTCAAGAAGATCGCCCGCAAGCCCGGCCCGGTCCTCTTCGGCCTCCTGCTCCTCATCTCCCTCGTCGCCTGCCGCAACCTCTTCGCGGGCGGCTCGCTGGCGGGCGGCGCCCTGCTGCCGGCCCCCGACACGGTCTCCGGCCTCTGGTCGAAGTACGCCGACGCCTGGCACGCCCTCGGCACGGGCGGCACCCAGCCGGCCCCGCCCTACCTCGCCGTCCTGGCCGCGCTCTCCGCGCTCTTCCTCGGCTCCACCTCGACGGCGCTGACCGTCCTGCTCGTCTGCTCGGTCCCGCTCGCCGGCTTCACCGCGTACTTCGCGGCCCGGCCGATCGTCGAGTCCAGCCTCCTGCGCGCCTGGGGCGCCGTCGCGTACGCCTTCCTGCCCGCCGCCACCGGCGCCCTCGCGACCGGCAGGCTCGGCACGGCGATCCTCGCGATCCTGCTCCCGCTGATCGCCCGCGCGGCGGTCGCGGCCCACGGCTTCGACGGGCCCGAGCGCGGCAGCTGGCGCGCGACCTGGGCCTACGCCTTCCTGCTGACCTTCGCGACGGCGTTCACCCCGGTCGTGTGGCCGCTCGCGGTCCTCCTCGGCCTCGGCGTCCTCGTCGTCCACCGCTCAGACATCACGGCGTACGGGCTCCGCTTCCTCGCCGCGGTCGGCACCCCGGTCCTCGCCCTCGCGCCCTGGTCGCTCTCCCTCCTCACCGAGCCCGCGGCCTTCCTGCGCGAAGCGGGCCTCGACGTCCGTACGGGCACGGCCACCGCGCTCGACCTGCTCGCGACCAGCCCGGGCGGACCCGGCACGACCGGCGGCCTCCTCCTGATCGGCCTCGTCCTCGCCGCCCTCGCCGGTCTGCTGCGCGAGGAGCGCAGGTTCGCGGTCCTCGCGGCCTGGGCGGCGGCCCTCGCCGGTCTGCTCCTCGCGGTCCTCTCCAACGGAGCGGACGGCACGGGCTGGGCCGGCCCCGCGACCCTCGTCTACGGCGCGGCCCTCATCGCCGCGGGCATGATCGGCGCGGAGGGCGGACGCAACCGCGTCGCGGCCCACGGCTTCGGCTGGCGCCAGCCCGTCGCGGCCCTCATCGCCCTCGCCTGCGCCGTCGGCCCCGCGGTCGCGGCCGCGGGCTGGATGATCGGTGGCGCGGACGGACCGCTGACCAGGCGCGACCCGGTCCAGGTCCCGGCCTTCGTCGCCGAGGAGAGCGGCACCCGTGACCAGCCCCGCACCCTCGTCCTCGGCGGCACCTCGCCCGGCGAGGTCACGTACACCCTGGTCCGCGGCTCCGGCGCCCGCCTCGGCGACGGCGAACTGGCGGCCGCGGCCGAGACCGACCCCCGCCTCGACGCGGTCGTCGCCCACCTCGTGGCCGGCTCCGGCGCCGACCAGACCCAGGAACTGAGCGGCTACGCGATCCGCTACGTCCTCGTACGGGACGGGGCGCCGCGCCAGATGGGCCGCGTCCTCGACGCGACGCCCGGCCTCAGCCGCCTCAGCCAGCTCGACGGCAGCGCGCTCTGGCGCGTGGACCGCGAGATCGCCCGCATCATGATCGTCCAGCCGGCGGCGAAGGCCGCCACCCAGGCGCCGGCGGAGGCCGGAGCCGCGGACGGGGCGGCCAAGCCGGTCGCCGTCGCGGCCGGTCCCGTCGAGGCGCACACCAAGATCCCGGCCGGCAAGGCCGGCCGGATCCTGCGGATCGCCGACCGCGCGGACGAGGGCTGGACGGCGACCCTCGACGGCAAGGAGCTGACGAGGACGACCGTCGACGGCTGGGCCCAGGGCTTCGAGCTCCCCGCCCAGGGCGGCCGCCTCGACCTCACGTACGACCAGCCGCTCACCCGCACGGTGTGGACCTGGACGCAGGTCGGCCTCGCCGTCGTGCTGCTGATCCTCGCCCTGCCGGGCCGCCGCCGCGAGATCGACGACGACCTGCCCGAGGAGGAGCCGGCGATCCCCGCGCAGGCGACCGACGGCGACGGCCGCCGCGCGCGCCGCCTCCGCGCCGCCGCCGAGGCCGAAGGCACCGAGGGCGCCGCGGCCGGGATTCCGGACCAGGAGCACGTCCCGGTCCCGATCCCGGAGCAGCAGGCGTACGAGCCCCAGGAAGCGGCACAGGACCGGGCCGCCCCGGAGCAGCCCTGGGACGGCGCCGGGTACGACCCGGCCTACGCCCAGGCAGCCCGGGCGCAGGACCAGGGCGGGGCGCAGGACGCGCCGCAGGCCCAGCCGTACGCGGACCAGGGCTACTACCAGGAGTACGCGGCCGACCCGTACCAGCAGCAGCCGTACGCGTACCCCCAGCAGGGCTACGAGCAGCAGCCCCAGCCGTACGCGGACCAGGGCTACGAGCAGCAGCAGTACGACCCGCAGGCCGGGTACGACCAGCAGCCCCAGCAGCAGTACGACCCGTACGCCTACGGCTACGACTACCCCCAGGGTCACGAGACCGAGCAGCGTCCCGACGGGAGCAGCAACCAGTGAAGCGCACGACCCTCTCCCTGATCGCGGTCGCGACGGCCCTCGCGGCCGTCACCGGCTTCGCCACGCTGACCACCCAGGACGGCCCGGCGGCCCCCGTGGCCAAGGCCCCCACCCGCCTGCCGGTGGAGCGCGCGGGCCTGGCCTGCCCGGCCCCCAGCACCTCCGAGGTGGCCGAGACCCTGTACACCTCGTACACCCCCGCGGGCACGGCGGCCGCGGCAGCCGCGGGCGGCTCCACCAAGGCGGAGCAGCCCACGGCCCGCCTCCTCCCGGCGGCGAGCGGAGCGAACCGCGGCGGCTCGGGCGGCGGCAAGAAATCCAAGGCCCCGAAGGCCCCCGCGACCGTCACCGCCCCGGGCAAGCCCGTGACGGCCGAGGCGAACGGCCCGGCGGCCCCCGCCCTCACCGGCTCGGCGACGGGGACCCTCGCCCCCGGCTGGACCGTGCAGCAGACCACCGTCGTCACGGCGGGCGGCGCCCGCGGCCTCCTCGGCCTGACCTGCGGCGCCCCCGACACGGACTTCTGGTTCCCGGCCGCCTCCACCGCCAAGGAGCGCCAGGACTACGTCCACCTGACCAACCCGGACGACACGGCCGCCGTCGCCGACATCGAGCTGTACGGCCCCGAGGGCGTCCTCAAGTCCCAGTTCACCGAGGGCATCCCGGTGCCCCCCAGGTCCACGGTCCCGGTCCTGCTCTCCACGCTCACGGGCGAGGCCGCCCAGCGGGACGTCACCGTCCACGTCACCACCCGCAGCGGGCGCGTCGGCGCGGCGATCGCCGCCGCCGACGACAAGCTCGGCAGCGACTGGCTCGCGGCCGCGGCCGACCCGGCACCGAGCGCGGTCCTCCCGGGCATCCCGGCCGACGCGACCTCCGTCCGCCTCGTGGCGTTCGTGCCGGGCGACGACGACGCCGACCTCAAGATCCAGCTGGCCACCCCGACGGGCACGATCGTCCCCGCCGGAGCGGGCGGCGGCACCCTGCACGTGAAGTCCGGGATGACGGCCTCCCTGGACCTGCCGAGTCTCACCAGGGGCCAGACGGGCTCCCTGCTGCTCACCCCCAGCGACCCGAAGAAGCCGACCCCGGTGGTTGCCGCCCTCCAGGTCGTCCGCGGCAAGGAGGACGGCACCGAGATCGCGTTCGTCCCGGCGACCGCGCCGATCTCCGCCCGCGCGACGGTCGCCGACAACCGCGCCAAGGCCTCGACGCTCGCCCTCACGGCGACCGGCTCCGACGCCCAGGTCAAGGTCACGGCCTCGGCGGGCGCCACGGCCGGGACGCCGGCCTCGAAGACGGTCACCGTCAAGGCGGGCACGACGGCGACCCTGACCGACCTGGTCCCCGGGGGCGTCAAGGGCGGGTACGCGCTGACGGTGGAACCGGTCTCGGGCGGCAAGGTGTACGCCTCGCGGATGCTCGCGCTGCCGGAGGACGGCGTCCAGATGTTCACGGTCCAGCCGCTCACCGACGACCGCGGCACGGTCGAGGTCCCGACGGCCCGCCAGGACCTCCAGGTCCTCGGGGACTGACACCCCGCGGGTACGGGTCTCAGTCCTGCCCGTACCGGGGGTCGACCGACTCGGGGGAGAGCCCGAGGAGCTCGGCGACCTGCTCCACGACCACCTCGTGGACGAGGAGCGCGCGCTCGTCGCGGCTCTTCGACCGGAGCTCCACGGGCCGCCGGTAGACGACGACCCGGGCCGGCTCGCCCTTCTCGGCCGGCGCCGAACCGCCGAGCGGCACGGTCTCCTCCGAGACGGCCGGCGGCACCTCCATCACGAGGAACTCGATGTCGGCCAGCTGCGGCCAGTGCCGTTCGAGGCGTTCGACCGAGTCCAGCACCAGATCGCGGAAGGTGTCCGCCCGGCTCGTGGAGAGCGGCACCTGGGGCGGGGCGACGGGCCCCCGCATCCCGCGCCCGTGACGGTCGCGGCGGCGGACCCGAGGCTCCGCCGGGGGCTCCGTGGAAGGGGGCGAGGAGTTCGGCGGCACAGGACTGTCCATCACTGACGCAGCGTAACCCTCCGAGGTGTTTCCGCACCGTGGCGGATCCTCGCCAGGTTTTCCCGCGCGACCACCCCTCCTGTCGAAACCTGAACATTCCGGCCGTCCGCACGCCTGAATCGACCGCGTGTCGCGATCGGCCATCTGGCCGTGGTTGACCGGATTTGTATCCCCGGCTGTCCGGATCCCCTCCTGCCCCCACCGCCGTACGCCCCCTCCCGCGCAGGTCAGCGCAGCCGCGACACGGACGGGCGTGTCGGAGGTCACAGTGCGACACGGGGGAGTGACCTGAGGGAGAGTCGTCGCGGCCCGGTCAAGAGTGCGGTACCGTCCAACGTCGTGAGCCCTGTACGTCGCTGTTCGCGCACCGCGTGCGGCCGCCCTGCCGTCGCGACACTGACGTACGTCTATGCCGACTCGACTGCGGTCCTCGGCCCGCTCGCCACCTACGCCGAGCCCCACTGCTACGACCTGTGCGCCGAGCACAGTGAGCGCCTCACCGCGCCCCGCGGCTGGGAGGTGGTGCGGCTCACCGACGGTTCCGCCCCCGCCCGCCCCAGCGGCGACGACCTCGAAGCCCTGGCCAACGCGGTACGGGAAGCGGCCCGCCCCCACGAGCGTGCGGCCGAGGCCGGCGGCAAGGGCGGCGGAGGCCGGGGCGGAGACCCCATGGAGGTCGGCCGCCGCGGGCACCTCAGAGTGCTCCGTTCGCCCGACAACTGACACCAACCGGCCACCGTCCGCGTACCCCCGATCCGCTCCGGGTAGTTTTGGCGTTCCTACACGCGCCGCACACGCGTGCCGAGAACTCAGGAGGGTGGATCCGTGACTGCCGATCTGTCGCAGATCGTGAAGGCGTACGACGTCCGCGGAGTGGTACCCGACCAGTGGGACGAGAAGCTCGCCGAGCTCTTCGGCGCAGCCTTCGTACGGGTGACGGACGCGGACGCGATCGTCGTCGGCCACGACATGCGCCCCTCGTCGCCCGGCCTCTCGGCCGCCTTCGCGCGCGGCGCGGCCCGCCTCGGCGCCGACGTCACCCTCATCGGGCTCTGCTCCACCGACCAGCTGTACTTCGCCTCGGGCAGCCTCGGCCTGCCGGGCGCGATGTTCACGGCCTCCCACAACCCGGCCCAGTACAACGGCATCAAGATGTGCCGCGCCGGCGCCGCCCCCGTCGGCCAGGACACCGGCCTCGCCGACATCCGCGCCCTCGCCGAGGAGTGGACCGAGACCGGCGCCCCCGAGGCCGCCGCCACCCCCGGCACCGTCACCGAGCGCGAGACCCTCGACGACTACGCCGCCCACCTCAAGGGCCTGGTCGACCTCACCGCTATCCGCCCGCTGAAGGTCGTCGTCGACGCGGGCAACGGCATGGGCGGCCACACCGTCCCCACCGTCTTCGCGGGCCTCCCGCTCGACACCGTCCCCATGTACTTCGAGCTCGACGGCACCTTCCCGAACCACGAGGCCAACCCCCTCGACCCGAAGAACATCGTCGACCTCCAGGCCCGCGTCCTCGCCGAGGGCGCCGACCTCGGCCTCGCCTTCGACGGCGACGCCGACCGCTGCTTCGTCGTCGACGAGCGCGGCGAGCCGGTCTCCCCGTCCGCGATCACGGCCCTCGTCGCCGCCCGCGAGCTCGCCAAGAACCCCGGCGGAACGATCATCCACAACCTGATCACCTCCTGGTCCGTCCCCGAGGTCGTCCGCGAGAACGGCGGCGCCCCCGTCCGCACCCGCGTCGGCCACTCCTTCATCAAGGAGGAGATGGCGAAGACGGGCGCGATCTTCGGCGGCGAGCACTCCGCGCACTACTACTTCAAGGACTTCTGGAACGCGGACACGGGCATGCTCGCCGCGCTCCACGTCCTCGCGGCCCTCGGCGGCCAGGAGGGCACCCTGTCCGACCTGGTCTCCGTCTACGACCGCTACGCCTCCTCCGGCGAGATCAACTCCACGGTCGCCGACCAGGCGGCCAGCACGGCGAAGGTCAGGGCGACGTACGCCGCCGCCGACGGGGTCACCTTCGACGAGCTCGACGGCCTCACCGTCACCTCCGCCGACTGGTGGTTCAACCTCCGCGCCTCCAACACCGAGCCGCTGCTCCGCCTCAACGTCGAGGCCCGCGACGAGGCCACCATGACCAAGATCCGCGACGAGGTCCTGGCCCTGGTCCGCGCGACCGGCTGACATCACTCCGCCGGGAGACGGAGGGACCGGCCACCGAGCCGCGCCCCCCGTCCCCCGGCGGTAGGCTGACCTGGCCCGAAGGGCAGCACCACCACCGTTTGTTCGAAGGGACACCCCATGCCGCTCGAAGCCGGCCTCCTGGAGATCCTGGCCTGCCCCGCGTGCCACGCTCCGCTGAACGACCGCACGGCGGACGAGACCCCCGAACTGGTCTGCACCGGCACGGACTGCGGCCTCGCGTACCCCGTCCGCGACGGCATCCCCGTCCTCCTCACCGACGAGGCCCGCCGCCCGGCCTGAGCCACGGTGCTCCCCGCCCCGAGCCCCCTGACACCCGGCCGAGCACGCCCCGGGGCCGCGACGAAGGCGTCGCACCCCGAGGGGCGGCGCCGCCAGGGGCGCTTCGGCGCGTCGACCGGCCGCCCGAGCCGGGTGACACCCCGCGACGGCCACCCCGCCCGCGGACCCGGCGAGCCGAGGCCCCGCCCGGCACACCCGGGCACACCGACCCCTCCGGACCGCCCCGCGCCGGCCCTCCACCGGCCGCCCGCCCCGGAGCATCCGGCGCCCCGCCGCACGATCCCCGCCCCGCGACGGACAGAGCGCACCGGCACCACCCGCGGCACCGGACAGCACGGCACGCCCCGTCGGCCGGCCGAGGCGGCCCACAGCCCGACGACGCCGTCCGGCCCGCCCCGCACCCCTCCCCACGAGCCTCCGCCACCGACGGCGGACACGGCCCGCGGGACGGGAAGCACCCGGGGGAGACCGACCACCCCCGGGAGGTCAACCACCCCCGGGAGGGCAAGCGCCCCCGTCCTCCCCGCAGGACACCCGGCGCGGCGCCCGGGCACACCCGAAGCCCGCCGAAGGCCGGGCGTGCGACCGAAGACCACCGCAGGCACCCCCGCACCAGGCACCCCCGCACCACCCGGCACCCCCGCACCACGAGGCACCCCCGCACCACCCGGCACCCCCGCACCACCAGGAACCACCCACCCACAGACACCCCGCACCCACCCGGGAGGCACCGCCACATGCTCGACGAGACCCTCCTCGACGCACCGGACGCCCTCGCCCTGGCCGACCGCCGCGGCCTCCTGCGCGGCGCAGCCGAAGCAGGAGCCCGGGTACGCACGGCCGCCCGCCACGCCAGCGAGGCGGGCATCGCCGATCTGCGCCCGGAGGGCCGCCCCCGCGCGGTCCTCGTGGCGGGCCCCGGCACGGCGGCCGCGGGCGTCGCGGACCTGATCGGCGCCCTCGCGGGAGCCTCCGCCCCCGTCGTACGGCTCCAGCCGACCGGCGTCGCGCCCGCCGCGGGCGCCCTGCGCTGGGCCCTGCCCGGCTGGGCGGGCTCGGTCGACCTGCTCCTGCTGCCCACCACGGACGGCTCGGAACCCGGCCTCGCGCTCCTCGCCGAGCAGGCGTACCGCCGCGGGATCACGGTCGTCGCCGTCGCCCCCAAGGCCTCCCCGCTCGCCGAGTCCGTCGGAGGCTCGCACGGCCTGTTCGTCCCGATGGCCACCGCGCCGAACGAGTCGCCCGACGAGTACGCGGAGAGCCTCGCGGCGAGCCCCGGCGCCCTGTGGGCCCTGTTCACCCCGCTGCTGGCCCTCCTCGACCGCGTCGGTCTGGTCGACGCGCCGCCGGAGGCCCTGGAGAAGGTCGCCGACCGCCTCGACCGGACGGCCGAACGCTGCGGCCCGGCCATCGCCACGTACAGCAACCCGGCCAAGACGCTCGCGGCCGAACTGGCCGACTCGCTTCCGCTGATCTGGACCGAGGGCAACGCCGCGGGCCCAGCCGGCCGCCGCTTCGCGAGCGTCCTGGCCGAGCTCGCGGGCCTGCCCGCGCTCGCCGCGGAACTCCCGGAGGCCCTGCCCGCGCACGGCGTGCTCCTCGCCGGCGACTACGCGGCCGGCGCGGACCCCGACGACTTCTTCCGCGACCGGGTGGAGGAGTCACAGGCGCTCCGCGCGCGGGTCGTCCTCCTGCGCGACAGGACGGGCGGGCTGACCGCGGCCCCCGCCGCGCGGGAACTGGCCCTCGGCCACGAGACGGCGATCAGCGAACTCGAACCGGAGGAGGGCGGCGACCTCGAAACCCTCGCCGAACTGCTCGCGGTGACCGACTTCGCCGCCGTCTACCTCGCCCTGGCGACCCCCGGCCGCCCGGACCACGGCACCCACTGACGCTCCCACCGCACCACGCACCACCCACCTCCCCCGCAACCTCACCCCCACCCGCCGCGTCCATCACCCCGTCACCACCCGGCACCCCGTCCCGTCACCCACCCGTCACCCGCCCCCTGTCACCTGTCATCCGACACCCCTCACCATCCGTCACGACTCCGAGGAGCTGGCAGGCACCATGGACCGCCTCGTCAACACCGTCCGCCCCTACGCCTGGGGATCCCCGACGGCCATCCCCGAACTCCTCGGCGTCGCCCCCACCGGCGAACCGCAGGCCGAGATGTGGATGGGCGCCCACCCCGGCGCCCCCTCCCGCACCGAGCGCGGCCCGCTCAACGAGATCGTCGACGCCGATCCCGTACGCGAACTGGGGACGCCGGCGGTCGAGAAGTTCGGCCCGCGCCTCCCCTTCCTGCTCAAGGTGCTCGCGGCGGGCGCCCCGCTCTCCCTCCAGGTCCACCCCGACCTCGACCAGGCCCGCGCCGGCTTCGCGGCCGAGGAGGCGGCCGGCATCCCCGTCGACGCCCCGCACCGCACCTACAAGGACGCCAACCACAAGCCCGAACTGATCTGCGCCCTCACCCCCTTCGAGGGACTGTGCGGTTTCCGTGCCCCCACCGCGGCCGCCGACCTCATCGCGGAGCTCGGCGTCGACTCCCTCAAGCCGTACGTGGACCTCCTCCACGCCCACCCCGAGGAGGCGGCGCTCCGCGAGGTCCTGACGGCCCTCCTGACGGCCGACCGCGAGGAGATGGCGCACACCGTCGCCGAGGCAGCGGCCGCCGCGGACCGCCTGGGCGGCCACCACACCCCGTTCGCGAACCTCGCCCACCACTTCCCGGGCGACCCCGGCGTCATCGCCGCCATGCTCCTCAACCACGTCACGCTCCAGCCGGGCGAGGCGCTCTACCTGGGCGCGGGCGTACCGCACGCCTACTTCGACGGCATGGGCGTCGAGATCATGGCCAACTCCGACAACGTGCTGCGCTGCGGCCTCACCCCCAAGCACGTCGACGTCGCCGAACTTCTCCGCGTCGTCCGCTTCGAGTCGAACGACCCCAACGTCCTGCGCCCCGAGGCCTCCCCCTCCGGGGAGGAGGTCTACGACACCCCGATCGACGAGTTCCGCCTGTCCCGCTTCGTCCGGCCCGAAGGCGCGTCCCCGACCGACGTCACCGCCCCGACCCCGCAGATCCTGCTCTCCGTCGCGGGCCGCCCCAAGGCGGGCGAAATCACCCTCGCCCCCGGGGAGTCCGTCTTCGTCCCCGCGGGCGAGAAGACCGAACTGTCCGGTGCGGGCACGGTGTTTCGCGCCACCGTCGTGGCCTGATGCGAGAATGACCGGCCGAACCGCGGCGACAGTGCCGGAGCATCGACGAAGGGACCTCGTACACCCATGAGCGCGTCAGGCGGAACCAAGGCGATCGTGGCGGCACTCGCAGCCAACCTCGCGATCGCCGTAGCCAAGTTCGTGGCGTACCTCTTCAGTGGGTCGTCCTCGATGCTCGCGGAGAGCGTCCACTCGCTCGCCGACTCCGGCAACCAGGGCCTGCTGCTCCTCGGCGGCAAGAAGGCCCAGCGCGAGGCGACCCCGCAGCACCCCTTCGGCTACGGCCGTGAGCGCTACATCTACGCCTTCCTCGTCTCCATCGTGCTCTTCTCCGTCGGTGGCATGTTCGCCATCTACGAGGGCTACGAGAAGATCCACGACCCGCACGAGATCGAGGCCTGGTACTGGCCGGTCGGCGTCCTCGTCTTCGCGATCATCGCCGAGTCCTTCTCCTTCCGTACGGCCATCAAGGAGTCCAACGAGGTCCGCGGCGGCCTCTCCTGGACGGAGTTCGTCCGCCGCGCGAAGGCCCCCGAGCTCCCCGTCGTCCTGCTCGAGGACCTCGGCGCCCTCGTCGGCCTCGTGCTCGCCCTCGGCGGCGTCGGTCTCGCCCTCGCCACCGGGAACGGCGTCTGGGACGGCATCGGCACCCTCTGCATCGGCGTCCTGCTCATCCTGATCGCGATCGTGCTCGCGGCCGAGACCAAGTCGCTGCTCCTCGGTGAGTCCGCGGGCGTCGACGACGTCAAGAAGATCGAGGCGGCGGTCGTCGACGGCGACACCGTCACCCGCCTCATCCACATGCGCACCCTCCACCTGGGCCCCGAGGAGCTGCTCGTCGCGGCCAAGATCGCGGTCAGCCACGACGACACCGCGACCGAGGTGGCCAACGCGATCAACGCGGCGGAGGAGCGCATCCGCGCAGCGGTCCCGATCGCCCGGGTGATCTACCTGGAGCCGGACATCTACAGCGAGACCGCGGCCTCGGCGGGCGAGAACCCGGCCAAGGCGCCGGGCGGCTCCGCCCACTGACGCACCACGGCGCGGCCTGCGAGGCCCGCCGCCCACCACCGGGCCCCCGCGACCTCCAGGTCCCGGGGGCCCGACGCATGCGTACGCCTCATCGAGTGGATCAGGCCAGAACAGGCCGCGACTGGCCAGAAGTGACATGAACCGGCCTGAACTGGCCTCGACGCGGACTGTGGACCGCCCCATCTGTCGGTGTAGATTCGAGATCAGCCAGACGTCGCTGCTGATGGCGGTCGGGCGGTCCAGCGGACCGGCCGAGGGAGAGAGGGCCTCCGACGACGGCACCGTGGAACCCCGGGCATTCCTGTGCCCAGGGACCTGCCGTGGTGCCCTGCGCCTTCAACCGACCCTCGCACCCGATTCACTCGAGGAGCAGCACAGTCATGACGACTGCCGCCCACCAGGACTTCAAGGTCGCCGACCTCTCCCTGGCCGCCTTCGGCCGCAAGGAGATCACCCTCGCCGAGCACGAGATGCCCGGCCTGATGTCGATCCGCCGCGAGTACGCCGAGCAGCAGCCGCTCGCCGGCGCCCGCGTCACCGGCTCCCTGCACATGACCGTGCAGACCGCCGTCCTCATCGAGACGCTCGTCGCCCTCGGCGCCGAGGTCCGCTGGGCCTCCTGCAACATCTTCTCCACCCAGGACCACGCCGCCGCGGCCATCGCCGTCGGCCCGAACGGCACCCCGGAGAACCCCCAGGGCGTCCCGGTCTTCGCCTGGAAGGGCGAGACCCTGGAGGAGTACTGGTGGTGCACGGAGCAGGCCCTGACCTGGCCGAACACGCCCACCGGCGGCCCGAACATGATCCTCGACGACGGTGGTGACGCCACCCTCCTCGTCCACAAGGGCGTCGAGTTCGAGAAGGCCGGCTCCGCCCCGGACCCGGCCACCGCGGACAGCGAGGAGTACGGCCACATCCTCCGTCTCCTCAACCGCACCCTCACCGAGTCCCCGCAGAAGTGGACCCAGCTCGCGTCCGAGATCCGCGGCGTGACCGAGGAGACGACGACGGGCGTCCACCGCCTGTACGAGATGCACCGCGAGGGCGCGCTGCTCTTCCCGGCGATCAACGTGAACGACGCCGTGACGAAGTCGAAGTTCGACAACAAGTACGGCTGCCGCCACTCCCTGATCGACGGCATCAACCGCGCCACCGACGTCCTCATCGGCGGCAAGACGGCGGTCGTCTGCGGCTACGGCGACGTCGGCAAGGGCTGCGCCGAGTCCCTCCGCGGCCAGGGCGCGCGCGTCATCATCACCGAGATCGACCCGATCTGCGCGCTCCAGGCGGCGATGGACGGCTACCAGGTCACGACCCTGGACGAGGTCGTCGAGACCGCCGACATCTTCATCACCACGACCGGCAACAAGGACATCATCATGGCCGCCGACATGGCCAAGATGAAGCACCAGGCCATCGTCGGCAACATCGGCCACTTCGACAACGAGATCGACATGGCCGGCCTCGCCACCACCACGGGCATCGTCAAGGACGAGGTCAAGCCGCAGGTCCACACCTGGACCTACCCCGACGGCAAGGTCCTGATCGTCCTCTCCGAGGGCCGTCTGCTGAACCTCGGCAACGCGACCGGCCACCCCTCCTTCGTCATGTCGAACTCCTTCGCGGACCAGACCCTGGCCCAGATCGAGCTCTTCACGAAGCCGGAGGAGTACCCGACCGACGTCTACACGCTCCCGAAGCACCTGGACGAGAAGGTCGCCCGCCTCCACCTCGACGCCCTCGGCGTCAAGCTCACGACCCTCCGCCCCGAGCAGGCCGCCTACATCGGCGTCGAGGTCGACGGTCCCTTCAAGCCGGACCACTACCGCTACTGATGCCCCGGCCGGCGGCGCCCGCGCACTGACGCGACGCCGTCCCGGACACCCGTAGAGGATTCAGGCAGGCCCCCGCACCCCCGTGCCGGGGGCCTGCCCCGTTCCGACTCCGCCCCCGCTACCGCACCCGGAAGCACCGCCTCCCGAGGACCGACCCATGCCCCGCGGCCGATATTCGCTCCATGACCCGCACGACCACACCCCCCTCGGTGAAGAGCACTTCCACTGCGCCCCCGGACCCTCCGGCTGGCGCTACGTCTCCCAGACCGTCACCCCCTCCGGCGACCACCTCGGCTCCGTCGACCTGGCCGTCGACGAACTGGGCCGCCCCATCCGCCTCGAACTCAACGCCGCGAGCTGGCAGGTCCGCGGCGCGGCCCTGGACGGCGTCACCTGGGTCCGCACGGACCCCACCGGAACCCACGCCACCGAAGGCAATGTGCGCGCCCACGCCTTCACCGGCACGTCCCCGGCGTTCCTCGTCGCGATCACGCGACTCCTGCGTCTCACCCCCGATTCCCCCGAGACCCGCGTCAGGCTCGTCGCCTTCACGGATCCGGTGCTCGCCCCCCTCACGGTCGACCAGTCCTGGGCCCTGTTGAAGAGTGAAGCGCACGCCACTGACAACGGCCCCCTGATCGTGGACGAATACCAGGTCAGCGCCCTGGACACGGGGGAGCGGCACACCGTCCACATCGCGGGCGACGTGGTCCTCGCGGCCCCCGGCATCGAACTCGAAGCCCTGGAGACACCGCCCTCGGTCTTCCCCTGACCGTCAGGCGGGAGGAGCGAACCCGGTGGCCCGAGCCCCGCCCTCCCCACCACCCGGCACCTCGGGCGGCAGGACCACCGAAGCGGGAACAGCAGGAACAGCAGACGCACTCGAAACACCGGCAACACCAGGCACAACGGGAGCGACACCCGGCCCCTCCGCCACCGCGGAGAGCGCCCGCCGGGAGTCCCGAGCCTGCCGCTCGGCGACGACCCCCGCGAGATAGGCGTCGGCAGGCACCCCCGGCGGCGGAGGCGCCCCGGTCAGCGCGACGAGCTCGTCGGCGAGCCGCTCGGCGAGCCGCCGCCCCACGAACGGGTCCAGCTCACGAGCCCGCGTCAGGTACTGACGTATCTCCAGCCACAACCTCTCTGGCACGGCCGACAGATCGAGCCCGGCGAACCGCCCCACGAGCCACGGCGGCGGCGGAGGCACCGCAAGAGCCCGCGCAGCGGGCACGCGCTCCCGCACGACGAGGGTCCCGGCGAACACGTCGCCGAGCCGCCGCCCCCGCTCGGACACGAGCGAGGCGATGCACGCGACGACCCCGAAGGTCATCAGGATCTCCACGACCCCCATGGCCCCCCGCACCAGCGCGTGCCGGAACCGGATCGGCCCCCCGTCGTCCCGCACGACCCGCAGCCCACAGGCCAGCTTCCCCAGCGACCGCCCGTGCGTCAGGGTCTCCACCGCGATCGGCGCCCCCACGAGCACCAGCAGGAAACTGGCGATCGACAGGGCCGTCGTCGCGGCCTCGTCCAAGGACGCCGTCGCGAGAGCGAGCCCGAGCAGGACCAGCAGATAGACGATCCACACGACGGCGAGATCGATGAGCACCGCCAACGCCCGGCTCGGCAGCCGCGCCGGCTGCAGACCCAGCACGACGGCGTCCCCCGTCACCACCCCACTCACGGCGCCCACCTCTCGAAGACTGTCCGAACGCCAGTCTGCCAAGCTGACCCGCAGCGCGCCGCAGTAGTACGGACCTGTCCGCAGCAAGTGCCGGGAGCAGCAGCCGATCATGGACCTCGACGTCTACGTCACCGCCCACCGCGCCGAGTGGGAACGCCTCGACCACCTCCTGCGCAGGGGCCGCAAGCTCACGGGCGCCGAGGCTGACGAACTCGTCTCCCTCTACCAGCGCACGGCCACGCACCTCTCCATCGTCCGGTCCACCTCCCCGGACCCCCAGCTCACGGCCCGCCTGACCCAGCTCGTCGCCCGCGCCCGCGCGACCGTCACCGGCACCCGCCGCTCCTCCTGGCGCGACGCGGCCCGCTTCCTCACGGCCGGCTTCCCCGCGGCCGTCTACCGCTCCCGCCACTGGTGGATCCCCACTGCGGTGCTCTCGACCCTCCTCGCCGTCCTCATCGGCTGGTGGATCGGTACGCACCCGGAGGTCCAGGCCTCCATAGGCGCCCCCGTGGACCTCCGCGAGATGACCCGCCCCGGCGGCCAGTACGAGACGTACTACTCCAGCCACCCGGCGGCGTCCTTCGCGGCCCAGGTCTGGACGAACAACGCCCAGGCCGCAGCGATGTGCCTGGTCCTGGGCGCCTTCCTCGGCATCCCGGTGCTGGGAATCCTCTTCCTCAACATGCTGAACCTCGGCGTCGGCATCGGCCTGATGTCCTCCGCGGGCCGCCTTGACGTCTTCCTGGGCCTGATCCTTCCCCACGGCCTGCTCGAACTGACGGCCGTCTTCGTCGCGGCCGGCACGGGCCTCCGTCTCGGCTGGACCCTCATCGACCCGGGCCCCACCACCCGCCGCGCCGCACTTGCGGAGCAAGGACGCGCGGCCGTCGGAATGGCCATCGGACTGGCCCTCGTCCTCTTCGTCTCGGGCCTGATCGAAGGTTTCGTGACCCCCTCCGGCCTGCCGACCTGGGCCCGCATCACCATCGGCATCGCCGCTGAGCTGGCCTTTCTCGCCTACGTCTACATCCTGGGCGGCCGCGCCTCCCGAGCCGGCACCACCGGCGACGTCGAGGAAGCCGACCGCAGCGCCGCCCTCCCCACCGCCGCCTGATGTGCGGAGGCCCCCGCTGACCTGCTAACCTCCTCCGGTGCCCACAAAAGCCATTGACATGGTGGCTGTGGGGAGGTAGATTCAAACGGTTGCCTGGAACTGGACAGTTCGGCAGCGATCAAGTAGAGTCACACTCACTCCGGTCGGGAATTCATTCCACGGAGTCACTCCGATTCTCATCCGAATCACGAAAGCCGCCGATTAGGTCGGCCGAAATGATTCTGATAAAGTCGGAACCGCTGAAAGGCCCCAGAGCGAAAGCAAAACGGACCGGAAAGCGCCGAGGAAATCGGATGGAAAACATCTGATAGGCTTCGGAACGAAGGAAAAGCCCGGAGGAAAGCCTGCGAGGGTGAGTACAA
>NZ_JBIBVC010000030.1:0-52155 GCF_043080005.1 Streptomyces sp. NPDC015130 | reverse complement strand
GCCGCCGGCATCTGGCACAACTGGACCACCGGCGCCGCAGTCAAACGCTCACTGATCGCCTATGACCACTGAAGACATCGGACTCATTCATCTAGCGCGGCGTAGAAGACGTCGGGGCGGGCGGCGAGTCCGCCGTACGCCCTGGGCCGGAGGAGCCGGAAGAAGCCGGCCCGCTCCAGCTCCTCGACGGTGGATCCGGGCACGCGGCGCCGCGCTTCGGTGTCGGCCGCGCGCTCGCGCAGGGCGGGGGCGAGGGCGCGGACGGCCGCGAGCACGTGGTCGTCGCGCATGTGTCTCCCCCTCGGGTCCCGGGCCCGCCCGCCGGGCCCGTCGTGCTGTGGTGTGCCGCGTTCGGCTGCGGTGTGCTGACGCCAGGGAAACTACGCGTTACTGTTCCGAAACGAAACACCCTCTTCACAGTCGCCGGAACCCTCTGGCAATCTCCACGCAATACCGGAGATTACGGACGCGGTCAGGCCTGTCCGCCGTCCGTGTGGGAGGTGCCGATGACGACGTCAGCTGTCGAGGCCGGATGTCCGCCCCTGTCCCTGCTGGAGAAGGCTGCGAAGGTGCTGAGCGCCTTCCAGAGCACGGGGCCCCGACTCACCCTGACCGAGGTCGTGCAGCGCTCCGGCATCAGCCGGTCCTCCGCGCACCGCATCCTCGACCAGCTGGTGCAGCTGCGCTGGCTGGAGCGCGAGGGACGGGACTACCGGCTCGGCATGGGGATGCTGGAGCTCGGGGCGATGGCCTCGCACCACAACCGGCTGCGCCGGGCCGCGCTGCCCCATCTGCACGCCCTGCACGAGGCCACGGGCCACCTGGTCCACCTCACCGTGCTCGACGGCACCGAGGTGGTCTACCTGGAGCGGATCGGCGGCTCGGACGACTCCGGCGTGCCCTCGCGGACGGGCGGGCGCCAGCCGGCGTACTGCACGGCCTCGGGCAAGGCGATCCTGGCCTTCAGCGACCCCTCGGTGACGGAGCAGGTGATCCGGCACGGCCTGCGGCCGCGGACGCCGCGCACGATCACCCGGCCCGAGTCCTTCCGGGGCGAGCTGGCGATGGCGCGGGAGCGCGGGGTGGCCTTCGACCACGAGGAGGGGTTCCGGGGCGTCTTCTGCGTGGCCGCACCGCTGCGCGGCGCGGGCCGGGCCGTCGCCGCGATCTCGGTGTCCGGCAACGGCGTCCACCGCGAGCTGGAGCGGATCGCGCCCGCCGTGCGCGGCTGCGCGCGGTCCGTCTGGCAGGCCATGTTCGGCCCGGGCCGGCTCTCCGAGAAGCAGGCGCCGCCGGCGGGGGCGGTGGCTGCTCCCGGGTTCTCCCAGCCTTCGATGGACAACATGATGGCGTGGCTGCGCTTCAGCGAGTGGATGTAGCTCCTGGCGACGCCTGGACACGACGACGCCGTTCTCGGTGGGCACCGCGGGGTGTCCACCGGGAACGGCGTCGTTTCAGCGGGCCGTGCGGCCCGGTTCGCCGGGGAAGCGGGCGCGGAGGGCGTCGAGTCCGGAGGCGTACGTGCCGTCCCCGAAGACCGCCTCCACCCTCGGCACCAGCTCGTCCGGTGCCCGGTATGCGGCCGTCCACCGGACCTCGGCGCCGTCGGGGTGCGGGTGCACGGCGAGCGTCGCCTCGTATCCGGTGACGGGCAGCACCACCGGGTCGAGGAGGGCGTAGCGGTACGAGCGGGTGCCGGGGTCGTGCGCAAGGAGGCGCTCGCGGGCGACGACCCTGCCGTCGAGGGCGAAGACCCGTACGGTCCCCGGGGTCTCCGGGTCGGCGTCGTGCTCCAGGGTGGCGGGCGGTACGTGCGGGTGCCAGGCGGCGAGCCCGCCGAAGTCGCCGATGACCGACCACACGTCGTCGGGGGCGGCGGCGAACACGGCGGAGCGCTCGATGGTTCGGGGGTGCACGGGCGGGGCCTCCGGTCTCTCGGTTCCGGTCGTCACCGGGCGGGCCCGACGGCGGGCGCGCCCGGGTGGTTCCGGGTCACCAGGTGCGGTCGCCGCGCAGGACGGCGTCCGCGCCTCCGTCGGCGAAGACGACCTGTCCGGTGACGAGGGTGTTCTCGGGCGAGACGAGCCAGGCGATCAGCGGGGCGAGCTCCTCGGGGCGGGCGTGGCCGTGCAGGGGCATCGGCACGCTCCGCTCGACGAGTCCGCGCATCTCCGGGTCGTCCAGAAGGGGCCGGGTGAGCGGTGTGACGACCACGCCGGGGGCCACGGCGTTGAGCGGGACGCCCGCCCCGGCCCAGTCGTCGGTGATCGCGGAGCGGCGTACCCAGCGGGAGATCGCCGCCTTGGAGGAGGAGTAGACGAGGTGTCCCTCGCCCCGGTCGACGGCCTCCTGGGAGGCGGCCACCGCCGCGGGCTCGTCCCCGGCGAGCGCGGCCTCGACGATCGCGGGGTCGGTCGGGTGCACGGAGTCGACGGATCCGACGACCACGGCCCGTGGGTCGGTGCCGGCCGCGAGGAGGGGGCGCAGCCCGTCCAGCGTGGCGACGGCGCCGAAGTGGTTGAGCCGGACCGTGAGCGGGTCGAAGTGGGCCACGCCCGCGCAGGAGACGACGACGTCGAGGCGGCCTCCGGTGAGTTCGCGGGCGCGGCCGACGAGTTCGGCCCGGCCCTCGGGTGTGGCCAGGTCCGCCGTGATGTCGGCGTCCGCGAGGTCGGCGCCGATGACGGTACGACCCTGGGCCCGGAGGAGGGCCGCGGTGGCCTTGCCGATGCCGGAGGCCGCTCCGGTGACCAGGCAGGTACGGGGCATGCGGGGTTCCTTCTCGGGAGATCGGGAGATCGGGAGATCAGGAGACTGGGAGGTCGGGAGAGTCGGGAGAGGTCGTCAGGAGTAGGTGATCGCGACCCGGTCGGTGAGGGGCAGGGCCTGGCAGGCCAGGACGTATCCCTCGGCCAGGTCCTCGTCGTCGAGGACCTCGTTGCGGAGCATCTTCACGTCGCCCGCCACGACCCGGCAGGTGCAGGCGCTGCACGCGCCCTCCCGGCACGAGTACGGGGCGTCCACCCCGGCCGTCAGGAGCGCGTCGAGCAGCGGGGTGGCCCGTGGCCAGGCGAGGGTGTGGGTCTCCCCGTCGAGCTCCACCTCCGCCGTGCCGACGCCGTCGGCCGGTGTACCGCCGGCCTCAAGGGCATTCTGGGTGCCCTCCTCGGTGGCGTTCTCGGTGGCGGGCGCCTGGGCCGGGACGTCGAAGACGTCCCCGCTCAGGGAGAAGAACCGCTCCCGGTGGATGCGGTGGCCCGGCGCGCCGACCGCGCGGAGTGCCTGTTCGACGGCGTCCATGAGGGGTTCCGGGCCGCAGACGAAGGCCTCGCGGTCGGCGTACGGAGCGAGCGCGGCGGCGAGCCGGTCGGCGCGGGGCAGGCCCTGGAGCGACTCCAGCCAGTGGACGACGAGGAGCCGGTCCGGGTGCTTCGCCGCGAGCTCGCGCAGTTCGTCGCGGAAGATGACCGAGGACTCGTCGCGGTTGGCGTACAGGAGCACGACCCGGCCCCCTCCCCCGGCGAGGGCGGACTTGGCGATCGACAGGACCGGGGTGATGCCGCTCCCGCCGGCGGCGAGGAGCAGGTCGCGGTCGAGGGAGCCGGGCGTGAAGGTGCCCGCCGGGGGCAGCGCCTCCACCTCGTCGCCCGCGGCCAGGCGGTCGCACACCCAGTTGGAGCCGTGCCCGCCGGCCACCCGCTTGACCGTGATCTTCAGAGGTTCGCCGGTGTGGGGCGAGCTGGCGAGGGAGTAGCAGCGGGCGGCCGGCTTCCCGTCCGCGCCGGGCAGTTTGAGGGTGAGGAACTGCCCGGGGCGGTACGTGAAGCGGTCCGCGCTCTCCGGTGAGGGCCGGAGCACCAGGGAGTGCGCGTCGGCCGTCTCGGTGATCACCTGGACGACGCGCAGCCGGTGGGTGCGCGTGCCGGTCGGCCGTTCAGACATCGGCGACCTCCAGGGTGCCCTCGTCCACCGCGCGCTCGATGCTCGCCCGCAGGGCCCGGCAGGTCCGGATCCGGGCGGTGCCCGTCCCCTCGCCGACGCGGTCGCGGAACTCCGCGCAGACGACGGCCGCGTCGGCGGTCCACTGCACGGAGGTGTGGGCCCTGCTGAACTTCTCGCACAGGACCTGGTTGCCGCAGGTCGCACACTCCACCGGTCGCATGTCAGGCTCCGGTCCCCGGCGCCGCCGCGCGGCGGGCGAGGTTCTCCTCGACCTCCGCGTGCCAGGCCTTGTTGGCGCGCCGGGTGTCGATCTCGAACTCGAAGCGGCGGGTCATCTCGTCCTTGACGTCGGCGACGTCGACGTAGAACTGCTGGTACCAGCGGCGCAGTTGGTAGACGGGTCCGTCCTCCTCGGTGAGCAGGGGGTTGTCGATCCGGGTCTTGCTCCGCCAGATCTCGATGTCCTGCTCGAAGCCGGTCTCCAGTCCTCCTGTCAGGCTCCGGGCGGCCTCGGCGGCAGCCTCGTCGGTCATGCCGGGCAGCTTCTTGACGATCGCCCCGTACTGGAGCATGAAGCTGTCGGCGCTGATCGGGTAGTGACTGTTGATCAGCACCATCTCCATCTCGACGCCGGGGGCCACCTCTGTCCACACGTAGTCGATCATGTAGGACGGGCCGTAGTACGAGGCGTCGGAGCGCAGCGGAGAGCTGAGGTCGCCCAGGTCCATGTCACCGCGCGGGGTGCTTTCCATGTACTGGGTGGCGACGTGCCCGTCGAAGACGTTCTTGAAGTACGTGGGGAACGCGTAGTGGACGTAGAAGAAGTGCGCCATGTCCACGACGTTGTCCACGATCTCGCGGCAGTTCGAGCCGTCCACCCGCGCGGTCTTCCAGGTCCAGTCGCTCCACTCGGCCGCGTCCGGGCCGTGGACGCCGTCGATCTCGGGAACGGTGACCTCGGCCGGCGGCGGGTTTCCCTCGGGGTCGTGCCAGACGAAGAGCTGCCGGTTGCGCTCCAGGGTGGTCCAGGCGCGGGTGCGGGCGCGGGGCGGGACGCGGCGGGCGTACGGGATGCCGGCGCAGCGGCCGTCGCCGGACCAGCGCCAGTCGTGGAACGGACAGGCGACGGCGTCGCCCTTGACCGTGCCGTGGGCGAGGTTGCCGCCCATGTGCGGGCAGTAGGCGTTCAGCACGTGCAGCTGCCCGTCGTCCTCGCCCTGGAACACCACGAGCTTGGTGCCGAAGGCCTCGATCTCGTGCGGCTTTCCGTCCTTGAAGCCGTCGGCGAGGCCGAGGCAGTGCCAGCCCCGGGCGAAGCGGGCGGGCACGTTGCCCGCCTCGATGACACGGACCTCGTCGTTGAGCGCAGTCATCTCGTCCCTCGTTCCTTCTGTCGGTTCGGATCGGTTCAGTTCTGTGCGGCGAGTTCGACGGCGATGTCGATGAGCTGGTCCTCCTGGCCGCCCACGAGGCGGCGTTCGCCCGCGCGCAGGAGGATCTCGGCTCCGGAGACGCCGTAGCGCTCCGCCTGCCGGTAGGCGTGCTTGAGGAAGCTGGAGTAGACGCCGGCGTGGCCCATGAGCAGGGCGAGCCGGTCGAGCCGGCACTCCTCGTCCATGACCGGGCGGACGACGTCCTCCGCCACGTCGATGATCTTCAGGACGTCGATGCCGGTGCGGATGCCCATCTTGGCGCAGACGGCGACGAGCGCCTCGACCGCGGTGTTGCCGGCGCCCGCGCCGAGCCGGCGGGTGGAGCCGTCGATCTGCAGCGCGCCGGCCCGGATCGCGGCGATGGAGTTCCCGGTGCCGAGCGCCAGGTTCTCGTGTCCGTGGAAGCCGACCTGGGCGTCGTCGCCGAGCTCGGCGACGAGGGCCTGGACCCGGTCGGTGACGTCGTCCATGACCATGGCGCCGGCCGAGTCGACGACGTACACGCACTGGCAGCCCGCGTCGGCCATGATCCGGGCCTGCCGCGCGAGGTTCTCGGGCGTCGTCGAGTGGGCCATCATCAGGAAGCCGACGGTCTCCAGGCCGCGTTCGCGGGCGAGTCCGAAGTGCTGGACCGCGATGTCGGCCTCGGTGCAGTGGGTGGCGATGCGGCAGATGCCCGCGCCGTTGTCGTGGGCGGCCCGGATGTCGTCCTTGACGCCCAGTCCGGGGAGCATGAGGAAGGCGATCCTGGCCCGGCGCGCGGTGTTCACCGCGATGGTGATGAGCTCCTGTTCGGGGGTCCTGGAGAAGCCGTAGTTGAAGGAGGACCCGCCGAGTCCGTCGCCGTGCGTCACCTCGATCACCGGGACTCCGGCCTCGTCGAGGGCCGCGACGACGGACCGGACGTCCTCGCCCGTGAACTGGTGCCGCTTGGCGTGCGAGCCGTCGCGGAGGGAGGAGTCGGTGATCCTGATGTCGAGGCTGTCCGAGTAGGGCATGGGGGCGGGCTCCTTATGCGAGGGGGCGTCTTGTCGATCGGGCCGGATCAGGGAGCGGCGTCTGGTGCCGTGGATCGCAGGGCGGAGGAGGGAGTCGACGTGGTGGGGGCGCCCCCGTGCCCGAAGGGCTGCGGGGGACGTTGACGAGTGACGACAACGCGGCGAGCGTGCGTGCCAGCAGCCGCGAGCCCGGCATGATCGGCAAGACGCCCCCTAGGGCGTGTTGCGAAAGTAGCGCCGGCCGCCCGAAGGGCGGGCCCGACGGCGTCTGGTGCGTGCGATCGCAAGGCGGAGGGTCGCCCCGATACTGGATGTATCGGGGTGATCCCGACAACGCGGCGAGCGTGCGTGCCAGGCGCCGTCGGGCAGGCGGGACTTTCGCAACACGCCCTAGGACGCGAGGAGCGCCTTGGCGAACTCCTCGCCGACCCGGGTGGCGGCGGCGGTCATGATGTCGAGGTTTCCGGCGTACGGCGGCAGGTAGTCGCCCGCGCCCTCGACCTCCAGGAAGATCGCGACGCGCGCCGCTCCGCCGTTCTCGGGGCTCGGGTCGTCGAACTGCGGCTCGGCGCGCAGCCGGTAGCCGGGGACGTAGGAGGCGACCTGTTCGGCGATCTCCTTGACCGAGGCGGCGACGGCGGCCCGGTCGGCGTCCTCGGGGATCGCGCAGAAGACGGTGTCCCGCATGATGACGGGCGGATCGGCGGGGTTGAGGATGATGATGGCCTTGCCGCGTTCGGCGCCGCCGATCGTCTCGATGCCGCGTGCGGTGGTACGGGTGAACTCGTCGATGTTCGCGCGGGTTCCGGGCCCGGCCGAGACGGAGGCCACGGAGGCGACGATCTCCGCGTACGCGACGGGGACGACGCGGGAGACGGCGTACACCATGGGGATGGTGGCCTGGCCGCCGCAGGTGATCATGTTCACGTTGGGCTTGTCGAGGTGCTCGCGCAGGTTGGCGGGCGGGACGACGGCGGGGCCGAGGGCCGCCGGGGTCAGGTCGACGGCCCTGATGCCGAGCTCGGCGTAGCGGGGGGCGTTGGTCCGGTGGACATAGGCGCTGGTGGCCTCGAAGACGATGTCGGGCTTCTCGTCCTGGGCCAGGAGCCAGTCGACGCCGGCGTGGCTGGCCTCCAGGCCGAGGCGGCGGGCGCGGGCGAGGCCCTCGCTGTCGGGGTCGACGCCGATCATCCAGCGGGGTTCGACGTGCTCGGAGCGGAGGAGCTTGTGGAGCAGGTCGGTGCCGATGTTGCCGGATCCGACGATCGCGGCGGTCGCCTTGCGCGTGGCGGTCGCCCGGGTCGAGGCCGCGGGGGTCGTGGTGGTCATGATCACCTCAGATGAAGGACAGGGAGACCGGGCCGAGCCCGGTGAACTCGGCGGTGAAGGTCGCGCCGGGCGTCACGTCGACGGCCCTGGTGCACGAGCCGGGCAGCACCACGTGCCCCTTCTTCAGGGAGACCCCGAAGCGGGCCACCGTGCGGGCGAGCCAGGCGACGGACAGCGCCGGGTCGCCGAGCACGGCGTCGCCGCGCCCCTCGGCGAGGAGTTCGCCGCCGGTGCTGAGCCGCGCCTCGATCGCCTTCAGGTCGAGCTCGCGGGGGTCGCGGCCCTCGCCGATGACGTATCCGGCGGAGGAGGCGTTGTCCGCGATGGTGTCGGCGATCGTGATCCGCCAGTCACGGATCCTGCTGTCGATCAACTCCAGAGCGGGAACGACGCGTTCGGTGGCGGCGAGCACGTCGGCGGCGGTGCAGGTCTCGCCCGGGAGGTCGTCGCCGAGGACGAAGCCGATCTCGACCTCGACGCGCGGCGCGCAGTAGCGGGAGACGGGGACGGGGGTGTCGGACCGCAGCTCCATGTCGTGGAGCAGATGGCCGTAGTCGGGTTCGTCGACGCCCATCATCCGCTGCATGACGGGGGACGACAGGCCGACCTTGTGGCCGCGGACCCCCGCCCCCGCCGCGAGGCGGTGCCGGATGTTGAGGAGCTGGATCTCGTACGCGTCCTCGGTGTCGATGCCGGGGAAGGCCGAGGTCAGCGGGGCGATCGGCGTGACGCCGTGTTCGGCGGAGCGCAGCAGCTCGGCCGCCTCGTGTCTCTGGCGGTCCGTGAGCATGGCGGGTCCCTCCTGCGGGCGGTTGGGGCTGTCCGGCGAGGCTAGGCCGGTGGCGTCGACCGCGGGGAGCGCCGTTTCCCGGTGAGCGGGAAAGGGTCCCGGAGGGGGCGGGTGCGCGGCGGAATGGGCGCGCGCGTGCGTACGCCGGGCGGGTGTGGGGCGGGTGCGCCTCAGGGCGGGGCCGCCGCGCGCGTGCGTACGCCAGGGCGGGTGTGGGGCGGGTGCGCCTCGGGGCGGGTGTGGGGCAGGCGTGCGCGTGCGTGGGCGGGCGCGTGCGTACGTCGGGGCGGGCGCACGCACCTCAGGGCCGGGAGGGTGCGCCTCGGGGTGACGCCCTTCGGGGCGGGTCGGGCCCGTGCGTACGTCGGGGGACGTGCGTCGGGGCGGGCTCCCGGCGTTCGGCCGGGGGCCCGCCCCGAAGGGGTGGCGGGTCGGACGGTCAGCGCGCCCCGTACACGGGCTGCGGGGGTTCCGACTCCGCGAGGAGCTTCAGGGCGGTGTCGCCCGCCTCCGCCGGCGTCCAGCGGGCGCCCTTGTCGGCGGTCGGGCCCGGCCGCCAGCCCTCCATGACGGTGATCCGCCCCGCCTCGGCCTCGAAGACCCGTCCCGTCACCCCGGCCGACGCGGCGGAGCCCAGCCAGACGACGAGCGGGGAGACGTTCTCCGGGGCCATCGCGTCGAAGGCGTCGCCCTCGGGGGCGGCCATCGTCTCGGCGAAGGTCCGCTCGGTCATCCGGGTGCGGGCGGCGGGGGCGATGGCGTTGACCTGGACGCCGTAGCGCCCGGTCTCGGCGGCGGCGACGAGGGTGAGGCCGATGATACCGGCCTTGGCGGCGGCGTAGTTGCCCTGGCCGACGCTGCCGAGGAGACCGGCCCCCGAGCTGGTGTTGACGATCCGCGCCTCGGGCGTCCGGCCGGCCTTGACCTCGGCGCGCCAGTGCGCGGCGGCGTGCTTGAGCGGCAGGAAGTGGCCCTTGAGGTGGACGCGCATGACGGCGTCCCACTCGTCCTCGTCGAGGTTGACGAGCATGCGGTCGCGCAGGAACCCGGCGTTGTTGACGAGGGTGTCGAGGCGGCCGAAGGCGTCCAGGGCGGTGGTGACCAGTGAGGCCGCGCCGTCGGCGGTGGCGATGTCGCCGCCGTGGGCGACGGCCTCGCCGCCCGCCGCCGTGATCTCGTCGACGACCCGCTGGGCGGGTCCGGCGCCCCCGCCCGTACCGTCGGCGTCGACCCCGAGGTCGTTGACGACGACCCTGGCCCCCTCGGCGGCGAAGGCGAGCGCGTGCGCGCGGCCGAGGCCGCGGCCCGCTCCGGTGACGATGACGACCCGTCCGTCGCACAGTCCTGTCATGGTGTGTCCTCTCACTCGGCGTTCGGTGGTCGTGCTCCGCGCGGGGGCGGGGCCGTCAGTGGTTGACGGTGGCGGCGTCGAGGAAGCCGGGACGCTCCCCGCCGCCGTGGACGTGCAGGCTGGCGCCGCTGATGTACGCGGCGCTGTCGGAGGCGAGGAAGACGCAGGCGTCGCCGATGTCGGCGGGCTCGGCGAGCCTGCCGAGGGGTACGGTGCGGCCGACGGCGGCGACGCCGTCCTCGTCCCCGTAGTGCAGGTGGGACAGTTCGGTGCGCACCATGCCGAGGACGACCGTGTTGACCCGGACCCTGGGGGCCCATTCGACCGCCATGGAGCGGGCGAGGTTGTCCAGGCCCGCCTTGGCGGCTCCGTAGGCCGCGCTGCCCGGTGACGGGCGGGTGCCGCTGACGCTGCCGATCATGATGATCGTCCCTCCCCCGGTCTGCCGGCGCATCACCTCGTACGCGGCGAGGGAGGCGGTCAGCGGGGCGACGAGGTTCAGTTCGACGACCCGGGCCTGTCGTGCGGCGCCGCCCTCGTCGAGCATCCGGAAGGGCGTCCCCCCGGCGTTGTTGACGAGGGTGTCGAGCCGTCCGTGGTCGGCGCGCACCCGGTCGAAGAACCCGGCGACCGCTTCGGGGTCGCGGAGGTCGACGGGGAGGAAGCGGGCGGTGCGTCCCGCCGCCTCGACGGGCGCGTCGGGGGGCCGTCGCGCGCAGGTCACGACCTCCGCGCCGGCTGCCAGCAGGGCGCGGGTGATTCCCGCTCCGACACCCCGTGTGCCGCCGGTGACGACGGCGACGGATCCCGTCAGATCGATGATCGCTGCCAATGGGCACCTCCCGCAGCGCGCGAACCGCTGCTATCTTCCACCTAACAAACGTTAGGTGGAAAGGTAGCTGATCTGCTCATGGGTGTCTCCACCTCCGCCCCGGAAGAGGGCATCGCCGTCGTCACCGTGGACTTCCCCCCGGTCAACGCCCTTCCCGTGAAGGGCTGGTACGACCTGGCCGGCGCGGTCCGCGCGGCCGGGGCCGATCCCAAGGTGCGCTGCGTGGTGCTGGCCGCCGGGGGCCGCGGGTTCAACGCGGGCGTCGACATCAAGGAAATCCAGCGCACGACCGGGCACGACGCCCTGCTCGGCGCCAACCGCGGCTGTTACGAGGCGTTCGCCGCGGTCTACGACTGCGAGGTGCCGGTGGTCGCCGCCGTGCACGGCTTCTGCCTGGGCGGCGGGATCGGCCTCGTCGGCAACGCCGACGTCGTCGTCGCCTCCGACGACGCCACCTTCGGCCTGCCCGAGCTGGACCGGGGCGCGCTGGGCGCGGCCACCCACCTCTCGCGGCTGGTCCCCCAGCACCTGATGCGGGCCCTGTACTACACCTCGCGCACGGTCACGGCGCAGGAGCTGCACGGGCACGGGTCGGTGTGGCGGGTCGTCCCGCGCGAGGGCCTGCGCGAGGCGGCCCTCGAACTGGCCCGGGAGATCGCGGCGAAGGACGGGCAGCTGATCCGGCTCGCCAAGGCGGCGATCAACGGCATCGACCCGGTGGACGTCCACCGCAGCTACCGCTTCGAGCAGGGCTTCACCTTCGAGGCCAACCTCAGCGGTGTCGCCGACCGGGTGCGCGACACCTTCGGCACGACGACGGCGGGCTCGGGGAACGAGACGGGCAGGCAGAGCAGGACGGACGAGGAGGAGCAGTCGTGAGCAGGGACAAGACGATGACCGCCGAGGAGGTCGTCGGCCGTCTGGAGAGCGGGATGACGATCGGCATCGGCGGCTGGGGCTCCCGGCGCAAGCCGATGGCGCTGGTCCGGGCGCTGCTGCGGTCGGACCTCACGGATCTGACCGTCGTCTCGTACGGCGGACCGGACGTGGGTCTGCTCGCCGCGGCCGGGAAGGTCCGCAAGCTCGTCGCGGCCTTCGTCACCCTCGACTCCGTGCCCCTGGAGCCGCACTTCGGTGCGGCCCGGCAGAGCGGCGCCGTCGAGCTGGTGGAGCTGGACGAGGCCATGGTGATGTGGGGGCTGACGGCCGCCGCGCAGCGGCTGCCGTTCATGCCGGTCCGGGCGGGCCTCGGCTCGGACGTGATGAGCGTCAACCCCGAGCTGCGGACGGTCACTTCCCCGTACGAGGACCGCGAGCAGTTCGTGGCGGTCCCGGCCCTGCGCCTGGACGCCGCGCTGGTGCACCTGAACCGCGCCGACATCCACGGCAACGGCCAGTACCTGGGGCCCGACCCGTACTTCGACGACCTCTTCTGCGAGGCCGCGGACGCCGCGTACCTCTCGTGCGAGCGGATCGTGGAGACGAGCGAGCTGCTCAAGGACTCCGGTCCGCAGTCGCTGCTCGTCAAGCGCGCGTTCGTCGACGGGGTCGTCGAGACCCCCAACGGCGCGCACTTCACGTCCTGCTCCCCCGACTACGGCCGCGACGAGTCGTTCCAACGCGCCTACGTCACCGCCGCGCGCGATCCGGAGGCCTGGCGGGCCTTCGGCGAGCGGTTCCTGTCCGGCGACGAGGACGCGTACCAGGCCGCGGTGGCGGCCTTCCACGAGGAGGAAGCATGAGCGGCGGCGGTACGACGGAGGCGACGGCGGTCACGCGGGCCGAGTACTGCGTGGTGGCGTGCGCCGAGGCCTGGCGGGACGCGGGCGAGATCCTGGCCAGCCCGATGGGCACCGTCCCGATGATCGGCGCCCGCCTCGCCCGGCTCACCTTCTCCCCCGACCTGCTCCTGACCGACGGCGAGGCGCTGCTCATCGGCGACGTGCCCGCGGTCGGCGCCCCGCCCCGGGTGGTGGAGGGCTGGCTGCCGTACCGCCAGCACCTGGCCCTCGTCGCCACCGGCCGACGGCACGTGATGATGGGCGCGAGTCAGATCGACCGGTACGGCAACCAGAACATCAGCTGCATCGGCGACTGGGAGCGGCCGAAGCGGCAGCTCCTCGGCGTCCGCGGCGCACCCGTCAACACCCTCAACAACCCGGTGAGTTACTGGGTCCCCAAGCACTCCGCCCGGGTCTTCGTCGAGCGGGTCGACATGGTCTCCGGGGTCGGCTACGACCGCGCCGCCGAGGCCGGCCCCTCCGCGACCCGCTACCACCGCGTCCCCGAGGTCGTCAGCGACCTGGGGGTCTTCGACTTCGACACCCCGGACCGGCGCATGCGGCTGCGCTCGCTGCACCCCGGCGTCACCGTCGAACAGGTCGTGGCGGCCACCGGCTTCGCGCTCGTCGTCCCCGAGGACGTGCCGTTCACACGGGAGCCCACGGCCGAGGAACTGCGGCTGATCCGCGAGGAGATCGACCCGAAGGGGCTGCGGAACCGCGAGGTCCCCGCATGAGCGACGTCACGATCCCCACCGCCCTGACCGAACTGGTCGGGGTGCGCCACCCCCTCGTGCAGACCGGCATGGGGTGGGTGGCGGGTCCGCGCCTCGTCTCGGCCACCGCCGCGGCGGGCGCGCTCGGCATCCTCGCGTCGGCGACGATGACCGTCGAGCAGCTCCGCTCGGCGGTGCGCGAGGTCAAGTCCCGTACGGACGCGCCCTTCGGCGTGAACCTGCGCGCGGACGCCGGGGACGCGGCCGAGCGCGTGAAGATCATCGTCGACGAGGGGGTACGGGTCGCCTCGTTCGCCCTCGCGCCCTCGCGTGAGCTCATCGCGCGGCTCAAGGACGCCGGTGTCGTCGTGATCCCGTCCATCGGGGCGAAGCGGCACGCCGAGAAGGTCGCCGCGTGGGGCGCCGACGCGGTGCTCGTGCAGGGCGGCGAGGGCGGCGGCCACACCGGGAGCGTCGCCACCACCGTCCTGCTCCCGCAGATCGTGGACGCCGTGGACATCCCCGTCGTCGCGGCCGGCGGCTTCCGTGACGGGCGCGGCCTGGTCGCCGCCCTCGCACACGGCGCGGCCGGGGTGGCCATGGGCACCCGCTTCCTGCTCACCTCGGACTCGACCGTGCCGGACGCGGTGAAGGCCCGCTATCTGGCGGCCACGGTCCAGGACGTCACCGTCACCACCGCCGTCGACGGCCTGCCGCACCGCATGCTGCGCACCGAGCTCGTCGACGCGCTGGAGCGCTCGGGGCGGGCCGCCTCGCTGCTGCGTGCGGTCCGGCACGCGGCGGCCTTCCGCCGCGAGACGGACATGAGCTGGGCCCGGATGGTCCGGGACGGCCTGGCGATGAAGCACGGCAAGGACATGACGTGGAGCCAGATCCTGCTGGCGGCCAACACCCCGATGCTGCTGAAGGCGTCCATGGTGGAGGGCCGGACCGACCTCGGCGTGATGGCCTCCGGGCAGGTCGCGGGGCTCATCGACGATCTGCCGTCCTGTGCCGAGCTGGTCGACCGCGTGATGGCCGAGGCGCGGGCGACGCTGCGGGCGCTGCCCCGCGCGGTCTGAGCTGCGGGACCCGCACGCACGAGGAGGCCCACCGGGGGTGTGAGATCCCCGGCGGGCCTTCGCCGATTGCCGCTCCCTCTCAGAGGCGTTCGACGATGGTGACGTTGGCCTGGCCGCCACCCTCGCACATCGTCTGCAGGCCGTAGCGGCCGCCGGTGCGCTCCAGCTCGTGCAGCAGGGTGGTGGTCAGCTTGGTGCCGGTCGCCCCGAGCGGGTGGCCGAGGGCGATGGCTCCGCCGTTGACGTTGACCTTCTCCGGGTCGGCGCCGGTCTCCTTCAGCCAGGCGAGGACGACGGGGGCGAAGGCCTCGTTGATCTCCACGAGGTCGATGTCGTCGAGCGTCATCCCGGCCTTCTTCAGCGCGTACGCCGTCGCCGGGATCGGGGCGGACAGCATGCGGATCGGGTCCTCGCCCCGTACGGACAGGTGGTGGATGCGGGCGCGCGGCGTCAGGCCGTGCTCGCGCACGGCCCGCTCCGAGGCGATGAGCAGCGCCGAGGCGCCGTCCGAGACCTGTGAGGAGACCGCGGCGGTCAGCCGGCCGCCCTCGACCACCGGGCTGAGGCCCGCCATCTTCTCCAGGGTGGTGTCGCGGCGCGGGCCCTCGTCGGTGGTCACGTCGCCGTAGGCCACGATCTCGCGGTCGAAGCGGCCCTCGTCGATGGCGCGGGCGGCCCGCTGGTGCGAACGGAGGGCGAACTCCTCCATGTCCCGGCGGGAGATGTCCCACTTGGTGGCGATGAGCTCGGCCCCGTGGAACTGGTTGACGGGCTGGTCGCCGTAGCGGGCGCGCCAGCCCTCGGAGCCGGCGTACGGGCCCTCGGTGAGTCCGAGCGGCGCGGCGGCCTGACGGCTGGCGAAGGCGATGGGGACCATCGACATGTTCTGCACACCGCCCGCGACGACCAGGTCCTGGGTGCCGGACAGGACGCCCTGGGCGGCGAAGTGCAGGGCCTGCTGGGAGGATCCGCACTGCCGGTCGACGGTCACGCCGGGCACCTCCTCGGGCAGGCCGGCGGCCAGCCAGGCGGTGCGCGCGATGTCACCGGCCTGCGGGCCGACGGTGTCGAGGCAGCCGAAGACGACGTCCTCGACGGCTGCGGGATCGGTGCCGGCGCGCTCCATCAGTGCCTTCAGCACATGGGCGCCCAGGTCGGCGGGGTGGACGGCGGCGAGCCCGCCGTTGCGCCTGCCGACGGGGGTGCGCACCGCTTCGATGATGTATGCCTCGGCCATGGCCGCTCCTCTTTCCTTGTCTCATGGGTTCATGTCATGTGCGGAGGGCGACGCCCTCCAGCACCATGGACAGGTACTGGCGGGCGATCTCCTCGGGGCTGTGCTGTCCGCCGGGCCGGTACCAGGACGCGGCGACCCAGACCGTGTCGCGTACGAAGCGGTAGGTCAGCCGGACGTCGAGGTCGGCACGGAACACCCCGGCGGCCACGCCCCGTTCGAGGGTGCGGAGCCAGGCCCTCTCGAATCTCTGCTGCGAGTCGTCGAGATAGCCGAAGCGCGGCTGCTCGCGCAGCTGCCGGGACTCCTTCTGGTAGATGGCGACGGCGGCGCGGTGCCGGTCGATCTCACGGAAGGACTCGGTGACGAGGGCCTCGATGGTCTCCCTGGGGCCGTGCCCGGCGGCGAGCACCGCGTCGTACCGGCTCCACAGCTCGTTCAGGAAGCCGGACAGGATCTCGTCGAGCATCGACTCCTTGGAGTCGAAGTGGTAGTAGAGGCTGCCCGCGAGGATGCCCGCCGCGTCGGCGATCTTGCGGACGGTGGTGGCGTCGTACCCCTGGGCGGCGAACACCTCGGCGGCGGTGGCGAGGAGTTCGTGGCGCCGCTCGGGCGCCGCGCTCACCACGGTCCGCTCCCCGCTCTCCGGCAGCCGGTCATGCCCGTCTCACGGATGCTGACTGCTGACCGAGACGACCTCGCCGGTCAGGTAGGAGGAGTAGCCGCTGGCGAGGAACACGATGACGTTGGCGACCTCCCACGGCTCGGCGTACCGGCCGAACGCCTCGCGGGCGGTCAGCTCCTCCAGGAGTTCGGGCGTGGTCACCTTCACGAGGTGGGGGTGCATGGCCAGGCTCGGGGAGACGGCGTTGACCCGTACGCCGTACTCGGCGGCCTCCAGGGCGGCGCAGCGGGTGAGCGCCATGACGCCGGCCTTGGCGGCGGCGTAGTGGGCCTGGCCCTTCTGGGCGCGCCAGCCGACCACCGAGGCGTTGTTGACGACGACGCCGCCGGTGCCCGCCGCCTTGAGCCGGCGGAGTGCGGCGCGGGTGCAGCGGAAGGTGCCGTTGAGGGTGACGTCGAGGACCTTGTCCCACTGTTCGTCGGTCATGTCGACGAGGTCGGCGGTGCCGCCGAGGCCGGCGTTGTTGACGAGGATGTCGAGGCGTCCGTGGCGCTCCTCGGCGAGGTCGAGGAGGGCGGCGACCTGGGCCTCGTCGGTGACGTCGCAGGGCAGGGCGCCGACGCGGTCGGCGCCGAACTCGGCGGCGAGTTCGGCCTCGGACTCCTTCAGTCTGCGGGCGTGGGCGTCGGAGAGGACGACCCGGGCGCCCTCCTCCAGGAGCCGCCGGGCGGTGGCGCCGCCGATGCCGGCGCCGGCCGCGGCGGTGACCACGGCGCTCCGGCCGGCGAGCAGTCCGTGCCCCGGGATGTAGGGGGGTGGTGTGCGGGTCACGGGCGGACCTCCCTGGGCAGGCCGAGGACGCGCTCGGCGATGATGTTCCGCTGGATCTCGTTGGAGCCGGCGTAGATGGTGTCGGAGCGGGAGAAGAGGTAGAGCCGCTGCCAGTCGGTGAGGTCGTAGGGTTCGCCGGCCGCGAGCATGCCGTCGGCTCCGCAGACGTCCATGGCGAGTTCGCCCAGTTCGCGGTGCCAGGTGGCCCAGAAGATCTTGCCGATGGAGGCCTCGGGGCCGGGGGCTCCGGCCGCGACGCCGCCGAGCATGCGCAGGGCGTTGAAGCGGATGGTCTCCAGGCCGATCCAGGCCCGGGCGATCCGGTCGCGGATCAGCGGGTCCGCGGCGGCGCCGGTGCGCCGGGCCAGGGCGATGACGGCCTCCAGTTCGCGGCGGAAGCCGACCTGCTGGCCCAGGGTGGAGACGCCCCGTTCGAAGCCGAGGGTGGCCATGGCGACCTTCCAGCCCTCGCCGGGGGCGCCGACGACGTGCGCCGCGTCCGTCCTGGCCCCGTCGAAGAACACCTCGTTGAACTCCGAGGTGCCGGTGAGCTGGACGATCGGCCGGATGTCGACGCCGGGCCGGCGCAGCGGGACGAGCAGGTAGGACAGGCCCTGATGACGTATCGATCCTGGCTCCGTGCGGGCGACGACGAAGCACCAGTCGGACTCGTGCGCCTGTGAGGTCCAGATCTTCTGGCCGGTGACCACCCATTCCCCGCCGTCGAGCTCGGCGCGGGTCCGGACGTTGGCCAGGTCCGAACCGGCGTCCGGCTCGCTGTAGCCCTGGCACCACAGTTCCTCGACGGCGACGATCGGCGGGAGGAAGCGCTCGCGCTGCTCGGGCGTGCCGAAGGCGATGAGCGTGGGGCCGAGGAGCTGCTCGCCGATGTGGCCGACGCGGGCGGGGGCGTCGGCGAGGGCGTACTCCTCGTGGAAGGCGACCTGCTGCTCCAGGGTCGCTCCCCGTCCGCCGTACTCCTTCGGCCAGCCGACGCAGGTCCATCCCTCGGCGGCCATGTGGCGTTCCCAGGCGAGGCGTTCGGCATGGGCCTCGTGCTCCCGGCCGGGTCCTCCGCGGCCGCGCAGGGCGGCGAACTCGCCGGTGAGGTGGGAGCGCAGCCAGCTGCGGAACTCTGCGCGGAACTCCTCGACGTTGCTCATGGCCGTACGTTAACCTACCAAACACTTGTTAGGGAAGGAGGGCGGATGTCCGCTGCCCGCACCACATCCGTATCCACGGAGCCCGTCCGGTACGAACGCCTCGGCCCCGTCGCCGTCGTCACGATGGACCGGCCCGACTACCGCAACGCCCAGAACTCCGCGATGACGTACGCCCTCGACCGGGCCTTCTACCGCGCCGCCGACGACAGCGAGGTCAAGGTCGTCGTGCTCGCCGGGGCGGGGAAGCACTTCTCCGCGGGCCACGACATCGGCACCCCCGAGCGCGACGCGCACCTGCCGTTCGAGCGCAGGGCGGGGCTCTGGTGGGACCACTCGGACAAGGAGGGCGCCGAGAGCCGCTTCGCCCGGGAGTCCGAGGTCTACCTGGGCATGTGCCGGCGCTGGCGCGAACTGCCCAAGCCCATGGTCGCGTCCGTGCAGGGCGCCTGCGTCGCCGGCGGCCTGATGCTGGCCTGGGTGTGCGACCTGATCGTCGCCTCCGAGGACGCCTTCTTCGCCGACCCGGTGGTCCGCATGGGCATCCCCGGCGTCGAGTACTTCGCCCACCCGTGGGTGATGCCCCCGCGGATCGCGAAGGAGTTCCTGTACACCGGCGACCGCATGAGCGCCCGCCGCGCCTACGAGGTCGGCATGGTCAACCGCGTCGTCCCGCGCGAGGAACTGACCGACCGGACCATGGAACTGGCCGCCCGGATCGCCGAGATGCCGCGCATGGGCCTCGCCCTCACCAAGCGCGCCGTCAACCAGGCCGAGGACCTCCAGGGCCTGCACACCGGCATGGACTCGGTCTTCGGGCTGCACCACCTGGCACACGCCCACAACGCCGAGACCGCCCCCGACGCCCTGGGCGGCATGGACATCCGGGCCATGCGGCGACATTCCGCGGGACAACCCCCCTTCCCCCGAGAGGCCGGAGCCTGATGGACCTCGACTTCACCGCGGCGGAGGACGCCTTCCGGGCCGAGGCCCGCGCCTGGCTCACCGCCCACGTCCCCGCCGTCCCGCTGCCCTCCCTGGAGACGGAGGAGGGCTTCGCGGCCCACCGGGAGTGGGAGCGGACCCTCTTCGCGGACCGCTGGTCGGTGGTCTCCTGGCCCGAGGAGTACGGCGGCAGAGGAGCCTCGGTCCTCCGGTGGCTGGTCTTCGAGGAGGAGTACTACGCAGCGGGCGCGCCCGGCCGGGTCAGCCAGAACGGCATCAACCTCCTCGCCCCCACCCTCTTCGAGCACGGCACCGACGAGCAGCGCGCCCGCGTCCTCCCCTCCATGGCCTCCGGCGAGGTCGTCTGGGCCCAGGCCTGGTCCGAACCGGAGTCCGGCTCGGACCTCGCGAGCCTGCGCTCGACCGCCGTCCGCACGGACGGCGGCTGGCTCCTCAGCGGCCAGAAGACGTGGTCGTCACGAGCCGCCTTCGCGGACCGGGCCTTCGGCCTCTTCCGCAGCGACCCGCAGGCCGGCCGGCCGCACCAGGGCCTGACCTACCTGATGTTCCCCCTGGACGCGGACGGCGTGACCGTACGGCCCATCGGGCGGCTCGACGGCAAGCCCGCCTTCGCCGAGCTCTTCCTCGACGAGGTCTTCGTACCCGACGAGGACGTGATCGGCGCCCCCGGGCAGGGCTGGCGGGTCGCCATGAGCACGGCGGGCAACGAGCGCGGGCTCACGCTGCGCAGCCCCGGACGGTTCACGGCCGCCGCCTCACGCCTTACCGGGCTGTGGCGGGACGGCGCCGACCCGACCGACACCGCCCTGCGCGACCGGGTCGCCGACGCGGTCGTCGCGGCCCGCGCCTACCAGCTGTTCACCTACGCCAACGCCTCCCGCATCGCCGCCGGGGAGCAGATCGGCGCCGAGTCCAGCCTCAACAAGGTCTTCTGGTCGGAGCTCGACATCGCGCTCCACGAGACCGCGCTCGACCTCCTCGGCCCGTACGGCGAGCTGTCGGACGAGGCCACGGACGCTCCCGCCCAAGGCAGTTGGGCCGAGGGCCACACCTTCTCCCTCGCGGGACCGATCTACGCGGGCACCAACGAGATCCAGCGCGACATCATCGCCGAGCGGCTGCTCGGCCTGCCGAAGGGACGCCGGTGATGCGGTTCCTCCTCGACGTCGAGCAGCGGGAGTTCGCCCGCTCCCTGGACGCGATGCTCACCGCGTCCGACACCCCCGGGACCGTCCGGGCCTGGGCCGCGGGCGACACCGCGCCGGGCCGCGCCCTCTGGTCACGGCTCGCGGAGGCGGGGGTCTTCGCCCTCGCCGTGCCGGAGCCGTACGAGGGTCTGGGGCCCCTGCCGGTCGAACTGGCCGTGGCCTTCACCGAGCTGGGCCGCCACGCCGTCCCCGGGCCGCTGGTGGAGACGGTCGCCGGCGCCGCGCTGCTCGACCGGCTCGGCGACGAAGGGGCCGCGGCGGCGTGGCTGCCGCGGATCGCCGCCGGCAAGGCCCTGATCTCGCTGTGCGTGCCGGCCCTCGGGAGCCCGTACGCCCTGGACCCGGACGCGACCGACGCCGTGCTGGTCGTGGCGGACGACACCCTGCTCCTGACGGAGGAGTCCGGGCCCGTCCAGCCGTCCGCCGACCCCGCGCGCCGGCTGGCCCGGCCCCTCGGCGGCACGGTCCTGGCCCGGGGGCCCGAGGTGGCTTCCGCCGCCGCACACGCCGCCGACGTGGCCACGCTGGTCACCGCCGCCCAGGCCCTGGGGCTCGGCCGCGCGCTGCTCGACCGGACCGTGGCGTACGTCAAGCAGCGCACCCAGTTCGGCGTCGCCATCGGCTCGTTCCAGGCGGTGAAGCACCGCCTGGCGGACACGCTCATCGCCCTGGAGTTCGCCCAGCCGCTGCTCCACTCGGCGGCGCTCGCCCTGGCCGGGCCGGACGGCACCTCGGCCGGGCGCGAGATCGCCGCGGCGAAGCTCGCGGCGGGCGGCGCCGCCCACGCCGCCGCCCGTGCGGCGCTGCAGCTGCACGGCGCCGTCGGCTACACGGACGAGCTGGACCTGTCCCTGTGGATCCGCAAGGCCCGCCCCCTGCGCGAGGCCTGGGGCACGCCGGCCGCCTGCCGCGCCCGTGTCCTCGCCCGCTGACACCACCCGCCCCGTGTCCTCCGCACCGACCGGAGGAGGACCCGGCGGCGGCGAGGCCCGGTCATGTCGAACCCGTGGGAAAGGAACAGAGCGTATGAGGCTGACGGAGGAGCACGAGGAGCTGCGGTCCGCCGTACGGTCGCTGCTGGGGCGCCATGCGGAAGGCGCGGCCTGGCGTCCGCTGACCGAGCAGATCGGGGTCGCGGGGCTGGCCGTGCCGGAGGAGTACGGCGGCGCCGGCTGTGGGGCCCTGGAGGTCCATGTGGTGATGGAGGAGCTGGGGCGGGAGCTGAGCCCCGTGCCGTACCTCGGCTCCGCGGTACTGATGGTGCGGGCGCTGCTCGCCTCGGGCGACACCGCGGTCTGCTCGGAGCTGCTGCCGGGTCTGGCCTCGGGCGCGGTGGTGGGGGCCCTGGCCTGGGCGGAGGGTGGTTCCTGGGACCCGGTGGCGGTCCGGGCCGAGGCCGTCCCCGGGCCCGGCGGCGGCTGGCGGCTCACCGGCGTCAAGGACCACGTCCTCGACGGCGCCGCGGCGGACGTGCTGCTCGTGGCCGCCCGGACGGGAACGGGGGTCTCGCTCTTCGAGGTGCCGGTGGGCGGTACGGGGGTGGACCGGGTGCCGGTGGTGACGATGGACGAGTCCCGAGGTCAGGCGCGGGTGACTCTCGCCGGGGCGGAGGGCCGGCTGGTCGGTGCGGACGGCGACGGCGAGCGGGTGCTGCGGCACGTCCTCGACCTGGCCTGTGCGGCGCTCGCCGCCGAGCAGGTCGGCGCCGCCGCGCGCTGCCTCGAACTCACCGTCGCCTACGCCGGGGAGCGCGTCCAGTTCGGCCGGCCCATCGGTTCGTTCCAGGCCGTCAAGCACCGGCTCGCGGACGCGTACGTCCTGGTGGAGTCGGCGCGTTCGGTCGCTCTGGGGGCCTCGTTCGCGGCGGCCGAGGGGGCCGGGTCGGCTGAGTCGGTCCGCTGCGCGGCCGCCGCCAAGTCCGCCTGCTCGGAGGCGTTCTCGGCGGTGGCGGGCGAGATGATCCAGCTGCACGGCGGCATCGGCATCACCTGGGAGCACGACGCCCACCGCTACTTCAAGCGCGCGCACGGCTCGTCCCAGCTCTTCGGCCCGCCGTCCTGGCACCGGGCCCGCCTGGCGGACGGCCTGGGCCTGGGTGCGGGCGCGGGCCGGGGCCTGGCGGGGGCAGCGCGGTGACCGGTACGCGCGGTCAGGTGTGCTCCACCCGTACCGGCCGGCGGATCAGGTAGGCGGCGGCGGAGGCGACGAGCAGCAGCATGCAGGCGATGAAGACCAGTCCCGCCCGGTCGAGTCCGAGCGGGTCGGCGAGGAGTCCCACGCCGATGACCGGGATCGAGATGCCGGTGTACGCGACGACGAAGAGGGTCGAGATCACCGCCGCGCGCCGGTCCGGCGGCGCCGCGGCGGCGACGGAGGACAGCGCGGCGCGGAAGGCGAGGCCCTGCCCCGCGCCGCCGACGACGGCCGCCAGGACCACGAAGACGAGGAGGTCCGTCCAGAGCGCGACCGCGAGGAGGGCGAGTCCGGCGAAGAGCACGGCGCATCCCAGGGGCAGGGAGCGCGCCACGCCGACGCGGTCGACGGCGAGCTGTCCGGCGGTGGAGGCGAAGAAGGCGAGGGCCACGACGAGGCCGCTCACGGCGTGGTTGTCGACGTCGAGGTAGCGGGCGAGGAAGGCGGGGCTGACGGAGGTGAACACGCCGAAGAGGGCGAAGCCCACGAAGGAGGCGATCGCCGCCGGTACGAACACCGCGCGCACCTGGGCGGGGAGGGCGGGCCGCTGGGGCCGCACGGCGCTCAGGGGCCGGCGTTCCCGTACGGTCTCGGGAAGCCGCAGCAGGACGCCGGCGCTGAGGACCACGAGGCCGAGGTGGACGGCGAACGGCAGGAGCAGGGGCTCGGGGGCGTACTCCGCGAGCAGTCCGGCGAGGAGGGGGCCGCAGCCCAGTCCGCCCATGTTGGCGGCGGTCGCCACGAACGTCGCCCGGGAGCGGCCGCCGGGCGGGGCCAGCTCCATGACGTAGGCGGTGGCGGCGCCGGTGAACAGGCCCGCGGACAGTCCGGACAGCAGCCGGCCCGCGTACAGCCAGCCGACGGCGTCCGCGACGAGGAAGCAGACCGCGCTCGCCCCCGAGAAGCCGAGTCCCCAGAACAGCGTCGGGCGCCTGCCGATGGTGTCCGAGGCGTTGCCCGCGAGCAGCAGGACGCCGATCACCCCGAAGGCGTACACGGCGTAGACGACGGTCACCGTCAGCTCGGAGAAGCCGAACTTCTCCTGGTAGAGGGGGTAGAGCGGCGTCGGCAGCGTGGTGCCGGCCATGCACACGACGAACACGGCTCCGGCGAGCAGACACCGGAGCCAGGACTGGCGTTCACCTTCCATGGCGCCGACCGTATCCCCACAGCCCGTCGCGACAGGCGCACGACCTGCGGAGACCGTGGGGGCGTCACCCGGGTCGTCGAGGCAGAGCACGAGGAGTCCAGGGCCGCGTTCCGCGTTGACTGCGCGTGAGGTGGCCGAATGTGACGCCCTGCACGGTGTCGCACGCCGACAAGGATTGACAGTTCCTGGAAACTTCATGACCTTTCTCACGTATCAATAGGGGTACCGACGCGCGTATGTGACGATTTGTCACTGCTTCGAGCCGCCGAAGACCCTCCTCGGGCTGCGGACGGAGTGCGAGAGATCAAGCCGAATTTTGTGAGTATGCTGTGTGTGCCGGTAGGACATTCCCACTGATCATCTATGTGGGGGAAGTCCGTGCGCACAGCGCGACCACTGGTACTCCTAGTGGCATTCATCATGGCCGTTCTGGCAGGTACAGAACAGGCCGCACTCGCGGTGGACAACTGGGTCACCGCAAAATCCGGCCGTGGAGCCGGCGAACTGCCCGAGCAGGGCTGGGGAACGGCCCGCGACCGGGGCCACAGCGCCTCCGGCGATGCGACCGACGCCACGGCGGGAGGGGGGCGCAGCGGAGCGCTCAAGGCGCCGGGCGAACTCCCGCCGGACGGCGGCACCCCGCACCAGCGGCTGGGCGGTGCGCCCAAGCCGTCGTCCAGGACGCCGTTCGTCAAGGTGGCCGCGCCCGCAACGCCGCAGCGCAAGAGCTTCGACCCGAAGACCAGCGCCGAGCTGCCGGGCGAGCGCACCAGGCAGGCTCGCACGTTCCTGAACAAGGACGGGACGTACACCACCCGGTTCTACAACGAGCCGGTCAACTTCCTTGGCCGGGACGGCAAGTGGAAGGGCATCGACTCCCGGCTCACCCAGAGCCGGACCGCGGTGACGCCGCCCGGCGGAGCGGCCGCGACTCCCGCCTGGCAGCCCACGTCCTCCGAGAACAGGATCGCCCTGGGTGCGTACGCCGACGCCGCGCCCCTGGTACGTATCGGCGTGAACGACACCGCCTCGCTCGGGTACTCCGTCGAGGGCGCCTCCCACTCCATCGGTGAGGCCACAGGCAGCACGATCACCTACCCGGAGGTCCGTCCCGCCGCGGACGTGCAGCTCGTCGCGGGCAGTGACTCGGTCAAGGAGACGCTGGTCCTCAAGGACCGGTCCGCTCCGACCGAGTGGCGCTTCCCTCTCGTCCTGAACGGCCTCACCGCCAAGCTGGACGGCCACGGCGGTGTCGTCTTCACCGATGCCTCCGGGCGGCAGCAGGCCACCATGCCGGCAGGTTGGATGGAGGACTCACGGCACACGGAGAACGCCGCCGAAGGCGCCATCTCCTCCGGGGTCACCTACCGCCTGGAGAGCCGCGGGGGCCGTCAGACGCTGGTCGTCTCCCTTGACCGTGAGTGGCTCGCGGACCCCCAGCGGGTCTACCCCGTCAAGGTCGACCCATCGGTGACCGGGGTCAAGGCGACCTCGGGCACGTACGTCGAATCGCCCTACAACACCAACTTCTCCAGTGCCGACGTGCTCAAGGTCGGCACGTACGACGGCGGTGGCCACAAGGCCGCGAGCTTCCTTCGCTTCGACGGGCTGAACACCGGAAGCCTGAAGAACGCCTGGGTGATCAGCGCCAATCTGGCGCTGTACAACTCCTGGTCCCAGTCGTGCACCGCGCGCCCCGTGACCGTCCACCCGATCACGTCGAACTGGTCCGAAGGCAGTACCTCCGTCTTCCCCGGTCCCGCCACGGGTCCGGCACTCGGCTCGAAGAGCTTCGCCCACGGCTGGCGTCCCACCGGCACCGAGACGTGGTCCTGCGCCCCGGCCTGGGAGAGCATCCCCCTCGGCAGTGAGGGACGTCAGCTCGTCGACGACTGGACGCACGGCCGGAAGGCGAACTACGGCCTGGCGGTCAAGGCGGCCACGGACGACTCCAAGAGCTGGAAGCAGTTCCACTCGGACGACGGCAGCGGCGTGCCCAGCCTCGATGTCTCGTGGACCAAGTACGGCGCGAGCTACCAGCTCGGCCACTTCGTCGCGCCCATCACCGCCACCTCCGAGGGCGTCTTCAAGGTCACCGTCACCAACCAGGGCCAGCAGACCTGGCCCAAGAACAGCAACTTCAAGCTGCGCTACGACCTGTACGACGGCCACGGGAATCAGGTCGGAGGCGACTACTGGTCCAAGATCCGCTGGACCGACATGCCCTACGACGTGGCCCCTGGCGCCTCGGTCACGCTGGACGCCCACATCGCGCCACTCGCACCGGGTACGTACGCGATCGCCTGGACGATGGACGAGTACCAGGTCAACTCCTTCGCCTCACAGGGCGTTCCCGCCGCCGCGATGCGCGTGGAGGCCACCAACGCGGTGCCGTACGTCACCGGGGCGAGTCCGCCGAGCGGCACGCTCGTCGACACCCTCAATCCGACGCTGTGGGCCTCGGCCAACGACCATGACAAGTACCCCAGCGGGCTGACGTACCAGTTCGAGGTGTGCGAGGTCGAAGGGAAGGACACGCGGAAGAACTGCAGGGGCAACACCCACGCGGCCTCGCCGAGCTGGACCGTACCGGCGGGCTGGCTGAGCTGGGCGAAGACCTACGCCTGGTACGCGTACGCCAACGACGGCAAGGACCAGTCGGCCCGGACCGCGCCCTCGATCCTCACCACGCAGGTCCCGCAGCCGGTCATCACCTCCCACCTGGGCGGCGCCGACAACGGCCGGACGTTCGGCGAGCGGTCCGGCAACTACGTGACCGCCGCCACCGACGCCTCCGTGCCCACGATCGGCCCCGAGTTGGCGGTCGTCCGCACGTACAACTCGCAGGACCCGCGCAAGACCGGTGCCTTCGGCGCCGGCTGGGCGACCCGCTGGGACATGCGGGCCGCCGCCGAACCCGACGGCAGCGTCGTGATCACCCTTGCGAACGGTGCTCAGGTCCGCTTCGGCAGGAACAGCGACGGCACGTACAGCGCACCCTCCGGTTCGATGGGCGTGCTGACGTCCGTGGACGGCGGCGGCTGGACGCTGCGCGACGCGTCCGCGACGCTGTACTCCTTCGACGCGACCGGTCTGCTGACCAGGATCAAGGACGGTCACGACCGTGAGCAGCTGCTCACCTACACCGGCGGCAAGCTGACCAAGGCCACCGACGCGCTGTCGCAGCGGGCGCTGAGGTTCACCTGGAGCGGTGCGCACGTCGCCTCCGTCTCCACCGACGCCGTCGGTCCGTCCGCACCGGCTCTCGTCTGGTCGTACACCTACCAAGGCGACCTGCTGAGCAAGGTCTGCCCGCCTTCGTCCACCACCGCGTGCACGGTGTACGAGTACACCGGCGGCTCCCACTACCGGGGCATGGTGCAGGACGCCGACCCGGTGGCCTACTGGCGGCTGGGCGAGAGCGAGGGCGAGGCCGCGCAGAGCGAGGCTGTCTCCCGCACCGGCATGAACGCCGGGCACTTCCGTGATGTCACGCTCGGCGGCGCCGGGGCCCTGAACGGCACGGGCAACAAGGCCGCCTCCTTCAACGGCGTCAACTCCTCGGTGGAGCTGCCGGAGTCGACCCTGGCCTCCTCGACCGTGCTGTCGGTGGAACTGTGGTTCAAGACGGACACTCCGAACGGAGTTCTCGTCGGCTTCCAGGACGACCCGCTGGGCACGACGCACCCCAACGTCTACAACCCGGTGCTGGCCGTCGACTCGGCCGGCAAGCTGCGCGGAGCGTTCGAGAAGGCCGACGGCGGCCTCACCCCGATGACCTCCGCGGCCACCGTCACCGACAACGCCTGGCACCACGCCGTGCTCACCAGCACCGGCACCGGTCAGACGCTCTACCTGGACGGCCAGGCCGTCGGCACCCTCACCGGTCCCGTCAGCCACTCCGTCAAGACGTACACCTACCTCGGCGGCGGCTTCACCGACCACACGTGGGACGGCGCCGGCACCTACGGCACCCGGTACTACAAGGGGCTGATGGACGAGGTCGCGGTCTACCACCGCGCCCTCGACGCGGGCTCCGTGCGCGCGCACCACGCGGCCCGTGCAGGGTCCTCGAAGCTCTCCAAGGTCACCCTGCCCTCAGGCCGCGTCGGCGGACGCGTCGAGTACGACGGCGACACCGAGCGTGCCACCAAGGTCACCGACGAGCGCGGCGGCGTGTGGCAGATCTCGGCGCCCCGCTACGCGTCGGGCTCCCAGGCCTACTCGGACGCCGTCCGGAGCGCGAACCCCGTCAACTACTGGCGCCTGGGTGACAGCAGCGGCGCCGCGGCGGTCGACGAGATATCAGCCGGAGGCAACGGCTCCTATCGGGACGGGGTCACCCTCGGTGGGGTCGGCGCCTTCCTCGACGGCGACGACGGCGCGGTGACCCTCGACGGGTCCAAGGGCGCGATCTCCGTACCGGCCGAGTCGATCGGTGGTGCCTCCTCGCTCTCCGTCGAACTGTGGTTCAAGACGGACAAGCCCAACGGTGTCCTGCTCGGCCTGCAGAACGCCGAACTCGGGACCACCCCGACGATGTGGAACGCGAGTCTCCTCGTCGACGGGGAGGGCAAGCTCCGCGGCCACCTGTGGGACGGCCCGTCCGCGGGCTGGCCGGTCATGGGTGGTGTGAAGGTCGCCGACAACGCGTGGCACCACGTGGTCATCACCGGCGGGCCGACCGGTCAGTCGCTGTACCTCGACGGCGCCAAGATCGGTTCCAAGGCCGGTGTCGTCAAGCCGGAGACCCTCGCGCACGCCTACCTCGGCGGCGGCTACTCCAGTGAGGAGTGGGACGGGCAGGCCCGTGCCACCCGCTACTTCAACGGCCGGCTCGACGAAGCCGCCTTCTACACGAAGGAACTGGACGCCCAGACCGTCGCGGACCACTACAAGGCGCGCAACCGTCTCGTCACCGGCAGCGGGGACCAGTACCAGGGTGCCGTCATGGCGGACGCCCCCTCCGGCTACTGGCAGCTGAACGAGCCCGGCGGCACGACCGTCCTGAACAAGGTCGCCGCGGCCGGTGCCCACGGCACCTACACCAAGGCGACTCCCGGGGCCACCGGGGCCTTCGGGCCCGGCGACGGTTCCGCGGCGGAGTTCTCGGGCGACGGGTACGCCGAACTCGTGGGCGGCCACCTGCCGAACACCGACCTGTCGGTCGAGCTGTGGTTCAGGACCACCAAGCCGGGTGTGCTCTTCAGCGACCAGGAGAAGCCGCTCCCGGATGCCCTCTCCTACGCGCCGGTACTCTACGTCGGCTCGGACAACAAACTCCACGGCCAGTACTTCACCCGAGGTGTGGGCGCGACCAACACGTCGCCGAACACCGTCACGGACAACGAGTGGCACCACGCCGTCGTGACGGCGCAAGGGCCCACCCACACGCTGTACCTCGACGGTGCGCAGGTCGCCCAGACCACCACCGTTCCGGTCACCCACGAGACCAACCAGCGCACGTACATCGGCGCCGGCCACACCAAGTGGTGGCCCGCGTCCCCGGGCGACGGAGTGCAGTACTTCACCGGTCGCATCGACGAGGTCGCCGTCTACCCGCGCACCCTCAGCGGTGACCAGGTCGCCCGGCACCACAGCGCGCGTACCCACGCCTCGGGTTCCTCGCTGACCTCGACCGTCACGGTCACCGACCCGACGGGCGCGAAGACCAGCAGCACCTTCGACGCGGTCCGCGGCCAGCGCCCGACGGCGTCCACGGACGCGGACGGCGGGGTCACGACCTTCTCGTACGACGTCGGCGGCTTCCTCCACACGGTCACCGACCCCAACGGTCACGCGACCGTCACCGGTCACGACGAGCGCGGAAACACCGTCTCGACCACGACCTGCCGGGACGCGAACTCCTGCTGGACCTCGTTCGCGGAGTACTACCACAACGCCTCCGACCCGCTGGACCCGCGCAACGGCAAGCAGGTGGCCGTCCGTGACGGTCGGTCCACCGGCCCGGGCGACAACCGCTACCGGACCACCACCTCGTACACCACGCTCGGTCTGACCGACGCGGTGACGCTGGCGGACGGCCGCGCGGTCGTCACCACCTACACGACCGGCAGCGAGCCGGCCGTGGGCGGCGGCACCACCCCGCGAGGGCTGGTCGCCACCCAGAAGACCCCTGGCGGGGCCACCACCTCCTACGCGTACTTCGCGAGCGGTGACGTGGCGAAGTCGACGGCGCCCGGCGGGCTGGTCACGTCGTACACGTACGACGCCATCGGCCGGAAGCTGACAGAGACCGAGGTCTCCGACGCCCACCCGGCGGGTGTCACCCGTACCTTCACCCATGACGCCATGTCGCGTGTCTCCTCGGAGACGGGCCCCGGGGTCAAGAACGAGATCACGGGTGTCACGCACACCGCGAAGGTCTCCCGCACGTACGACGCCGACGGGCAGCTGCTCACCGAGTCGACGGAGGACACCACCGGCGGCGACGCCACCCGCACCACCACGTACCGCTACAACGCCCTCGGCCTGAACGAGAGCGTCACGGACGCGGCGGGCAACGAGTCGGTCTTCGTCCATGACGCGCTGGGCCGGGTGATCCGTGAGACGGATCCCGCGGGCAACGTGATCACGCACGCGTTCACCCAGCGCGGGCTGCCGGCCGAGTCGGTCCTGAAGGACTGGACGGGCGATCCGTCCGGCCAGTCCCGTGACCTGGTCCTGGTCTCCCACGCGTACGACCCGGCGGGCCGGCTGGCCTCGACGACCGACGCGATGGGTGCCACGACCGCCTTCACCTATTACGACGACGGTCTACAGGCCTCAAGGACGGCGAGGCGGGTCACCCAGGCGAACGGCTCCACGAAGGACATCGTCCTGGAGTCGACGGTGTACGACGGCGCGGGCAACGCGGTCTCCCGGACCGAGAGCGGCGGCCGTACGACGGTCGACACGGTCGACGCCACCGGACGGACGACGCGGAGCGTCTTCGACCCGAACGGCCTCAACCGCGTGACGACGTTCGCCTACGACGGTGACAACAGGGTCACGGAGCAGACGCAGTCGATCGACGGCTCCGGCAGGAAGCTCACCTCCACGACCGAGTACGACGAGGCGGGCAACACCAGGAAGGCGACCGTCACCGACGGCACCCGGACCCGGGTCACCTCGGGCACGTTCGACCAGAGGGGACTGGCTGTCACGCAGGTCAGCCCCCGCGGCAACACGGCCACCAGCCGCTACGACGCGCTCGGCCGCCTGGTCGAGGCGACGGCGCCGCAGGTGCAGGTCGAGGAGAACGGCGCTGCCGCCACCGCGGCTTCGCCCACCACCTTGTCCGGCTACAACACCTTCGGCGAGGTCACCGAGACCCGTGACGCACGCGGCCTGGTGACCCGCACGGAGACCGACAGGCTCGGCCGCCCCGTCGCCGTCACGCTGCCCGACTACACCGCGCCGGGCGCGGCCACGCCGATCACCGCTGTCCGGCGCACGACGTACGACAGGCTCGGGAAGCCTGCTTCCACCACCGACCCGCTCGGACGTACGACGTCGTACGCCTACGACCAGTTGGGCAACCTCGTCAGCAGGACGGACCCGGCGACCGCCGGTGCCCAGGGGCTCCAGGCTCCCGGCGCCACCACCTTCGGCGGTACCGCCACGGCGCTGTCCGGCGGAGGCGTCACCACCTACACCTCGACCCCGACCGGTCTGCGGCTCTCCGAGACCGACCCGACGGGAGCGCGTACCGAGTCCACCTACGACGAACTGGGCCGCAAGCTCACCGCCACCACGATCGAACGCAAGCCGACGCTGCAACACCTGGTCACCCGCTATGTCCTCGACGACGCGGGCAACCTGGCCGAGTGGACGACCCCGGGCGGCCGCCGGACGGCGACGACGTACAACACCGCGGGTGAGGCGCTGACCGTCACCGACCCGCTCGGCGGCATCACCCGGTCCGCCTACGACGGCCTCGGCCGCAAGACCGAGTCCACGGACGCCACCGGTCGCAGGACCGTCACGGCGTACGACGTCCTCGGCAGCCCGTTGACGGTGTCGGACTTCGGCACCGGAACGACGGTCCTGCGCTCGGTGTCCTCCGAGTACGACGCCGAAGGAAACGTCACCGCGTCGGTCTCCGCCGGCGGCGCCCGGCGGACCTACACCTACGACGCCCTCGGCCGGATGACCAAGCAGGTCGAACCGGTCACCGGCACCGACTCCATCACCACGACCTTCGGCTACGACGCGGCGGGCAACCGCACGCGCCTGACCGACGGCCGCGGCAAGGCCACGTACTACACGTTCAACACGTGGGGCCTGCCCGAGTCCACGATCGAACCGGCCACCTCGCAGCACTGGAACCCGGACGTCCGCACCTGGACGAACGTCTACGACGCGGCGGGACAGCTCCTCACCGAGCTGCTGCCGGGCAACGTCAAGCGCCAGAAGACGTACGACGCCCTGGGCCGCCTCACCGGTGAGACCGGCTCCGGAACCGCCGTGGCCACCCGGCCGCGCAGCCTGTCGTACGACCTCGCCGACCGTGTCACGGGCCTCGGCGGCGACGGAGTCCTCGCGGGCAACACCTACACCTACAACGACCGCGGTCAGCTCCTGAACACCGACGGCCCCTCCGGCACGTCGTCCTACGGGTACGACGCGGACGGCCTGCTGACCTCCCGTACCGACGCCGCGGGCACGACGGGCTTCACCTACGACCAGGCCGGACGCCTCAGCACCACGACCGATCCGCTCACCGGCACGCAGCTGCGCAGCGGCTACGACGCGGCCGGGCGACCGACCGCGGAGGAGTACGCACGCCCCGCCGGCGGCGGCACGTGGACCATCGGCGCGAAGCGCTCGTACACGTACGACGCCCTGGGCCGACTCGTGGACGACAGTGTCGCGAAGCTGGGTACGGGCGGAAAGGTCCTCGGTCAGGCATACGAGTACGACCTCGACGACCGGCTGGTCAAGAGGAGCGCCACCGGCACGGCAGGGGCGGCCGTCGAGACCTACGGCTACGACCTCGCGGGTCGCATGACCTCCGAGACGGTCGGTGGCACGACGACGGCCTTCGAGTGGGACAAGGCCGGCAACCTGACCAGGAGAGGTGACATCACCGCCACCTACGACTCCCGCAACCGGCTGGAGACGTGGGGCGGCCAGAGCATCAGCTACAGCGCCCGCGGCACCGAGAAGACCGTGACCGAGGGCGGCAGCAGCCGCCAGATCGCCACGGACGCCTTCGAGCGCACGATCACCAACGGCACCAGCACCTTCACCTACGACTCCCTCGACCGGGTCCTGAGCCACGGAGGCGCGACCTTCGCCTACGACGGCGCCACCAACGACCTCGTCATGGACGGTACGACCAGCTACAACCGCACCCCCGGCGGCACGCTGCTCGCCAGCGCGACGACGGGAACAGCCGGTTCGGCCCGCCTGGCGGTCACGGACCAGCACACCGACCTCGTCGCCGGCCTCACGGCGGACGGCACCCAGGTCTCGTCCTCCCGGGCCTACGACCCCTTCGGCAAGGTGACCGCCACCAGTGGCGCGAACCCGGCCGTGGGGTACCAGTCCGGCTGGACCGACGCCTCCACGGGCGAGGTCAACATGGCCTCCCGCTGGTACCAGCCCGGCATCGGAAGCTTCACCAGCCGCGACACCTGGCAGATCGACCCCAGTCCGTCCGTCCAGGCCAACCGCTACACGTACGGCAACGCCGACCCCCTCAACGAGACCGACCCGACCGGTCACTGCCCGCCCTGTCTCGCCGTCCTGGCGTTCGCGGGTGGCATCAGCGCGGAAACCGCGCTCTGGTGGGTCGCCGGGGCCACGGCCGTCACGGGCACCGGGCTGGTCGTGGACCAGTACCGGCGAAACCAGGCGATGAACGCGGCGGCCACCTCGGCCGGCAGCTGGGCGTTGACAGGCGTCTACCAAGGCCCCTACATCGGCACCCAGAGCAGTGTGGGCAGTTGGGCGTACAGCAGCAACGCGGCCTCGGGAGCGTGCACCCGGAACTGCGGTGGTGGCCGTGGCCCCGGCCCGGGTCCCGGTCCTGGTCCTGGTCGTGGACCCGGCAAGGGCCGTGGGCCTGGTGGTGGTGCCCTCGGCAAGACCGTGGTCAACATCGTCAAGATCATCGCTCAGAACCCGAACAACCCGGCTCCGGCACGGCAACCCGAGTTCGACTGGGGCACCGGCGACTCCCGCTGGACGCTCGACGCGGGGTACATGAAGCAGTTCTCCCAGGAGGACTTCCAGGAGATGATGCTGACGTTCGGATTCACCCCCGAACAGGCCGCCGAGATGTACAACAACCCGGACGCGGGGGTCAGCGCGCCCAACGGCGGCCAGAACCCGTGCGACCGGGACAGGTCCGAGCGCTTCCGTTACATGCCCACGGTCACGGCGAGGACCATCGAGGGGGCGGACCGGGAGACGCCGACGGGTGTGGCCGCACTCATCTGCCCCGGTGACCTGAAGCCCAAGAACTCACGCGGCCCCCGCAAGGGGACCTGGGAGCCCCCGGGGTTCGTCTCCGAACAGGAACGGGGGGGCAAGAAGTACGCTTTCAATCGCAGTCACATACTCGGTGACAGGTTCCACGGGGACTGGATCAAGGAGAACATCTTCACGGGCTTCCAGCAGATGAACACCCCCGACATGAGGAGATGCGAGAATCGGATGGCGAAGGCCCTCACGTCTGAACCGGTCCTCTATTTCGGTAAGCTGGAGTATGGGAACGGCCGCGAAAACATCCCCACAGCGATACAGATGGACGCCTTCACGCAGAAGAATTCGAGACTGTTCTCAGTGAATATCAAGAACATCCCGACCCCGCAGGTGACGTGTTGAAGATCCACAGACTCGAAGAAGTCGTTCCGGCGCTCGGTCCCATCAAGGCCGCGCAGCCGAGGACGTTGAACTGGGGTGTTGTTTCGGCTGAACTCGGAACCGGTCTTCCCCAGGACTTCGTGGAGCTTTCCGAGCGGTACCCGGCGTTCATCATGGCCGACTTTCTGAGCGTCCATCTCCCCGACCCCGGGGAGGAAGTCGGTTTCGTGCGAGGGATGAAGGAGACATTGCGGTCGCTCGCCGAACTGCATGAGGAGGAGATGACCGAGGGGTACGTCCCGTACCCGGAGCCCGGGGGGCTGATCCCCTGGGGAGACTCGGCCGAGGGCGACAACTTCTACTGGCGCACCGGGCCTGACGGCCCCGACTCCTGGACCGTCGTCGTGGAGACGCGGAACGGGTACTGGGGGACGTACGACGGCACGCTCACCGAGTACCTCACCGGGCTGGTGACAGGCACGGTGGAGCCTGACGGCCTTCCGCCGGACTTTCCGGGGGAGAACCCGACCGTCATCTCGTAGAGCCGCCTGACCCGTCGGGCCGGACCGTCCTGAGGACGGTCCGGCCCGACGGCTGTTTGCGACTAGGGCCTGTCCGGCGGATCAAGGTCGGACAGGTCGCGGCGTCTGGTGCGGTGCATCGCAAGGCGCCGGAGCGCCCTAATAGCGGAGCTATTCGGGCGTTTCGGCAACGCGGCGAGGTGCCGTGCCAGGCGTCGCGACCCCGGCCGTGATCCGCCGGACAGGCCCTAGGGCGTGTATCGGAAGTGGATCTCGAGCATGGGATGATCTTGGTTTGTGGCGCGTGGAGACCTGACGGACGAGCAGTGGACGGTGCTGGAGGCGTTGCTGCCGAAGGGTGCCAAGCCCGGCCGACCGCCGCTATGGACCCGGCGGCAGCTGATCGACGGCATACGGTTTCGGGTCCGCACCGGCATCCCCTGGCGGGATGTACCTGCCGAGTACGGGCCGTGGGGCAGGGTGTACGACTTGTTCCGGCGTTGGCAGCGCGATGGCACGTGGCAGTGGATCTTCGCCGCACTTCAGGCCCGCGCGGACGCGAAGGACCTGATCACCTGGGACATCAACGTCGACTCCACGGTGTGCCGGGCCCACCGGCACGCCGCCGGGGCACGGAAAAGGGGGATCTACAGAAGGAGCCGCCCGGCGGTGTTGCCAGCGAACCGGCTGACCACGGGCTCGGACGCTCGCGCGGCGGCCTGACCACCAAGCTGCACCTCGCTGTCGAGCAGGGCCAGAAGCCCATGTCGATCGTGATCACGGCTGGGCAGTGCGGCGATTCCCCGCAGTTCGAGGTCGTTCTGGGACGCATCCGGGTCGCGCGGCTGGGGCCGGGCAGACCGCGCGTTCGTCCCCGCCGGGTACGGGCCGACAAGGCCTACGCTTCCCGCAAGAACCGCGCCTATCTGCGGCGACGTGGCATCCGCTGCACGATCCCGGACAAGGCTGACCAGGCCCGCAACCGCAAGAAGCGCGGCTCACACGGCGGCCGACCGCCGAAGTTCGACTCGGAGGACTACAAGGAGCGCCACGCAGTCGAGTGCGGCATCAACCGCCTCAAGAGGAACCGGGCGGTGGCCACGAGATACGACAAACTCGCGGTCCCCTATGAGGCGACCGTCCTCGTTGCGGCCATCAACGAGTGGCTGTGACCGGCGCGGAAATCGGTTGCCTCACCGTGCTGCAGGACTGAAGCTCGTCCCATGACGGCAGACCTCATCGTGCGTCCGGCCCGGCCCGCCGATTCGCGGACCTTGGCCGAACTACGTTGGACGTTCAAGCAGGAGGACCACGAAGGGCAACCGCCGGCTCCTGCTCGGCTCCTGGAAGAGGCCGAGCAGTGGATCCGCACCCGGCTCAGCGAAGGCCACTGGTTGGCCTGGGTCGCGGAGACCGAGGGTGAAATCTGCGGACACGTCTTCCTCTGTCTGGTGGAGAGGATGCCGGAGCCCTATGGCGACAACAACCCGTTCGGCTATGTCACGAACTTCTTCGTCATGCCGTCACAACGGAACAAAGGAGCCGGCTCGGCACTCCTGGAGGCGCTGAAGCAGCACTCACGCAGCGCCGGCCTTGAGGGCTTGATCGTATGGCCGTCAGAGCGCAGCACCCCTCTGTATCGACGCTCCTGTTTCCAGCCTCCAGAGGAACTGCTGGAACTTCCGCTCGACACCTGATGAGATCCACTTCCGATACATGCCCTAGCGGCCTTGGAGGGCCTTCACGTTGTCGCCGAAGGTCCAGTTTCTCGACCCGTCCCAGTTCGCCGACCAGGTCATCAGGCCCTTGAGCGCCCCTCGGTAGTGGTTCCACGCCTGGGCCACGGTCGACGGGGCCATGTGGCCGCCGCCCGCGCCGGGCTGGGCGGGGAGGCCGGGGACCTGCTTGTCGTACGGCACGCGGATGGTGGTGCCCTGGATGACGAGGCCCCGGTTCAGGCAGTCGGTCTGGGCGACGAACCCGGCGACAGTTCCGGCGGAGTAGGAGTCGCCCGAGCAGCCGTACATGCTGCCGTTGTAGTACTGCATGTTGAGCCACCACAGGCGCCCGTTGTCGGCGTACTTCTTGACGATGGGCAGGTACGCGCCCCAGATCGAGCCGTAGGCGACGCTGCCTCCGGTGACGTACGCGGTCTCCGGGGCCATGGTCAGGCCGAAGCCGGCGGGCATGCGGGCGAGGACGCCGTCGATGATGTGCACGAGGTTGGCCTGCGAGGCGGAGAGGGTGCCGATGGAGCCGCTGCCGACCAGGCCGGTCTCGATGTCGATGTCGATCCCGTCGAAGTTGTACTTCTGCAGGATGGGCACGATCGTGGCGATGAAGCGGTCGGCGACGGCGCGCGAGCTGAGGTCGATACCGGCCGCGGCTCCGCCGATCGACATGAGGATGGTCGCGCCCGCCGCCTTGGCGCGGCACATCTCCGCCGGGGTGGCCACGCGGACGGTGCTGTCCATGCCGTCCTCCCACAGCACGGTGCCGTCCGAACGGATCACGGGGAAGGCAGCGTTGATGACGTTGTAGCCGTGGGCGGCGAAGCGCGGGTCGTCGATGGGCGCCCAGCCGAAGGGCGGGTGGACGCCGTTGGCCGCGCCGTCCCAGTTCTCCCAGTACCCCTGGAGCACCTTCCCGGCGGGTTTCGGCTTGAGGGCACAGGTGTCCGCGGCGGCGTCCGCCGTTGCGGGCACGGCCGCGGGTGCGGCGAGGGTGGTTCGTGCGGGCCGCGCGTCGTCGGCGCTGGCGGTGGCGCCGGGGGCGGCGAGGGCGGCGGCTGCGAGGAGGGTGACGAGACCCGCTCCGAGGACACGGGGGATCCGAGGGCCTGGCATGCGTGCTCCTGGGGACGTGGGGGGATGGTCCTGGGCATGGCGCGCGCTCCAGCAGACCGTAGGTTGGTCCAGACCTTTCGTCAACCGTCCTCACCGCCCCGGCCCTTCCGCCGGCCGCGCCGTATGATCCACACCTCGCACAGGACGCAGGTCAGGAGCCCTCCCATGCACCACTTCGACGTCGAGACGCTGACGGCGGGCCGGTGGCGCAACGGCGGGGGCACGACCCGGCAGATCGCCTCGCGGCCCGCGGGCGAGGAGGAGTTCGCGTGGCGCGCGAGCGTCGCCGACATCGACCGGGACGGGCCGTTCTCGGCGTTCCCCGGCATCGACCGGACGCTCACCCTGCTGGCCGGCGACGGTGTGCGGCTCAGCTGCCCGGGGGTGTTCGACCGCCTCCTGCAGCGCGCGGGCGAGCCGTTCGCCTTCTCCGGCGACCTCACCCTCGCCGCCGAACTGCCTGGCGGCGGCTGCCGGGTCCTGAACATCATGGTGCGACGCGGCCGCGCGACGGCCCGGGTGGACCGGGTCACCGGCCCGGTCGCGCCGCCCGCCGGTCACGCCGGGGTCCTCCACGTCCTCGCGGGACAGTGGCAGGCGGGGCCGGACGGCCGCGTCCTGACGCCCGGCCAGGGCGTGTGGTGGGACGAGGACGCGCCCGCGCCGGCCGGAGCGGTCGTACCCCTCTCCCCCGACGCGAGCGCACTGTGGGCGGACATCGCGCCTGTGGGGTGACGTCGGTCGCGGCCGGAGGAACGGAACGGACGGCGTGGTCGCGGCGGGCGGCGCGCACCGGCGTCACCCGGCCTTGTCCTCCTCCCCCTCTTCGCCTTCCCCTTCCTCTTCGTCCTCCGGAGGCTCCTTGTCTTTGCCGTCCCGCATCACATAGCGGTTCAGGGGAGGTTCCTCCGCGAGTACGGCTCCGATGGTGACCGCGAAGGTGACCGCGCCGCACACCACGATCAGCCACGACAGCATGACCAGGACGAGACCGAAGGCACCGTAGGCGGCCACGGCCCTGTCGACCGCGCCGGGCACGTAGATCCGGGCGGTCAGACCGAGCGCGGTGGTGGCGGTGCCGGCGAGCAGCGCACCGGGCAGCAGGGCCCGCCACGCGACGCGCTTGGCCAGGAGCAGGTGCTGGGTCCACAGCCAGACGCCGGTGGCCAGCAGGAAGGTGAGGACGACGCCCACGACGGCGCCGAGGCCGAAGCCGTTCCTGATCGGAGCCTGGAACACGACCACGAGCACCAGGACCAGGAGCCACACCACCCAGCGCCAGGCCGCGATCCGGGTCTTGGCCCTGGGCAGCCGCCACGCCCGCTCGCACACCCGGGACATGGCCCGGCTGAAGCTCGTCGCCGACACCAGGGCGACCATCACGCCGACCGCGCCGGTCGTCTCACGGACCTCCTCGTCGGACGTGGGGTACAGGACCTGCTGGAGCTGCTTCTCGGAATCCCCGCTCAGGCCGAACATGGCGCCGAGTGAGTCGCTCAGCTGGTCGCGGACGCCGAGCGGGGCGAAGGCCGCGAAGGCGAAGAGGAGGGGGACGGCGGCCAGGAAGGCCTGCGCGGCGAGCCTGGTCCCCGCGTCCAGGAGGTTGCCGGACAGCAGCCGGCTCGTGAGTTCGGTGAGGACGGGGAAGCGTCGCTCGGCGCCCGCGCGCAGCCGCTCGAACCGCAGCTTCCACTCCATGCCGTCTCCTGCCCCTGCCTGTCCGCTCACCCCGCTCGTACGGGTCGGTCGCTTTCAGGCCAGGAGCTTCGCCTTCGCCTGCTGGAACTCCTCCTCGGTGAGCGCCCCCCTCTTCTTCAGCTCGGCGAGCCGTGAGAGTTCGGCTGCGCTGCCGCCGCCCGGGGAGGTCGACGCGGAGGTGCGGATGTAGTCCTGGAAGGCCGCTTCCGACTCCCTGGCCCGGGCCATCTCCCGCTGTGTCATCCCGGTGCCGCGCACGATGACGTAGACGAGGACTCCGAGGAAGGGGAGCAGGAGGCAGAGGATGAGCCAGCCCGCCTTGCCCCAGCCGCTGAGCTCGTCGTCCCGGAAGATGTCCGTGATGATCTTGAACAGCAGGAACAGCCACATGATCCACAGGAAGAACCAGAGCATGGTCCAGAAGAGGTCGAGCAGGGGGTAGTCGTCCGTCGCCGTCACCATCACCGTCTCCGTCTCCGCGTCGGTTTCCGTCTCGGTCTCCGCCTCGGCCTCGACCCTCGCCCCGAAGGGTCGATCTTGACCGTTTCGGGCAGTATCTGCGGTTTGCGGTCTCACGGCGACTCGGCCGGGTCCGCGCGGAAGGCGATCATCGCGGTGTCGTCGCGGTGGTCGGAGAGGTCCTGGAGGCAGTGCAGCAGCTCGGCCAGCGGCGCCCGTCGGTGGCGGGCCGCCGCGCGGGCGAGTCGCCGCTGGCCGTCGGCGAGCGTGACCGCGGGGGTCTCGACGAGCCCGTCCGTGTACAGCAGGAGGGTGTCCCCCGCGCCGAGGACGCGGGTGTGGGTGCTGCGGGGGACGCTGAGGTCGACACAGAGCGGCAGGTCCTCCTGCGTACCGTCGAGGAAGAGCGGGTCGCCGTGTTCCGGGATCAGCAGGGGCGGCGGGTGACCGGCGTTGGACCAGCTCAGGCGCCACCGGCGGTCGGGCAGTCGCCGCAGCTGGGTGAGGACGGCCGTCGCGAAGGACGCCGCGCCCAGCCCCTCGGCCGCCTCGTCGAAGCGGCCGAGCACATCCGCGGGGGTGTCGATGGGCGCCCGGCTGTAGGCCAGGGCGCGGAGCATGTTGCGCATCTGGGTCATCGCGGTGGCGGCGGCGAGGTCATGGCCCACGACGTCTCCCACGTCGAGGACGAGTGTGCCGTCGGGCAGCACGAAGGCGTCGTACCAGTCGCCGCCGATCTCGTTGGCGGAGCTGGCCGGCTGGTAGGAGGCCGCCAGGCTCGCCCCGAGGACGGCGGGCGGCCGGGTGAGCTGGGCGCGCTGGAGGGCGAGGGCGGTGCGGCGGGCGCGCTGGAGGGCGAGGGCCTTGCGGATCGGCTGCTGGGCGTGATGGAGGACTTCCCGCAGCAGTTCGGTCTCGCTCGGGCCGAGGGCCGGGCTGTCGCCGTTGGTGCTGGTGGCCGCGTAGCCGAGGACGGTGTCGTCGACGACCAGCGGGACGAGGGTGACGCTCGTGGCCCCCGAGGCGGTGAGCCACCGTTCCGTGACGGCCGGCAGGAGCTCGGCCGGCACGGGGCCTCCGGAGGGGATGCCGAAGGTGCGGGGGACGCGGGACTCCAGGACCTCGCGGACCGTACGGGTGACGGTGACGCTCTGTCCGAGCAGGGCCGGCGGTGCCGGCAGTCCGGACCGGGCGGCGGAGGCCACCCTGCGGGCCGTGATCGGGGCATGTGCGGGCAGCGGCCACTCCTCGTGGGAGAGCAGCAGGATGAGGCAGGCGTCGGTCAGTTCGGGCACGACGACGTTCACCACCTCGCCGAAGGCCTCCCCCAGGCTCTGCCCGGTGGCGGTCGCGACCCGGGCGAGGAGCCGTTCCCGCAGCTGGGCGCGCCAGGTGTCCTCGATGTCGACGGTGGCGGCGATCCATTCGGCGACCCGGCCCTCGCGCAGGACGGGGACGCCGCGCGTGGACAGATGACGGTACGAGCCGTCGGCGGCGCGCACCCGGAAGGTGCACTGGAAGGTGCCGCCGGCCCCGCGTGTCGCGGCGTCGTGCCAGTCCGCGCCGAGTTTGTCGCGGTCGCGGGGGTGGACGTGCTCGTACCAGCCCGCGTCGGCGCGCGGGTGCCAGGGGACGCCGGTGAGCCGCTCCCAGCCGGGGACGATCTCCTCCATGGCCCCGTCGGCGTGCCTGACCCAGACCATCACCGACACGGCGGAGACCAGGGCCCGGTACCGCTGGAGGGCGAAGGTCTCGGTGGTGGTGTCCATCGCCACCACGAGGATCCCCTCGCCCTCCGTGGTGGTCACGGGGCTGCACGAGTACACGAAGTAGCGCGACTGCCCGGGTGCGTCCGGGTCGGGCTCCCGCGCGCCGGTGACCTGGCGGGCCCGCCCCGTGGCCCGCACCTCGTCGAGGACCGACAGGAAGCGCCAGCCGTCGGGGTCCGGGAAGGCCTTGCGGGCGGGCAGGCCGACCTGCCGGGCGCCGAACATCCTCGTGAAGGCGGCATTGGTGTAGAGGAGTCGGCCCTCGGGGCCCGCGAGCAGCGCGACGGCGGCGACGGCACCGTCGAAGACCGCCGGGTCCAGGGGCGGCGCGGGGCTCATCCCGGGCCGGCCGGGGCCGGTCCCCGGTCCGCCGGGGCTCGTCCCGGATCCGTCGTCACCACGGGCTCCACCCTGCCGGAGCGGCGGCGGCGCGGCGAGGCGGTCGAACCGATCGAGTGAGCGCGGACGGCGCCGGTGGCACGGTCGGGAACCTTCCCGCAGGCCGGCCCGTTGAGCCCGAGCCCGGCGGCCCGCACCAGGACCCGCCCCGAACCCCCGAACCCCCAGCCCCAGCCCCAGCCCCAGCCCCAGCCCCAGCCCCAGCCCACCCGTATCAAGGAGTCCCTTGCCCGTCACCGCGCCCACCGCCGCCCTGCCCCCGCTCCCCTCGCTCGCCGCGCAGGCCGAGCGCCTGATCGAACTCGGGGTGCACGAACTCGCCGGGGTCTCCGCCGACGCGCTGCGGAGCTTCGCCGCCGAAACGACCGACGGGGCCGAGGCCGGCGCGCTGCTCGCCGTCCATCCGGACCGCGCCCCCGCCTCGGCGCTCGCCCCGCTCCTCCGGCGCGCCGACAAGCCCGGCTTCGTCGTGGTCGACATGCCCGACGTCGACGACTTCGCCCCGTCCGGGATCGAGCTCCCCGACGCGCCGTTCTACCTGGTCACCGGCGTCGACCGCGGGGACCGCATGTCCAACTGGAGCCCGGAGGAGGCGCTGCCGGCCCTGACGGAGGACGAGCGCACCCCTCTCGTGCTCACCGAGGGCATCCACTGGGTGCTCCAGCAGCCCGCCGCCCTCGAACGCAACCTCTGCTTCATGACCATCGGCTCCCGGCTGCGCAAGGCGAACGGCACCCTGGACGCCCGTACCCCGGCGATCTGGATCAGCAACGGCACGGGGCGGGACGGCCGCGAGCGACGCGACGCCCCCAAGGTCGGCTGGTGCTGGTGGGGCAACCGCCACACCTGGCTCGGCTTCGCCTCGGCCACGGGCCGTCCGGCCATGGACCGCCCGGTCTAGGGCGTGCGAGTTGACGGGCGATCAGTTCGTGGATGATGCCTTTCGTCCGGCCGTACGGGAGGAGGGTGCGGCGGACCTGCTCCTCGGTGCGTCCGGTCGCGGTGCGCAGGTGGTCGCTGTAGACGCGCAGGGCGCGGTGGATGTCCTCGACGTCGTAGAAGCCCTCGTGCGGGATGCCGACCGCGAGGGAGAGGGCGTCGGGGTGGCGGCCTGCGACCTCGTTGAGGAAGTTCATCGAGGAGAGCAGCGGGTCGCCGACGGCGGGGTGGAGCGCCTCGGAGGTGATCATCGGAGGTCACCGCCCGCGGCGCGTACGGCGCGGAGCCGTGCGGCGGTAGCGGGGTCGGGGCAGCCGGCCAGGGCGAGGGCGTTGTGCAGTTCCTCGCGGAGCAGGGTGAGGACCTTGGTGACGCCCGCCTCTCCCCCGGCGGCGAGCCCCCACAGCACGGGCCGGCCGACGAGGACGCCGGAGGCGCCCAGGGCGAGGGCCTTGAGGACGTCGGTGCCGCTGCGGACGCCGCTGTCGAGGAGGATCCCGCTGCGGCCGGCGACGGCGTCGACGACGGCGGGGAGCGCTTCGAGGGCCGGCTGGGCGCCGTCGAGCTGGCGGCCTCCGTGGTTGGAGACGACGATGCCGTCGGCGCCGTGGGCGGCGGCGCGCTCGGCGTCGGCGGGGTCGAGGATGCCCTTGAGGACGAGCGGGAGCCGGGTGTGCTCGCGCAGCCAGTCGAGGTCGTTCCAGGACAGGGAGGGGTCGACCAGGCCGGCGGTCTGGGCGGCGATGGCGCTGACGCCGTCGCGGGCGCCGCGCGGGACTCCGTCGCTGCCGCGCTCGAAGTGGACGGCCGAGACGCCCTCGGGGAGGGTGAACGCGCCTCGCATGTCGGCCTGTCGGCGGCCCATGTAGGGGGTGTCGACGGTCAGCATCAGGGCGCGGGCGCCGGCGGCCTCGGCGCGGGCGAGCAGCTCCTTGGTGAGGCCCCGGTCGCGGAGCCAGTACAGCTGGAACCAGACGGTGGCGCCGGTCGCGGCGATGTCCTCGACCGGTGTGCTGCTGAACGTGCAGGCGGTGAAGGGGATGCCTGCGGCGAAGGCCGCCTGGGCCGCGGCGAGTTCGCCCTCGGGGTGGACGGCGCGCTGGTAGGCCATGGGGGCGACGGCCAGCGGCAGGGCGGCGGGGTCGCCGAGGAGGGTGGTGGCGGTGCCGGTCGCGGAGACGTCGGCGAGGACGCGCGGGACGAGGTGGAGCCGGTCGAAGGCGGCTCGGTTGGCGGCGAGGGTGAGTTCGTCGCCGGCGCCGCCGTTGACGAAGCGCTCCACGCCGGTGGGCAGGACGCCCGCGACGAGGGCCTCCGCGTCGGCGGGGGTGACCATGCCGTCGAGTGCGTCGGCGGTCACCGGGCGTTCTCCGCGCCGGTGCCGCCCTCGTGTTCGGCCTTCTCGGCCTGCACGGCCTCGTAGAGCGCGCGGACGTTGCCGCCGCCGAAGGTGTCGGCGCCGATGCGTTCGATGATCTCGTAGAAGAGGGTGCGCTGGGGGTGGACGGTGCGGGTGAAGATCTGGAAGAGCTGGCCCGCGTGGTCCTCGTCGGCGAGGATGCCGGGCTCGCGCAGCTCCTCGACGGAGTGGCGGCTGAGGTCGAGGCGGGCGGCGAGTGCCTCGTAGTAGGCGTCGGGGGTGGAGAGGAAGACGATGCCGCGCTTGTCGAGGCGGGCGACGGTCTCGACGATGTTCTCCGTGGCGAAGGCGAGGTGATGGACGCCTCCGCTGCCGTGCCGGGCGAGGAAGTCGCCTATGTGGCCCGCCTGGTGGTCGGGGCTCGGGGCGAGGACGGTGAAGGTCAGGTCGCCCGCGGGGCTGCGGACGGCCTTGGAGTCCATGGCCTCCCGGCCCTGCACCATCAGCTCCTCGTAGACGGCCTCGTAGCCGAAGACCCGCTCGTAGTAGCCGGTGGAGGAGGCGAGTTCGCCGGTCCTCACGGTGACGGCGACGTGGTCGAGGACGGTCAGCGCGGGCGACTCGGCTTCCTGCGGGGCGAGTTCGGCGACCGGTGCGAATCCGGGGAGCGGCAGCGGCGTGCCGTGCGCCTCGGCTCCGGTGGCCGGACGCTGGACGAGGGTGTGGTGGACGTCGTCGAATCCGGCGGCCACGCGTGCGGTGACCCAGCCGCCGGGGTGCTCGACGGGCCCGGCCCCGGAGGCCGCTCCGCGGGCGGTGAGCTCGGCGAGGGCGGCGCGCGCGTCGGTGGTGGTCAGGGCGATGTCGGCTATGCCGTCGCCGTGGACGGCCGTGTAGGCGGCAGCCGGGTGGGTGGCGTCGAGGGCCTGGGTGACCACGAGGACGATGCCGCCCTGCCGCAGGGCGAGCGACCGGCTCGCGCCCGCGGCGCCGGTGCGCTCGGCGGTGGCGAACACCTGGAAGCCGTAACCGCCGGTGAACGCCTCGGCTGCGGCACGGGCGTCGGTGACGAACAGCTCCACATGGCTGACGAGCAGCGCGGAGGAGGAAGCAGTGACGGGGTGGGCCATGAGGACGGGTCCTTATGTACGGGGACGGTGCGGTCGGTTCGGATCCGCGAGGCCCGTGGGACGCGTTCGGTCCTCCGTGTCTCGACGCGATCGAGCCAATCCTGACTGCTCGCACCGATCAAGGCCAGCCTCTGAGGCGCGACACCCCGTCGAAGACCGCAGGAAGAAATCTCAGGTAACAGCCTCCGGCGGGGAAGAGATTGCGTGAATCGGCGGTTCCGGCAGGAGAACGCACGGTCGCCGGTCCGGGTCCGTCCGGGCCGTGGGCGACGGGTCCACGGGTGGCGCGCGGACTCCGCCGCGGGTGTCAGGCGTCCTGGATGCGCCGGAAGGGGCGGTCCGCCTCCAGGGCGAACGCGACCTCCAGCAACGTCCGTTCGCTTCCGGGGCGGCCGGCGAACATGACACCGATGGGCAGGCCGTCCTCCGTCGCGCCGGCGGACGGCAGCGAGATCGACGGCGTACCGACGACGTTGTCGACGGGGGTGAAGGCGACGTACGCGAGGATCCGTTCGATCAGGGTCGCGTAGGGAACGGCCGGGCCGAGGTGGCCGATCGGGGGCGTCGTGTGGGCGAGCACCGGGGAGAGGACGAGGTCGAGTCCGCGGAATCCCGCCGCGTACGCCTCCTTCGTCCGCTTCAGCCGCCGCACCACGCCCGGTGTGCCCCGCCAGCTCTTCAGGTACTGCTCGCGCAGCCCGCGGCTGAGGCCGTCCATACGGTTCCGGTCGAAGTCCCGGCCGAAGGTGCGGCCGGTGGCGCCGATGAGGAACGACAGCATGCCCCAGTAGGTGAGGAAGTCGTCGGTGAAGCGCGGGTCGATGTCCAACTCGACCGGCTGGACGGTGTGTCCGAGCCGTTCGAGCCTCGCCGCGGTCTCCGTGACGGCCTGCCGGGTGGCGGCGTCGGAGTGGACCCCGCTCGGCGAGTCCTTCAGGTACCCGATGCGCAGCCGCCGCCCCGAGGGGCCCTCGACCAGACCGACGGGCGGCAGCTTGGGGTTGCGCCAGGACAGCTCGGCGTCGGCGAGGAACGCGGCGGTGTCCCGCACGGAGCGGCTCACGATGCCGTCGGCGACGATGTCCAGGGGGAGTTGACGGCTCATGTCGTGCGCGACGACCCGGCCGCGCGTCGGCTTGAGGCCGACGAGGCCGCAGCAGGCGGCGGGTATGCGGATCGAACCGCCGCCGTCGTTGGCGTGCGCGATCGGTACGGCTCCGGCGGCGACGAGCGCCGCGCTGCCGCCCGACGAACCGCCCGCGGAGTAGCCGGTGTTCCACGGGTTGCGGACCGGTTCGGCGTCCTCGAACTCGGTGGTCGGACTGAAGCCGAACTCGGGCAGCCGGGTCTTGCCCAGCACGGTGACGCCGCTGCTCAGGAACTGCCGGGTGAACGGCGAGTGCCGCCGTGCCGCCCGCGGGGTGAAGGCCGCGCTGCCGTGACCGGTGGGCAGTCCCACGTAGTCGGTGTTGTCCTTGACGAAGGTCGGCACCCCGGCGAAGGCGCCGCTCGCCCAGACCGCGGGATCCGGTGTGGAGACGTGCGCCTGGACCGCGTGGAGCCGTGCGTCGACCTCCCGGACCCGCTCGACGGCGTCCCGGGCGACCTCCGCGGCGCCGACCTCGCCCTTCCGGATCGCGTCGGCGAGCCCGACGGCGTCGTGTTCCCCCAGCGCGTCGTCCCGGAAGGCGTGCACCGTGGTCCGTCCGTCGAAAGTCGTCACCGTTACCTCAGCCCCCGGCCCTGTGGATGGATGTCCCACGGGCTGCCCCGTGGATGGACACCATCATTGCTTACCGGCAAGTAACACGCGAGGGGATCGGGTCAGCCGGTCGGTCCCGTTCCGCCGGGCGTCACGGTCCGGTCCAGCCGGTGGCCGCGACCACCTCGCGCGCGATGTCCGGGACCGTCCGTCCGTCGGTCGTCACCCGCACCGTGTCGGCGGGGGCCCGCTCGTCCAGGAGCCGCGCCTTGCGGGCGCTGCCCGCGATCTCCTGCTCCAGTTCGGAGCCGAGCTCCCGGCCGGTCAGACGCTCGCCCGTGACGGTGTCGGAGGCCGTGAGCAGCACGCGGACGATCCGTACGCCCTCCCCCATCACCCGCGCGAACATGTCCCCCACCTCCGGCAGCACGCTCACGGTGTGCGTGTAGACCAGCCGACGGCAGCCCACCCGGGCGTAGTTGTCCCAGACGGCCGTCAGATTGCTCTCGGCGATGTCCCAGCGGTTCGGGTCGCCCTCCGGGGCGGGGTGGATCTGCCCCAGGTAGTCGCCCTCAAGGACCGCGTGCCCGATCGACGCGGCCCGCAGCGTGGCCGAGACCTCCCACCCCACGGTCGTCTTGCCGACGCCGGCGCGCCCTCCGATGACGAGTACTTCCGGTTGTTCCATGGCCGGTAGCGTGCCAGCCCGCGACCGCCCGTGGCGAGCGGATTCAGGTGAGGGCCGGACCTGACCCGGAGGCCCGTCGGGCGGACTCGGGACCTGACCGGGAGCCTCGCCGACAGCCTCGGGGACCCGACCCGGGCTCGGCGCGTCCGGCCGGCCGCGCACCCCTCGGGGCCCGTGTGGCGTGCGTCACGTTCCGGGAACCCGTTCGGGCCGGCCGGACAGTTCGCTGATATGGAGACGAGTGTGCGTGCCCGAATACGAGCGGGGGACTCCGATGCGTTCGGGTCCCTCTTCGACGACTACGCCAGGGCGGTGCACAACCACGCCTTCCGGCTGACCGGGGACTGGTCCGCGGCCGAGGACGTGTTGTCGCTGACGTTCCTGGAGGCCTGGCGGCTGCGGGCGTCGGTGGATGCGGACGGCGGTTCCCTGCGGCCCTGGCTGCTCGGGATCGCGACCAACGTCGTACGGAACACCCGCAGGGCGGCCCGGCGTCACGAGGCGGCCCTGAACCGGCTGCCGCGCGAGGAGGTGTTCCCCGACTTCGCCGACGAACTGATCGGCCGGATCGACGACGCGGAGCGTGTCGCGGCGCTCCAGGCGGCGCTCTCCCGCCTGCGGCGCCCCGAGCGCGAGGTGGTAGCCCTCTGCGTCTGGTCGGGTCTGGACTACGCGGCCGCCGCCCAGGCGCTGGGCGTCCCGGTGGGAACGGTCCGCTCCCGCCTGTCGCGCGCCCGCAAGAAGCTCCACAAGTACGCCGGAACCGACCTCCCGCCGCGGAACGGGAACTCGGAGCCGGGCCGCGGACAGATAGATGGTGACCGCGCTTCCGCGGTCCGGCCCATCCAGGAGGAAGCCCGATGAGCACCACCCCGTCCCGGCCCACCCCGGCCGAACGCGAGGAGATCGCCCGGTTGTTGCCCGTCCCGGCCGATCGTGACCGGCCCGGCCGCCACCACCAGGCCCTCAAGGACCAGCTGCTGCGCGAGTTCCGGCAGGACACGGCTCCCGCCGCCAGGCCGCGGTCCGGAGTGCGCCGGCTGGCGTACGTCGCCGTCCCCCTGACGGCGGGCGCGCTGGCCGTCACGCTGGCGACGAACGGCCAGGTCGAGCCCACGCCCGGCGCCGAGCGGAACGCCGCCGTGGCCCCGGCCCAGGGCACCGAGGCCCCGGCGGCGACGTCGGCGACGGTACTGCTGGACCGGATCGCGACCGTCGCCGCCGCCAAGCCGGCCCGTACCGTCCGCGACGACCAGTACATCCACATCTCCAGCACGGTCGCCTGGTCCAGCCAGAGCGACGCCGACCCCGTCATGCGCCTGGACACCCCGCACAGCCGCGAGGTCTGGCTCTCGGTCGACGGGAGCAAGCCCGGACTGCTCCGCGAGCGCGGCGAGGAGATCCCGCTGGCGGGCGCGCTGGACAAGGACGGGAAGCCCGTCGACCCGGTCGGCGTCCCCGACCCCACGCTGAACAGTCCGACGTACCGCTATCTGGAGTCGCTGCCCACCGACCCCGCCGTTCTCCTGAAGAAGATCTACGACGAGACGGAGGGGCAGGGGCCGGGGCCGGACCAGGAGGCGTTCGTGACGATCGGCGACCTGCTGCGCGAGCAGATCGCTCCGCCGAAGGTCAGTGCCGCCCTGTACAAGGCGGCGGCCCGCATCCCGGGCGTCACGGTCGTGGAGGACACCGTGGACGCGGCCGGGCGGCACGGGGTCGCCGTCGCCCGGGTCCACGCCGGCATCCGTACCGAATGGATCTTCGACAGGAAGAGCCTGGAGTTCCTCGGCGAGCGGGGCGTCATGGTCGAGGACACGCCGTGGGGCAAGGTCGGCCAGGTCACCGCCACCACCGCCGTCCACTCCCGCGGCATCACGGACACGGCCGGCGAGAGCTCCGGCCGCACCCGCTGACGCGGCGGCCGGCTCACTGCTCGCGCAGGCCCCAGGGGGAACCGTAGGCGCTGAGCAGGTCGAGGAAGGGCCGCGGGGCGAAGGCCTCGGGGCCGAGGACGCCCGAGCCGGACCAGGTGCCGTCGGCGAGCAGCTCCAGGGCGACGACCGGGTTGATCGCGGTCTGCCAGACGACGGCCTGGCTGCCGTACTCCCGCATCGACCACTCGTTGTCGACCACGTGGTAGAGGTACACCTCGCGCGGCGCCCCGTCCTTGACGCCCTTGACCCACGTGCCGGCGCAGGTCTTGCCGGTCATCCGGTCGCCCAGGGTCGCCGGGTCCGGGAGGACGGCCGCCACGATGTCGCGGGGCGAGACCTCGGCCGGGCCGCGGCTCGTCGCCACGGTGACGGGCGCGGTGCTGTCGAGGCCGAGGGCGTGCAGGGTCCTCAGCTTGCCGATGAAGTCCTCGCCGAGGCCGTACTTGAACGTGACGCGCTTCGCGTCGACCCAGCGCGGTACGAGCAGGACCTCCTCGTGCTCGACGTTCACGCACTCGACCGGGCCGATGCCCTCCGGGAAGTCGAAGACCTCGGGCTCGCTGAACGGCTCGGTGGTGAACCAGCCACGGCCGGCCTCGTAGACCACCGGAGGGTTGAGGCACTCCTCGATGGTCGTCCAGATGTTGAACGAGGGGGCGAAGTCGTAGCCCTCGACCGTGAGGTTCGCCCCGTCGCGGATGCCGATCTCCTCGATCTCGTCGAAGAGCTCGTCCGCGGCGTACCGGGCGAAGACGTCGGAGAGGCCGGGCTCGACGCCCATGCCGACGAGGGCGAGCCGCCCGGCCTTCTCCCACTCCTCGGCCCGCGCGAACTGGGCGTCGCCCAGCTTGACCCCGCACTGCTCGTACGGGTGCTCGGGGTGCGGGCGCGACAGCGACATCGCCATGTCCAGGTAGTGCGCGCCGGCCGCCGCGGCGGCCTCGAACAGCGGCAGGACGAAGCGCGGGTCGGTGGCGTTGAGGAGGACGTCGCAGCGCTGCTCCCGGAGGAGCGCCGCGACGGCCTCCTCGTCGGAGGCGTCCGCGCGACAGGCGCTGAACCTGCTGTCGTCGTCCAGCGCGGCGACGGCCGCCTCGGCGCGGGCGAGGTCGTGGTCGGCGACGACGACGTGGTCGAAGAACGAACGGCGGGCGGCGATCCGGGTGATCGCGGTGCCCACGCCACCGGCGCCGACGAGCAGTACACGCATGACAGGAATCTCCCTCTCCGAGACGGTTGCCCGAGGTGTGTCCGAGGTGGGCCCGAGGTGTGCCTGGGGTGTTTCCCGGCACGTCCGAGGCTCCACCTGAGGTGCGCCTGAGGCTTCCCCTGAGGCTGTGACCTCTGGTGCAGGCGATGAAACCCTCCTGGCCTCGATAACGTCTATGGCGTTGGCATAAGGTGCCCGGGTCGGCGGGAAGGAGCCTCGTCATGGGCAAGCAGGTCGTGCCGGAGTCGGCGCGCAGACGGCGGCGTCCGACGAAGAACGGCGCGGTCCTCTCGGAGCGGCTGATCGTGGAGACGGCGCTGCGGATGCTGGCCGAGCACGGCGGCCAGGGCCTCACGGCCCGGCGTCTCGGACTGGCGCTGGGTGCCGATCCCAGCACGCTCTACCGCTACTTCTCCGGTATGGACGAGCTGACGCGGGCGATCGGTGCGGAGCTCGTCGGGCGGGCGCTGGACGGCTGGCGGCCCACCGGCGACTGGCGCGCCGACCTGCGCCGGCTGGGCCTGCGCATCTACGGCGCCTACCTCGCCCACCCGCAGGCGGCGGTGCTCACCGCGAGCCGCGTCACCGGGCGGGAGCAGGAGACGGCCGTGGACGAGGCGATCCTGGCGGTGCTGCGGAGCGCGGGTTTCCCCGATCCGGACGCGGTGCGGATCTACCACGTCTTCATCGACCAGAGCCTCGCCTTCGCCGCCCTGGACGCGGCCTCGCTCGCCCTGCCCTCGGCCGCCCGCGAGGCCGACGAGCACATGTGGGAGTCGACGTACGCCGGGCTGTCGGCCGCCTCGCACCCGAACATCGCGGCCACGGCCGGCCTGCTGGCCGCGCGGATGAACCACAGCGCGTATCCGGCGGCCCTGGACATGCTCCTCGACAGCGCGGCGGGCCGGCTGGGACACGCGACCGCGCGTCCGGCCCGACGGGAGGTCGCGCACCGACCGGACAGGTCCTAGGTGTATTGATCACGAGCGTTGTTGACACTGGTCTGGTCTTGAACATGGCGAAGACCTCCGGTGTGGTGGGAGCTGTCTAGGAACTCACCG
>NZ_JBIBVC010000029.1:0-73819 GCF_043080005.1 Streptomyces sp. NPDC015130 | reverse complement strand
TATCGGGGCGACCCTCCGCCTTGCGATCGCACGCACCAGACGCCGTCGGGCCCGCCCTTCGGGCGGCCGGCGCTACTTTCGCAACACGCCCTAGCGGCTGAGGAAGGCGAGCCGGGCCCGCTTCTCCGGGATGAAGACCTCCGGCAGGTCGACCTCGGGCAGCACGACCTCCGGGCCCAGCTCGAAGCCGGCCCGCGCCATGCGGGCGATCGCCTTCTCGTTGGCGGCGTCCGGCTCGACCACGATCCGGGTGCGGTCCCGCAGCGAGAAGGCGACGAGCGCGCCGATGAGTCCGGCGGTGAAGCCGGGCCGGGGGGCCGTGCTCGGCGCGATCAGGAAGTGGACGCCGATGTCGCCGGGCTCCACCGTGTAGCACTCGCTGACCCGGTCCGCCTCGGGGTCGTACGTCTGGAACAGCGCGACCGGCTCCCCGTCCAGGTCGACCAGGTAGCCGTGGTGCGTGGTGAGCGAGTCGAGGTGGGCGTAGATGTCCCGGACCTGCTCGACGGTGGTGCCGTTCATGCCCCAGAAGCGGGCCCGCTCCTCGGTGACCCAGCCGTGCAGGAGCGGGGCGTCGCGGTCGGGGTCGACGGGCCGGATCGTGACGGTGCCGAAGCCCTCGACGGTGTGGACGTAGGTGGCGGTGGAGGTGGTCATCCCTGTTCCTTGGTGAGGTGCTGCCAGTCGGTGGTGACGGGGGCGAGTTCGCCGCGCAGCCAGAGGGGGAGCTGGTCGCGGTGGTGCGGGTCGCCGGGCACCCCGGACGCCCCGAACGGCACGATCCAGCCGCTCCGTTCGCGGTCGGCGAGGTCCCAGACGTAGCGGGCGGCGGAGGCGCGGGCGCTGCGGTCGGTCCAGCCGGGCACGCTCGACGTGGACAGGACGCAGTCGTGGTCCCCGGCGAGGCCGGGCCACTGCGCGTCGTCGGCGTCGGGGAGCGCCTGCCAGGGCGCGAGGCGGTGCGTCACGCCCCAGGCGGCGGGCGGCTCGGCCGCCCCGGTCTCCTCCAGGGCCTCGCGCACGATCCGGTCGACGTCCACGGCGGGCACGGGCCCGGCCGTGAGCAGCGTCTCCAGGGCGAAGGCGACCCGGGGCCCGAGGGCCAGCCAGGGGCGGAACAGCTCGGGGTACGGGGCGGGCTCGCGCAGCGCGGCGAAGGCCTCGTGCCCGGCGAGCCGCCGCACCACGGCCCCGCGCACGGCGGCGTAGAGCCCGGCGTCCGCGCTCTCGGCCGCCATCCGCCGGTCCCAGCCGAGCAGCCGCTCGCGCACGGCGGAGGCTGCGGGGGAGAGGCCGTCGGCCGCCCGCTCCACCGCCGTGAGGAGCCGGGCCGCCGAGGGGTTGTCGGTGTCCGTGTGGACGGTGGTCGTGCTCTCCGGGGTCCACTCCGTCGAGGCGTCGAGCAGCTCGTCGATGCGGGCCGCGCGGTGCGGCGGCGCGAACTCGACGCCGAGGGGCGCGGCGAGGCCCCGGGCGTTGGCCATGACGGCGTGGCCGCGGACCTCGGCGCGGGGGAGCGGCGCGGGCTCGGGCGCCCAGTCGTGGGCCCGGTCCCAGGCCGGCACGATCCGCAGGGAGTTGGCCCGGTGGCGTACGGGTACGTGCCCGGCGACCCGGTGGAGCAGCCCGCCCCGGGTGTCGGCGGCCTGGAGCACGTTGACCGGCTCGACCCATCCGTCGACGGCCGCGTCCACGTCCCCGACGGTCCGGGCCCGCAGCAGCGCGGGCAGCACCCCGAAGCCGAGCTCCCCGGTGACGCGCGGGGGATACCGCAGGCTGACGCCCTCCCAGCCGCCGGAGTCGCCGTCCGGGTCCTGCGGCCCGCCGTCTCCGGCAGGTCCGTCGACGACCACCGGGCCGCGGTCCGTCTCGACGACCTCGACCACGACCGGCTCCCCGCCCGCGACCTCGATCGTCTCCGTGTGCGCGGCGGCCGGTGCCCAGCCCTCCGGGCCGAGCGCCTCCACGCCCCCGTCCGGCAGCCGGCGCAGCCGCTCCCGGTACAGGTCCTGGTAGTCGGCCATGGCGTTGGTGATCGCCCAGGCCACCGAGCCGGTGTGGCCGAAGTGGGCGAGTCCGGGGATGCCGGGCACGGCCAGGCCCACCACGTCGTACGTCGGGCAGGCGAGCCGGATCTGCTGGTAGACGCCCGGTGCCTCGATGAACCGGTGCGGGTCGCCGGCCACCAGGGCCGCGCCGCTCGCGGTCCGCTCGCCGGACACCACCCAGCCGTTGGAGCCCGCGGTGCCGGGGCCGTCCGTCGCGAAGAGCTCCGTCCACTCCTCGCCGAGCCGCCGGGCGACCTGCTCCCGCCACAGCTTGGTGGGGAAGCCGGCGAAGAGGATGTGGGTGGAGAGCCAGACGGCCAGCGGGGTCCACGGCTCCCACCGTTCGGGCGCGAGGCCGGTCTCCGCGAACTCGGGCGCGCGCGAGGCCCCGTCCGCCAGGCCGTCGTTGACGCCGTCCACGTACGCCCGGACCCAGGCGGCCGTCGGCGCGTCGGAGGCCTCCAGCCGCTCGAAGCAGCGGCGGGCGGTGTCGGCGAGCCGGGCCCTGCGGACGAAGGTGTCCCAGCCGGCCTCGGCGGCGCCGAGGAAGGCGGCCGTGGTGCCCTGGGCCCGGTGCCGCTCGACCTCCAGCTGCCAGGCGCGGTCGCGGGCGGTGACCCGCCCCTGGGCGAAGGCGAGTTCCTGCGGGTCCGCGGCGCGCAGATGGGGGACGCCCCAGGCGTCCCGGTAGACCTCGATGCTCACGGAGACCCCGATCTCGTCCGTAACCTTCCGGCGTATCTTTCCGGAACCTTAGGTTAGGCTGACCTAAGTAAAATACAGGATTCCAGGGGAGGAGATCACGGTGGGGCATGGCTGGCAGGGGGCGGTCCTCAAACTGTTCCGCGGCAAGGACTTCACGTTCACGGTGACGGGGGCCGAGCAGGTCACCGAGGACTACCGCAGGGTGAGTTTCACGGACGGCGGCCTGCTCGCCGCGGCCGGCGTCCACCCGACGATGTGGGTGCGCCTCTGGTTCGACGACGCGGGCAAGCCGCACCAGCGCGCCTACACCCTGGTCGACCCGGACCCGGCGGCCGGCACCTTCAGTCTCGAATTCGCCCTCCACGACGGCGTCGCCAGTCACTGGGCCCGCACCTGCGCCCCCGGCGACACGGTGGAGGCCACGCTCCAGGGCACCGGCTTCGAGGCGCCCGACCCACTCCCCGCCCGCCTGCTCGTGGTCGGCGACCCGGCCTCCCTGCCGGCCGTCAACTCCCTGCTCGACGCGCTCCCCGGGGTCCCCGCCACCGTCTGGTTCGAGACGCAGCACGCCTCCGACGACGAGCTGCCGGTCCGGCTCGACCCCGCGCACCACGAGCTGCGCCGGGTCCCGCGCCAGGACGGCGGCGCCGGACTCGTCGCCCGCGTGAAGGCCGAGCTGCCCGAGCTCGCGGACGCCGCCTCGTACGTCTGGATCGCCTGCGACACGACGACGACCCGCACCCTCGCCGCGTACGCCCGCAAGGAGCTCGCCCTGCCCAAGGAGCGCGTCCACGCGCTCGGGTACTGGCGCGCGAGCTGACCGCGCTCCAGGGTGCCGGGTTGACGGTCCGTTACCTCGGGAGACGGTAGGTCGTTTTCCACCTTTCGTCGCGCCGCTCCGCCGACGCCCGCACGCGTCCGCTCGTACGAAAGACGCGGGGCGTGCGGGAACGGTTGTGGAGAAAAGATTCGAAAAAGAACACGGAAACCCCCCTTTGGAGTGAACTCACGTCAGGCGACTGTGCGTTCACTCTCCGTGCGTAAAGATTCCGGTGTCTCAAGTCGCCGAGGCCGCGTCGACCCACCGTCCCCGTGGTGAGCGGCCGGCGACGCCATGTCTCTTGTGGGGGTTCCACCATCTTGAACAGCAACACCTTCCGCATGCCCGCACGCCGCACCGCCGCCGCCGCGACCGTCGCCGCCCTGGCCGTCGGCCCCGTGCTCCTCGCGGCCCCGGCGCACGCCACGGGCGGCGAAGGGCGTGCGACCGCCGTCGTCCTGCGGGCCGGCCTCGACGTCTCCCTCCTCGGCAAGACCGTGGAGGTGCCGGTGCGCACCTCCCTGAACGAGGTCGAGGCGCCCGAGACCGAGAACGAGACGGCGCTCTCCGTGAAGGTGAAGGGGGCCGAGGGCGGAAAGCCGATCGACATCCTCTCCGCCGATGTCGCCACCTCCAAGGCCACCGTCGACGAGACGAAGGCCGAGGGATACGTGAACCTGGTCAAGGCACAGGTCCACGTCCCCGGCATTCCGCTGCTCTCCCTCGTCGAGGTCGAGAAGGTCACCTCCAAGGCGCTGTGCGAGGTGGGGAAGAAGCCGGTCGCCGAGTCCAACGTCCTCGGGCACGTGATCGTCTTCGGCAAGAAGACCACCCTCACCACCGGCGGGCAGACCAAGGTGGCCGTGCCGGGCGTCGGCCAGGTCACCCTGGACCTCTCCCGCACCTCCACGACCTCCAGCACGGCTGCCGCGACCGCCCTCGAACTCAAGGTGGAGGTCGACCCGCTGAAGCTGGGCGTGGCCGAGGTCAACGGCACCGTGACGCTCGCCGAGGCCACCTGCGAGACGCCCGAGGGCCCGGCCCCGACGGAGGAGCCCACCAAGGAGCCGACGAAGGAGCCCACGCAGCAGCCCACCGAGCAGCCCACGAAGGAGCCGAGCGAGCGGCCCTCCGAGCAGCCCTCGCAGCAGCCCACCGCCGAGCCGAGCAGCGACGGCGGCGTGAAGACCAACAACGGCGGCACCACCCCGACCGAGAACCTCGCCGAGACCGGCGGCAGCTCCTCCACCACCTACATCGCGGCGGGCGCCCTCGCCCTCCTGGTGGCCGGCGGCGGCGCGCTGGCCGTGACCCGCGCGCGTGCCCGCTCGCGCGGCTGACGGCCCGAGGGGGAGGCGCCGGGGGGTGCCGGAACGGTAGGGGAAGTGGGGAACGGGCTGCGGGGAGGGCGACGGTGACGACGTCGCCCTCCCCGCAGCCTTTCCCGCGTGTGCCTCCGTCCGCCGCTCGTGCGGCGATCTCCCGCCCCGTCCGGTACGCCGGGCCTCAGCCGTTCAGCAGGAGCGCCTGGTCCAAGGCCTGGAGGAAACGGTTCGTCGTCGCCCGGTCCCGGACCGCGAGCCGCAGCCAGTTCCGGTCGAGCCCCGGGAACGTGTCGCCCCGCCGGGCCGCGAAGCCCAGGAGCCGCAGCCGGTCCCGTATCGCGTCCGCCCCGTCGATCCGCATCAGCACGAAGGGGCCCTCCGCCCCGGCGACCGTCCGCACCTCGTCGAACTCCGCCAGGCCGGCCAGCAGATGCGCCCGCTCCACACCGATCCGGTGCGCCGCGTGCTCGGCCTCCGCCAGGGCCATCCGCGACATACAGGCCTCCGCCGCCACCAGGGCCGGCGTCGACACCGGCCACAGCGGCTGAGCCCGTTCCAGCAGGGCGATCGTCTCCGGTTCGGCGAGGACGTACCCGATCCGCAGGCCCGCGAGCCCCCAGGTCTTGGTGAGACTGCGCAGCACCACGAGCCCCGGCACGTCGGTCCGCCCGGCCAGCGACTCCCGCTCGCCCGGCACCGCGTCCATGAACGCCTCGTCGACCACCAGCGTCCGGCCCGGCCGGGCCAGGGCGGCGATCGAGGCGGCGGGATGCAGGACGGAGGTCGGGTTCGTGGGGTTCCCGATCACCACCAGGTCCGCGTCCTCCGGCACCGCCGCCGGATCCAGCCGGAAGCCGTCCTCCTCGCGGAGCAGCACCCGGCCCACCTCGTGCCCGGCGTCGCGCAGCGCCGCCTCCGGCTCGGTGAACTGCGGGTGCACCACCACGGGCCGACGCACCGGCAGCGCCCGCGCGAGCAGCACGAACGCCTCCGCGGCGCCCGCCGTGAGCAGCACGCGGCCGGGCGGCAGATCGTGCCGCACGGCGACCGCGGCCCGTGCGGCCCGGCCGTCGGGATAGGCCGCGAGGCCCGTCAGCGAATCGGCGATTCTCTTGCGGAGCCAGTCCGGAGGGGTGTTCGTCCGGACATTGACCGCGAGATCGATCAACTTCTCGTCCCGGACCTCGGCGTCACCGTGGTGGCGCAGGTCGTGGGCGTCGGATTGCGTGTGCATGTCCATGGCCGCCGTCGTGTGGGGGGTGGGGATGGTGGGGGGTGAGCCAGGCTCGCGAGCGATGTACCCGTGAGTCAGGTGCAACAACCGTACGCCTGGGGCATGTTCGTGCGGACAAACCGGGACGCAGGCGGCAAGCGCACACGTAACGCTTCGCGATTTCCGCTTCGGCACCAGCAGTACGGCCCGCGCGACGCCCGCGCCTCCCGCACCGCCCGTGCCCGCGGCACTTCCCGTACCCGCAGCGCCCCCGGCATTGCCCGCATCCGTCGCACTCCCGACGCGGCCCGCACCCGTCGCACCCTCGGCACCGCCCGTGCTTCCCTCGGCGCCCGCGCCGGCGCTCCCGCCCGCTGTGAGCAGCGCGGCTGCCTCCGCCACCGAGGGCGTTCCCGTCGCGTCCAGCGGCAGCGCCGACGGATGCGGTACGGGGACGGCGGCCAGCGCCCCGGCCGGGAACCCCCGCACCGGAACCCCCAGCTCCGCGCCCGCGCCCGCGATGCCCGGCTCCGCGGCCCGCGCCTCCAGCGTGGCCAGCGACCGCACGGCCGCCCGCGTCAGCCCGGCCTCCCGCAGCACCGCGTCGACCAGCGCGAGGACCTCGTCCACCGCGGCCCCCGGCCGGGCCCCCACGCCGAGGTGCGCGCACACCGCCGCATCCGGTAGCAAAGCCCCATGGCTGTGGTCGTCGCGCTCGGCGCGTTCCTCATGACGCTCTTCGGCGGGTGGGTCGCCGGGCGGGTCACCGACCGTCGCCACCTCGTCCTCGGCCTCGCCGGCGGGCTCATGCTCGGCGTCGTCGGACTCGACCTCCTGCCGGAGGCCCTGGAGGCCGCGGGGGAGAAGGTGTTCGGCGTCCCGGAGGCCCTGCTGCTCTTCGTCGGCGGCTTCCTCTTCGCCCATGCGGTGGAACGCCTCCTCGCCGTACGCCAGGCGGCGCACGGGGTCGGGGCCGACGAGCGGGTCCCGCAGGTCGGCCTCACCGCGGCCGCCGCGATGGTCCTGCACAGCCTCATGGACGGCATCGCGCTCGGCGCCGCCTTCCAGGTCGGCGGCGGCATGGGCGCCACCGTCGCCCTCGCCGTCATCACCCACGACTTCGCCGACGGCTTCAACACGTACACGATCACGAGCCTCTACGGGAACGCCCGCCGCAGGGCCGTCGGGATGCTCGTCGCCGACGCGGTCGCCCCGATCCTCGGCGCCGCCTCCACTCTGCTGTTCACCCTTCCGGAGGAACTTCTCGGCGCCTATCTCGGCTTCTTCGGCGGCGCACTGCTCTACCTCGCCGCCGCCGAGATCCTGCCCGAGGCCCACCACGAACACCCCGCCCGCTCGACCCTGCTGTGCACGGTCGGGGGCGTGGGCTTCATCTGGCTCGTGGTGGGCGTCTCCGGCGGCTGATCTCACGCGCAGTGCTCCACGAAACGCGCGGCGGCCTCCGGCGACCCCGCCCAGTGGGTGTGGACGTAACTGGCGTGGACCCCGCCCTGCACGAAGCCCTCGACCCGCCGCTCGGGCTGGCGCAGCCCCCAGGCGGCCATGGCCCCGGCGCCCGGCTCGATCACGGTCCGGTGGAACTCGTGCCCCCGCATCCGCGCCCCGGCCGGGGCCAGCACGCTGTCGCTCACGGCGACGGCGTCCCGGTAGCCGAGGGTGAGCCGCTCCGACATCCGCGCGTCCGCGTCGAGCACTCCGCACATGGGCCGGCCGTCGAGCGACCGCGCCAGGTACAGCAGCCCGGCGCACTCGGCGGCGATCGGCGCCCCGGCCGCGGCGAGCTCGGCGACGGCCTTCCGCAGCGGCTCGTTCGCGGAGAGCTCGGCCCCGTACATCTCGGGGAACCCGCCGCCTATGACGAGCCCGGAGGTCCCCTCGGGCAGCGCCTCGTCCCGCAGCGGGTCGAAGGTGACGACCTCGGCCCCGGCAGCGGTCAGCAGCTCGGCGTGCTCGGCGTACGAGAACGTGAACGCGGCACCTCCGGCGACAGCGACCCGCCGTGGTGGGCGATCGTCCCGCAGGGCTGGGGGTACCTCCCAGGCGGAGCTCTGGGGGAGGGTGGGCACCACGGGACCACCGGCGTGCAGCCGCTCCCCGACCCCAGGCACCCACGGCTCGGCGTGCAGTTCAGGCGCACTGCGCGCCAATGCGAGCAGCGCCTCCAGATCGCACCCGGCCAGCACCTGCTCCGCCTGCGCGGCCACCGCCTCCACGGCCGCCGCCTGCCGCTCGGCCACCGGCACAAGCCCCAGATGCCGCGACGGAGTCGCCACGGCGGGCGCCCGTCGCAGCACGCCGAGCACCGGCACGCCGGACCCCCCGAGCGCCTCCCGCAACAAGTGCTCGTGCCGATCGGTCGCGACCTTGTTGAGGATCACGCCCCCGATCCGCACCTCGGGGTCCCAGGAAGCGAAGCCGTGCACGAGCGCCGCCACCGAACGCGACTGCGAGGACGCGTCCACGACGAGCACCACCGGCGCCTTGAGCAGCTTCGCCACCTGCGCGGTGGACGCCAGCTCGCCCTGGTCGGCGGCCCCGTCGTACAGGCCCATGACACCCTCGACCACGGCCAGGTCGCAGCCGCGGGCCCCGTGCAGGAAGAGCGGCGCGATCTGCCCCGTACCGCACATGTACGCGTCGAGGTTGCGGCCCGGGCGGCCGGTCGCGAGCGCGTGGTAGCCGGGGTCGATGTAGTCGGGCCCGACCTTGTGCGGGGAGACGGCGAGCCCACGGCCGGCGAACGCGGCCATCAGGCCGGTCGCGACCGTGGTCTTGCCCGCGCCCGAGGAGGGCGCGGCGATGACGAGACGTGCTACCACTCGATGCCCCGCTGGCCCTTCTGACCGGCGTCCATGGGGTGCTTGACCTTGGACATGTCGGTGACGAGGTCGGCGAAGTCGACCAGCTCCTGCGGCGCGTTGCGCCCGGTGATGACGACGTGCTGGTGTCCGGGACGGTCACGGAGGACCTCGACGACCTCCTTGACGTCGATCCAGCCCCAGTGGAGGAGGTAGGCGAACTCGTCGAGGACGTAGAACTTGTACCGCTCCTCGGCGAGGTCCCGCTTGACCTGCTCCCAGCCCTCGCGGGCCTTCTCCTCGTGCGACTGCTCGCCCTCGGCGACCTCGCGCTGGATCCAGGACCAGCCCTCGCCCATCTTGTTCCAGGTGACGGTGCCGCCCTTGCCGGTCTCGCCGAGCGCCTTGAGGGCGTTCTCCTCGCCGACCTTCCACTTGGCGGACTTGACGAACTGGAACACCCCGATCGGCCAGCCCTGGTTCCAGGCGCGCAGCGCCATGCCGAACGCGGCGGTCGACTTCCCCTTGCCGACGCCCGTGTGCACCATCACGAGTGCCCGGTTGCGGCGCTGACGGGTGGTGAGACCGTCGTCGGGCACGACGGTCGGCTGTCCCTGCGGCATTAAGCGGCCCTCCATGCTGTCTGCGTTGTCTGTCCTGCTGCCTGTACGTCCTTGACGAGGCCGGCGATCGCGTCGGCGCGCAGCTCGTCCAAGGTGACGGCGGTGCCGCCGAGTTCGCGTGCGAGGCTCCCGGCGAGCCCGAGCCGCACCGGCCCGGTCTCGCAGTCCACGACCACGCTCGCCGTGCCGTCGGCGGCGTGCAGCCGGGCCGCCCGGGCGGCCAGCGCCACCGGGTCGGCGCCGCCGCCGGTCGCCCGGCCGTCGGTCACGACGACGAGCAGCGGGCGCCGCGAGGGGTCCCGCAGCCGCTCGATCCGCAGGACGTCGTGGGCCTTGAGGAGTCCGGCCGACAGCGGTGTGCGGCCACCCGTCGGGAGCTGTTCGAGGCGGGCGGCCGCCGCGTCCACGGACGAGGTCGGCGGCAGCGCGAGCTCGGCGGTACGGCCCCGGAAGGTGACCAGGCCGACCTTGTCGCGCCGCTGGTAGGCGTCGAGGAGCAGCGAGAGGACGGCCCCCTTGACGGCGCTCATCCGCTGCCGGGCCGCCATCGAGCCGGAGGCGTCGACGGCGAACAGCACGAGGTTCCCCTCGCGGCCCTCGCGGGTCGCCTGCCGGAGGTCGTCCCGCCGGACGACGAGCCCGGGACCGGTCCGCCCGCGCGCCCGCTGGTGCGGGGCCGCGGCCTGGACGGTCGCCGCGAGGTGCAGCTTGGTCAGCGCGCCCCGGGGCCGGGTGGATCCGGTGGTACGGCCGTGCTCGGTACGGGCCCGGGAGCGGCGCCCGGCGGCGCCCTCGCCCAGGCCGGGGACGCTCAGCATCCTCGTACGGAAGGGCTCGGCGGCCTTGACGGCGGCGCGCTCACCGGAGCCGGCGCCCGCGGTCTGCGGAGCGGGCGAGGGAGCCTCGTCGGGGGAGGGAGCGGGAGTCTCGTCGGGCGAGGGCGTCTCCTCCGGTGCGGGGGAGTGCTCGGGCGCGGGCCCTTCGCCCTGCGGCGGAATGCCCCCGCCGGGACCTCCGCCGGGGCCCCCGTCACCGGGGCCGTCCGGCTCGGGATCCTCGTCGTCCCCCTTGAACTGCTCCAGCGTCTCGTCGAGCTTGTCCTCGTCGAGGCCGGGGGCGTCGAAGGGGTTGCGCCGGCGCCGGTGGGGGAGGGCCAGGAGCGCGGCCTGCCGCACGTCCTCGGAGGTGACCTCGTCCCGCCCGGCCCAGGCCGCGAGGGCGGTCGCGGCCCGCGCCATGACGATGTCGGCGCGCATGCCGTCGACCTCGAAGGCGGCGCAGGTCGCGGCGATCTGGAGGAGTGCGGCGTCCCCGATGGCCACCTTCGGCAGCAGGGCGCGGGCGGCGACGATCCGGTCCCGCAGCGCGGTCTCCTCGTCGGCCCAGCGCGCGGCGAAGCCGACCGGGTCGTCCTCGAAGGCGAGCCGCCGCCGGACGACCTCCACGCGCTGCTCGGGCACGCGGGAGGCGGCGACCTCGACGGTCAGCCCGAACCGGTCGAGCAGCTGCGGCCGCAGCTCGCCCTCCTCGGGGTTCATGGTCCCGACGAGCAGGAAACGGGCGGCGTGCCGCACGGAGACGCCTTCGCGCTCGACGTGGGAGGCGCCCATGGCGGCGGCGTCGAGCAGGTGGTCGATCAGGTGGTCGCTCAGCAGATTGACCTCGTCGACGTAGAGGATGCCCCGGTGCGCCGCGGCGAGGAGCCCCGGCTCGAAGGCCTTCACGCCCTCGGCGAGCGCCTTCTCGATGTCGAGCGCGCCGACGAGCCGGTCCTCGGAGGCGCCGACGGGCAGCTCGACCATCCGCGCGGGACGCTCGACGCCGGGCGCCGTGCCGTGCGGCCCGTCGGGGCAGCCGAGGTCGGGCGACGCGGGGTCGCAGCTGAACCGGCAGCCGGAGACGACGGGCACGGCGGGCAGCAGATCGGCGAGGGCCCGGACGGCGGTGGACTTGGCGGTGCCCTTCTCACCCCGCACGAGCACACCGCCCACGGCCGGACTCACCGCGTTGAGCAGCAACGCGAGCCGCAGATCGTCCATGCCGACGACGGCGGTGAACGGGTACCGGGTGCTCATCGGTCGGTTCCTTCCTCAGGTTCGGTCAGCTGATGTGTGTGCCCGACGGCCGCCGACGGCGGACAACCCCCGACGGGGACCGTCCGCCCGGAACCTCTCCGGATCCCGCGCGCACTCACGGCGCACCCGGCGGCACGAACGGCAGCCCCGCCGGGGCCCCCTCCTCGATCAGCCGCAGCAGCGCGTCCGTGTCCGCGTGCTCCTCGATCAGGTCTCCGAGCCGGTCCAGCTGCTCCTCCCGCAGGGTGCCGAACGACGTGTCGGGGGCCGGCACGAACCGCCGCCCCGCCGCCGCCGCGACCTCCCGCAGGAACGCCCGCCGGAACCCGTCGCTCTCCAGGGAGCCGTGCCAGTGCGTACCCCACACGGAGCCGACCCGGCACCCGTCGAGGAACGGCTCCCCGCCCAGCACGTCCGCGACGCCGTGGTGGATCTCGTACCCCTCGACCCGCTCCCCGAGCGCCTCGCCGACCGGCCGCGCCAGGGTCTTCTCGCGCGCGAACCGCACCCGTACGGGCAGCAGCCCGAGCCCGTCGACGGTCCCGGCCTTCGACTCGACCTCGTCGTCGATCCGCTCGCCGAGCGCCTGGAAGCCGCCGCAGATCCCGAGGACCGGCCGCCCCTCCGCCGCGCGCCGGACCAGCTCGTCCGCGAGGCCCCGCTCGCGGAGCCACGCGAGCGCCTTGACCGTCCCCCGGGTGCCCGGGACGACGACGAGGTCCGCGTCGACGAGCTCCTCCGGCCGGTCGACGAACCGGACGACGACGCCCGGCTCGGCGGCCAGCGCGTCGACGTCGGTGAAGTTCGACATCAGCGGTACGGCGCACACGGCGACCCGCAGGACGTCCGCGCCGACCGGGGGCGCGACGACGGACTCGCGGACGGTGCCCCGCAGCGAGACCCGGAGCCCGTCCTCCTCGTCGATGCCGAGCCCGTGCGCGTACGGCAGGACGCCGAAGGTCCGCCGCCCGGTGAGCCCGTGCAGCATGTCGAGACCCGGCTCGAGCAGGGTCACGTCACCGCGGAACTTGTTCACGAGGTATCCGGCGACGAGCTGCTGGTCCTCGGGCGAGAGCAGCGCCGTCGTCCCGAAGAACTGGGCGAAGACCCCGCCCCGGTCGATGTCGCCGACCACGACGACGGGCAGGTTCGCGGCCCGTGCGATGCCCATGTTCACGATGTCCGTGCGCCGCAGGTTGATCTCGGCCGGACTGCCCGCCCCCTCGCAGATCACGGCGTCGTACATGCCCCGGAGTTCCTCCAGGCACGCCAGGACCGGCTCGAAGAGTTCCTTCTGCCGTCCCCCGTGCAGTGCCTTCCCGGGGGACGACCCGCCGGACCCCCCGAAGAACCCGCGGGCGCTCAGCTCGCCCACCGGTTTCCCCATGAGGACGACCTGGCTGGAGCGGTCGCTGCCCGGCTTGAGCAGCACGGGGTTCATGAGCGCGGTCGGCTCGACGCGGGCGGCCTGCGCCTGCATGGCCTGGGCCCGCCCGATCTCGGCGCCCTCGCGGGTCACGAAGGAGTTGAGGGACATGTTCTGCCCCTTGAACGGCGCCACCTTCAGGCCCTTGCGGACCAGCCAGCGGCAGATGCCGGCCGTCACGACGCTCTTGCCGGCGTCGGACGTGGTCCCGGCGACCAGCAGCCCCCCACCCCTCATGCGTTCCTCCGCTTCACGGCACCGATGATCATGCGGCCGCCGACGCAGGCGGCCAGGGTCAGTGCGGTCACCCGGCGTGAGAGCCGGACCGCCCGGTCGATGTCGGCGACCTCGACGGGCCGCCCTTCCCCGTTCAGCACGGGCCGGTGCTCGACCCGCCCGCCGTACGCGAGGGTCCCCCCGAGCCGTACGCCGAGGGCGCCCGCGAAGGCGGCCTCGACGGGGCCCGCGTTGGGGCTGGGGTGCTTCGCCGCGTCCGCCCGCCAGGCCCGTACGGCTCCCCGCGGGTTCCCTCCGGCGAGCGTCGCGGCGGCGGCCGTCAGCCGGGCCCCGGGCCAGCCCGCCACGTCGTCGAGACGGGCCGAGGCCCAGCCGAAGCGCCGGTGGCGCGGCGACTTGTGGCCGACCATGGCGTCGAGGGTGTTGACGGCCCGGAAGGCGAGGAGGCCCGGCACGCCCGCGACCGCACCCCAGAACAGGGCGCCGACCACGGCGTCGGAGGTGTTCTCGGCGACGGACTCGACGACCGCGCGGGCCATCGCGGGACCGTCCAGGGACTGCGGGTCGCGCCCGCACAGGTGCGGCAGCCGCTCCCGGGCGACCTCCAGGTCCCCGGCGGCGAGCGCCCCGCCGATCGCGCGGGCCTCCCGCCCCAGGGTCGTACCGCCGACGACGGCCCACACGGAGGCGGCGGTCAGTGCGACGGCGGCGGCCGGCCGGTCCCGGACGGCCCGGGCGGCGAGGGCGCCGAGGGCGGCGGTGGAGCCGGCGCAGACGGCGGTGTGCAGGGCGCCCCAGCCGCGGTGGTCGTGGTGGAGGCGCTGTTCGACGGCGGCGGCGGCCCGGCCGAAGGCGGCGACGGGGTGTCCGCGGCGGGGATCGCCGACGAGCTGGTCGACGGCGAGCCCGAGGGCGGCGCCGTACGCGAATCCGCCCGGGGAGAGGCGGCTGGCTCTGATGCGGCCGGGCATGGGCGCATGTCCTCACTCAGGGTCCGCGCCCTGGATCGACGTGACCGGCGGCGAGAGTTCCTGACTCCCGGACCCCTCGGATCCGGTCACAGTGGCGGGACCGCGCCGGATTCGCACCGGACTTCCTCTGCTGCCGCCGTAATGGCCTCGGCAGTCCACCACGGGCCGCGAACAGCCGTCAACTCACCCTTGACCTGCGACGGGTCACTGTGCGAAGCACCACAAACACGGCGGCCGGGCGGCCCGTCACCCGAAGGTGCGGACCGCCCGGCCGCCGTGGAGAGAGAGGACCGTCAGACGACGATCAGGTAGATGCCGTACGCCACGGCCGCCGCGCACAGCGCGAAGCAGGCGTAGGCACCGGTGCGGGCCAGGGTCGCGGAGCCGCCGTTCGCGGCCGCCTCCTCCTGCTTGCCGAGGCCGACGATCCCGAGGGTGAAGAGGCCCACGAGGGCGACGGTCGCCAGGAGGCTGACCCCGAAGACGGAGCCGAGGGCTGCCCAGTCGATCTTCATGTCGTTCGTTCCTTACACCGTTGCGGCGGGGGCCGGGGGAGCGGTCGGGTCCGTGGGAACCGGCGCCGGGATGGTGGTCTTGAGGTCCTCGTCCGCGACGGCGGCGACGGAACCGGCGGCCGGCGGCGGGGTGACGGCCGCGATGGCGGTGGTCACGACGCCCGCGGGCTCCTCGTCCAGGTCGTCGGCGGTGACGTTGTGGTGGTCGACCGGCTTGCGGCGGGAGAGCGCCCAGATCACGGCCGAGCCGGAGACCAGCAGGACGGCCGTGGCGGCGATGCCCCAGGGGCCCTGCTTGGTGAGGAACTCGGCGCCGGCGCCGACGAGACCCGCGGCGGGCAGGGTCAGACCCCAGGCGACGAACATCCGGGTGGCGGTCGACCAGCGGACGACACCGCCCTTGCGGCCGAGGCCGGCACCCATCACGGCACCCGAGCAGGACTGCGTGGTGGAGAGGGAGAAGCCGAGGTGCGAGGAGGCCAGGATGACCGTGGCGGCGCTGGTCTGGGCGGCGAAGCCCTGCTGCGGCTGGAGGTCGGTGAGGCCCTTGCCCATGGTGCGGATGATGCGCCAGCCGCCGAGGTAGGTGCCGGCCGCGATGGCGACACCGGCGGAGACGATGACCCACATCGGGGGGTTCGAGCCGGGGGCGACGACACCCTGGGTGACCAGGGCGAGGGTGATGATGCCCATCGTCTTCTGGGCGTCGTTGGTGCCGTGGGCGAGGGAGACGAGACCGGCGGAGGCGATCTGGCCGGCCCGGTAGCCCTTGGCCGTCGACTTGGCCTCGGGGTTCGCCTTGATCTTGTACGTCAGCTTCGTGGCGGCCATCGCGGCGAGACCCGCGACGAGCGGCGCGGCGACGGCCGGGATGAGGACCTTGGTGACGATGGTCGAGCCGTTGACCGCGGACCAGCCGGCCGACATGACCGCGGCGCCGATGAGGCCGCCGAAGAGCGCGTGGGAGGAGCTGGACGGCAGGCCCAGGAGCCAGGTCAGCAGGTTCCACAGGATGGCGCCCACGAGCGCCGCGAAGATCACTTCTGTACGAATGCCCTCTTCGTTGATGATCCCGCCGGAGATCGTCTTGGCGACCTCCACGGACAGGAACGCGCCGACGAGGTTCAGCACGGCGGACATGGCCACCGCCGTCTTGGGCTTCAGTGCACCGGTCGAGATGGTCGTGGCCATCGCGTTGGCGGTGTCGTGGAAACCGTTCGTGAAATCGAACACGAGAGCTGTCACGACCACAATGGCGAGCAGCAGCGTGATGTGTTCCATTTACCCAGGCAATCGTTTGACGTCAGTGGCTCGACGAACGTAGGCAACCTGGGTGAACGGAAGATGAACTGGGGCGGGCGACGTGGTGTCCCCATCCGGTGTCAAGACATTCCGCTTAGCCCTCGACGGAGCCGGTGTCCACGATGCGGTCACCCTGCGACCCCGGGTAATCCGGGCCCTCGCGGGGCTCCGGCACCCCGGCCCGGCCCCTCCCCCGCCACCCCGTTCCGCCCCCTGGACCGGACCATCCGACCGGGGGACCCCGTCGAGGAGACCCATGTCACTCCCCGGAGGGACCCGGCGGAGGCGGCGGCCGGCGCCCGGCCCCGGGAACCACGGGCGGCACCCCGGCCGGGTCCGCCCGGTGGCAGGCCGCCCGTCACCTGCCGACACTGGGATCGTGCGCCCGGCTACAGCGACGGCAGCGGCCGTCACCACCCTGATCGGTGTCGGCGCGGCCGCGGTAGCGGCCGGCCGGTACGCCAGCGACGTCGCCCTCAAGGTGCCGTCCGGACGACCACTCCCGGGAGACCCGAGACTGACCGTGCACGCCACGGGTCCCGAACGGATCACCCTCACCCGCAGCCTCGCCTCGCTGCGCCCCGGCACGTACGGCATGGAGGCCCCCGGCCTGCACGCCGTCCTCGGTCCCGTCCTCGACCGCGTCCCGCACACCGCCGACACCGTCGTCCGCCGGCTGGAACGCGTCGAGCTCGGCGCCCTGGGCCCCGGCGTACGAGTCCGCCTCACCCCCCAGCTCCACCGGGGCACGCCGACGAGCGCCCTCGGCCTCGCCCACGAGGACGTGGAGATCCCCGGCGAGCTCGGCCCCCTGCCCGGCTGGCTCGTCGCCGGCCCGCGCACCACGTGGGTGATCGCGCTGCACGGCCTCGGCACCACGCGCGAGCACCCCCTGAACCTCGTCCCCTTCTTCAACCGGCGCAAGATCCCGGTCCTCGTCCCCACCTACCGGGGCGACGAGGGGGCGCCCCCCTCCCCGGACGGTCTCGCCCACCTCGGCGACTCCGAGTGGCGGGACGTCGACGCCGCCATCCGGTACGCCGTCCGCCGCGGCGCCGAGAAGGTCGTCCTGCACGGCTGGGGGACCGGCGCCGCGATGGCCCTGCGCGCCGCCGCCGAGTCCGGCGTACGGGACCGGATCAGCGGCCTCGTCCTCGACTCCCCGGTCCTGGACTGGGAGGCCACCCTCCGCAACCTCGCCGCGGCCCGCCACGTCCCCGGCCCCCTGCTCCCGCTCGCCGTCCGCGCGGCCCAGGGCCGGACCGGGGTCCACGGGGACCGGCTCCAGGCCGCCTCGGAGCCGGGCGCCCTGCGCGTCCCGGTCCTCGTCCTGCACGGCCCCGACGACACGATCGCCCCCTGGGAGCCGTCCGTCGAGCTCGCCGCCCGCCGCCCCGACCTGGTCAGCCTGCACACGGTCCGGCACGCCCCGCACGCGGCGATGTGGAACGCCGACCCCGTCCGCTACGAGGAGGCCCTGCGCCGCTTCCTCACCCCCCTGCTCTGACGGCGCCTCCGCCGCCCCTCCGACGGCCCCGCCCGTGGCCGTTCTGACGAGGCAGCGGATTCCGATTGGGCTTTCGGGCCGTCAGCGGGAAGACTGCCCCCGTGACGTCTCGAAAGCCCGATGAACCATTGGCGCGCAACTCCAGACTCCGACTCGTCCGCCCGCGGGCGCTGGCCACCGCCCGACGGGCCGTGACGACCCGGCGCACCCGGCCGGCGCCGCGGCCGCCCGAGGGCACTCCGCCCCGCGCGGAACTCGCCCGCCAGGCCCGGCACGTCCTCGCCGACGCCGTACGGATCGCCCGCTGGGCAGCCGTCGAGCGCGGACCCGAATCCGCGCTCCGTACCGGCACCGCATCCGTCCCCGCCCAGGAACGGGCCGCGGCCGCCCTGGACCTGACGCCCGGCCAGATCCGGGCCGGCTGGGACCGCGCCCGGCTCGCGGGGCTCGTCGAGCTCCACGGCGACACCGCCCGCCCCGGCTGGCGGCTGCAGGCCTGGGACCGGGACGACTCCGCCGTCCTGCGCGGCTGGGTCGCCCTCTTCGACGCCTGGTCCCTGGTCCACCCGGCGCCCGAGGGCGTCGCGCCCAGCGCGGTCGCCGAGGTCGTCGAGGCCGTCCCGCAGGTGCTCTCCCTGCTCCAGCTCTCCCAGGGCCCGGTGCTCGTTCCGGTTCTCCTCGATCTGCTCGGCCAGCGCGTCGAGGAGCTGCGCGAGGAGCGCTGCGAGGTCCCGGTCGCCGACCAGACCCCCGACCGGGCGGGCACCGCTCCCGACCCGGCGGACACCGCCCCCGGGGCACCCCCCGGCACGGACGGGCTCCCGACCCTCCTCGACTGGGCCCTGGAGGGCCTCGCCGCCGTCGGCGCGCTCACCCTCGACCCCGGCGCGGACGCCGGGCACGCCACGCTGACCCCGCTCGGCAACTGGGCGGTCTGGGTCAAGCTGGAGCAGATCTGCGTCGCCGCCCAGAGCCCCGCGGGCAACATCGAGCAGTCCGCCGAGGACATGCTCCGCGGCTGCGCCCGGCTCACCCCGGGACCGGCCCGCGCCGAGTACCGCGCCTGGCTCGCGGCCCGCACGCTCTCCAGCGCGGTGGCCGAGCTCCTCGCCGTCGCGCGTGGCGAGGACGCCCTCCTGCGCGGCCTCGCCTTCGAGGCGCTCCGGGTCGTCGGAGCCCCCGCCGAGGCCGAGGTCCGGGCCACCGTCGCCGAACCCTCCCTGCGGCCGTACGCGCTGCTCTGGCTGGCGGAGTACGAGGGCGCCGACCCCGACGACGCCCAGGAGGTGCTCACCCGCGAGGAGGCCACCTGGCTCTGGGTGGACACGGCCGCGGCCGTCGCCGACCACGGCGAGAGCGAGCTGCTCGTCCGCCACCTCGAGTCCGCCGTCCAGGGCACCGTCCCCGCGCTGCTCGACGAGGTCAGGGCCGTCGGCCACCCCCGTACCGTGCAGGTCCTGGTCGCCCTGGCCGCCGCCCATCCGGACCCGGCCCTGTCCAAGGCGGTCCGCAGGGCCGCCTTCCAGGTCCACACCGGCGGCGCCTGACCGGGGCGCGGTGCCACCCCCGACGAGCGACGTCCGACGCCCGGCGCCCGGCTACTCCGCGGCGCCGGGCGTGTAGGTCCCGAAGCTCCAGATGTTGCCCTCGGCGTCCCGGGCCATGTAGTCCCGCGAGCCGTACTCCTGGTCCGTCGGCGGCATCACGATCTCGGCGCCGTGGGCGAGGGCCCGCGCGTGGTGCTCGTCCACGTCGTCCACGTGCACGAAGACGCCCACCGGGCCCGCGCGGCCCATCAGCTTGTCGAACTCGCTGCCCGTGCCCCTGCTGCCGAGCATCACCATGCCGTTCCCGTACGCCAGCTCCGCGTGCGCGATCAGCCCGTCCTCGGCCTCGTACACGGCGCTCGCCGTGAAACCGAAGCCCTCCGTGAGCAGCTTGATCGCGGCCTTCGCGTCCTCGTACGTCAGCGTCGGACAGATGTGGGGTGCCTCAGCCATCCCGACCACTTCCTCTCGATTCGGCCGAATGTGACCTGGATCTCAGTCTGGCAGCCGCCACCGACAACTCAGCGGAAGGTGTCGCACCGGGCCATGTCGCCGGTCCGGTAGCCCTGGTGGAACCACTGCTGCCGCTGCGCCGCCGAGCCGTGCGTCCAGTTCTCCGGCGTGACCCGGCCCTGGAACCTCTCCTGGATCCGGTCGTCGCCCACCGCGGCCGCCGCGTCGAGGCCGTCCCGGATGTCCGCGTCCGTGAGCCGGGTCAGCAGCGGGCGGCCCGTCCGGTCGTCGGGGGTGGTCGTCGCGTGCCGCGCCCACACCCCGGCGTAGCAGTCGGCCTGGAGCTCGACCCTGACGGCGTTGGAGTCCGCGCCGGTGCGCCCGTCCCGGGCCCGGCCCAGGGTCCCCATCAGGTTCTGGATGTGATGGCCGTACTCGTGCGCCACCACGTACGCCTGGGCGAAGGGGCCGCCGCTCGACCCGAACGTGGTCCGCAGCTCCTCGAAGAAGCCCAGGTCCAGATAGACCTGCCGGTCCCCGGGGCAGTAGAAGGGCCCGACGGCCGAGGTCGCCGAGCCGCACGCGGTCCCGACCCGCTGGGTGAACATCACGGTGGCGGCGTTCCCGTAGGTCCCGCCCCGGCGCGCGTACTCGGTCCGCCAGAAGTCCTGGAGGCTGTTGACGACCGCGACGATCCGGCAGTCCTCGCGGGTGTTCGCGTCCGAGCCCTTCCTGCAGCTCTGGTTCACCTGGGCCGCGGAGGACGAGGTCGCGACCGGTTCCTCGCCGCCGTCGGAGAGCCCGAGCTGCTCGGGCCCGACCCCGAACAGCACGCCCAGGACCAGCGCGATGAGGCCGATGACGCCGCCGCCGACGGTCGCCCTGCCGCCCGGGACGCGGCTGTTCCGGACGTCCTTGACCTCCGAGGTGTCCAGGTCGGCGTCGTCGTCGAACTGCACGGTCCACCACCCTCCGCGTCACTGCCGCGGCAGTGGCCGCCGCCCTGCGCCGAGTATCGGTCGATCTTCACCCTCCCGCCCCTTTTGCGTGATCAGAGAGGAATGAGCGTGAATGTGAGAAAGCTCCGATCGGGCCGTCGAACACCCACATGGCCGAAAACCAGTTGCAGGAGCCCGTTAGACTGGCCGTATGGCCACTCTCCCCGTGCATTAGCGGCGTCGAAGCCCGTCAGCAACCGTCCTTCCGCCGTTTCTCATCGCCCTGGAGTCTGTCCGTGATCACCGCCACCGGCATCGAGCTGCGCGCCGGCGCCCGCGTCCTCATCGAGTCCGCTTCCTTCCGCGTCGCCAAGGGCGACCGCATCGGCCTCGTCGGCCGAAACGGAGCGGGCAAGACGACCCTCACCAAGTGCCTCGCGGGCGAGGGCCAGCCGGCCGGCGGCAGCATCGCCCGCTCCGGTGAGGTCGGCTACCTCCCGCAGGACCCGCGCACCGGCGACCTCGACGTCCTGGCCCGCGACCGCATCCTCTCCGCCCGCGGCCTCGACACCCTCCTCAAGAAGATGCGGGCGAACGAGGAGCGCATCGCGACCGGCACCGGCGGCACCCGCGACAAGGCCATGCGCCAGTACGAGCGCCAGGAGACCGAGTTCCTGACCAAGGGCGGCTACGCGGCCGAGGCCGAGGCCTCCACCATCGCCGCCGCCCTCGGCCTGCCCGACCGGGTCATGGGCCAGCCGCTGCACACCCTCTCCGGCGGTCAGCGCCGTCGCGTCGAGCTCGCCCGGATCCTCTTCTCGGACGCCGACACGCTCCTCCTCGACGAGCCGACCAACCACCTCGACGCCGACTCGATCATCTGGCTGCGGGACTACCTGAAGACCTACCGCGGTGGCTTCATCGTCATCTCCCACGACGTCGACCTCGTCGAGACCGTCGTGAACAAGGTCTTCTACCTGGACGCCAACCGCTCCACGATCGACGTCTACAACATGGGCTGGAAGCTCTACCAGCAGCAGCGCGAGGCCGACGAGAAGCGCCGCAAGCGCGAGCGGCAGAACGCCGAGAAGAAGGCCGCCGCCCTCAACTCGCAGGCCGACAAGATGCGCGCCAAGGCCACCAAGACCGTCGCCGCGCAGAACATGGCCAAGCGCGCCGAGCGGCTGCTGTCCGGCCTGGAGGCCGTGCGCGCCTCCGACAAGGTCGCCAAGCTCCGCTTCCCGGACCCCGCGCCCTGCGGCAGGACCCCGCTGACCGCCGAGGGGCTCTCCAAGTCCTACGGCTCGCTGGAGATCTTCACCGATGTCGACCTCGCCATCGACAAGGGCTCCCGCGTCGTCATCCTCGGCCTCAACGGCGCGGGCAAGACGACCCTGCTGCGCCTCCTCGGCGGCGTGGAGAAGCCCGACACGGGCGAGGTCACCCCGGGGCACGGCCTGAAGCTCGGCTACTACGCCCAGGAGCACGAGACGCTCGACCCCGAGCGGACCGTCCTGGAGAACATGCGCTCGGCCGCGCCCGACCTCGACCTCGTCGACGTCCGCAAGACGCTCGGTTCCTTCCTCTTCTCCGGTGACGACGTCGACAAGCCGGCCGGCGTGCTCTCCGGCGGCGAGAAGACCCGTCTCGCGCTCGCGACCCTCGTCGTCTCCTCGGCCAACGTGCTCCTGCTCGACGAGCCCACCAACAACCTCGACCCGGCGAGCCGCGAGGAGATCCTCGGCGCCCTGCGGACGTACAAGGGCGCGGTCGTCCTCGTCACCCACGACGAGGGCGCGGTCGAGGCGCTCGACCCGGAGCGGATCATCCTGCTCCCGGACGGCGTCGAGGACCTGTGGGGCGCGGACTACGCGGACCTGGTGGCCCTGGCCTGACCCCGGCCCACGGCTCCGGAAGCGCCCGCGGGCGGGCTCCGGAGCCCGAGGTGATCATTCAGAGCTGGATCATTCGGCTCATGGGTGATCCTTCATCTGAGTGAGGGCGTCTCGTACACCCCGGCGCGGTGCTCTGCCGAATCCTTCCGGCAGACCCGCGCCGTACGTGTGTTCCCGCTGCGGCGTTGACCTGGCACTTCCCGCCCGGCGCGGGGCGGGGCCCACTTTCCCCCTGTGCGGAATCTGTGCCTCCGGTCGTGGCGAGGGGGTGCTCCTCCCGCAACCCGGCCGCACGGACCTTGTCGAATGGGTGGCCAGGACGCCGGGTAGGGGTGATCATGAGAAGTCCAGAGCGCACTTCCCATGAGGAGGCACGGGTGGCCGAGACTCTGAAGAAGGGCAGCCGGGTGACCGGCGCCGCGCGCGACAAGCTCGCGGCAGACCTGAAGAAGAAGTACGACTCCGGTGCGAGCATCCGGGCGCTGGCCGAGGAAACCGGCCGCTCCTACGGATTCGTCCACCGGATGCTGAGCGAGTCCGGAGTCACGCTGCGTGGACGCGGCGGAGCGACACGAGGCAAGAAGGCAGCCTCGGTCTGAGTCATCGGGGCGGCTCGACCGGCCACCGGAACTCTCGGTGGCCACCCGGTCGACCGCACTGCCGGCCAGGTGGTTACTGTGCAGTCACTTAGCATCCTCGCAAGTGCTGCACCGGAACCGGAGGCGCCCCATGACTACGCTCGACGACTCTGAGCTCGTATTCGACAAGGACGGTGTACGGCTCACCGTCGAGGACGCCGTTGCCACGGTGACCCTGACCAACCCGGCGAAGCGCAACGCTCAGTCTCCCGCTCTGTGGCGGGCGTTGACAGAAGCCGGCCGGTCGTTGCCCGGCAGCGTGCGGGTCGTGGTCCTGCGCGGAGAGGGGAAGTCCTTCTCCGCGGGGCTCGACCGGCAGGCGTTCACGCCCGAGGGCTTCGACGGAGAGCCGTCCTTCCTCGATCTCGCGCGCGGTTCCGACGCGGACCTCGACGCGGAGATCGCCGCCTATCAGGAGGCGTTCACCTGGTGGCGCCGCAGCGACCTCGTGTCGATCGCGGCCGTCCAGGGACACGCCATCGGCGCGGGCTTCCAGCTCGCCCTCGCCTGCGACCTGCGGGTCGTCACCGAGGACGTGCAGTTCGCCATGCGCGAGACCAGCCTGGGTCTCGTCCCGGACCTGACCGGGACGCACCCGCTCGTCTCGCTCGTCGGCTACGCCCGCGCGCTGGAGATCTGCGCCACCGGCCGCTTCGTCCACGCGGCGGAGGCCGAGCGCATCGGTCTCGCCAACATCGCCGTGCCCGCGGACGAGCTCGACGCGACGGTACGGGACCTCAGTGCCGCCCTGCTCGCGGCGCCGCGCGCCGCGGTCAACGAGACCAAGGCGCTGCTCCAGGCCGCCGCCGGCCGCTCCTACGAGGAGCAGCGCACCGCCGAGCGCGCCGCCCAGGCACGCCGGCTGCGCGACCTCGCGGGCCTCGGCGACTGACGCTCCCCGCCGCCCCGCCGCGGTTCCTACCGCAGCTCCGAGACCAGCACCGTGACCGCCGTCGCCTCCCCGGCCGCGGCGGTCACGGCGTTCCGCACGGCGCGGGCGACGTCCAGGGGGCGGTGCCCCGCCGACACCGCCAGCTCGATTCGCACCCGGCCCGGGGCGCGGTGCACCGGCGGGCCCAGGGTGTCCGTCACGGCCGCGACCCCCTCGACCCGCAGCGCCGCGAGCGCGGCGGGGTCGTCCGTCGCGGGGGAGGTTCGCCCGGGTGGGCGAGCGGCGGGACCGGAATGTGCCGGAGCCGCGTCGAGCAGCTCCGTCACCCGCAGGTCGACGGCGGCCACGACGAGGCCGAGCCCTTCCTCGGCCGCCGTGAGCAGGGCCGTACGCAGCTCTGCGGCGAGCTCGGTGAGCGGTCGCCCGGCCACCGCCCCGAAACCCGCCGAGATCCGCAGCGCCCCCGGCGGCAGCCCGCCCGGCGGTACGGGGAAAGCCCCGGAAACCCGCCCGGCACCGGCGCCCCCACCGGTCTCTGCCCCGGCGTCCCCGCCCGGCTCCGCGGCGAGGTCGATGCGGAGTTCGCCCGGCGCCACCCCCCGTACCGCCGCCGTGGCCTCGTCCAGGGCCGTCCGCACCGCGCGCTCCGTGATCCAGGCCCCGTCCTCCGGCGCCCCGAGCGGCAGCAGCCGACCCGGTGCGAGCCGGTCGCGTACCGCCGCCGTCCAACCCTCAGCCGTCGTCATTGCCCCAGCCTGCCGTATCCCCGGGGCGAGACGGGGCAGCCGCCCTTAGTGTGGGCAAAGAACCCCGAAATATCCCAGAAGGGGCGATATCTGATGGTGGACAGCGCACTCTCCGGTGACACCGCATCCGACGAACCGCGCCGCACCTCCGTGACCAAACGCGGCGGCGGCGCCCCGGCCTCCCGGGGCCGGACCACGATCGCCGACGGCGTCGTGGAGAAGATCGCCGGCCTCGCCGCACGCGACGTCGACGGCGTCCACGCCATGGGCAGCGGGCTCTCCCGCACCTTCGGCGCCGTACGCGACCGCGTACCCGGCGGGGGAGGCGGCAAGGCGAGCGTCACCCGAGGGGTGAAGGCCGAGGTCGGCGAGTTGCAGACCGCCCTCGACCTGGAGATCGTCGTCGACTACGGCGTCTCCATCGCCGACGTCGCCGGCGACGTCCGGAACAACGTCATCACCGCCGTGGAGCGGATGACCGGCCTGGAGGTCGTCGAGGTCAACATCGCGGTCAGCGACGTCAAGCTCCCCGACGAAGAGGAGGACGAACCGGAGTCGAGACTCCAGTAACCCTCGGACAGCCCTCGGACAGGTCTCGGAAGGGGACAGGAAATGAGCATGGCGGTGGTCGGCCTGGTGGCCGGCATGGCCCTGGGATTCGCCGGGTACTTCGGCGGCTTCGGGGCGTTCCTGCTGGTCGCGGCCCTGGGCGCGATCGGCTTCGTGGCCGGCCGGTTCCTCGACGGCGACCTCGAACCCGGCGACCTGTTCCGGGGCCGCGAGCGCGGCGACCGGCGGCGGTGACCCGGGGTGGCAGCGGACCCGGTACGTGACCGCGGGGCGACCACGATCGCCGACCGGGTCGTCGCGAAGATCGCCTCCCAGGCCGCGCGGGAGGCGCTGGGCGCCGTGCCCGAGGGCGGCTCGGCGCCGCACGCCTCGGTCGTCGTCCACCGGGACGTCGCCCGGGTCTCGGTGAGCCTCGAACTCGCCTACCCGACCGACATCGGCCGCCAGTGCGGGGCCGTCCGGGGCCGGGTCCGCAGCCGCTTGGAGGGCCTCGTCGGCATGGAGGTCCACGAGGTCGCCGTCCATGTGGAACGCCTCCACTCCCCGCACACCCGCGACACCACACCGAGGGGCCGCCTCTCATGACCACCACCCCGGCCCCGGACCCCGAGGGCACCGCCCCCCACCCCGAGCCCCCGGCCTCCGGGGCGCCCGGGGACCCCGACTCCGTACCCGTCCTGGCGGACGCCGGTGGACCGGGCGTCCGCCGCTTCTGGGCGGTCCGGCGGATCCCCGCCGCCCTGCTCGCGGCCGTCGTCCTCGGCGGTGCGGGGCTGCTCCTGTACGACGTGGCGGCCGTCCGGGCCGAGCGCTCCGCCATGGCCTGGCGGCGCGAGTTCGCCGACAGCCTCGCGAGCGAGCCCCTCGACAGCACCCCCGTCGTCGCCGGCGCGGCCGTCGCCGTCCTGCTGGGCGTCTGGCTGCTGATCCTGGCCGCCACCCCCGGGCTGCGGGCCGTCCTCCCGATGAGCCGCCGGCACGCCGACGTGCGGGCCGGGCTCGACCGGGAGGCCGCCGCCCTCGTCCTGCGGGACCGCGCCATGGAGGTCTCCGGCGTCCAGTCCGTCAAGGTCCGCGTCGGCCGGGCCAAGGCCGAGGTCCGGGCGGTCTCGCACTTCCGGGACCTCGACGAGGTCCGCAACGACGTGGAGACCGTCCTCGCCACCGGTGTCGACGAGCTCGGCCTCGCCCACCCGCCCGCGCTGACCGTACGGGTGACCCGCCCGCCGAAGAAGGGGTGAACGCCCGTGACGGTCGTCCTCCGCCGCGTCAACCGCGTCCTGCTCGGCCTCGCCGGGCTGCTCCTCGTCGTCGGCGGCGGCGCGGTCCTCGCCGCCGCCCTCGACCTGCCCGTACCGTCCTGGTGGCCCTGGTCGGGCCGCTCCGACGTCCTGCTCTCCGCCGCGGACCGGCAGCGGTGGCGCGAGGAGAGCTGGTGGTGGCCGGTCGTCATCGCCGTCCTCGGGATCGTCGTCCTGCTCGCCCTGTGGTGGCTGCTCGTCCAGTTCCGGCGGGCCCGGCTCCGCGAGCTCCTCGTCGACACCGGCGACGGCGAGGAGGCGATCCTCCGCGGCCGGGCCCTGGAGACCGTCCTGGAGGCGGACGCCGCCGCCCAGGAGGGCGTGGCCCGGGCCAAGGTCTCCCTCACGGGCCGCCGTGGCGCCCCCCGCACCCGCGTCGCCCTCGACCTGGAGCCGTACGCCTCCCCCGGGGACGCCCTCAGCCGCCTCGGCGACGACGCCCTGGCCCACGCCCGGACGTCCGCGGGGCTTCCCGAGCTCCCGACGGAGGCCCGCCTGCGGGCCGTGAAGCACCGGGCCCGCAGGGTCACCTGAGCCCGTCGGGCCCGGCGTCACCTGAGTCCGACATGCCCCGGGGTCACCTGAGCCCGACACGCCCCCGGGGTCACCTGAGCCCGACACGCCCCCGGGGTCACCTGAGCCCGACACGCCCCCGGGCCTCAGAAGCCGGCGCGCGCCCCGCCGTCCACCGGGAGCATCAGCCCCGTCAGGTACGAGGCGGCCGGCGACAGCAGGAAGGCGGCCGTGCGCCCGAACTCCTCCGGGGTGCCGTAGCGGCGCAGCGGGATCGTGGCCTCGTTCGCCGCGCGGGCCGCGTCCGCGTCGCCGGACAGCGCGTCGAGGGAGCGCACCCGGTCCGTGTCGATCCGGCTCGGGAGCAGCCCGACGACCCGGACCCCGCGCGGGCCCAGGTCGTTGGCGAGGGACTTGGCGAAGCCGGCGAGGCCGGGGCGCAGCCCGTTCGAGATGGTCAGGCCGGGGATCGGCTCGTGGACCGAGGCGGACAGCACGAAGCCGATCACACCGCCCTCGGTGAGCGTCTCGGCCGCGGTGCGGGCGAGCCGTACGGCCCCCAGGAAGACGGCGTCGAAGGCGGCCGCCCACTGCTCGTCGGTGTTGTCCGCCGCGAAGCCGGGCGCCGGGCCCCCGACGCTGATGAGGATGCCGTCGAAGCCGCCGAAGCGCGCCCGCGCCTCGGCGATCAGCCGGGCCGGGGTCCCGGGGTCGGCGTTGTCGGCGGCGACACCCGCGACGGTGCTCCCGTCCGCGCCCGCGCCCAGCTCGGCCACGGCGTCCGCGACCGACTTCTCCTCGCGCCCGGTGACCAGCACCTTCGCGCCTTCGGCGAGCAGCGCCTCCGCCGAGGCCCGGCCGAGCCCGCGGGTCGCGCCGGTCACCACGTACACACGGTCCCTCAGTCCAAGATCCATGGCCCCATCCTGGCCTATTCCGCCGTCTCCGCCGCCTCCCGCGCCCCCTTCTCCGCCCCCTTCTCCGCCTCCTTCGCCACCGGCTCCGTCGTCTCGTCCTCGGCGGCGAGCCCGAGAGCGGTGCCCACGAGCCCGATGTGGCTGAAGGCCTGCGGGAAGTTGCCCAGCTGACGCCCCGCCACCGGGTCGTACTCCTCCGCCAGGAGCCCCACGTCGTTCCGGAGGGCGACCAGTCGGTCGAAGAGCTTGCGCGCCTCCTCGGTCCTGCCGATCAGCCGCAGCGCGTCCGCCAGCCAGAACGAGCAGACGAGGAACGTCCCCTCCTGGCCCGGGAGGCCGTCCACCGTCCCGGAGGCCGTGCTGTACCGGTTCACGAACCCGCCGTGCAGCAGCTCCGCCTGCACGGCGTCCACCGTCCCGACCACCCGGGGGTCGTCGACGGGCAGGAATCCGACCTGGGGGATGAGCAGCGTGGCGGCGTCCAGCTCCTGCGAGCCGTACGACTGCGTGAAGGTGTTCCGGACGGGGTCGTACGCCTTCGCGCACACCTCGGCGTGGATCTCGTCGCGCATCGCGCGCCACCGGGCCGCGTCGCCCGGCAGCGTGGGGTGCGCCTCCAGGGTGCGCACCGCCCGGTCGGCGGCCACCCACGCCATCACCTTCGAGTGGGTGAAGTGGCGGCGCGGCCCGCGCACCTCCCACAGCCCCTCGTCGGGGTCCCGCCAGGTCGACTCCAGGAAGCCGAGGAGGCTCAGCTGGAGGTTCCAGGCGTGCCGCTTCGCCGGGATCCCGGCGTTCCGCGCGCGGAAGAGCGAGTCCATGACCTCGCCGTACACGTCGAGCTGGAACTGCTCCACGGCCGCGTTCCCGGTGCGCACCGGCGCCGAGTCCGCGTAGCCCCGCAGCCACGGCAGTGTGGTCTCGGGCAGCCGCCGCTCCCCGGCGGGGCCGTACATGATCTGGAGGTCGGCCGGGTCGCCCGCGACCGAGCGCAGCAGCCAGTCCCGCCAGGCGATCGCCTCGTCGACGTACCCGGCGGCGAGCAGCACGCCGAGGGTGAGGGAGGAGTCGCGCAGCCAGCAGGCGCGGTAGTCCCAGTTCCGCACGCCGCCGAGCTCCTCCGGGAGGGAGGTGGTCGGGGCGGCGACGATCCCGCCGGTCGGGGCGTAGGTGAGCGCCTTCAGCGTGATCAGGGAGCGCAGCACCGCGTCCCGGTGGGGGCCCCGGTAGGTGCAGCGGGCCGCCCACTCCCGCCAGTCCGAGAGGCAGAGCTCCAGGGCCTCGAAGGGGTCGACGAGCTCGGGGCGCGGCTCGTGGGAGGCGTGCCAGGTGAGGACGAAGGCCACCTTCTCGCCGGCGGTGACGGTGAAGGCCGAACAGGTGGCGAACTGCTGGCCCCAGGTCTTCACGGCCGGCTCGCTGCGCAGCCAGGCGGAGTCGGGCCCGGCGATGGCGACGCGGTGGCCGTCGGCGCGCCGCATCCAGGGCACGATCGAGCCGTAGTCGAAGCGCAGCCGCAGCACGGAGCTCATCTCGACGGTGCCGCTGACGCCCTCCACGATCCGCATGACGTCGGGGGAGGCGTCCCGCTGGGGCATGAAGTCGACGACCTTCACGGTGCCGGTGCGGGTCGTCCAGTAGGTCTCCAGGACGAGGGAGTCCTCGGCGTAGCGGCGGGTCGTGCAGTTCGTGGCGCCTTTGGGCGCGAGCTGCCAGTGGCCGTTGTTCTCGTCGCCGAGCAGCGCGGCGAAACAGGCGGCCGAGTCGAAGCGGGGCAGACACAGCCAGTCGATCGACCCGTCACGGCCGACGAGCGCGGCGGTCTGGAGATCGCCGATGAGGGCGTAGTCGTCGATACGTTGCGTCACGCTTTGGGCTGTTCCCGGAAGTGACGCCCGTCAATCAGAGGGACGGTGTGGCCCGGACCGCCGTCGGCTCCCCGGCCGCGTCCCCGTCACCCTCTCCGTCCCCGTCGGCAGCGGCCTCGGCGCGGGCGGCGGCCCGCCGGTCCTGCACCTCCCGGCGTACGAGGATCACCCAGCCGACGGGTACCCCGGCGGCGAAGAGCCACCACTGCACGGCGTACGCCATGTGGGCGCCGATCGACTCGTGGTCGGGCTCGGCGATCGGCTCGGGGGTGCCGCCGGGCGACTCGGGGGTGATCAGTTCGAGGTACCCGCCGAGGACCTCGCGGTCGATGAGCGCGGCCTGCTGCGCGCTGTTGATCAGCATCACCTGGCGGTCCGGCAGGCCCTTCAGGTCCTTGATGCCGCTGGCGCCGGTCGTCTCGTCCGCCTTGAGCCGGCCGGTGACGGTGACCTCGCCCTTGGGCGCGGGCGGCACCTCGGGGTAGGCGCGCTGCTCGGCGGCGGCCGGCACCCAGCCGCGGTTGACCAGGAGGACCCGGCCGTCCCGGAGGACCAGCGGGCTCAGGACGTGCACGCCGACCCGGTCGTCGGTGGAGGTGCGCCGGCGGACGACCACCTCGTGGGCGGTGTCGAAGGTGCCGGTGGCGGTGACCTGCCGCCAGTAGTCGGCGCGCGGGACGGTGTGGCCGGGGGAGGTGAGCTCCTCGACCGGGACCGGCTTCGCCTTCAGGTTGCCGGCGATCAGGGCGTTCTGGGCCACGCGGCGCTCGTGCCGGTGGAACTGCCAGAAGCCCAGCTCGATCATCGTGGGGACGAGGACGAGCGCGATGAGGGTGAGGATCACCCACTGCCGGGACAACAGGAAGCGGTACACCCCATGACGGTACAACCGGGGTCATGGGGTGCGTGCGGCGGGGTTCGGCCGACCCGGGGAGGCCGCAGGCCCCAGGATCGTTTCCTCAGATCGGTGTGCCGGGCCGGAACGGCGGACCCGGAGACCGGTGCGTCGGGCCGGAACGGTCGACCCGGAGACCGGTGCGCCGGGCCGGGACAGCGGACCCGGCCGGCTCACACCCTGTCGACGATGCCCACCTTTCCCTCCGCGCGGGCGCAGTGGGCGCCGCAGTACCAGCTGCCCTCGACCTCGACGCCCTGCCCGATGATCTGCACACGGCAGTGCTCGCAGATGGGCGCCATGCGGTGAATGGCGCACGAGAAGCAGTCGAAGACGTGGACCGCACCCTGGGCATGAACCTCGAAGGACATGCCGTAATCGTTTCCGCAGACCTCACAACGTGCCATGCGCCACAGGGTGGAGCTCCCGGCGGGCCGGAGCGGCGAGCCACGCCCGCCCGACCCCGCGCGTCACCCGTCTGCCGGGGCCACGTCCCGCAGCAGCTGCGTGTAGGCCGCCTCGTCGACGACCGGCGTGCCGAAGGACTTCGCCTTCAGCGTCTTGGAGGTGGGCGCGTCAGGGTCGTTCGTGACGAGCAGGCTCGTCAGCCGGGACACGCTGGTCGCGACATGGAGCCCCGCCTCGACCGTGCGGTCCTCCAGGAGCTCCCGGTCGACGGAGGTGTCGCCGGAGAAGGCCACCCGCATGCCCTGCTTGAGCGGCCGGTCCGTCTCGTACCGGCCGGGGTTGGGGTACGGGCAGGCGGGACGCTTCCGGGAGGGGCGCCAGGAGTTCATGCGGTACGCGGACGAGGACGTCGCCCCGTACGAACCCTGGTGACCGATCCGGGGCTGCGCCGGGGCCCCGGCCCACTCCGTCAGCGGCCGGCATTCCAGGAGCGGCAGCCGGACGTTCCGCTCGGCCGCCGCGTGCAGGCTCGGCCGGAACGCCTCGGCGAGGACCCGCGCGTCGTCCAGCGCGTTGTGCGCGCGCTGCTGGACGACGCCGAAGTGCTCGGCGAGCGTCGCCAGCTTGTGGTTGGGCAGCGGCAGCGCCAGCTCCTTGGCGAGCGCGATCGTGCACAGGCGCTGCCGCACGGGCGCGGTCCGCTCGGCGCGCGCGTACTCCCTGGCGATCATCTGCCAGTCGAACATCGCGTTGTGCGCGACGAGGACCCGGCCGTCGAGCCGGGCCGCGAACTCCGCCGCGATCTCCGGGAAGAGCGGCGCGCCCGCCAGGACGTCGCTGGTCAGCCCGTGGATCCAGACGGGACCGGGGTCGCGCTCGGGGTTGACGAGCGTGTACCAGTGGTCCTCGACGTTCCCCTGGGCGTCCAGCCGGTAGACGGCAGCCGACACTATCCGGTCGTCGCGGGCGAGTCCGGTGGTCTCCACGTCGACGACCGCGTACCCCTGTGGGTAGGCGGCCGGCCACGTCGCTGCTGTCGTACGGTCGTCGAGCATGGTCAATGAGAATACGGCCCGCGACCGACAGTGCCGTCCCCGGTGTCCCCGGAGGCCCCCGCGAGCAGACCGTCCACCAGGGCCCGCACCGAGTCGACGAAGAGCGCGTCGGTGTCGATCGGCGCGGCCAGGGCGCGGGCCAGCTCGGCGTCCGACCCGGCCGTCTCCGCGCGCCACAGCTCCTCCTCGGCGGGGGACTGGGCGGGCGCCCGCTCGCGGTTGCGCTCCACCAGGACGTAGCCGACGACCTGGAACTGCAGCGCGCGGACGGCCCGCGCCGCGTGCGCCCCGCGCAACCCGGCCGCGTGGGCCTCGTGGGCCAGGGCGCGCTGGGCCGGTAGGAACATCCGCTCCGTCAGGCCCCGTTCGTGGACCATCGCCACCAGGTGCGGGCGCTCGCGCAGGGCGCGCCGGAGCGAGCGGGCGACCGAGACGATCCGCTCGGCGGGGGTCGTCCCGCGCGGGCGGATCGTGCCGAGGTCGGTGACGGTGCGGCTGACGAGCGCGTCGAGGAGCGACTCGCGGTTGCCCACGTGCCAGTAGATCGAGGTGACCGCCGTGCCCAGCTCGGCGGCGAGCCTGCGCATGGTCAGGGCGGCCGGACCGTGCTCCCTCACCAGGGCGGCCGCGGTGTCCAGGACTTCCTCGCGGCTCAGCGCCGAGCGTGCCATCGCTCCCCCAACTCCTTGGCGTGCACGGGTCTTTACCCTTCATCGGTGACGGTGTAACTGTGTTACAGGCCGACTGTCCGGAGGACCTTCCCCAAGGGTGGTACGTCATGGCACGAGTACGGTACGGAGCCCGCACCGACGCCGAGATCGCGGCGGCGCGCACGAAGAGCGCGAAGCTCCCCGACATCTGGTCGACCGGAGTGGTCGCCGTCTGGGAGACCGACCCCGACGTCGTCGCGGCGATCCTGCCGCCCCCGCTGAAACCCACCTCGCGTCCGCTCGTCCGCGTCAACATCAGCCAGGTCGACCTGCCCGGCTACCCCCTGGGCGCCGGCTCCGTGGCGGTGGCCGCCGCCCACGGCGACCGCGAGGGCTGGTACCCGCTGGTCATGCCGATGACCCACGAGCGCGCCCTGATCGGCGGGCGCGAGGTCTTCGGCGAACCGAAGAAACTGGGCGAGGTCACGGTCGAGCGCGACGGGCTCGTCGTGCGCGCGGCCCTCGCCCGGCACGGCATCGCCTTCGTCGAGGTGCGCGGCGCGGTCTCCGGCCCGCTGCCGCTGCCGGAGCCCGTCGAGAAGACCGACTTCTACTTCAAGTTCCTGCCGGGCGTCGACGGCACCGGCTTCGACGCCGACCCGGTCCTCGTCCACTGCGTCCGCAACGAGAAGGTGCGGAAGCTGGAGCGGATCACCGGTGACGTGGTCCTGCGCGAGTCCATGTACGACCCGGTGGCCGACCTGCCCGTCCGGCGGCTCGTCGAGATCACGATCGGCGAGAAGACCACCGACCAGCGGGGCACGGTCGCCGAACGCGTCTCCGCCCAGGCGCTGCTGCCCTACGTCCACCAGCGGTACGACGACCCGCAGCAGATCCTCGACGGCCCCCCGGAAGGAAGTGCCTGATGGAGCTGCGCGCGGGACAGGTCGCCGTCGTCACGGGCGCGGCGAGCGGCATCGGGCTCGCCATGGCCCGCCGCTTCGCCGCCGAGGGGATGTCCGTCGTCCTCGGGGACGTCGAGCCGGGCGCCCTCGCGGAGGCCGCCGACGAGCTGATGGCGGGCGGGGCGCAGATCCTCGCCCGGACGGTCGACGTCTCCGACCCCGACGAGGTCCGGGCCTTCGCGGACGCGGCGTACGAGACCTTCGGCGCCGTCCACGTCCTCTGCAACAACGCCGGCGTCGGCTCCGGCGCCGAGGGCCGGATGTGGGAGCACGAGCCGAACGACTGGAAGTGGGCGTTCTCCGTCAACGTCTGGGGCGTCTTCCACGGCATCCAGGCCTTCCTCCCGCGCATGATCGCGAGCGGCGAGCCCGGCCACGTCGTCAACACCTCCTCCGCCGACGGCGGTATCGCCCCGCTGCCCACAGCCTCCGTGTACGCGGTCACCAAGGCGGCCGTCGTCACCATGACGGAGTCGCTCTACGCCCATCTCCGCGCCGAGCACGCGCGCGTGGGCGCCTCCGTGCTCTTCCCCGGCCCGCACATGCTCCGGACCGGCCTGTGGGAGTCGCACCGCAACCGGCCCGAGCGCTTCGCGAAGGAGCGGCCGCGCAGGACCCCGTACCGCAGCCTCGACCAGTGGGAGGCCGCGATGAAGGAGGCCGGGCAGGAGATCGCCTTCACCCCGGTGGAGGACGTCGCCGAGCTGGTCGTCGAGGGCATCCGCGCCGACCGGTTCTGGATGCTGCCGGAGAGCGGGCACAGCGACGGCCAGATCCGGGCGCGCTCGCGGTCGATGCTCGACCGCGCCAACCCGTCGTACCTGGAGAGCTTCATCCTCGACCGCGACCCGGACCGAGACCGAGACTGAGGGGCGTACCGCCATGACGACGTACGAGGATCCGTATCTGATCATCTCCTCCGACTGTCACGCCGGACTGCCCACCGAGCAGTACCGGCCCTATCTGGAGTCCCGCCACCACCGCGCCTTCGACGAGTTCCTCGCCGGCCGCGACGCGCGCCGCGAGGCGATGACCCGCCTCGGCGTGCGCAACGAGGCCTTCGCCGACAAGTGGTTCCACGACAACGAGGAGGGCCTGCGCGGCGGCTGGGACACCGCCCAGCGGCTCAAGGAGCTCGACGGGGACGGGGTCGCAGCCGAGGTCGTCTTCCCCGACGCGGACGCCGTCGACAGCCAGACCGCCGCCCCCTTCGGCGTCGGCCTCGGCCTCTCCGGCGACCAGGACCCGGTGCTCGGCATGGCGGGCGCGAAGGCGCACAACCGCTGGCTCGCCGAGTTCGTCGGACAGAACCCCGAGCGGCACTGCGGGGTGGCGCTGCTCCCCGTCACAGCCGACCCCGTCGAGGTCGTCGCCGAGATCCACCGGGCCAGGGAGTCCGGACTGGGCGCGCTCATGATCCCCTCCATGTGGGTCGACAAGGCCCCGTACCACGACCGGCGGTACGACCCGGTGTGGGCGGCCGCCGCCGAGACCGGCATGCCGGTCGTCACCCACTCCGGCGCCGCGCCCCGCGAGGAGTACGGCGACCACCTCGGGATCTACGTCTCCGAGGTCACCTTCTGGCCGGCCAGGCCGCTCTGGTTCCTCCTCTGGTCCGGGGTCTTCGAGCGCCACCCCGGCCTGCGCTTCGGCGTCGCCGAGTCCGGCTGCTGGTGGCTGCCGAACCTGCTCTGGTTCATGGACCGGCTCTACCTCGGCGCGCACGGCGGAAAGAAGCTGTCCCCGTTCGCCGAGCTGAGGCGACCGCCGAGCGAGTACCTCGACCGGCAGGTCTTCGTCTGCGCGACCAACACCAAGCGGCGCGAGCTCGCCCAGCGGTACGAGATCGGCGTCGACAACATCCTGTGGGGCTCGGACTTCCCGCACCCGGAGGGGACCTGGCCCGCCACGCGCGCGTGGCTGCGGAACACCTTCCACGACATCCCGGTGGCGGAGACCCGGCGGATGCTGGGGCTCGCGGCGGCGGAGGTCTTCGGCTTTGACCTGGCCGCCCTCGAACCGATCGCCCGCCGGATCGGCCCCACCCCCGCCGAGCTCGGCCAGCCGGCCGACCAGGCGGCCGTCGAGGCCTCCTGGGCCCGCTCCCGCGAGGTCGGCCGCCACTGGCTGACGGACCACGACTTCCCGGTGCTGGGGGCGAACTGAATGGACGACCAGGACAGGTACACCGTCATCTCGGCCGACTGCCACGCCGGCGCCGACCTGCTGGACTACCGGCCGTACCTGGAGAAGAAGCACCACGACGACTTCGACGCCTGGGCGGCGACGTACGTCAACCCGTACGAGGACCTCCTCGCCGACACCGCCGACCGCAACTGGAACTCGCGGCGCCGGCTGCGCGAGCTGGAGGAGGACGGCGTCGTCGCCGAGGTCGTCTTCCCCAACACCATCCCGCCCTTCTTCCCCAAGGCCTCGCTGATGGCGCAGCCGCCCACCCGCGCCGAGTACGAGCAGCGCTGGGCCGGGCTCCAGGCGCACAACCGCTGGCTGGCCGACTTCTGCGCGGACGCGCCGGGGCGCAGGGCGGGCGTGGCGCAGATCCTCCTCAACGACGTCGACGCGGCGGTCGCGGAGATCCGCCGCACCCGCGAGGCCGGGCTCACCGGGGGCATCCTGCTCCCCGGCGTCCCGCCGGGCTCGCCCGTCCCGGAGCTGTACTCGGAGACGTACGACCCGATCTGGGCGGTCTGCGCGGAGCTGGACGTGCCGGTCAACCACCACGGCGGGTCGGCGTCGCCGCCGCTCGGGGAGGAGCCGGCGGCCCGCGCCGTCTTCATGGTGGAGACGACGTGGTTCTCCCACCGGGCCCTGTGGCACCTGGTCTTCGGCGGCGCGTTCCGGCGCCACCCGGGGCTCAAGCTGGTCCTGACCGAGCAGGGCTCGGGCTGGATCCCGGGCGTGCTCGACATGCTGGACTACTACCACGGGCGTCTGGTGTCGGCCGCGACGAAGGCCTCCACCGCCGAGTCCAAGTTCGGCGCGGGGCTCGCGGAGTCCATGGGCAAGGGCCCCAGCGAGGTCTGGCGCGACAACTGCTTCGTCGGCGCGAGCTTCATGCGCCCCCACGAGGTGCCGCTGCGCGGGCGGATCGGCCTGGACAAGATCATGTGGGGCACCGACTACCCGCACGACGAGGGAACCACCCCGTACTCCCGTGAGGGCCTCCGCATCGCCTACGCGGGACTTCCCCGGGAGGAGGTGGCCGCCATGGTCGGGGGCAACGCCGCCCGCGTCTACGGCTTCGACCTCGCCCTCCTCGACCGGCTCGCCGCCGTCCACGGCCCGACCGTCGCGGAGATCGCCGAACCGCTGAAGGAGGTGCCGGCGGGGGCCACGAGCCCGGCCTTCGCACCGGGCGGGTCGGTCCGCGTCTGGTGACCCGCCGGGTGCGACCCTCCTGACGTGACCGACGCACCCGAGGACACCGAAGCCTCCGCACACGCGGCCCACGGCGGAGGCCTCGGCTCCCGTCTGAACTGGCTCCGGGCCGCCGTGCTCGGAGCCAACGACGGGGTCGTCTCCACCGCCGGCCTCGTCGTGGGCGTCGCGGGGGCCACCGAGTCCCAGGCGGCGCTGCTCACCGCCGGTCTCGCGGGACTGCTCGCCGGATCGATGTCGATGGCGGCGGGGGAGTACGTCTCGGTCTCCACCCAGCGCGACTCCGAGGAGGCCGCCCTCGCCCAGGAGAAGCGCGAGCTGCGCGAGGACCCGGAGGCGGAACTCGCCGAACTGACCGGTCTCCTGGCCGCCCGCGGCCTCTCCGACGACGTGGCCCGCGAGGCCGCCGTACAGCTCACCGAACGCGACGCCCTGCGCGCCCACGCGCGCGTGGAGCTGGGCATCGACCCGGATCAGCTCACGATCCCCTGGCACGCGGCCGCCGCGAGCTTCCTCGCCTTCACCGTCGGCGCCCTGCTGCCCCTCCTCGCGATCGTCCTTCCCCCCGCCTCCGCCCGCCTCTGGGTCACGGTCGTCTCCGTCCTCGCGGCCCTGACCCTCACCGGCTGGTGGAGCGCCCGCCTGGGCGAGGCCCCCGCCGGCCGCGCCGTCCTCCGCAACGTGGCGGGCGGCGCGCTGGCGATGGCGGTCACCTACGGCGCGGGTTCGTTGCTGGGAGCGACGGGCGTCTAGGGCGTGTTGCGAAAGTCCCGCCTGCCCGACGGGCGGCCGGCGCTACTTTCGCAACACGCCCTAGGCGTCCCAGGTCTCCTTGTCGGAAGGTGCCAAGGCTTACTGACAAGTCGTCTCGCATACTTGTCGGTAATCACGTCTATCCGCACCCCGACCCTCAGCCCTACCGTCATCGGCATGCCGAACCTGCCCGATGTCGTGCTCTGGTCCATACCGGCGTTCGTCCTGCTCACCGTCGTCGAGATGGTCAGCTACCGGCTCCGCCCCGACGGCGACGCCGCCGGGTACGAGGCCAAGGACGCCGCCACCAGCATCGGCATGGGGCTCGGGAGCCTCTTCGTCGACCTCGTGTGGAAGATCCCGATCGTCGCGGTCTACGCCGCCGTCCACGAGCTCACCCCGCTCCGCGTGCCCGTCCTGTGGTGGACGATCCCGCTGATGCTGCTCGCCCAGGACTTCTTCTACTACTGGTCGCACCGCGGGCACCACGTCATCCGCGTCCTCTGGGCCAGTCACGTGGTGCACCACAGCAGCCGCAGGTTCAACCTCTCCACCGCCCTGCGCCAGCCCTGGACCGGCTTCACCTCCTGGCCGTTCTATCTGCCCATGATCGCGCTCGGCGTCCACCCGGCCGCGCTCGCCTTCTGCTCCTCGGTGAACCTCGTCTACCAGTTCTGGATCCACACCGAGCGGATCGGCAAGCTGCCGCGCCCCTTCGAGTACGTCCTCAACACCCCGTCCCACCACCGCGTCCACCACGCCTCCCAGGGCGGCTACCTGGACCGGAACTTCGGCGGGATCCTCATCGTCTGGGACCGGATGTTCGGCTCCTGGGTCGGCGAGACCGACCGGCCCGTCTACGGGCTCACCAAGAACATCGAGACGTACAACCCCCTGCGCGTCGCCACCCACGAGTACGCCGCCATCGCCCGCGACGTCCGCTCCGCACGCGACTGGCGCGAGCGGGCCGGCCGGATCCTCCGCGGCCCGGGCTGGCAACCGGAACCCGCGCCGGAGCCCTCCCCGCGGACCGGTACGGCACCGGAGGCGGCCGCGTGAGCACCGACACCACGGCCGTCCGGCCCCTCGCACTCCCCTCCCGGGCGCTGCTCGCCGCCTTCGGCCTCGCCGCCGCCGTCGACCTGGGCTCGCTCCTGGCGGGCGCCGAGCTCGGCCACCAGCTCGCCAAGCCGCTCCTGATGCCCCTGCTCGCCGCGTACGCGGTCACCCGGGGCGCCCCGAAGCCCCTGAGCGCCGCGCTCCTCCTCGGCTGGGGCGGCGACGTCTTCCTGCTCTCCGACGCCGACTGGGCCTTCCTCGTCGGGATGGGCTGCTTCGCGGCCGGACACGTCTGCTACCTGCTCCACTTCGGGCGGAGACGTACGTCACCGCTCCTCGGCGCCGGATACGCGGCCGCGCTGCTCACCACCGTCGTGCTCCTCTGGCCCGACCTCCCCGCCGAGCTGCGGATCCCCGTCGCCGGGTACTCGCTGCTGCTCACCGCGACGGCCTACCGCGCGAGCGCCCTCGGGCTCCTCGCCGGCCTCGGCGGCGCCCTGTTCCTGCTGTCCGACACCCTCATCGCCACGGGCATCGCCGAGTGGCCCCAGCTGCCGACGCCCGACTTCTGGGTCATGCTGACCTACATCGCGGCGCAGTACCTGCTGACGAGGGGAGTGCTCGCCGCGATGTACGGTGAACGTCGTACAACCGTCTGACAGCAAGGACCGCCGCCCATGCGCGCCACCACCATCCACGCCCCGTTCGACATGCGCGTGGAGGACGTGCCCGACCCGGTGATCCAGGACCCCACCGACGTCGTCCTGCGGGTGCTGCGCGCCTGCATCTGCGGAAGCGACCTGTGGGCCTACCGGGGCGAGTCCGCCCGGCAGCCCGGCCAGCGCATCGGCCACGAGTTCCTCGGCATCGTCGAGGCGGCCGGCTCCGAGGTCACCGGCTTCGCCGCCGGTGACCTCGTCGTCGCGCCCTTCGTCTGGTCCGACGGCACCTGCGAGTACTGCGCCGAGGGCCTCCAGACGTCCTGCCCCCGCGGCGGCTTCTGGGGCTCGGTCGGCTCCGACGGCGGCCAGGGCGAGGCCGTCCGCGTCCCCTTCGCCGACGGCACCCTCGTCAAGCTCCCCGCCGAGGCCGCCTCCGACGACCGCCTGCTGACCGCCCTGCTCGCCCTCTCCGACGTCCTGGGCACCGGCCACCACGCCGCCCTCGGCGCGGGCGTACGGCCCGGTTCCACCGTCGCGGTCGTCGGCGACGGCGCCGTCGGCCTCTGCGGGGTCCTCGCCGCCAAGCGCCTCGGCGCCGAGCGGATCATCGCCCTCGGCCGCCACACCGCCCGCACGGACATCGCCCGCGCCTTCGGCGCCACCGACGTCGTCGCCGAGCGCGGGGAGGCCGCCGAGGCCGCCGTCCGCGAACTCACCGGCGGCCAGGGCGCCCACGGCGTGATCGAGGCCGTCGGCACCGAGCAGTCCATGCGCACCGCGGTGGCCGTCACGCGCGACGGCGGCTCCATCGGCTACGTGGGCGTCCCCCACGGCAGCGGCACGGGCCTCGACCTCTCGGTCATGTTCGACCGCAACATCGCCCTGCGCGGCGGTGTCGCCCCGGTCCGCGCCTACATCCCGGAACTCCTCCCGGACGTCCTCGCCGGCACGATCGACCCGTCCCCGGTCTTCGACCTGACGGTCGACTTGGCCGGCGTCCCCGCCGGCTACAAGTCCATGGACGACCGCACGGCCCTCAAGGTCCTGGTCAAGCCGTAACCGCGGCAGGGGCCCGCCCCATCGCCCGCGTGAGCGGCACGCGCGTGCCCACCCCGTGCCCGCCGGTGACCCGTCGCCCGCTACCCGTGTGGGCAGTCGTCCCGCAGGGCGGGACGGGTGGGCACACGCCCCGTTGCCGGGAACCCGTCTCCCGGCCCCGCCCAGCCCGTACCGCCTGAGACCGGCTCAGTACGGCGTGCCCCCGTCAGACCCCCGGCCACCCCGGTGCGTCCGCCCCCGCGACGCCCGGGGGCCGGGACCAGTCCGCCGGGGCGCCCTCGTACGACACCGGCGACAGCGCGTACCGCAGCCGCCCCAGCGGGCCGTCCGACTCGCCGACGTACCGCCCGGGCTCGTACCGCGGCAGCGCGTGCGTCAGCCAGTGGCCCGTCTGGGCGAGGGCGAGCCGTACGAGCCGCCCTCCGCCCTCCGCCCGCTGCTCCGTCAGCGACCGCAGCACCGCCGCCGCGAGCAGATACCCGGTCCCGTGGTCCAGGGCCTGCGCCGGGAGCGCCCCCGGCTCCTCCGCCGAGCCCTCGGTCACGGCGATGCCCGTCGCCACCTGCACCAGGGAGTCGAAGCCGCGCCGCTCGCCCCACGGGCCGTAGTCGCCCCAGGCCGACAGCCGCGCGGTCACCAGGCCCGGCCGGTCGAGGCCGAACCGGTCGAGCGCCCCCGGCCGGTAGCCGGTGACCAGCACGTCCGCCGCGTCCAGGAGTTCGTCGAAGGTCCGCCGGTCCGACGGCCGCTCCAGGTCGAGGGCGGCGGTCCGCTTGCCGACGTTCGTGTCCGCGTGCTGGTCCGGCAGTTCCGGGTTGCCCGGCGGGTCGATCCGCAGCACGTCCGCCCCGAGCAGCGCCAGCGTCCGCGTCGCGACGGGGCCGGCGATCACCCGGGTCAGATCGAGCACCCGCAGCGGACCCGAACGGCGCCGCGGCGGGGCCTCGTCGAGCCGCTCCCGGGTCAGCAGCGGCCGGGCCGCCACCTCCCGGCCCTGCGGGTGCTCCGCCCACTCCGCGGGCGTGCGCAGGGCGACGGCCAGGCCCCCGGCCGCGTACACCGCGTTCTCGACCTCGACGGCCCTCCGCTCGCCGATCGCCCGGGCCACCACCCCGACGAGGCCGGAGCCGGGGTCCGAGCCGGAGTCCGGGCCGGTGTCGGGGACGCCCAGCGCCGCCAGCAACGCGGCCCGGTGGTGCGGATAGTTGGCGTGGGTACGGACCCACCCGTCCGCCGCCCGCCAGAACCGCGACAGCGGCGCGAAGCTCACCGGCGCCCGCCCGTCGACCCGCAGGTGCCGTTCGCTCACGAAGGCGGTGGCGACGGCCCCGTCGTCCACCCGCACCGGCCCCGGCAGCCCCGCGTGCTCCACGGCGGCGAGCGAGCAGACCGCGACCGCGGCCCGGGCCAGGTCCATCACGGGCAGCCGCGCGGGCAGCAGCCCGGAGGTCCCGCCGTACTCCACGCGGTCGACCAGGGCGGGATCGCCGCCCAGGGCCGCCCACAGCAACTCCGTACCGGAACGAGGTGTGTTGTCCATGACGGCACTATGACACGACAGGTGGCACTCAGTGCCACCTGCCTCCGGGGAAGGGCATGCGAAAGGGCCCCGGCGCGGCACACCGCACCGGGGCCCCTCGCAGATCATCAGCGGCGGACAGCGTCCAGCGCGTCGATCAGACCGGCCCCGTAGAAGCCGTTCTTGTTCTTGCCACCCTCGCAGACGGCGTCGATCTTGCCGTCGCCCTCGATGTCGTACGGGTTGGTGCAGGCGCGGTCGTCGGCCTGCGCGTACAGCAGCGCCTTGAGGGCCGCCGGGCTCGCGTAGGGGTGCGTCGACTTGATCAGCGCGAGGACGCCCGCCGCGTGCGGCGAGGCCATCGACGTGCCGGCCTTGTAGTTGTAGCCGCCGTTGACCGTGGTCGACAGGATGCGGCCGTTGACCGCCGGGGCGTCCGGGGTCTGGTACTCGGTGCGGTCACCGCCGGGGGCGGAGACGTCGATCACGCCGAGACCGTAGTTGGAGTAGGACGCCTTGAGGTCCTTGGCTCCGGTCGCGGAGACCGTGACGACACCCGGCAGCATCGCCGGGTAGTCCAGGCACTCCTTCGGGTCGATGACCCGGTCGCCGGGGGTGGTGTCGTTCGGGCTGCTGTTGTCGAGGATCTCGTCGGCAGCCAGGTCGAACTTGGAGTTGCCGGCCGCGGCGACGTTGACCGTGCCCTTCTTCTCCGCGTACCGGGTGGCCCGGGTGACCGCCTCGATGAGGGCCTTCTGGTCCTCGTCGTTCTTGCAGGCGAACATCCACGGGTCGGTGTAGTAGCTGTTGTTCGTGATCTCGACGCCCTGCTCGGCCGCCCACATGAAGCCGCAGACCACGGCCTCGGTGTAGAAGAAGCCGTCCGGGGTCGACACCTTGATGCCGGAGACCTTGACGCCCGGGGCGACACCGGTCATGCCGATGCCGTTCTTGGCGGCGGCGATCGTGCCGGCGACGTGCGTGCCGTGGTCGCTCTCGCCCGGGTTCGGACGCCACGAGCCGGCGGTGGTGTCCGGCTTGCCGGTCACGCAGTTGGCGGAGGCCTTGACGTCGAAGTTCGGCGCCAGGTCCGGGTGGGTGTCGTCGACGCCCGTGTCGATGACGGCGACGGTGACGCGCTTGCTGCCCAGCGTCTTCTGGTGGGCCTTGTCCGCCTTGATGGCGGGCAGGTCCCACTGCAGGGGCTCCAGCGGGTCCTGCTCGTCCGTCGCCTTGGCCGCGGCGGCCTTGGCCTCGGCCGCGGACAGCGTCTGGGCGCCCTCGTCGACCGAGGTGTCGGTCTGGACGGAGAGCGGGGCGGTACGGGTCGAACCGGCGGACACCACGCCACGCGCCTGACGGATCGTCTTCGCGAACTCGGGGTTCTGCGAGTGGACGACTATCACGCCTATCTTGTCGTACGAGATGACGACCTCTCCGCCGGCGGCGGCGATCGCCTTCTTCACCGAGGCGGCGGTCCAGTGGCCACCCGCGATGTTGACGACGTACGAGAGCTTCGGCCCGTTCGTCGCGGCGACGGAGGCCGCGGGAGCGTCACTCAGCTCCGCGGCGGAGGCGGCGCCGGAGGGAAGGAAGCCGAGCGAGGCCGTGAGCGCGAGACCGGCAGGCAGAGCAAGAGCTCGGCTGCGCCTCGATCCCAGATGAGCCATGGGTTCTCCACATCATCCGTATGTACTGCCCACGCGCGGGTTTACGCGCGGACAGGTGCATGACGAGTGAAGCTATCGCTGATCTTCCTGCCTCTTCAATGAGTTGAGAAGACTTCATGAAGATCTGTGCGAATAAATCCCTCGTGTGAACCACTTCGCATCCGGCTCCGTGCCGTTGGACAGGGGAGGGGCTCCGATCGGTGCCCCCGTTCCCGCACCCCCGGTGAGGCCCCCTTGAGCATGTCGTCCGCCCCCGCGTCACGAGGAGATTCCGTGGCTACCGAAGCACCGCCGCCGCCCAGAAACGGAACGGAGACCGAGCACGGTCACGTGCCGCCCACGACGGAGCAGTTCGTCGAGGTGCAGGAGGGCGGGGAGTTCGGCGAACTGCGCCGGACGTACCGTTCCTTCGCCTTCCCCCTGACCCTCGCCTTCATCGCCTGGTACCTGCTCTACGTGCTGCTTTCCAACTACGCGGGCGACTTCATGAGCACCAGGCTCTTCGGCAACATCAACGTGGCGCTGGTCCTGGGCCTCGGCCAGTTCCTGACCACCTTCCTCATCGCCTGGCTCTACTCGCGGCACGCCGCGAACCGCCTGGACCCCCGCGCCGAGGCGATCCGGAACCGTATGGAGGGCGACGCATGAGCTCCACCGTCCTGCTCGCGGCGGGCAACGCCACCAGCGAGCACCGGCCCCTGATCATCGCCCTCTTCGGCGCCTTCGTCGTCGCCACCCTGGTCATCACCGTCTGGGCCGGCCGCCAGACCCGCAGCACCGCCGACTTCTACGCCGGCGGAGGCCAGTTCACCGGCTTCCAGAACGGCCTCGCGATCTCCGGCGACTACATGTCCGCCGCGTCCTTCCTCGGCATCAGCGGCGCCATCGCCCTCTACGGCTACGACGGCTTCCTCTACTCCATCGGCTTCCTCGTCGCCTGGCTCGTCGCCCTGCTCCTGGTCGCCGAGCCCCTGCGCAACTCCGGCCGGTTCACGATGGGCGACGTCCTCGCCTACCGGATGCGCCAGCGCCCCGTCAGGACCGCCGCCGGCACCTCCACCATCGTCGTCTCGATCTTCTACCTGCTCGCGCAGATGGCGGGCGCGGGCGTGCTCGTCTCGCTGCTGCTCGGCATCACCAGCGACGGCGGCAAGATCGCGATCGTCGCCCTCGTGGGCGTCCTGATGATCGTGTACGTGACCATCGGCGGCATGAAGGGCACCACCTGGGTGCAGATGGTCAAGGCCGTCCTGCTCATCGCCGGCACCCTCCTGATCACCTTCCTCATCCTCCTCAAGTTCAACTTCAACATCTCCGAGCTGCTCGGCGCCGCCGCCACCAACAGCGGCAAGGGCGACGCCTTCCTGGACCCCGGCCTCAAGTACGGGGCCACCGCCCTGTCGAAGCTGGACTTCCTCTCCCTCGGCATCGCGCTCGTCCTCGGCACGGCCGGCCTGCCCCACATCCTGATCCGCTTCTACACGGTGCCGACCGCCAAGGCCGCCCGTAAGTCGGTCAACTGGGCCATCGGCATCATCGGCGCCTTCTACCTGATGACGATCGTCCTCGGCTTCGGCGCCGCCGCCCTGCTCAGCGGCGACACCATCACGGCGTCCAACAAGGCGGGCAACACGGCGGCCCCGCTCACCGCCCTGGAGGTCGGCGGAGGCGCCGGCTCCACCGGCGGCGCGATCCTCCTCGCGGTGATCTCCGCCGTCGCCTTCGCCACCATCCTCGCCGTGGTCGCCGGACTGACCCTGGCCTCCTCCTCGTCCTTCGCGCACGACATCTACGCGAACGTGATCAAGCGCGGCAAGGCCACCGAGAAGGAGGAGATGCGGGCCGCCCGCTGGTCCACCGTCCTCATCGGCATCGTCTCGATCGCGCTCGGCGCCCTCGCCCGCGACCTCAACGTCGCCGGCCTGGTCGCCCTCGCCTTCGCGGTCGCCGCCTCGGCCAACCTGCCGACGATCCTCTACTCGCTCTTCTGGAAGCGGTTCACCACCCAGGGCGCGCTCTGGTCGATCTACGGCGGACTGATCTCCTCCGTCGTCCTCGTCCTCTTCTCACCGGTCGTCTCCGGCGGCCCGGCCTCGATGTTCAAGGGCGTGGACTTCCACTGGTTCCCGCTGGAGAACCCCGGCCTCGTCTCGATCCCGCTCGGCTTCCTCCTCGGCTGGCTCGGCTCCCTCCTCTCCAAGGAGGAGCCGGACGCCGGCAAGTACGCCGAGCTCGAGGTCAAGTCCCTCACCGGCGTCGGCGTCGCCGCGGCGGTCAGACACTGACCGGAGTGCGACCTCTCGCACACGTACAGCAGCGATCCACCGGCCGCGTCGTAGGGTTCTACGACGCGGCCGCGCCGGTCCCGTGACAATCTGCCCCTGCTCGTTGTCGGCGGCCTCACGTAGGCTCGGCACCACACGCATCCGCAAGACGGGGAGGGGGCCCACAGTGCTCATCGACACCTACGGCAGGGTCGCCACCGACCTGCGCGTCTCGCTCACCGACCGGTGCAACCTGCGCTGCACGTACTGCATGCCGGAAGAGGGCCTCCAGTGGCTCGCGAAGCCGGATCTCCTCACCGACGACGAGATCGTCCGGCTGATCCGCATCGCCGTCACCGACCTCGGCGTCACCGAGGTCCGCTTCACCGGCGGCGAGCCGCTGCTCCGCCCCGGCCTCGTCGGGATCGTCGAGCGCTGCGCCGCCCTGGAGCCGCGCCCCCGCATGTCCCTCACCACGAACGGCATCGGACTCAAGCGCACGGCCACCGCCCTCAAGGCCGCCGGCCTCGACCGGGTCAACGTCTCCCTGGACACCCTGCGCCCCGAGGTCTTCAAGACCCTCACCCGGCGCGACCGCCACCGCGACGTCCTCGACGGCATGGCCGCCGCGCGCGACGCCGGCCTCACCCCGGTGAAGGTCAACGCGGTCCTGATGCCCGGGCTCAACGCCGACGAGGCCCCCGACCTGCTCGCCTGGGCGATCGAGGAGGGCTACGAGCTCCGCTTCATCGAGCAGATGCCGCTCGACGCCCAGCACGGCTGGAAGCGCGACGGCATGATCACCGCCGGGGACATCCTGGAGTCCCTGCGCACCCGCTTCACCCTGACCGCCGAGGGCGCCGACGAGCGCGGCTCCGCCCCCGCGGAGCGCTGGGTCGTCGACGGCGGACCGCACACGGTCGGCGTCATCGCCTCGGTCACCCGCCCGTTCTGCCGGGCCTGCGACCGCACCCGGCTCACCGCCGACGGACAGGTGCGCACCTGCCTCTTCGCCACCGAGGAGACGGACCTGCGGGCCGCGCTGCGCGCCGAGGAGCCGTCGCCCGCTGCGGACGAGGCCGTCGCGGAGCTCTGGAAGAAGGCCATGTGGGGCAAGAAGGCGGGCTCGGGCCTCGACGACCCGAGCTTCCTCCAGCCGGACCGCCCGATGTCGGCGATCGGCGGCTGACCCCGGGGCCGCAGGGCCTCAGCCCTCGGCCGGCTCCTCCCACTCGCTCAGCGGGACGACGTCCTTCAGGAAACCCCGTACCCCCAGGAACTGGGAGAGGTGCTCGCGGTGCTCGTCGCACGCGAGCCACGTCTTGCGCCGCTCGGGCGTGTGCAGCTTGGGGTTGTTCCACGCGAGGACCCAGACGGCGTCGACGCGGCAGCCCTTGGCGGAACAGATCGGCTTCTCTTCGCTCACCTGATCATTGTCCAGCAAGGGCGATGCCGGGCAGCCACGGGGGGAGCTGCCCGGCATCGGTCCGTCGCTCCGACGGGGGATGCGGAGCGCGTAGGCAGTATGTCACGGCACATGGGGTGCGGTGCACTGGAACGTCATGATTGATCTGAGCTTTTCTTGAGGTTTCCGGCCACTGTCCGTGATCAGTTCCGGCCGTACGGTGTCTCCGGCCCGGTGCCCTCCGCGGCCTCCGCCGTCCCTGCCGCGCCGAGCGCGGGACGCACCGGAGCCGGTACGAAGGTGGAGGGAAGGGACGGGGCCGACTCGCGGCCCGCGTTGGCGATGACCACGGCGATGTAGGGGAGCAGGATCCCGAGGGCGAGGGCCACGATCGCCACGTGCCGCTCGACGTTCCACAGCACCGCCGCGGCGATCACGGAGAGCGTTCGCACGGTCATCGAGATGACGTACCGCCGCTGCCGCCCCCGGACGTCGTCGGCGAGCCCCTGACGGGCCCCCGTGATCCGGAAGACCTCGGTTCCGCCGCGCTTCGTCATCGCCGTCCACCACCAGCCGCTCGCGCCGGACCCTCCCCGGTCCGGACCTCGCTCCACCGTACGCCCGGCCCTGCGCGCCGACGAGACCGGGGCACGGATGGAGCTGTCCGACATGCGCCGTATGGCGGGCGGTCCGAGACTGGGCCCACGTGCGCAAAAGGAGGCGACGATGAGTTGGTTGTGGGCGATCATCGTGGGATTCGTCCTCGGCCTGATCGCGAAGGCGATCCTGCCGGGGAAGCAGCAGATCCCGCTCTGGCTGACGACCGTGTTCGGCATTCTCGGCAGCGTGCTCGGCAATGCGGTCGCGGGCTGGATCGGTGTCGAGGACACCAAGGGCATCGACTGGACCCGCCACCTGCTCCAGCTGATCGGCGCCGTCGTCGTGGTCGGACTGGGCGACATGCTCTGGGCCTCGATCAAGGGCAACAGACAGCGGGCGTGACGCACGCGTGAAAACCGGGAGGCCCGGTGCCGCAGCTCAGCTGCCGCACCGGGCCTCCCGGGCGTACGGGCGTTCCGCTCAGCCCTCCGCGCCGGCGAACTCGATCGCCGCCAGGTTCTTCTTGCCGCGCCGCAGCACCAGCCAGCGGCCGTGCAGCAGCTCGTCCGCCGACACCTCGGCGTCCTCGGCGGTGACCTTCACGTTGTTCACGTAGGCCCCGCCCTCCTTCACCGTGCGGCGCGCGCCCGACTTGCTCGGCGCGAGCCCGACCTCGGTGAACAGGTCCACGACCTGGCCGAGCTCGGTCACGCGCGCGTGCGGCAGCTCGGAGAGGGCGGCGGCCAGCGTCGCCCCGTCCAGCTCGGCCAGGTCGCCCTGCCCGAACAGCGCCTTCGAGGCGTTGATGACGGCCGCGCACTGCTCGGCGCCGTGCACGAGCGTGGTGAGCTCCTCGGCGAGCGCCCGCTGCGCGGCCCGCGCCTGCGGCCGCTCGGCGGTCTGCGCCTCCAGCTCCTCCAGCTCCTCGCGGGACTTGAAGGAGAGGATCCGCATGTACGTCGAGATGTCCCGGTCGTCCACGTTCAGCCAGAACTGGTAGAACGCGTACGGCGTGGTCATCTCCGGGTCCAGCCAGACGGCCCCGCCCTCGGTCTTGCCGAACTTGGTGCCGTCCGCCTTGACCATCAGCGGCGTCGCGAGCGCGTGCACGTCCGCGCCCGGCTCCAGGCGGTGGATCAGGTCGAGACCGGCCACCAGGTTGCCCCACTGGTCCGAGCCGCCCTGCTGGAGCACGCAGCCGTAGCGGCGGTACAGCTCCAGGAAGTCCATGGCCTGGAGCAGCTGGTAGCTGAACTCCGTGTAGCTGATGCCCTGCTCGGACTCCAGGCGCCGGGCGACGGAGTCCTTGGTCAGCATCTTGTTGACCCGGAAGTGCTTGCCGATGTCCCGCAGGAACTCGATCGCCGAGAGACCGGCGGTCCAGTCCAGGTTGTTCACCATGACCGCCGCGTTCTCCCCCTCGAAGGAGAGGAAGGGCTCGATCTGCGAGCGCAGCCGGTTCACCCAGTTCGCGACCGTCTCCGGGTCGTTCAGGGTGCGCTCGGCCGTCGGCCGCGGGTCACCGATCTGCCCGGTGGCCCCGCCGACCAGCGCCAGTGGCCGGTGCCCGGCCTGCTGGAGCCGGCGGACGGTGAGGACCTGGACCAGGTGGCCGACGTGGAGACTGGCCGCGGTCGGGTCGAAACCGCAATAGAACGTGACGGGGCCGTCCGCGAGAGCCTTGCGCAGTGCGTCCTCATCGGTGGACTGGGCGAAGAGCCCACGCCACTTCAGCTCGTCGACGATGTCCGTCACGACCGTCAGTCTCCTCAGGTTGTTGGTGGTACGACGCCTCAGTCTAGGTGGTGGGTCAGACCCCCTTGCTGACCGAGCTCATGTTGAAGTCCGGGATGCGCAGGGCGGGCATCGCGGCCCGGGTGAACCAGTCGCTCCACTCGCGCGGCAGCGTCTTCTCCGTCCGGCCGGCCTCCGAGGCCCGCGAGAGCAGGTCCACCGGCGACTCGTTGAAGCGGAAGTTGTTCACCTCGCCGACGACCTCGCCGTTCTCGACGAGGTAGACGCCGTCCCGGGTCAGCCCGGTCAGCAGCAGCGTCGCCGGGTCGACCTCGCGGATGTACCAGAGGCAGGTCAGCAGCAGGCCGCGGTCGGTCGAGGCGACCATCTCCTCCAGGGAGCGCTCGCCGCCGCCGTCCAGGATCAGGTTCCCCGCCCCGGGCGCCACGGGCAGCCCGGTGAGGCCCGCGGTGTGCCGGGTGGTGATCAGGTGGGCCAGGCTGCCGGCCTTCACCCAGTCGACCGGCGCGACCGGCAGACCGTTGTCGAAGACGGAGGAGTCGTCGCCGGAGGAGTGCGCGATCACGAACGGAGCGGACTCCAGGCCCGGCTCGTTCGGGTCGCTGCGCAGGGTCAGCGGCAGCGGGGAGAGGGTCTCGCCGAGCCGGGTGCCGCCGCCGGGCTTGGAGAAGACCGTACGGCCCTCCACCGCGTCCCGGGCCGTGGACGACCACAGCTGGTAGATCATCAGGTCGGCCACCGCCGTCGGCGGCAGCAGCGTCTCGTACCGCCCGGCGGGCAGCTCGATCCGCCGCTCCGCCCAGCCGAGCCGGGTCGCCAGCTCCGCGTCGAGCGCGGCCGGGTCGACGTCCTTGAAGTCCCGCGTCGAGCGCCCGGCCCAGGCGGAGCGCGACCGGTCGGGCGACTTGGCGTTCAGCTCCAGGGTCCCGTTGGGCTGGTCGTGACGGAGCCGCAGCCCCGTCGACGTACCCAGGTAGGTCGAGGTCAGCTCGTGGTTGGCGAAGCCGTAGAGCTCACGGCCGCCGTCCCGGGCCCGGGCGAAGGCCTCGCCGAGCGCCGGGGCGAAGTCGGCGAAGACCGCGGAGGAGGTCTCGGCCGGGGCGTCCGTGAAGTCGGGGGAGGAGGGCACGCCCTCGACCGGCGGCTGTGCGTCCTCGGCGGGCCCGGCGGCCCGCGCGGCGGCCTCGGCGGCCCGGACCAGCGGCTCCAGGTCGTCGACGGTGACGGCCGACCGCGAGACGACACCGGAGGCGGTGCCCTGCGCGCCGTCGACGGTCGCGATGACGGTGAGGGTGCGCCCGCGAGTGACCCCGTTGGTGGTCAGCGCGTTCCCGGCCCAGCGCAGATTGGCGGAGGACTCCTCGTCGGCGATGACGACACACCCGTCGGCACGGGACAGCTCAAGCGCCCGCTCGACGATCTCGTAGGGCTTGCTGACGCGGCTCATCGACCGGCCTCCTGCGTCGTGTTAAGGATGTTGACGCCCCGGAAGAGGGCGGAGGGGCAGCCGTGGGAGACCGCGGCGACCTGGCCCGGCTGGGCCTTGCCGCAGTTGAAGGCGCCGCCGAGGACGTACGTCTGCGGGCCGCCGACCTGCTCCATCGAGCCCCAGAAGTCGGTGGTCGTCGCCTGGTACGCCACGTCCCGCAGCTGCCCGGCGAGCCGGCCGTTCTCGATGCGGAAGAAGCGCTGACCCGTGAACTGGAAGTTGTACCGCTGCATGTCGATCGACCACGACCGGTCGCCGACCACGTAGACGCCCCGCTCGACCCCGCCGATCAGGTCCTCGGTCGACAGACCGCCCGGGTCCGGCTGGAGCGAGACGTTCGCCATCCGCTGCACCGGCACGTGCGCGGGGGAGTCCGCGAACGCGCAGCCGTTCGAGCGGCCGAGGCCCGTGAGCTTCGCGATCCGCCGGTCCAGCTGGTAGCCGACGAGCGTGCCGTCCTTCACCAGGTCCCAGGACTGCGCCTCGACGCCCTCGTCGTCGTAACCGATGGTCGCGAGCCCGTGCTCGGCGGTCCGGTCACCCGTCACGTTCATGATCGACGAGCCGTACGCCAGCTTGCCCAGCTGGTCGAAGGTGGCGAAGGAGGTGCCCGCGTAGGCCGCCTCGTAGCCGAGGGCCCGGTCCAGCTCGGTGGCGTGCCCGATCGACTCGTGGATCGTCAGCCAGAGGTTCGACGGGTCCACGACCAGGTCGTACCGCCCGGCCTCGACGCTCGGCGCCCGCATCTTCTCGGCCAGCAGCCCCGGGATCTCGTCCAGCTCCTTGTCCCAGTCCCAGCCGGTGCCCGTCAGGTACTCCCAGCCCCGCCCGACCGGCGGCGCGATCGTCCGCATCGAGTCGAACTCGCCCGTCGTCCCGTCCACGGCGACCGCCGTGAACTGCGGGTGCAGCCGCACGCGCTGCTGCGTGGTGACCGTGCCCGCGGTGTCCGCGTAGAACTTGTTCTCGTGGACCGTGAGCAGCGAGGCGTCCACGTGCGCCACGCCCTCCGCCCGCAGCAGCCGCGCGCTCCAGTCGGCGAGCAGCGCGCTCTTCTCCTCGGCGGGGACGGAGAAGGGGTCGATCTCGTACGAGGAGACCCAGGTGCGCTCGGAGTGCACCGGCTCCTCGGCCAGCTCCACGCGCTCGTCGGAGCCCGCCGCCGCGATCACCTTCGCCGACAGCTTCGCCATGGCCACGGCCTGCGAGGCGACCCGCGCCGCCCCGTCCATGGTCAGGTCGACCCCGGACGCGAAGCCCCAGGCCCCGCCGTGCACCACCCGCACCGCGTACCCGAGGTCGGTGGTGTCCGAGGAACCGGACGGTTTGGCGTCCCGCAGCCGCCACGAGGCGCTGCGCACCCGCTCCAGGCGGAAGTCCGCGTGCTCGGCGCCGAGCGCACGCGCCCGGGCGAGCGCCGCGTCGGCGAGCGCCCGCAGGGGCAGCGCGACGAACGAAGGGTCGATCTGATGGACCACGAGCGGCCTCGCTCTCGGTGATCGGAAGATTGCGGTTGAGCTGTTCCGGAAGTCAATCATGGGAAAGGCGGCCGGGTGGGCCCATTAGGGGCGCTCCCCGCGGGCCGCTCGCCGGGCGTTCTCCGGCGGACCCGTACCCGCTCCGAGCTGTAGGGATCCGACAGTGCCGCCCCTACGCCACTGTCGGAGGTCGATTCCTCATGTCGGGAGGGATACCGATAGGTTTTCGGCTACCAGACCGCTATCGAAAGGGTGATCCGTTGAGCCGCTCGGTTCTCGTCACCGGAGGAAACCGGGGCATCGGCCTCGCCATCGCCCGCGCGTTCGCCGAGGCCGGCGACAAGGTCGCGATCACGTACCGCTCCGGCGAGCCGCCGGCCGCCCTGGTCGAGCTCGGCTGCCTGCCCGTCAAGTGCGACATCACCGACGCCGAGCAGGTGGAGCAGGCGTACAAGGAGATCGAGGAGAAGCACGGTCCGGTCGAGGTCCTCGTGGCCAACGCCGGCGTGACGAAGGACCAGCTCCTCATGCGCATGTCGGAGGAGGACTTCACCTCCGTCGTCGACACCAACCTCACCGGCACCTTCCGGGTCGTCAAGCGCGCCAACCGCGGCATGCTGCGGGCCAAGAAGGGCCGCGTCGTCCTGATCTCCTCGGTCGTCGGCCTGCTGGGTTCCGCGGGCCAGGCCAACTACGCCGCCTCCAAGGCCGGCCTCGTGGGCTTCGCCCGCTCCCTCGCGCGTGAGCTCGGCTCGCGCAACATCACGTTCAACGTCGTCGCCCCTGGTTTCGTCGACACCGACATGACCGCGGTCCTCACCGACGAGCAGCGCGCGGGCATCGTGTCCCAGGTGCCGCTGGGCCGTTACGCGCAGCCGGAGGAGATCGCCGCCGCGGTGAAGTTCCTCTCCTCCGACGACGCCTCGTACATCACTGGAGCCGTCATCCCGGTTGACGGCGGATTGGGCATGGGTCACTGACCATGAGCGGAATTCTCGAGGGCAAGCGCATCCTCATCACCGGTGTGCTGATGGAGTCCTCCATCGCCTTCCACACCGCGAAGCTGGCCCAGGAGCAGGGCGCGGAGATCATCCTCACCGCCTGGCCCCGGCCGACGCTGACCGAGCGCATCGCCAAGAAGCTCCCGCACCCCGACAAGGTCAAGGTCCTGGAGCTCGACGTCTCGAACGACGAGCACCTCGCGCGCCTGGAGGGCCAGGTCCGCGAGCACCTGGGCGACCGCCTCGACGGCATCGTCCACTCGATCGGCTTCGCTCCGCAGGACGCCCTCGGCGGCAACTTCCTCAACACGCCGTTCGAGTCCGTGGCCACCGCCATGCACGTCTCCGCCTTCTCCCTGAAGTCGCTGACGATGGCGCTGCTGCCGCTGATGAGCGAGGGCGGCTCCGTCGTCGGCCTCACCTTCGACGCGAAGTTCGCCTGGCCGCAGTACGACTGGATGGGCCCGGCCAAGGCCGCCCTGGAGGCCACCAGCCGCTACATGGCGCGTGACCTGGGCAAGCAGAACATCCGCTGCAACCTGATCTCCGCGGGCCCGCTCGGCTCGATGGCCGCCAAGTCCATCCCGGGCTTCGGCGACCTGGCCGCCGTGTGGGACACCCGCTCCCCGCTGGAGTGGGAGCTCTCGGACCCGGAGCCGGCCGGCCGCGGCGTCGTGGCCCTGCTCTCCGACTGGTTCCCGAAGACGACGGGCGAGATCATCCACGTCGACGGCGGTCTGCACGCGATCGGCGCGTAAGCGCCCGCGTCCGCCCCGCTGGGCAGAAGGCCCGTGTGTCCCCCCTGTACGGGGCGGACGCGCGGGCCTTTCCCGTGCCCCCGATCAGGCCTGATCGCTCCCGACTCGAAAAGTAGCGCGAATCGCCCCAGACTAGGGCAGAGCGTGATGTTCTGTTGCTGACGGGGAGGAGGTACGGGCATGCGCGCGATACGTCACGGGTTCGGCGCGTTCGCCTCGGTCGCCGTTCTGCTCACCGGGATCGCCGTCGCCGCCGAGGTGCGCGCCGCTCCCGCCCCGGCCGAGGAGCTCCCCGCCCCCACCGCGGCCGCGGAGGAGCCGGAGAACTTCGGGGCGTCCTGCCGCACCGTCGTCCAGGGCTCCCGCGTCACCGCCTACTGCCAGAACCCGTACCCCGCCACCGACCGCGTCCGGCTCCACGTCGAGTGCGACCGGTGGTGGGACGTCGACACCGACAGCGCCCCCGTGGACGTCGGCCCCGCGGACTACGCCCAGATCTCCGGCCGCTGCTGGAAGGAGGTCCGGTCCGCCTGGGTCACGCACCAGCCGGCGGAACCGGAACCCGAACCGGCTCCGGCGCGGGAACCGGCTCCGGTGCGGGGCTCTTGAGGCACAGGAAGGGGTAGCCGGCCGCCTCCGCCCCGGCCCGCTCGGTGTCGCCCGCCCGGATCGCGTCCACCAGCCGCGCGTGGTCCATGTGGTTCTCCGGCCGCAGCTCCTGCCCCACGTCGTCGCGCAGCCAGTCCCGCAGGAGATCGCCCAGGTCCGCGTAGAGCTCCGTCAGCACGTCGTTGCCCGCGGCGGCGACGACCGCGTGGTGGAAGGCCGCGTCGACCGTCACGAACCGCTCCGCGTCGCCCGACTCCCACGCCTCCTCACGTCGTACGAGCAGCGCGTCGAGCTGCTTCAGGTCCCGCTCCGAGCGCCGCTCCGCCGCGAAGCGCGCCGCGGCGGACTCCAGGGTCGAGCGCAGCTCGGCGACGTGCCGGGGGTCGGAGCCGGCGAAGCGGCGGTGCATGACGCCCGCCAGCTCGCTGGTGGCGATGACGTACGTCCCCGAGCCCTGGCGGATGTCGAGGAGTCCGTTGTGCGCGAGTGCCCGGACGGCCTCGCGGACGGTGTTGCGGGCCACGCCCAGCTGCTCGACCAGTTCGGGCTCGGTCGGGATGCGCGAACCCACCGGCCACTCGCCGGAGGTGATCTGGTTCCGCAGCTCGGCGATCACCTGATCGGAGAGTCCTGCGCGCCGCGGATGACCGAGGGCCATGAGCATCTTCCCATTCGTTCGAGGTCCGACCGGTCGACGCCGTCCGGGACCGTCCGGAGACAGTTCGAGATTGGACAACCAATCATCCCATGATTCTATGATGCCCTCATGCCTGACGAGCCGAAGACCCTCGACCCCGCCACACGACCGGCCACGACCACCGTCCCGGCGGCCACCACGGCCCCGCCCGGAGCCGCCGTCGCCGACGATTCCCCCGCGGCGGGCCGGACGCGGAGCTGGACCCTCGGCCTCGTCACCGTCGGGCTCGTCCTCGCCGCACTGAACCTGCGCCCGGCCATCACCAGCCTCGGCGCCCTCCTCGAAGAGGTCAGCGCGGACCTCCACATGAGCGGCACCGTCGCCGGCGTCCTCACCTCGGTCCCCCCGCTCTGCTTCGCGATCTTCGGCATCACGGCCCCCCGCCTGGCCCGCCGCTTCGGCCCCGCCGTCGTCGTCTGCGCGGGCATGGCGGCGATCTTCGCGGGCCTCGTCCTCCGCCCCTTCGCGGGCGGCACCGCCGGCTTCCTCGCCGCCAGCGCCCTCGCCCTCATGGGCATCGCCGTCAGCAACGTCCTGATGCCGGTCATCGTCAAGCGGTACTTCCCCGACCGCATCGGCACCATGACCGGCCTCTACTCCATGGCCCTCGCCCTCGGCACCTCCGTCGCCGCGGCCGCGACCGTCCCGATGACCGCCGCCCTCGGCGGCGACTGGCGCACCGGCCTCGGCGTCTGGGCGGCCGTCGCCGCACTGGCCGTCCTGCCCTGGATCCCGCTCGTACGCGACCGGGACCGCGCCCCCGAGCAGACCAGGACCGCCACCGCGACGGAGGCCCCCGCCCCGCGCGTCACCCGCAGCCGCACCGCCTGGGCCCTCGGCTGCTTCTTCGGCCTCCAGGCCACCGGCGCCTACATCACCATGGGCTGGATGCCGCAGATCTTCCGCGACGCGGGCGTCCCCGCCTCCACCGCGGGCGTGCTCCTCGCCGTCACCATGGTCATGGGCGTCCCGCTCGCCTTCGTCATCCCCCGGCTCGCGACCCGGATGAAGACCCAGGGACCGATCGTCGTCGCACTCGGCCTGTGCGGGCTCGGCGGCTACACCGGCCTCTTCCTCGCCCCCGCCGCCGGAGCCTGGGTCTGGGTGGTCCTGCTCGGCGTCTCCAACTGCGCCTTCCCGCTCGCCCTCACCATGATCGGGATGCGCTCGCGGACCGGCGCCGGCGTCGTCCGCCTCTCCGCCTTCGCCCAGAGCGTCGGCTACCTCATCTCCATCCCCGGCCCCCTCCTCGTCGGCGTCCTCTACCAGCACAGCGGCGGCTGGGGACTGCCCATCGCCCTCATGGGCGGCCTGATGATCCCCCAGATGATCGTCGGAACCCTCGCGGGCAGGGACCGGACCGTCGAGGACGAATGCTGAGATGCGAGACTGGTCCCATGCCAGTCCTCGAACCCAATCCCCAGAACGGCCAGAAGAAGCTGCTCATCGTGTTCGGCGCGATGATCGGCATCACGGTGGTGATCGGCGTGATCGCCTCCATCGCCTCTCCGTGACCCCGGGGGGTGGGGAAAACCCCCGCATCCCCTAGGGGGTGAGTGTCAGGGTCAAGTGGGTGGATCACCTGATGGGCCGACGGGCACCCGATCCGTAGGTTGGAGACAGGCGTCGGAGACGACGACGCGCGCTACTCCCACCCCTCTCGGAGGCGGCCATGTCGGCCCGTACGGACACCAGCACCCGGCCCCTGCCGACCCGCGTCGACACCCGGCTGCCCTGGTGGGCGCTCGCCCTCCCCGTGGCCGCGTTCGCCGCCCTGCTCCTGCTCATAGCCGGGCCGGGTGGGACCCAGGCGACCGCCGACGACCCGGGGGTCGGACGGGTCCTGGTCCAGCTCCAGCAAACGCTCGCTCCCTGAGCCACCGAAAGCCGTTCCGTGCGAAGCTGTTGACCATGAGCGTCGATACACCCCGCAGGATCGCGCTGCTCCGCCACGCGAAGGCAGACTGGAACCAGGAGTCCGACCACGAGCGCCCCCTCGCCGACCGAGGCCGCGCGGACGCCCCCGTCGTGGGCCGCAGGCTCGCCGAGACCGGCATCGGCTTCGACCTGGCCCTCTGCTCGACCGCCCTCAGAACCAGGGAGACCTGGAAGCTGGCCGTGCACGAACTGCCGCAGCGCCCCAGGACCGTGTACGAGGACCGGCTGTACGAGGCCTCGCTCGGCGAGCTCATCGCCCTGATCAACGAGACCCCGGAAGACGTCGACGACCTCCTCCTCATCGGCCACAACCCCGGGATGCACGCCCTCACCGACGCCCTCGCGGGCGAGGCCGAGGGAGATGCCCTGCCGCGCATGAACCGCAGCGGCTTCCCGACCTCCGCCTTCGCCGTCCTCGCCTTCAACGGCTCCTGGAAGTCCGTCGAGCACGGCGTCGCACGGCTCGTCCACTTCTGGGCCCCGCACGCCTGACGGACCGCACCCCCGCTCCGCACGCGAAAGGGCCCGGCCGTCCGACGACGACCGGGCCCTCTCCCGTACGGGCGAACCGAAGGCTCAGTGCAGCAGGTCCTGGCCGCCGTCGGCGACCTCGACCTCCTCGCGCGTGATCCCCAGCAGATAGAGCACGGTGTCCAGGAACGGCACGTTCACCGCCGTGTCCGCCGCCTTGCGCACCACCGGCTTGGCGTTGAACGCCACCCCGAGGCCCGCCGCGTTCAGCATGTCCAGGTCGTTGGCCCCGTCGCCGATGGCCACGGTCTGCGACAGCGGCACGCCCGCCTCCGTCGCGAACCGGCGCAGCAGCCGCGCCTTGCCCGCGCGGTCCACGATCTCGCCGGTCACCCGCCCGGTGAGTTTGCCGTCCACGATCTCCAGCGTGTTGGCCGAGGCGAAGTCGAGCCCCAGCCGCTCCTTCAGATCATCGGTGACCTGCGTGAACCCGCCGGAGACCACACCCACCTGGTAGCCGAGCCGCTTGAGCGTACGGATCAGGGTCCGGGCCCCCGGCGTCAGCCGCACCTCCGCGCGGACCTTGTCGACCACCGAGGCGTCGAGACCGGCGAGCAGCTCCACCCGCGCGTGCAGGGACTGCTCGAAGTCCAGCTCACCGCGCATCGCCGCCGCCGTCACCTCGGCGACCTCGTCCTCGCAGCCCGCGTGCGCCGCGAAGAGCTCGATGACCTCGTCCTGGATCAGGGTCGAGTCCACGTCCATCACGACGAGCCGCTGGGCCCGCCGGTGCAGCCCCGCGGAGACCACGGCCACGTCGACCCCGATGGTGTGGGCCTCGGTCGCCAGCGCGGTCCGCAGCGGCTCGGTCTCACAGCCCGAGACGGCGAACTCCACGGCCGTCACCGGATACTTCGCGAGCCGGAAGATACGGTCGATGTTGCCGCCCGACTCCGCGATCCTGGCCGCTATGGCCGCCGTCTGCTCCGCGGTGAGCGGGTTGCCGAGCACGGTGACGTGCGAGCGCCCCTCACCGCGCGGCCGGTTGTCACCCGTACCGGAGATGATCTCGGCCTGGAGTTTCAGGGACTCGGCCCAGCTGTGGACGGTCGCCCGCAGCTCGCCCTGCGAGGCGACGGTCGGCTCGGTGACGAGCGCGCACAGGACGAGCCGGCCGCGGGAGACGACCTGCTCGATGTCCACGACGTCGACGGAGTAGGCGGCGAGGGTGTCGAAGAGTCCGGCGGTGATCCCGGGACGGTCCTTGCCGAAGATCTTGACGAGAAGGGTGGGAACGTCTGAGGTCTGCGATGCGCTCATGGTGGTTCCACCGTATCGGGCACCGCGTGCCACCTGACCCCCCGTCCCGCCCAGCGGACACCCGAGTGGTCGACGGCTCGCCCCGAAGGTCTTCACACGGCCCGACTTTCCGAGACGGGACCGGGCCTGAAATAGTTCCCCAGGATGATTCGCATCCCTGGACTCCCGAAGACGGGGGTACATCGGGGGACAAGTAGTGGGGCTCGGAGTGCCAGAACTCGTACTGGAATTGAACGGCAGGACCTGGACGCTCGATCCGTCCCGGTCGTACACCCTGGGCAGGGACCCGCAGGGTGACCTGGTCATCGACGACGCCAGGGTCTCGTGGCGACACGCCACCATCAGCTGGGGCGGCCGTAGTTGGGTCATCGAGGACCACGGCTCCACGAACGGAACGTTCGTCCAGGGGCAGCGGATCCACCAGATGGAGATCGGTCCCGGGTCGGCCGTCCACCTCGGCAACGCGACCGACGGCCCCCGGCTGAATCTCGCCGCCTCCGGCGCGGCCGCCGTACCGCAGCAGCAGGCCCCGGCCCATCAGGCCCCCGCCCATCAGCCCGCCGCCGCGGCGCAGGCCGACTGGGCCACGCACCAGGCACCCCCGCAGCAGCAGGGCTGGCCGCAGCAGGGCGGACACGCCCCCGCGCACCAGCAGGTCCCGCACCAGCAGGGCCCGGCCGGGTACCCGGGGCAGGGCGGCCCCGTCGAGCAGCTCGCGCAGAAGGTTCCCGGCGGCGGACCTGCGGCCGCGTCGTCGGCCTACGCCGACCGCAGCCCGACCACGTTCCACCAGCTGAACCTCGGCCACGTCATGCGCATCGGCCGTGCCCTCGAGAACGAGCTGGTCGTCTCCGACCTCCAGGTTTCGCGGCACCACGCCGACTTCCACGCGACGCCCGACGGCCGCTTCGAGATCCGCGACCTCGGCTCGCACAACGGCACGTACGTCAACGGCCAGCCGATCCCGAAGGGCGGCACCGCCGTCCTCGGCCCGCAGGACATCGTCGGCGTCGGCCACTCGACGTTCCGCATCGTCGGCGGCCAGCTCGAGGAGTTCGTCGACACCGGCTCCGTCTCCTTCTCGGCCCGCCACCTCACGGTCACGGTCGACGGCGGCAAGCAGATCCTCCGCGACGTCACCTTCGGCGTCCCGGAGAAGTCGCTGATCGGTGTCATCGGCCCGTCCGGCTCCGGAAAGTCCACGCTACTCAAGGCGCTGACCGGCTACCGCCCGGCCAACGAGGGCGACGTCCTCTACGACAACCGCAGCCTCTACAAGCAGTTCGCCGAGCTGCGCCAGCGCATCGGTCTGGTCCCGCAGGACGACATCCTGCACAAGGAGCTGACCGTCGTGAAGGCGCTCCGCTACGCGGCCAAGCTCCGCTTCCCCGGCGACACCGCCGCGGCCGAGCGCGAGGCCCGTATCGACGAGGTCCTGCGCGAGCTCAAGCTCGACATCCACAAGGAGAAGAAGGTCACCTCCCTCTCCGGTGGCCAGCGCAAGCGCGTCTCCGTCGCCCTGGAGCTCCTCACCAAGCCGTCGCTGATCTTCCTGGACGAGCCGACCTCCGGCCTCGACCCGGGCATGGACCGCGACGTCATGCAGCTGCTCCGCGGCCTCGCCGACGACGGCCGCACGGTCCTCGTCGTCACCCACTCGGTGGCCGAGCTCGGCCTCTGCGACAAGCTGCTCGTCATGGCGCCCGGCGGCTCGGTGGCGTACTTCGGCCCGCCGGAGGAGGCCCTGAACTTCTTCGGCTACTCCACCTGGGCCGACGTCTTCTCCGCCTTCGAGAACTACCGCGACTACGACTGGGCGGGCCGCTGGAAGGGCTCGCAGCACTACCAGATGTACGCCGCGGACATCGACGCCGTCGCCGCGCAGCCCGTCCACATGCCGCAGCAGGCGATGGCCCGCCCGCCGAAGCCGCAGGGCTGGGGCTCCCAGCTCTGGACGCTGATCCGCCGCTACGTGTCGGTGATCGCCTCCGACAAGGGCTTCCTGGGCCTGATGGTGATCCTGCCGGCCGTCCTCGGCGCGGTCTCGGTCGTCATCCCGGCGGACTTCGGCCTCGGCTCACCGACGCCGCCGTCCCGCTTCAACGGCGACGCGGGCACGATCATGCTGATCCTCGCGGTCGGCATGTGCTTCAGCGGCGCCGCCAACTCGGTCCGCGAACTGATCAAGGAGCGGGTCATCTACGAGAGGGAGCGCGCCACCGGCCTCTCCCGCTCGGCCTACCTGATGTCCAAGGTGATCGTCCTCGGCCTCATCACGGCCTTCCAGGGCGTCATCATCTGCGGCATCGGCTTCTCCACCCGCGCACTGCCGGCCGAGGGCCTCTTCATGCCGCCCGCCGTCGAGCTGTGCATCCAGGTGATCGCCCTCGGCCTCACCTCGATGATGTTCGGCCTGGTCATCTCCGCGCTGGTGAAGACCGCCGAGAAGACCATGCCGCTCCTGGTCATGTTCGCGATCATCCAGGTCGTCTTCACCGGCATCCTCTTCCAGGTGTACGGCTCGCCCGGCCTGGAGCAGTTCGCCTGGCTGATGCCCTCCCGCTGGGGCATCGCCGGCGCCGGCACCACCCTCGACCTGGCCCGCCTCATGCCGCCGTGGGACCCCAAGAACCCCACCGACACCGACCCCCTGTGGGAGCACACGGTCGGCCAGTGGAGCCTGGACCTCGGTGTCCAGCTCCTGATGGCGGTCGTCTGCTGCTTCGTCGTGGCGCGCCTCCTGCGCCGCCACGAGCCCGAGGTCATGCGCAAGTAGCGGCCCACGCAGCACGCCGGAGGGCGGCACCCCGCACAGGGGTGCCGCCCTCCGGCGTACAGGGGGGTGCGACAGCGGATCAGTACGCGCTGTTGACGTTGTCGATCGAGCCGTAGCGGTCGGCCGCGTAGTTGGCGGCGGCCACGAGGTTGGCGACCGGGTCGTACTGGTCGAACTTGGTGCCCGGGATGTGGTAGGCCTTGAAGGTCGGGTAGATGACCTGCAGCAGGCCCTTCGACGGGACGCCGTTGATGGCGTTGATGTCCCAGTTGTTGATGGCCCGCGGGTTGCCGCTGGACTCACGCATGATGTTCTTGTGCAGGCCGTTGTAGGTGCCCGGGATGTTGTGCTTGTCCATGATGAACAGCGCCTCGCGGATCCAGCCGTCGAGGTTGTTCGCGAAGACCGGGGTACGGGCGACGGAACGGCTCGCGGCGGCCTTCTCCGCGGCGCGCTTCTTCGCGTCCGCCTTCGCCTTGGCCTCGGCCTTGGCCTTCGCGGCGGCCTTCGCCTTGGCGGCGGCCTGAGCGTCGGCCTTGGCCTTGGCGGCGGCCTTCGCCTTGGCGGCGGCCTGAGCGTCGGCCTTCGCCTTCGCGGCGGCCTTGGCGTCGGCCTCCTGCTTGGCCTGCAGACCGATGGTGGTCTGCTGCTCGGTGACGCTGGCGGCCAGCGCCTTCGCCTGCGGGCTGGCCGCGTCGTACGACCAGGCGACCTGCTGGGTGCCGGAAAGGGCCTGGGGCTCGGTCTCGGTGGAGCCGCCGTTGCCCGGTACGAGGGAGAGGGTGAGCGCGGCCGCGCCCAGAGCGGCGACGCCGGCGATCGTGGCCTTGTGGGTCTTCTTCAGACCACGACTGTGGCCGGGAGTGTTCGCAGACATCAGGACTACCTCTTCGAATCGCTGGGGGGTCGCTCGCCGGGGCGGCGCTGCGCCTACTCGGCGGCGACGGGGGCAATTCTTAGCGGCAGCAAAATCCGCTGGCAAAGGTGTGACGTACGATCCCGGGTAGTGGATCAGGGGCCCGTGCACGGACCACGGAATGCCCGATCCGGCCAGGTTCCTCCGTGCCTGACCGCCCTTCCGGCGTCCACTAGGGAGCTTCGTAAGTGATGTGGGTCCTATGCGCGGGCTCACATCGGCCCCGTAACAAACTCACCAGGCGTTGCGTCAGCAATGCAGACGGTGAGCCGGATCCTCCCCAAGGAGGAGGAGACCGCTTCCCCCCTACGACCAGAGGCGCCCCCACCCCCTGCGCACCCCCCGACGCCGCCCCGGAACCCCTCCCTCGGGCCCTCCTCAGGTCCGAGGCCCTGTCGTCAGACTCCCGCCCGCCCCGCGACGACATGCACGCACTCTCGCCGCACCGGGCGCAGACCCGCGTACATCCAGTACGCGGGCCCGCGCCCGGCACGCCGAGAGCACGCACCTGCCGCCGCAGGGCCCGCCCTTCGGGCGGACGACGGGAGTCTGACGACAGGACCTAGGTCCCGGGTCCCCTCCCAGGCCGTCCCCGGACGGATACGGACGGTCACACCCCGCCGGTACGGTGAACACATGAGCCATCGACCGAGCTCCGGCCTCGCCGCCGTGAGCACCGCCCTCCTCGCGATGAGCCGCCATCTGGAGGTCCGCGACGTCCTCAAGACGATCGTGGCCTCCGCCCGCGAGCTCCTCGACGCCGAGTACGCGGCGCTGGGCGTCCCGGACGACCACGGCGGCTTCGCCCAGTTCGTGGTCGACGGCGTCAGCGACGAGCAGTGGAAGGCGATCGGACCGCTCCCCAGGCAGCACGGCATCCTCGCCGCGATGCTCCACAAGGCCGAGCCCGAGCGCCTCGCCGACGTCCGCGAGGACCCCCGCTTCGAGGGCTGGCCCGCGGCCCACCCCGAGATGTCCGACTTCCTCGGCCTCCCCGTCAGGGACGGCGACGAGATCCTCGGCGCCCTCTTCCTCGCCAACAAGCGCTGCCCGAAGGAGAAGGGGGGCTGCGGATTCACGGCGGAGGACGAGGAGCTGCTCTCGATCCTCGCCCAGCACGCCGCCATCGCCCTCACCAACGCCCGGCTGTACGAGCGCAGCCGCGAGCTCACCATCGCCGAGGAGCGCTCCCGCCTCGCCCACGAGCTCCACGACGCCGTGAGCCAGAAGCTCTTCTCGCTCCGGCTCACGGCCCAGGCGGCGGCCGCCCTCGTCGACCGCGACCCGGCCCGGGCCAAGGACGAGCTCCAGCAGGTCGCCGCCCTCGCGGCCGAGGCGGCCGACGAGCTCCGCGCGGCGGTCGTCGAGCTCCGACCGGCGGCGCTCGACGAGGACGGCCTCGTCCACACCCTGCGCACCCAGATCCAGGTCATGGACCGCGCCCACGCGGCCCGGGTCACCTTCGAGAGCCCGGGGATCAGGGCCCTGCCCGCCGCCCAGGAGGAGGCGGTGCTCCGCGTCGCCCAGGAGGCCCTGCACAACGCCCTGCGCCACGCCGAGGCCGAGCTCGTCACCGTCACCCTCGCCCGCAGCGGCCAGGGCGCGCGGCTCACCGTGACCGACGACGGCAGGGGCTTCGACCCGCGCACGGTCCGCAGCGCGGGCCGCCACCTCGGCCTGGTCTCCATGCGGGACCGGGCGGGCGGCGTCGGCGGCGGACTCACCGTGACCTCGGCCCCCGGCCAGGGCACCACGATCGAGATGGAGGTTCCCGGTGGCTGACAAGCCGATCCGTGTCCTGCTGGTCGACGACCACCAGGTCGTCCGCCGAGGCCTGCGCACCTTCCTGGAGGTGCAGGACGACATAGAGGTGGTGGGGGAGGCCTCCGACGGCGCCGAGGGCGTCGCCCGCGCCGAGGAGCTCCGCCCCGACGTGGTCCTCATGGACGTGAAGATGCCCGGCACCGACGGCATCGAGGCGCTGAAGCGGCTCCGCGAGCTCGCCAACCCGGCCAGGGTCCTGATCGTCACCAGCTTCACCGAGCAGCGCACGGTCGTCCCCGCGCTCCGCGCCGGAGCCTGCGGATACGTCTACAAGGACATCGACCCCGACGCCCTCGCCGGCGCCATCCGCTCCGTCCACGCGGGCCACGTCCTGCTCCAGCCGGAGGTCGCCGAGGCGCTCCTCAGCCAGGAGGACGCCCCGGGCGGCACGGGACGGGGCACGACCCTCACGGAACGCGAGCGCGAGGTCCTCGGCCTGATCGCGGACGGCCGGTCCAACCGCGAGATCGCCCGCGCACTCGTCCTCTCCGAGAAGACGGTCAAGACGCACGTCTCGAACATCCTGATGAAGCTCGACCTGGCGGACCGCACCCAGGCCGCCCTCTGGGCGGTCCGCCACGGCCTCACCGACTGACGCGCCCCACAGGGAGGGCTGTGCCGAGCAGCAAAGCGCCCCCGGATGCGCCGGGCGCACGACCGTTCAGTCCTTCATACCGTCGGGTGTATATCCCCCGTTCGGCGCAACCCGACGGGGGTGACGGCGTTCTCCATGGCGTGCTGCGGCGGACCTGTCGCAGCGATGACCAGGAGGATGTACCAAGTGAAGAACCTCAAGAAGGCCGCTGCCGTCACCATGGTCGCCGGCGGGATCATCGCCGCCGGTGCGGGTGTCGCCTCCGCCCACGGCGCCGAGGCCACGGGCAAGGCCCTCAACTCGCCGGGCGTCGCGTCCGGCAACCTGGTGCAGGTCCCGGTCCACGTCCCCGTGAACGTCTCCGGCAACACGGTCAACGTGATCGGCCTGCTCAACCCGGCCTTCGGCAACCACGCCGTCAACGGCTGAGCCACCCCAGAACCACCGGCCCCCGGAGAACCCTCCGGGGGCCGGCCCTTTTCCCCTACTCCTGGGACGGCCGCGCCCACGGCCTTCCGGCCCGAGCCCCGCAGGCACGCCAGGCGGCACCCCCCGGCCCCCGGGCGCATCGAGGGCCCGAGGCTCAGAAGCCCCGGTCCCGTTCCCGCGCGCGCTCCCTCTCCTCCACGTACGCGTTGTACGCGGCGACCTGCGCCCGCCGGGCCACCCGCTCCACCGGCCGCAGCGCCTCCCCCCGCGCCGCCATCTCCGAGGCACTGACCGCGCCCCCGTGCCCGCGGTCGTACGCGAGGTCCACGAGGAGCCCGATCCGCTGGGCGAGCTCCAGGACCCGCACGGCCCGCGGCGGGTACCCCGGGGCCAGCACCTCCCGCCCCACCTCGGCCCGCGCCCGGTACGCCTCGCGTGCCGCGTCGGCCGCCGGACCCGAGGCCGCCACGTCCAGCCGCGTCAGCACGGCCGTCGCGTCCCGCAGCGCCTCGGCGAGCTCCCGCTCCGCCTCGCCGAGCGACGGCACGTCCGCCGGCGGAGCCTCCCGCACGGCGAGACAGCGCCAGACGACCTCCACGTGCACATCGCCCGCGGGCCCCGCCTCCGAGACCTCCGGCACGAGACCGTACGGCGCGCCGAAGCCGACCACGGCCTCCGCGGCCTCCAGGGCACGCGCGTTGAACTCCGGCGGACCGCTCAGCCCCAGCGGATGCCCCGGCGCGGGCAGCGCCACCCGCCAACCGGTCACCCCGAGCCGCCGCAGCCGGCCCAGCGCGAGCGTCAGCCCCACCGGCGCCGCCTCACCCGGCAGCCCCTCCACGCGGTGCACCGCGTCCTCCCCGACAATGGCCAGCGCCGCGTCGTCCGGCGACACCGCCCCGGCCAGCAGGGCATTGCCCCAGGCGGCCAGGCGTCCTGAGCGTGGTTCCGAAAGCATCCCCCCAGACTAAGGACTCAAAGGACGCCCTAGGGACCGGCCCGCTCCGTCGATAACGTAGGTTTTCCCCTGGACGCCGCGCCCACCGGCGCAAGGCGACGACACGACTCGACCGCAAGGGGAGACAACGCGCTCATGAGCGATGTACTGGAGCTGGTGGACGTATCCGTGGTCCGCGGCGGACGGGCTCTGGTGGACGAGGTCTCCTGGTCGGTCAAGGAGGGCGAGCGCTGGGTGATCCTCGGACCCAACGGCGCCGGCAAGACCACCCTTCTGAACATCGCCTCCAGCTACCTCTTCCCCACCAAGGGCGCCGCAACGATCCTCGGCGAGCAGCTCGGCGGCGTCGGCACCGACGTCTTCGAACTCCGCCCCCGCATCGGCATGGCCGGCATCGCGATGGCGGAGAAGCTGCCCAAGAGCCAGACCGTCCTCCAGACCGTCCTCACCGCCGCGTACGGCATGACGGCCACCTGGCACGAGGACTACGACCCGGTCGACGAGGACCGCGCCAAGGCCTTCCTCGACCGCCTCGGCATGAACGACTACCTGGACCGCAAGTTCGGCACCCTCTCCGAGGGCGAGCGCAAGCGCACCCTGATCGCCCGCGCGATGATGACCGACCCCGAGCTCCTCCTCCTCGACGAGCCCGCCGCCGGCCTCGACCTCGGCGGCCGCGAGGACCTCGTCCGCCGCCTCGGCCGCCTCGCCCGCGACCCGTACGCCCCCTCCATGATCATGGTCACGCACCACGTCGAGGAGATCGCGCCCGGCTTCACCCACGTCCTGATGATCCGTCAGGGCAAGGTCCTCGCGGCCGGTCCGGTGGAGATGGAGCTGACCTCCCGCAACCTCTCGCTCTGCTTCGGCCTGCCGCTCGTCGTCGAGCGCGTCGGCGACCGCTGGACCGCCCAGGGCCTGCCCCTGAAGTGACGCAGCGGAGCGCCGGCGTCCCGCACAGCCGCCCGCGCCCTGTCCCGGAGGGACCCCACCGCCCTACCATGACCACGTGGACATCGACGCGTGGGTCTGGTGGTTGATCGGCGCGGTGGGGCTCGGCATTCCGCTGGTCCTGACCGCGATGCCGGAGTTCGGAATGCTGTCCGTCGGCGCGGTCGCCGGGGCGGTGACCGCCGCCCTCGGCTTCGGCGTCACCCCCCAGGTGCTCGTCTTCGCCGTCGTCTCCGTGGCCCTGATCGCGGTGGTACGCCCGATCGCCGCCCGCCACCGCGACGACCGGCCCCGACTGGCCAGCGGCATCGACGCCCTGAAGGGGCGTCAGGCCGTCGTCCTGGAACGGATCGACGCCGGCGGCGGAGGCCGCATCAAGCTCGCCGGCGAGATCTGGTCGGCCCGCGCGCTCGACAGCGGACAGACCTTCGAACCGGGAGACCAGGTCGACGTCGCCGAGATCGACGGTGCGACGGCCGTCGTCATGTGACCGAACCTCGCCCATGACGTTCCGTCGTCTGGGAAACTCGATCATCGAAAGCCGTCCGGCAGTCAACCGGTAGCGAAGGGCACGGGGAAACACGATGTCAGCAGTCATCATCGTCCTGATCATTCTGGTGGTGCTCGTCTTCATCGCCCTGATCAAGACGATCCAGGTCATCCCGCAGGCGAGTGCGGCGATCGTGGAGCGCTTCGGCCGCTACACCCGCACCCTCAACGCCGGACTGAACATCGTCGTCCCGTTCATCGACTCGATCCGCAACCGGATCGACCTCCGTGAACAGGTCGTCCCGTTCCCGCCGCAGCCGGTGATCACCCAGGACAACCTCGTCGTCAACATCGACACGGTCATCTACTACCAGGTGACCGACGCCCGGGCCGCGACCTACGAGGTCGCCAGCTACATCCAGGCGATCGAGCAGCTCACCGTCACCACCCTGCGCAACATCATCGGCGGCATGGACCTGGAGCGGACCCTCACCTCCCGCGAGGACATCAACGCCGCACTCCGCGGCGTCCTCGACGAGGCCACCGGCAAGTGGGGCATCCGCGTCAACCGCGTCGAGCTCAAGGCGATCGAGCCGCCGACCTCCATCCAGGACTCGATGGAGAAGCAGATGCGCGCCGAGCGCGACAAGCGCGCCGCCATCCTCACCGCGGAGGGCACCCGCCAGTCCCAGATCCTCACCGCCGAGGGCGAGAAGCAGTCGGCGATCCTCCGCGCGGAGGGCGAGGCCAAGGCGGCGGCCCTGCGCGCCGAGGGCGAGGCCCAGGCCGTCCGTACGGTCTTCGAGGCCATCCACGCCGGCGACCCCGACCAGAAGCTCCTCTCGTACCAGTACCTCCAGATGCTCCCGAAGATCGCCGAGGGCGACGCCAACAAGCTCTGGATCGTGCCCAGCGAGATCGGCGACGCCCTCAAGGGCCTCTCCGGCGCCTTCGGGAACATCGGCGGCGGCACCCCCGGCTTCAACACCAAGGACGTACCGGCCGCCAGGCGAGAAGAACCCCCGGTTGACTGACACGTACACCTAAAACTCGTGCATGATCGGTGCGAGCCCCTCGACCCTGACCAACTCAGTGCGGGGAGGCGACTCATTGACCATGTAAGGAGATGGCGTTGTCCATCTGGGAAGCACTGGCAGTCTTCGCCGCCGGCATCGGCGCCGGCACCATCAACACCATCGTCGGATCGGGAACGCTCATCACGTTCCCGGTCCTTCTCGCGACCGGACTGCCCCCGATCACCGCGAACGTCTCCAACGCCCTGGGCCTCGTCCCCGGCTCCATCAGCGGGGCCATCGGCTACCGCCGCGAACTGAAGGGCCAGAAGGCCCGCATCATCCGCCTCGGCAGCGTGGCCCTCCTCGGCGGGCTCATCGGCGCGGTCCTCCTCCTCGCCCTGCCGTCCGACGCCTTCGACGCGATCGTCCCCGTCCTCATCGGCCTCGCGCTCGTCCTGGTCCTCCTCCAGCCCCGCATCGCCGCGGCCGTCCAGCGCCGCCGCGAACAGACCGGCACGGCGGCCCACCCCGACGGCGGCCCCGTCCTCCTCGTCGGCCTCTGCCTCGCCAGCATGTACGGCGGATACTTCGGCGCCGCCCAGGGAGTCCTCTACCTCTCCCTCATGGGCCTGCTCCTCCACGACACCCTGCAGCGGATCAACGCCGTCAAGAACATCCTCGGCGCCCTCGTCAACGGAGTCGCGGCCGTCTTCTTCCTCTTCGTCGCCGAGTTCGACTGGACGGCCGTCCTCCTGATCGCCGTCGGCTCCACCATCGGCGGTCAGATCGGCGCCAAGGTCGGCCGCAAGCTGCCGCCCACCGTCCTGCGCGGGGTGATCATCGCCGTCGGCATCGTCGCTATCCTCCAGCTCACCCTGAAGTAGCCCGGCCGTCCCCGGCCACGAAAGAACCCGCCCTCCCCACAAGGGAAGGCGGGCTCACACCGTACGAGACGGCGGACACCGTACGAGACGGTCTACGCGGCCGAGTTCGCGAGCCAATCCGGCAGCGCGGACCGCTCACCGGCCCGCAGCGCGAGCAGCATCGCGTCCGCCGGCGACGGCACGAACGGCTCGTGCAGCAGCGGCATCCCCGCCTGCTCCGGCGTCCGGTCGGCCTTGAAGTGGTTGTCCTCGGCGCAGGAGGCGACGGTGTTCAGCCAGTTGTCCCCACCCCCCTGGGCACGCGGCACGACATGGTCGACGGTCGTCGCCCTCTTCCCGCAGTACGCGCACCTGTGTTGGTCCCGGACCAACACCCCCCGCCTCGACCACGGGGCGTGTCTTCGGAAGGGCACCCGTACGTACCGGCAGAGCCTGATCACCCGCGGCACCGGAAGATCGACGGCGGCACCTCGCACCCGCAGTTCGGGATGGGCCTGCTCGACGACGGCCTTGTCCTGCAGGACAAGCACCACCGCACGGTTGAGTGTGACCGTCGACAGCGGCTCGAAGCTCGCGTTCAGTACCAGCGTGTCCCGCATTGTGCCCACCTCCCGTGTGCCGGCCCCGCCCCGGAGCGGGACGTGGAGCCTGGATCAACGATGGCCGGGCCGGCCGGGGTCGGACAACGCAATTTTCCTGCGCAACAAAAGATGCCCGCTTCTGATCTCTCCAAGACCAGAAGCGGGCAAACAACAAACGAACGATCAGACCGCCGCGGGAGCCGCGTACTCGGCGACCAACTGGGCACGGCCCAGCGTGTGGAAGCGCAGGTTGAAACCGACGGCCGCCGGCGAGGCGCCGTCGTCCGGCCCGAGCCGCTCGCCGTCCACGGCGTACACCGTGAACACATAGCGGTGCGCCGGGTCACCGGCCGGGGGAGCGGCGCCGCCGAACTCCTTCGCGCCGTAGTCGTTCCGGACGTGCACGGCCCCGGCCGGCAGCCCCTCGAACGAGCCCGACCCGGCACCGACGGGCAGCTCCGTCACCGACACCGGGATGTCGAACAGCACCCAGTGCCAGAACCCGCTCCCCGTTGGGGCGTCCGGGTCGAAGCACGTGACGGCGAAGCTCTTCGTCCCCTCGGGGAACCCCTCCCAGCGCAGATGCGGAGAGGTGTTCCCCGCCGCGTACACCTGCGCGTCCTTCAGGACTCCGCCCGGCGTGACGTCGTCGCTCACGACCGTGAACTCCGCCACCGGCGGGTGGAAGTCATGAGGAAGCGGCGCCCTCTTGCCCTCGGACACGTGGAAACCTCCGTATCGCCCGTACCTACTGCCTCAGCAGCCTGTCCCCGCCGAGCCTAGAGCCAGTTGCGACGGCCACCGACCTCGGCGAGCCACTGGTTCAGGTAGGCCGCCCAGTCGGTCGTGTGGAAGTCGTGCAGCCCCACCTTGAACGCGCGGAACGAGTCGCTGCCCTCACCGAACAGACCGGGCTTCTTGTCCATCTCCAGGACGACGTCCATCTCCCGCTCGTCGGCGACGAAGCTGACCTCGACCTGGTTCAGGCCGCGGTACTGCTGCGGCGCGAAGAACTCGATCTCCTGGTAGAACGGCAGCTTCTGGCGCGTCCCCCGGATGTGCCCGCGCTCCATGTCGGCGCTCTTGAAGCGGAAGCCCAGACCGATGAAGGCGTCCAGGATCGCCTGCTGCGCCGGCAGCGGGTGCACGTTGATCGGGTCCAGGTCACCGGAGTCCACGGCCCGGGCGATCTCCAGCTCCGTGGTCACACCGATGTTCATGCCGTGCAGCTGCTGACCGGCGACGGAGGTCACCGGCGTCTCCCACGGCACCTCCAGACCGAACGGCACCACGTGCACCGCACCGGCCTTCACCTCGAAGGCACCACCCAGACGCACCTTGAGGAACTCGATGTCCTGCTTGTGCTCCTGGTCGCCGCCCTCGACCTCGACCCGCGCCTGCAGCCCGACGGAGAGCGCCTCGATCTGCTGGTCGACGTTGCCGCCCTGGATCCGCACCTCACCCTGGACAACACCACCCGGAACGACGTTCACCTCGGAGAGAACGGTCTCCACGGTGGCCCCACCGGCACCCAGGCTCGCGAGCAGCTTCTTGAATCCCATGACTTCCACTCCTTCTCGGTACTGACCTCTACATACGCGCGACGACCGTAGCCGGTTCCCCGCCGCCCGCCACTACGCTCGGCCGCCATGAGCGACACCCCCTCCCGTACGCGCCTCCCGCGGAGCTTCTTCGACCGGCCCGTCCTCGTGGTCGCCCCGGACCTGCTCGGCCGCACCCTCGTCCGCGACACGGCCGAAGGACGGATCGAACTGCGTCTCACGGAGGTGGAGGCGTACGCCGGCGCGATCGACCCCGGCTCGCACGCCTTCCGCGGCCGCACCGCACGCAACGCGGTCATGTTCGGCCCACCCGGTCACGCGTACGTCTACTTCACCTACGGCATGTGGCACTGCCTGAACCTGGTCTGCGGCCCCGAGGGCGAGGCGAGCGGAGTCCTGCTGCGCGCGGGCGAGATCCTGGCCGGCGCGGAACAGGCTCGCACCCGCCGCCGCTCGGCCCGCAACGACAGGGAGCTGGCCAAAGGCCCGGCCCGCCTGGCCACAGCCCTGGACGTCGCGCTCTCCCTCAACGGCACGGACACCTGCGCCGGCCCGAACGCCCCCCTCACCCTCCTCACCGGCACACCCCCCGCCCCCGAAGCGATCAGCAGCGGCCCCCGCACCGGCGTCGGCGGCGAGGGCGCCCCACACCCCTGGCGCTTCTGGATCACCGACGACCCGACGGTCAGCCCGTACCGCCCCCACACCCCCAGGAAGCGCCGCCTTGACTCTGACCGCCCGAGCTACTAACGTGGCCCGAGCCGCAGAAAGCGGGCCTGCTTGTTCAAGCACCCCGTGGCGGCCACCCACTACTCTCGATGATTCCCCGGCTGGGGCGTATTTCGGCATTCCGAAATTCGATTCGAATGGCTCGATTATGAGTCGCCGGAGAAATCAGCTAACGTAGTGGACACGCCGAAAGGCCCCCGGAGTGAAAACGAAAGGGACCGGAAAGCGCCGAGGAAATCGGATGGAAAACATCTGATAGGCTTCGGAACGAAGGAAAAGCCCGGAGGAAAGCCCGCGAGGGTGAGTACAAAGGAAGCGTCCGCACCTTGAGAACTCAACAGCGTGCCAAAAATCAACGCCAGATTA
>NZ_JBIBVC010000028.1:0-75272 GCF_043080005.1 Streptomyces sp. NPDC015130 | reverse complement strand
GCCGCCGGCATCTGGCACAACTGGACCACCGGCGCCGCAGTCAAACGCTCACTGATCGCCTATGACCACTGAAGACATCGGACTCATTCATCTAGTCCACCGGCGCGAGTCCCAGGTGCTCGCGGAGCGTCGTCCCCGTGTACGCGGCCCGGTACACCCCGCGCTCCTGGAGCTCGGGCACGAGCAGGTCCACGATGTCGTCGAGCCCCTCCGGCACCAGGTACGGAGAGAGGTTGAAGCCGTCGATCGCGCCGTACCGGACGAACCGTGCGAACTTCTCCGCGAGTCCGGCCGGCGTGCCCACGTGCCCGCGCTGCGGACCGAGCTCGATCACGGCCTCCCGCAGCGACCAGCCGTTGGCCTCCGCCTTCGCCCGCCATTCGGCGACCGTCGCCAGGGTGTCCCGGAACCTGCTCGACCCGAACTTCCCGGTGTACTCGACGACCACGGGATCCTCGGCGGGCAGGGGGCCGTCGGCGTCCCGTCCCGACAGGTCGATGTTCCACAGGCGGCCCGCGATGCCGAGCGCCACGGCGGGAGTGACCTGTTCGAGACGGACCCAACGGGCCTTCTCCTCCGCCTCCTTCTCCGTCGCCCCGATGATGATCTCCGTACCCGGCAGGATCCGCAGGGCGTCCTCGGGCCGCCCGGCCGCCCGCAGCCGCCGGCGGAGGTCCTCGGCGAAGGCCAGGGCGTCGTCGAAGTCCAGTCCGTGCGCGGAGAAGATCACATCCGCGTTCCGGGCGCCGAAGTCCCGGCCCTCGCCGGAGTCCCCGGCCTGGAAGATCACCGGGTGGCCCTGGGCGCTGCGCGGCAGGGTCGGCGTGAGGTCGACGTCGAAGTGCCTCCCCTGGGACCGTACGCGCCGCACCGCCCCCGGCACCGCCCAGGTGCGCGCGTCGGTGGACGCGGCCACGGCCTCCTCCGACCAGCCGTTCCACACGGCCCGCGCGACGGACAGGAACTCCTCGGCGCGCGTGTACCGGTCGGCGTGGTCGAGGAATCCGCCGCGCCGGAAGTTCTCCCCGGTCCAGGCGTTGTGCGTGGTCACCATGTTCCAGCCGGCCCGGCCGCCGGAGAGCAGGTCGAGGCCCGAGAGGCGGCGGGCCAGGTCGGCCGGCTCGTTGTAGGTGGTGTTGGAGGTCGAGACCAGACCGATGCGGTCGGTCTCCGCGGCGAGCGCCGACAGCTGGGTGATCGAGTCGGGGCGGCCGGCGACGTCGAGCTCGTGGATGCCGCCCTCCGACTCGCGCAGCCGCTGCCCGTCGCCGAGGAAGAAGGCGTCGAAGAGCCCGCGTTCGGCGGTCCGCGCCACCTGGAGGAACGAGGACGGGTCGATCTGCGAACCGCTGGACGGGTCCGACCAGATCGTCCAGTGGTTGACGCCCTGGAAGAACACGCCGAAGTGGAGCTGGGCGTCCGGACGGGGGACGTCGGTGGGATCGGTGCGGGTGGTCATCGCTTCTCCTCCCGGACGAGAGCGGCGGCGGTGGTGGCGACGGGTGTGGCGCCGACGGTGTCGGTGTCGGTCGCGAACCGGCTGAGGGGCCGGGGGAGGCCCAGGGAGGTACGGAGTGTGGTGCCCGGCAGCGGGCGCGCCGCGAGGCGGCGGACGAACAGCTCGGGGAGGACGAGGCGGGAGAGCACCGCCAGGTCCTCGTCGAGGACCAGGGGGAACAGCCGGACACCGTCGACGTGCGCGGCGAGCTCGGCCAGGAGGGCCACGAGGCCCTCGGCGGAACCGGTGTACCGGAGCCGGTCGGGGCGTTCCTCCCAGGGGGCGTACCTCTCCAGGTCGGCGATCCGCTCCCGGGCCGTCTCGCGTGCGGTGTCGAGGGCCACCTCGATCTCGGCGAAGGCCAGCGGCACTCCGGCGGCCTTGGCCGCCGCGCCCGCCGCGCCGGTCTCCGCCGCGGTCGTCCCGCCGACCAGGGCCACGTCGGTCAGTTCGGCCGGGACGAGGCCCGGGCGGGCGAGGACCACGGGGCGGCCCTGCGGGGGGCGCGGCACGATGGACGGGCCCTTCACGGAGTACGTCTCACCGGTGAAGTCGATGGCGTGGAGCCGCTCGCGGTCCAGGTAGCGGCTCGTGGCCACGGACCGGATCACCGCGTCGTCCTCCCACGAGTCCCACAGATCGCGGACGACGCGCACGCCGTCGCGGGCCTCGCGGGCCAGGGCCTCGGCGCCCTCGACGAGCGGACGGCCCCAGGCGCGCGAGGCCTCCGGGTCCTCCTCGGCGTCCACGACCCAGCCGGCGCGGCCGACCGAGACGTGGTCGAGGGAGGACAGCTGAGAGGAGACGTGGAACGGCTCGGCGTAGGTGGTGGCGACCACGGGGGCGACGCCGACGACGCTCGTCGACGCGGCGACGAACGCGGCGCGTTCGACCGCGCCGATCCGGCCCGCCGGGCCTGCGGCGGAGGCGGGCGGCAGGATCGAGTCGTCCAGGGTGACGAGGGTGAATCCGGCGTTCTCGGCGGCGGCCGCGGCGCGGGCGAGCCGCCGGGGGCTCAGCAGCTCGCCGGGGGTGTGCGCGGCACGGCGCCACGCGGCCGGGTGGGCGCCGTCGCCGTCGAGTTCGACGGCCAGGCGCAGGGCAGGGCGGGGCATGGGAGGAGTCCTTCCGGAAGACGGGAACGCGCGGCGGGCACGGACACGGGCGCGCGGAGGCGCGCCGGCGTGCGGCCGGGCGAGGAGACGTCACGGAACGCGCGGACCCACGCGGGGCGGGTTCAGGCGTCGAGGGAAGGACAGATGGCCGAGGAGGTACGGCAGAAGTCGACGTGCCGCCGGCAGACGAGCGGCGCCCCCGAGCGGACGGGGCCGCGCGGCGCGGCGATCGACGCGTGCACGTACGCCTCCCCTCGGCTCCGGTCCCCGTGGAGTCCCGGCCGTCCGGGAAGGAACGTCTCACCATAGGCAGGCGGGCTTCCGCGCTGTCAAGGGCGTCCCGGCCGGTGGGAGCGTCAGCACGCCGCAGGAGAGCGGGAGTTGGGGGAGGGGCGGGCGCGGGGGAGGGCGTGTGCGGGCGGGTCAGCCGTCGGTCTGACCGGACATGCGCCTGTGGGAGGACGCGCCGTCCGGGCCGCCGCCTCTAGCGTGCGACCCATGACCCGATTCACCCGCGCGGCCGCGGCCGCCGTTCTCACCTGTTCCCTCGCCTTACCCGCGGCCCTCGCCACGGCGGCACCCGCCGTCGCGGCCCCGGCCGACGCCACGGCCTTCGCCGCGGTCCCGACCCCGGCCACTGCCCTCGCCTCGCCCCCGGCCGTCGCCACTGCCTTCGCCCCGGCCACCGCCTTCGCCCCGGCCGCGACAGACGCCACCGCCTTCGCCCCGGCCGTCGCCTCCGCCTCATCCGTCACCCCGGGCGCCGCGCGGCCCGCGCTGCCGGCGCCCACGGGGAAGTACGCCATCGGCCGTACGGTCCTGACGCTCGTCGACCGGTCCCGTACCGACCCCTGGGTGCCCACCGCCGACGGGCGCGAACTCATGGTCACCGTCCACTACCCGGCCGCGCGCCCCGGCACCGGGCGCCCTGCCCCGTACGCCACCGGCGAGGAGGCGCGGCTCCTGATCGAGGCGCTGGGCGTCGGCGCCGCCGTCCCGGCCGACGCGCTCGCCGGGATGCGCACCCACGGCGCGACCGACGCCCGGCCCGCCCCGGGCCGTCACCCGCTCGTACTGCTCTCGCCCGGCTTCGGCGGCTCCCGCTGGACGCTCAGCCACCTCGCCGAGGACCTGGCCTCACGTGGCTACGTCGTAGCCTCCGTCGACCACGCCTACGAGTCGTACGGGATCTCCGTCCCCGGCGGGCGCACCCTGACCTGCGTCGCGTGCACGGCGCTCGACGAGGGAGGCGTCCACCCGGGCGTCGTGACCACCACCCGCGCCGCCGACATGCGCTTCGTCCTCGACCGGCTCACCGGGCCCCGCCCGGCCTGGCGCCACGCCCGTGTCATCGACGCGCGCCGCGTCGGCATGGCGGGCCACTCGATCGGCGGGGCGAGCGCGGCCACCGCCATGGTGGCCGACCGGCGCATCGACGCCGGGATCAACATGGACGGCGCCTTCTGGGAAGACCTCCCGGCGGAGGGCCTGCGCGGGAGGCCGTTCATGATGCTCGGCACCCACGACGGCACCCACCTCCCCGGCGGGGGAGACCGGAGCTGGGACCGGATGTGGCCCACGCTCGACGGCTGGAAGCGCTGGGTCACCGTGGCCGGCGCCGACCACTACACCTTCTCCGACTTCCCGGTGATCCAGGACCGGTTCGGCCTGCCCGCCCCGACGCTGCCCGCGGACCGGGGCGTCGCCGTCACCCGGACGTACGTCGCCGCCTTCTTCGACCGGCACCTGCGGGGCCTTGAGCGGCCCGTCCTGGACGGATCGACCCCGGACAACCCGGAGGTCCACTTCCAGCACCGCTGATCCCCGCGGATCGGGGTGAGCCGCCGGTGCCGTCCTCCCGGCCTTCCCGGCGGCTCACCCACGGGCCGGGTCTCCGGCCTCAGACGCGGTACGGGGTGTTCGCCGCCGCCCAGTCGGCCAGCGCACGCGCGCACTCCGCGACCGACTCGCGCCAGGTGCGGGCCGCTCCGTCGCCGGCCTCGTCGCTGACGTGCTTGACCATCCGCAGCGGCACCCCGGCCAGCTGCGCGACCGTGGCCAGCGCGTATCCCTCCATGTCGACGAGCGCCGCCTGCTCCGCGAGCCGAGCCCGGGAGGCCTCGTCCGCGATGAACGAGTCCCCGGTGGCCAGCACCACGTCGCCGCCGTCGGGCAGGGTCAGCGGCTCGCCGTAGGTCTCACCGGTGAGCGTGGCGAGGAGAGCGCCGTCGAAGTCGTGCTGGAGCACGGTGCCGACGACGTGCGTCCCCATCAGGCCCGGGCGCAGCGCCCCGGCGGTCCCGAGGTTCACGATCCCGGAGGGCCGCGGCCCCCGCCCGAGCACGGTCGCGAGGGCGCTCGCCGCGTTCACCTTCCCCATGCCGGTGAGCAGCACCGGCAGATCGGTGTCGAGGAACTGCGCCTCCTCCTTCACGGCGACCACGTACAGGGGGCGGCCTGCGACTATCTCTCCCAAAAGTTCCATGGAGGTCACGCTAATCGGAGGCCTCCCACCGAACAACCGACCCCCGTACGACCCCCCTACCGGGCGCCGCCGGGCGGCAGCGGGTCAGACCGGCAGCAGGCGGCCGATCAGCGCGCCGAGCTGCCGGGCGTTGCGGCAGGGCCGCATGTCGACGATCCCGGCGTAGGCCGGGGCCTCCGAGTCGCCCGTTCCCCACAGGGAGGGCTGCTCGGGATTGAGCCAGTGGACCTGCCGCGCCCGGTCCGCGACCTGCCGGAGGGCCGCGAGGTTGGGGTCGGCGCGGTTGGTCCGCGCGTCGCCGAGGACGAAGAGCACCGTGCGCGGACCGACCGCCTCCGCGTACCGGTCGGCGAACTCCCCGAGCGCCGTCCCGTAGTCGCTCTGCCCGTGCCAGCCGGTCAGCTCCGCCTCCGCGAGGATGCGGTCGCCGAGCCCCGCCGGGTCCGCCGCGCCCCGCGCGATCAGCCCGGTGACCTCGTCGACCCGGTTGACGAAGGCGAAGACCCTCACCCGGCTGAACTGGTCGTGCAGGGCCTGCACCAGCAGCATCGTGAACTGCGCGAATCCGGCCACCGACCCCGACACGTCGCAGAGGAGCACCAGCTCCGGCCGGCCGGGACGGCGCCGCCGCAGCACCGGGCGGACCGGGACGCCGCCGGTCGACAGGGAGCGGCGCAGCGTCCGTCGCAGGTCGATCTCGCCACGGGCCGCCCGGCGCCGGCGGGCCGCCAGCCGGGTGGCCAGCTTCCGCGCCAGGGGCCGTACCGTACGCCGCAGCTCGTCCAGCTGCGCCCGCCCGGCGAGCAGGAAGTCCACCCCGTCCGCCGTCCCCGCGACCGCCCGCCGCGCCACCCGGTCGCGGCCCTGACGCTCGGCGACCCGCCGCCGCGCCTCCGTCCGGACCCGCTCGCGGAAGGCCTCGATCCGGCGCCGGATCTCGTCGTCGAGGAGCCGGTCGGCGAAATCGGGCTCCTCCTCGCTCCGCCGTGCCTCCCGGACCCGCGCGAGCAGGGTCTCGGGGCGCAGCCGGGAGAGCGTCTGGTACGAGGACCAGCCGTCCGTCTCCGGCCCGGAACCGTAGCCCCCGAACCCGCCCACCGCCTCGGCGGCCAGCTGGGCGAGGGCGGCCCCGTCGTCGGCGGCCAGCGCGGCCGCGAGCCGCTCCCGCAGCTCGGCGAGGCCGGCGGCCGTGCCGTCGGGTGCCGCCCCGCCGTCGCCGTCCGCACCGTCGCCGCCGAGCGGGAAGTACAGGTCGAAGACCCGGTCGAAGACGGGCCGCTGCCGCTCCCCGTGCAGCAGGGTCGCCGCCAGCGCCTCCCGCACCCGCTCGCGGTCCGTGAACCCGACCGCCTCGAGGGCGTGCCCCGCGTCCACGGTCTCGCCCGTCCCGATCCCGAAGCCGTGGTCGCGCAGCGCCGCCACCAGACCGGTGAGCCGCTCCACCGGCCCGCCCGGAGCCGTCGCGGCGTCCGGAGCCCTCGCCCCGCTCGACGATGCCGTCCCGGCAGCCTCCGCCGCGCTCACACCGCGTCCAGGTCGAGCTTGGCCGCGGCCCGCACGATGTCCTCCTGGTGCTTGAGGAGGACCCCCAGGCTGTCCCGTACGACGTCCTCGTCCAGCCGGTCCGCGCCGAGCGCCAGCAGGGTGCGCGCCCAGTCGATCGTCTCGGACACGGACGGGGCCTTGCGCAGGTCCATGGCCCGCAGCGCCCCCACGACGCGGACGACGGACGCGGCGAGCGAGGCGTCGAGGCCGGGCACCTTGCGGGTGACGATCCGGCGCTCCAGCTCCTCCTCGGGGAACCCGATGTGCAGGAAGAGGCAGCGCCGCCGGAGGGCCTCGGAGAGCTCGCGGCTCGCGTTCGAGGTGAGGACGACGAAGGGCCTGCGCGTCGCCGCGATCGTCCCGAGCTCGGGGACGGTCACCTGGAAGTCGCTGAGCACCTCCAGGAGCAGTCCCTCGACCTCGATGTCGGCCTTGTCGGTCTCGTCGACGAGGAGGACGGTCGGCTCCTCGGACCGGATCGCGGTGAGCAGCGGGCGGGCCAGCAGGAACTCCTCGGAGAAGATGTCCGTCCGCGTCTCGTCCCAGGACTCGCCGCGGCCGGCCGTGATCCGCAGGAGCTGCTTGGCGTGGTTCCACTCGTACAGGGCGCGGGACTCGTCGACGCCCTCGTAGCACTGGAGCCGTACGAGCCGCGCGCCCGTCACCTCGGTGACGGCCTTGGCCAGCTCCGTCTTGCCGACCCCCGCGGGCCCCTCGACCAGGAGCGGCTTGCCGAGCCGGTCGGCGAGGAAGACGGTCGTGGCGACGGCCCGCGACGCCAGGTAGCCGGTCGTGGCGAGCCGCTCGGCGACGTCGTCCACGGAGCTGAAGAATCCGGTCGTCATGCCTGTCCCCCCGGGAGCGAAAAATCCTTACCGGCCAGTAGCCTCAGGGGTACTCGATCAGATCCGGCAGCACCGCACAACCGTTCCGCGCGAGGTCCGTGCCGCGCGCGGGTCACGGCCCGCTGGTGCAATGGGGGGACCGGGCAACACCGCCCGGAGAGCCGCGCGGCGGTGGAGGTGTCGTGGCGGAACGGGACGAGGCGCTCCTGGCCAGGGTGCGGGCGATGGAGCAGGCGATCGACGAGATCGGGACGACGCTCGACGAGACGAGCACGTGCCGGGAACTCGCCGCCTTCCTCGTGCGCAGGCTGGGAGGGTCGGTGGCGGTCGACCTCGCCTCCGGCCACGGCCTCCCGCCGCGCCGCGCCGCGACGGCACGCCTGTCCCCGGAGTCGGCACCGGATCCGGATCCGGAACGGGAGCGGAAGCCCGAACCGCGACCGGAGCGGAAGCCCGAACCGCAACCGGAGCGGAAGCCCGAACCGCAACCGGAGCCCGAGCCGTACCCGAAGCCCGAGTCGTACCCGAAGCCCGAGTCGTACCCGAACGGGCACCAGCCCCCGTACCCGCCCTCGTACGCGCCGGAGAGCACCCTCACCGCCCCCCTCGCCGTCACCGACGGTGAGACGTCCCTCGGCACGGTCACTGCCAGCCGGGTCGCCGGCCTCCCCTTCACCGCCGAGGAGGCCGCCACCCTCCACCACGCCGCACGGCTCGCCGCCCGGCACCTCGGCCACGCGCGCCGCCTCGCCGTCACCGAGGACACCGCCCTCCACCTCCAGCGCGCCCTGGTCGCCGAGCCGGGCCGGCCGCACCCCAACCTGGAGATCGCGGGCGGGTACCTCCCCGCCGGGGTCCGCACCCTCGTCGGCGGCGACTGGTTCGAGACCGTGCGCCTCCACTTCGGCCGTTCCCTCCTCGTCGTCGGCGACGTGATGGGGCACGGTCTGGACGCGGCCGTCGACATGAACGCCTACCGGACGGTGCTCCGTGAGGTCGCCGCCACGGACCTGCCGCCGCACCGGGTCCTGCGCCACCTCGACTCCGTGGTCGCCGAGGACGACGCCCGCCGCCCCGCGACCTGCCTGCTCGTCCGCGTCGACCCGGCGCGTTCCACCGCGACCTTCGCCAACGCGGGCCACCTGCCGCCCGCCGTGTTCGGCGCGGACGGCTCGGCGGCGCTGGTCGACCTCCCGGTGGGCCCGCCGCTCGGCACGGGTGTCGGCGGCTACGAGCCCACGACGCTCCCGCTCACGCCCGCCGAGACGCTGCTGCTCTTCACCGACGGTCTGGTCGAGCGCCGGGGCGAGGACATCGACGTGTCGCTGGCCCGCCTCGCCGCGCTCCGGCTCCCGCCCGACCCGGGCCCGCACGTCGTCGTCGACGAGGTGCTCCGCCGCCTCGGCGCCCATCGGGCCGAGGACGACGTGGCCGTCCTGGCGGCACGGGTCCGCGCCCGGCCACCGGCGTGACGCCGCGCCACTCCCGGCCCAGGAGCCTCGTGACACACGGTCACTTCGCCAAGTCCCTGGCTTGTTTCACGCGCGCGCGGGATTCTTTCGCCAGGACGCTTGTGCGCGGCCCCGCGGCCCGGCACGCTCCTCGTTATGAACACGGCAAGGCATGCCAGTGAACGTCTGATGAGCTGGCCCTCGCTGACCCCCGGCCGCACCCATTGCGGTGCCGAGCTCGGCCTGGGCACCGCGACACACGAGATCGTGCACTTCCACGGAGAGCACGAGGCAGACGTCCACCTCACCAGGGCCATGGTCGCGAAGCTGCGCCCGGCCCTCCTGGGGTCGAGCGCGGTCCGTCTGTCCGCCGGCTCGGGCTGGGTGACGGTCCGTCTGGACATGGGCTCGGACATCGACCTGCTGGCCACGCTGGTGAGCGCGGCGCTCCAGGCCAGCGGTGTCCCCGACATCGCCCCGGACGGCTGCACCCGCACCCGCCCGGTCCCCGGCACCCGCTGAACCCGGCCCGCGGGGCTACGCGGGCATGGGGAAGAGCATGCAGGTGCTGGTCGCGTGCGCGAGGAGGCGGTCCTCCGCGTCGTACAGGCCCGCCTCCGCGAGCGCGGTGCGGCGCCCCCGCGACAGGACCGTCCCGATCGCCCGCACCTTCCCGGTGTCCATCGTGATCGGCCGGAGGAAACGGGTCGACAGGTCGAGCGAGGTGTACGCGGTGCCCTGTGGGAGCGTCGAGTGCACCGCGCAGCCGGCGGCCGAGTCGAGCAGCGTCGCGTACACCCCGCCGTGCACGCTGCCGATCGGGTTGTAGTGCTCCTCGCCCGGCTCGAAGGCGAAGACGGCCCGGCCGTCCTCGACCTCCTCCAGGCCGAAGCCGAGCAGCGCGGCGATCGGGGGTCCGGGCAGCCTTCCGGCCACCATCTCGCGCAGGAAGTCGAGCCCCGCCATCGTCCGCGCGGCCCGGGCGCCGGCCCCGGCGTCCTGCCACTCGACCGTCCGTGACCGCACCGTCACCACTCCGCTCCCGCTCGCCCGGCTGACTCTGTACGGCGAAGCTAGCCCGCTCGTCGGCTGACTGTCAACGAAGCAGCCAGGTGGCTACAGTGTGACGATGAAGTGGCTGGAGACGGACACCGAGAACTGCTCGGTCCGCCGCACCCTCGACCTCGTCGGCGAGAAGTGGAGCCTGCTCATCCTGCGGGACGCCTTCAACGGGGTCCGCCGCTACGACGAGTTCCGGCGCCACCTCGGCCTCTCCGAGGCCGTTCTCGCCGACCGCCTGCGCAAGCTCGTCGCGGCCGGCGTCCTGCGTGCCGAGCCCTACCGCGAGCCCGGCGCCCGCACCCGGTACGAGTACCGGCTCACCACCAAGGGCGTCGACCTCTGGCCCGTACTCCTCGCCCTGAAGCAGTGGGGCGACGCGTACGCGGGCGATCCCGAGGGTCCCGTGCTCGACATCCGGCACACCGACTGCGGGGCGCCCGTCCGCGTGGTCGTGCAGTGCGAGGGCGAGGAGCAGGCCACCCTCGCCGCCCGGGACGTCACCGTCCGGCCGGGTCCCGGAGCCCGCCCCCTCACGCGCTGACCCGCCCGGCCCGCCCTCGCACGGGGCGGCACCCGTTCGGCCGCACATCGGTGGTGTCCCGGCCCCCGGACGGGTACCCCACGAACCATGCCCTCCACTCCCGGTCCGCCGGACGACGGTTCCCCCACCGAGCACGGTCACTGGTTCCACCGGCTCCACCTCCGCGTGCTCGCCTCACCGGTCGGCCTCGCCTGGAACCGCGGCCGCGCCATGGAACTCATGCACCGCGCCATGGGCTTCGCGGCGCTCAGCCTGCTCACCCTCGTCCCGCTCCTCATCGTCGTCGCCGCGGCCGACCTCGCCAGCGGCCAGGGCTTCGCCCGCTGGCTCGTCCAGGGCCTCGGCGTCTCCGAGGTCTCGGAGGAGGAGGTCGAACGGCTCTTCGGCCAGCCCGGGCAGGCCCTCCAGCGCACCACCGCCTTCGGCCTCGCCGCCCTCGCCGCCTTCGGCGTCACCTTCGGCTCCGCCGTCCAGACCGGCTACGAGCGGGCCTGGGACCTCCCCACCGCCCGCTGGCACACCATGTGGCGGCACGTCGTCTGGCTCGCCGTCCTCGTCGCGGCCCTGCTCCTCTTCGTCGCCTTCCCCGCCCCGGACGACGCCCCGGCCGGTGTCACCACCCTCGTCGCCCTCGGCGATCTCCTCGGCACCTTCGTCTTCTTCTGGTGGTCGCAGCGCTTCCTCCTCTGCGGCCGCATCCGCTGGCGCGCCCTCGCCCCCGGCGCCGTCCTCACCGCCCTCGGCCTCCTCGGACTGCGGGTCTTCTCCCAGTTCGTCTTCTCCCCGCTCATCGCCTCCAACGCCGTCACCTACGGCCAGTTCGGCACCGTCCTCGTCCTCCAGTCCTGGCTCGTCGGCGTCGGCTTCGTCGTGTACGGAGGCGCCCTCACCGGGCGCCTCGTCCACGAACACCTCGTCCGCCGCCGCCTGCGCCGACCCCTCGGACCCCTCTGACCCCTACTGGTCCCTGCGCCGGACCGCCACCACCGTCACGGCCGCCGCGCCCAGCACCCACAGGGCGTACACCAGCCACGCGGCGCCGGTCGTCCACGGGAACGGCGTCTCGGTGGCGGGCCCCATGTCCGCGAGCCGCTCCCAGGCGTGCAGCGGCGTCGCGTGCGCGAGCACCGCGGTCAGGTGGCGCCGGTCCGAGAGCACCGCGGGGAGCAGCAGGAGCAGGACCACCGCACCGACGATCGAGACCGCGCTCCTGCGCAGGAGCGCGCCGAGCGCCATCCCCGTCACCGCGCACACCGGAGCGAGGAGGGCCGAGGCCACGACGATGCGCACCGCCCCGGGGTGGGTGATCGGCAGCCCGATGTCCCGGGCCGACAGCATGGCCTGCGTCGACCAGAACGAAGCGCCGGCGACCACGGCCCCGAACGCGCTCTGCGTCACCGTCACGACCAGCACCTTCGCCGCCATGAGCGAGCCCCGCGCCGGCACCGCCGTGAACGAGGTGCGGATCAGCCCGCTGCCGTACTCGCCGACGACCGCGACCGCGCCCGTGGCGGCCGAGGCGAGGATCAGCACCATCGCCGCGTTGTAGGTGAAGGCGTCCCACAACGCCATGTCCTTCGCCACGAACTCGGCCCGGCTCGCCGCGTCGTACTGGAGCCAGTAGCGGTAGTGGTCCCAGGCGGTGCCGAGGTTGAAGGCGATCACGGCGAGGGCGCCCAGGAGCAGCGACCAGCCCGTCGAGCGCAGCGACCACAGCTTCAGCCACTCCGAGGCCAGCAGGTCACGGAAGCGGGCACGGGGCTCCGTCACGGGGGCCACGCGGACATCGAGGGTCGTCATCGGGCGTCTCCTGCCGCGTACTCGACGCTGTCGGCGGTCAGTTCCATGAAGGCCTCCTCCAAGGAGGCCGTACGGGTGGTGAGCTGGTCGAGCGGCACACGGTGCTCCAGGGCCAGTTCGCCGATGCGGGCGGCCGAGAGCCCGGTCACCGACAGCAGATCGAGCTCCTCCTCGACCTCCGCCCCTTCCCGGAGGAGCACGGCCCTGAGCCCCGCCCGGTCCGGGGTGCCGACCGCCACGCCGAGGCGCCTGCCCCGCGCGGCGAACTCCGCCAGGCTCTCGGCCGCGATCAGCGAGCCCCGGCCGATGACCACCAGGTCGTCCGCCGTGTGCTCCATCTCGGTCATCAGATGACTCGACACGAAGACCGTGCGGCCCTCCGAGGCGAGCCGCCGGAACAGGCCCCGCACCCACTTCACGCCCTCCGGATCGAGGCCGTTCAACGGCTCGTCGAACAGCAGTACCGGCGGATCGCCGAGCAGCGCGCCGGCGATGCCGAGCCGCTGACGCATCCCCAGCGAGTACCCGCCGATCCGGCGCCCGGCCGCCCCCGCCAGCCCGACCTCCTCCAGGACCTCGTCGACCCGGGAGATAGGGATGCGGTTGCCGCGTGCCAGGACCCGCAGATGCGCCCGTGCGGTCCGGCCGCCGTGCGCGTCCCCCGCGTCGAGGAGCGCGCCGACGTGCCGGAGGCCGCGCGGCCGGTCCCTGAACGGGCGGCCGTCGACCGTCACCGACCCGCTCGTCGGCGTGTGCAGGCCCACGGTCATCCGCAAAGTGGTGCTCTTGCCCGAGCCGTTGGGGCCGAGGAACCCGGTGACCCGGCCTGGGCGGACGGTGAAGGTGAGGGAGTCGACGGCCGTCGTGGAGCCGTAGCGCTTGGTGAGTTGCCTGACTTCGATCATGGGCACCACCGTGCCGTCCCGGCCCCGCGCCGGGCATCGGACCAGCACGGACAATCCCCGGCCGGTCCTGTCACCCCAGGTCGTACACCCTGGGTCCGATGACCGTGGAGGGGACGCCGTCTACGATCACCGGATGTCCGCCACGCCGTCAGTACCGTTCTTCAAGCGGGTCACGCCAGGAGTCTGGGCCGCCGTCGCCTGGGGCGCGGGCATCGTCTTCACCGCCCTCCTCCGGATCAGCGTGCCGGGCCAGGAGGGGCCGGACGTCCTGCCCGGTTTCGTCATCCTGCGCTGGGACGGTCTCACCATGCTGGCCGTCGGCACCCTCCTCACCCTGCGCGGCAGCGCCCTCCTGAGCCGGCGCCCGACCGCGGCCCTCCACCACCTCCTCATCGCCGCGGTCATCGCCTCCACCCCTCTCGGCGTCACCGCCATCCCCTTCGCCCAGTACCTCGCGGTCGACGTCGCGCTCTACGCCATCGCCGCCGCCCGGCCCCGCCGCGAGGCCTGGCGGGCGCTCCTGCTCGCCCTCGGCCTGCTCGTCGTCTACGTGGCAGTCCGGCTGGCCGCGGGCTGGAGCGCCGGCACCACGAGCACCCTGGCCGTCGCCCTGACGGCCCTCGTGGCCTGGCTCCTCGGCCGCTCGGAAGGGCAGGCCCGGGAGTACGCGGAACGGAGCCGCGCGCAGGCCGCCGAGCAGGCCGTCACCGCCGAACGGCTCCGCATCGCCCGCGAGATGCACGACACGGTCGCGCACAGCATCGGCATCGTCGCCCTCCAGGCGGGCGCGGCCCGGCGCGTCATCGACACCCAGCCCGAGGGCGCCCGGCAGGCCCTGGCGGAGATCGAGACGGCGAGCCGCGAGACCCTGGCGGGCCTGCGCCGCATGCTCGGCGCCCTGCGCACCGAGGAACCGCCGGCCGCCCCCGACCCGTACGGCGTCCCCGAGCCGTACGCCGCCCTCGACCCGTACGCGGTCCCCGACCCGAACGCCGCCTCCCGGGCGACGCCCGTGCTCCCCGGGAAGGCCTCCGAACTCCCCGAGATGTCCGGTCTCGCCGCGCTCGACCGGCTCGCCGAGGTCACGGGCGGCGCCGGGGTCCGCGTCTCCGTCCGGCGGGTCGGCGCCCCCGGCTCCCTGCCGCCGGACGTCGACCTCTCCGCCTTCCGGCTCGTCCAGGAGTCCGTCACCAACGTCGTGCGCCACTCCGGGGCCGACACCTGTACGGTCACCGTCGACCACCGGGACCCCGCAGCCGTCGTCGTCACCGTCGAGGACCGCGGACCGGCTCCCGGCCGGGAACGCGAACGCCCCGGCGGAGGCTCCGGCTACGGCCTCGCGGGCATGCGCGAGCGCGTCGCCCTGCTGCACGGGGAGTTCGCCGCCGGCCCCCGCCCCGGCGGCGGCTTCCTCGTCACCGCCCGACTTCCCGTCCCCGCAGACACAGGAGCCACCACCCGATGACCGAGCCCACCACGACGCCGCCGACCGCCGTCCCCCTGGAACCCGCCCCCGCCCCCCTCGTCCGGGTCGTCCTCGCCGACGACCAGCCCCTCGTGCGCACCGCGCTCCGGATGGTCATGACGGACACCCCCGACCTCGTCGTGGTCGGCGAGGCCGCGAACGGTGCGGAGGCCGTCCGGCTCGTCGAGGAGACCGGCGCCGACGTCGTCGTGATGGACCTGCGGATGCCCGGCACCGACGGCATCGAGGCGACCCGCCTCGTCACCTCGGGCCCCACCGGCGCGCGGGTCGTCGTCCTCACCACCTTCGACGACGACGACCACGTCTACGGGGCGCTGCACGCCGGGGCCTCCGGCTTCCTCGTCAAGGACATGGCCCTGGACGACATCCTCGCCGCCGTCCGGATCGTCGCCTCCGGCGACGCCCTCATCGCGCCCGGCGTCACCCGCCGCCTCATCAAGGAGTTCACCGACCGCCCGCGACAGCGCCCGGACAGGCCCCGCCGCGGCACCGAGGGCATCACCGACCGCGAACGCGAGGTGCTCACCCTCGTCGGCCGCGGCCTGTCCAACACGGAGATCGCCGCCGAGCTGCACATCAGCATCGCCACCGCGAAGACGTACCTCACGCGGCTGCTCGCCAAGCTCGACGCCCGCGACCGCGTCCACCTGGTGATCATCGCGTACGAGGCGGGCCTCGTCTCCGCCGCCTGACCTGGCCGCCGGGAGCGGTGATCACACGATCCGGTGATCTCCCCGTGAGGGGCCGGTCGGCGGCCCACGGGCCGATTGGATGGGGGTTTCCCATCGGCCCGTCGAAAGAGAGCCGCCCATGGCGAACATCTGGCTGCCGCCCGTCGAGTACGTCGAGACCCTGCCGAGAGCGACGGCGTACGCCTGCCTGTACTTCACCGACACGGGCGGCCGCCCGTTCCAGCTCCGCGCGTCCTACCGAACCGAGCTGTGGCAGTGGCCCGGCGGGAACATGGACCCGGGGGAGACCCCCTGGGAGACGGCCCTGCGCGAGTGCCAGGAGGAGACCGGACTCGTCTTCGCCGGGGAGCCGCGCCTGCTCGGCACCCACTTCATGACCGACCGGGGCGAGGAGTGGCCGGCCAACCACATCGGTTTCATCTTCGACGGCGGCGAGCTGACGGACGAGCAGATCGCCGCCGTCGTCCTCGACCCCGACGAGCACAGCGAGTACAGCGTGCGCAGTCTCGACGAGTGGGAGCGCGAGATGAACCCGCGCGAGTTCGCCCGGCTCGCCGAGATCGACCGGGCCCGCAGGACCGGATCGACCGTGTACGTGGAGACCGGCGCCGTCGACGGGTGACGAGCGGGGTGGGGGGGCGGGTGGGGCCGTCCGCCCGGACGGGCCCACCCGCCCCGGTGTCTCAGACCCGGCATCCGACCGGGTGGGCGATGTCGACCACGAGCCGCTCCGGGGAGTGGAGGGTGAAGGTCTTGAAGGCGGGCTTGGTGTCGAAGGCGGCCCCGATCGTGACCACGCCCTCGAAGTCGCCGGTGAGGGCGAGCCCCTTGAGCGTGGGCAGGTAGATCTTCTGCAGCCGCGGCCCCTGGTAGAGGTTCCTTCCGGCGTCGTCGTGGGCGGCGGCGGGGGAGAGGGCGATCTCCAGGAAGTACTTCCCCGCGAGGGGGACGCGCTGGCCCGAGCCGTCGTAGTGCAGTGCGCTCGCCTGCCGGACGGTGACCGGGGGCACGGCGCCCCGTATGTCGACGACGATCCGGTCGAAGCCGGCGTGTCCGCCCCAACGGGCGTCGACGACCTGGGCCATGGCCGGTGCCGTCGACGCGCGGGACGGGGAATCGGTAGCGCCTGCCGGGATCGTCGCGCCGATCCCGGCGGTGAGGAGGATCCCTGCGGCGACGGCCGCGAGAGTGTGCCGGTGATGCATGACGTCCCCCAATTTCTCCTGCTCCGGGGACAGTGGTGTCAATGAGAGAGACACCCACCCCCAACCCTACGGTTCCGCCTGGTTTGGGGTAAAAGTGCGTTATGTGCTGGAGTGCGACGGCCGACCTCTGGGCGGGCCTCGGGATCGGCGCCGTCGGCCTGGTCTCGGTCGCCTCCGTACGCCGTGCCGGGGACGCGCCGCTCGCCGCCCTGCCCCTGCTCCTCGGCGCCCACCAGGTCGTGGAGGCCGTCGTCTGGAATGCCGGCGGGGGAGCCGGCCCCGCCACCCTCGCCTGGGCCGTGATCGCACTGCCCCTGCTGCCGGTCTGGGTGCCGGTCGGCGTCCTGACCGCGGCGCGCCCCGCCGACCGGCGGCGCCTGCTCGTGCCGCTCGCCGCCGGCCTCGCGACCGCCGGCGTCCTCGCGTACCGCCTCGCGGCCCGCCCGGTCACCGCAGAGATCCGCGGACACACCCTCGGCTACGTCGTCGACCTGCCCCACGCGGCGCCGCTCCTCGTCGGCTACCTCCTCGCCACGGTCGGCGCGCTGCTCCTCGCCCGCGACCGGATCCTGCGCCTGCTCGGACTCCTGACCGGAGCCGGAGCGATCGTCTGCGCGCTGCTGTGGAGCGCGGAGTTCGTCTCGACGTGGTGCGCCCTCGCGGCCGTCGCGTCGCTGGTGATCCTGGCCTGGGTGCGAAGTCGGGCGTAACCCCTCGGCGCCTCAGCAGTTGACCAGGGCATGAAGAAGCGCAGCATGCTCGCCATCGCCTCCCTCGCCGCAGGCGTCGTCACCGCCCTCGTCACCCCGCCGCCGCAGGCCAGCGCCGCGGAGAGCCCCCTCGGCGGCGCCACCGGCCTCCTCCAGGAGGACCAGGGCGTCGAGACCGTCACCCAGACCGTGGAGACCGTCCAGGGAGCCGGGAGCGCCCTCCAGACGCCGAAGGCCGGCGGACTGCTCTGACCTCCCGCCCGGACCGTGGCCTCCCGTGCCCCGCGCCCCCTCGGTGGCGCGGGGCACGGTCGCGTCGCGACACGGGAGGAGGTGGCCCGTGCGCGCGCCGTGCGTGAGTAATGACAGGATGTCCCCATGAGCGACAACGTTTACTTCGACATCACCATCAACGGCGAGGACGCCGGCCGGATCACCTTCAAGCTCTTCGACGACGTCGTCCCGAAGACCGCGCAGAACTTCCGCGAGCTGTGCACCGGTGAGCACGGCTTCGGCTACGCCGGCTCCCCGTTCCACCGCGTCATCCCGCAGTTCATGCTCCAGGGTGGCGACTTCACCCGCGGCAACGGCACCGGCGGCAAGAGCATCTACGGCGAGAAGTTCGCGGACGAGAACTTCAAGCTGAAGCACGACCGCCCGTTCCTGCTCTCGATGGCCAACGCCGGCCCGAACAGCAACGGCTCGCAGTTCTTCATCACCACGATCGTCACCGACTGGCTCGACGGCAAGCACGTCGTCTTCGGCGAGGTCGTCGAGGGCCAGGACCTGGTCAAGAAGATCGAGGGCCTCGGCTCCCGCTCCGGCGCCACCAGCGCCGACATCAAGGTCTCCGCGTCCGGCCTCGTCGCCAAGGCCTGAGCCCACGCTTGACCTGAGGCCCGATCAGCGGCGCTGATCGAGGACCTCTGCGGAGTACGGGCGGAGGGCCCGAGGCCCTCGCTCACCCGCGCGGCGGGCAGGGGAGCGCCGTCCACAGGACGTGCCGCTCCCCGCCCGGCCGACGCGGCCACGCGCCGGTTTCCCGGACGGGACCCGGCGCGGTGGATCAACTCTCCTCGCCGAAGCGGCGCTCGAACTTCGCGATCCGGCCCTCGGAGTCCACCGTCCGCGCCTTTCCCGTGTAGAAGGGGTGGCTCTCGGAGGAGATCTCCACGTCGACGACCGGGTACGTCTGCCCGTCGTCCCACTCGATCGTCCGCTCGCTGGTCGCGGTGGACCGGGTCAGAAACGCGTACCCCGCCGACCGGTCCCGGAAGACCACGGGTCCGTACTCGGGCTGCTTGTCCTGCTGCACGTGTCCTCCTCGGGCTTCCGCCCCGACTCGTTCGCCCCGACGTGATCGTCTCGGCTCGTCCGGCCTGATCCGGCACGGCACCCCCAGCCTCCCCGGGCCCGTCCCGGCCGACCAGCGCCACGGGACCGACCGGGTGACGCCGCACCGCCGCTCAGCGGGTCTGCGGCCAGCGCGCCGCGAGGAGCAGCGCGATGTCGTCCGGCCGCGCCGTGGCCTGCCGCGCCTCCCGGATCAGCCGGTCCGCAGCCTCCGGGAGCGCCATCGAACCCGTCGAGGCGAGCGCCTGCCGCAGCCGCTCGATCCCCTCGTCGATGTCCGTGCCGGGCCGCTCGACCAGCCCGTCCGTGAACAGCGCGAGGACGTCCCCCGGCGCGAGCCGCAACCGCGTCACCGGGTACGAGGCGCGGTCGTCGACCCCCAGCACCACCCCGCCCGCCAGCTCCACCAGCTCCGTCGTGCCGTCCGGGCGCAGCAGCAGCGGCTGGGGGTGTCCGGCCCGCACCGCCCGCACCTCGCCCGAACCCGGGTCGAGGAGGACGTAGCAGCAGCTCGCGAACTGGCCGGGATCCAGGTCGATGAGGAGCCGGTTGGTGCCCCGCATGACGTCCTGCGGCCGGTGGCCGCCCAGCGCGAAGGCGCGCACCGCGCTGCGCAGCTGCCCCATCGTGGCCGCGGCCGCCACCCCGTGCCCCTGGACGTCGCCGATCACGAGCGCCAGCCGGTCGTGACCCGTCTCGATCACGTCGTACCAGTCGCCGCCCACGTCCATGCCCTCGGTGCCCGGCAGATAGCGGCCGACCGTCTCCACCCCGGCCCGCACCGGCAGTTGGTGCGGCAGCAGTGCGTCCTGGAGCCCCCGCGCGACCGCCGACTCCGTGTCGTACCGCTGCGCCCGGGACAGTGCCTGTGCGATCAGGCCCGCGAGGGCGGTGAGCACGGTCCGTTCGTCCGCGGTGAACGTCCGCGGGCGGTCGAAGCCGAGGATGCAGGAGCCGACGGGCCGACCCGAGGCGATCAGGGGCAGGAAGGCCCGGGCTCCCGTGTGGGTGTCGAGCGGGAGCCCCGGGTACGCCGTCCTCAGCTGGTCCATCGACTCGAAGAAGAGCGGCCGGCCCGTCGTCAGCGTCTCCACGCCCGGCATCCGGGAGTCCAGCGAGACCCCGTCGAAGGGTTCGAGGAAGCCCGGCGGGAAGCCGGTCTCCCAGGCGAGGTACAGGCGCCGGTCGCTCAGCAGGTAGATCGCCAGCTGCCGTCCGCCGAAGGCCGGCAGCAGCTCCTCGGTCACCACGGCCGACACCTGGCGCGCCGTCACGGCCTCCGAGAGGGCGATGGCCAGCGCCACCGGCCGGTAGAGGGCAGCCGCCCGGTCGCCCTCGTCCCCGATCCCGTCGTCCGCCTCCCGGTGCGGACGGTCAGGAAGCTCCGCCCCGTCCGGCCCGTCGGCACCGGGCGCCCCGTCCGGGCGGCCCGGCGCCGTGCCGGGTGCGGACCCCGTCGGGTCCTCCTCCGGGACGAGGACCATGGTCACGCCGTCCCGCCCGGGGTGCAGCGAGACCGTGAGCCACCGGCCCCGCTCCGGACGGGCCAGGAAGCGCACCGGCTCGTCGGAGAGCAGCGCGGCGCGCAGCTGCTCCTCGTGGAAGGGGAGGCCGAACCAGGGCAGCGCCTCCCACAGGGGCCGCCCCGCGAGCGCTCCGCGCGGCCGGCCGAGGAGCCGCTCCGTGCGTTCGTTGAGGTACGTGATCCGGCCCAGCCGGTCGATCGCCAGGATCGCCCGGGGCAGCCGGTCCGTCGCGTCCGAGCCGACCAGGCCCGTGCCCAGGTCGACGAGCGTGCCGGTGAGGTGCCCGCCTGCACGGGGCGGATTTCCGGCCTCCTGCGCGTCCCGCCGGGCCGTGGCGGTCACCTCCAGGAGGTGCAGGCCGCCGTCCGGGCCCTTCAGCCGGATCCTGCGCACGGCGGGCCGACCGTCCTCGCCCGTCGCCTGCAGCGCCGCCGCCCACAGCGCGTACGCGTCCTCCGCGTCCAGCCGCGAGGTGAGCACCTCGATCGAGCAGGGCGAGGTCACCCCGGCCCCGAGGATCTCCCGCAGCCCGCCGTCCATGCTGACCGTGCCGGAGTCCAGGTCCCAGTCGAAGGAGCCGAACCGCACGGGCGGAGCGTTGCCGGTGGAGAGCTGTACGCAGATGGGGTCACCGTTCCACTCGGCCGCGGTCCCGTGCGCCGTGAGGGCGGCCAGGTTCTCGCCGAGCCGGACGGCGGCGCTGGTCATCCGGGCCCGGTCGCGCGCGCTCACCCCCTCGCCCCGTCTCGGCGCCCGCAGCACCACGAGGACCCCGAAGCGCTCGCGGCCCGCGACCACGGGCGCGTACAGCGAGGCGAACGGGAACGGCAGGCTCGCCACCAGCTGGGGGAACCGCCGCATCGCGTCCTCGACGTCGTCGAGGTGGACGGCCTGCCCCGAGCGATGGACCTCCGCCACCGGGAACGGCCTGTTGGTGTGCATCCGCCACCAGGGACGGAACAGCGGCCCGGGCAGCCCCACGAGGATCGCGAGCCGCAGCAGACCCGGTGTCTCCGACCGCATGTACACCCCGCCCGCGTACCCGCCGACCGACTCGACGGCCCGCAGCGAGGTGTCCGCGAGGGCTCGTGTCAGCGCGCCCGAAGCGGGCCCGTCGGCAGTCCCGTACCCGGACGGACGCCCGGTACCGCCCGCCGGGCCGGGGCCGGACGTGCCGTGCGAGGTCACACAGCCAGGATGCCCCTGCCGTGAAAGGCGCCGCATCTCGGGCACGGCGCGTGAGACCGCCCGAGCGCCCCGTTCGCGCCCCGTGCGCACCCCGTGTCCGTCCGGCCTTGTTGACCACACGCGCTCGTCCCGTCACACTCGGTCGTCGACCATGGGCGCCGCCGCGGACGCGCGGCGCCACCACCTCGCTGCCAGGGGGCACGATGACGGGCCGGGTTCTTCCGTACGACGTTCAAGGCGAAGGCCCCGGCCGGGCCCTCGTCCTCCACAACTGGTTCGGCGACCGCACCAGCTTCGCCCCGCTGCGGGCCCATCTCGACGACACCGCCGGCACGTACGCCTTCGTCGACTGCCGCGGCTACGGCGAGGCCCGCGACACCGAGGGCGCCTACACCATGGAGGAGGTCGCCGCCGACGCCCTCGCCGTCGCCGACGACCTCGGCTGGGACTCGTTCTCCGTCATCGGGCACTCGATGGGTGGCAAGGCGGCCCAGCTCATGCTCCTCGACGCGCCCGACCGCGTCCGCTCCCTCATCGGCATCTCACCGGTCTCCGCCGCGGGATTCCCGCTCGACGGGGAGACCTGGGAGCTGTTCGCCGGCGCCGCCGGGTCCCCGGCGAACCGGCGGGCGATCATCGACAACACCACCGGCGGCCGGTACGACGACTCCTGGCTGAGCGCCCTCGTCGACCGCTCCGTCAGCCGCTCCTCGGAGACGGCGTTCCGCGCCTACCTGGACTCCTGGTCCAAGCCCGACTTCCACGAGCGCGTCCGCGACAACCCGACCCCCGTGCTCCTCGTCGTCGGCGCCCACGACCCGGCGCTCGGCAGCGAGGCGATGGAGGCGACCTGGCTGCGCTGGTACCCGAACGCGCGCCTCGAAGTGCTCAAGGACGCGGGCCACTACGCCCCCGAGGAGACCCCGCAGGCCCTCGCCGAGGCCATCGAGGCATTCCTCGCCGCCTGACGGGACCGGCCTGGCCGCCTGACGGGACCCTTCGGGCCGCCTGACGGGACCGGTCGGGCCGCCCGACGGACTTGCCGCGCCGGGAACGACCCCATCCGAAGGTCGACGCGGTCCGCGACTTTCGAGGACAGCGGCGGACCGCCGCCGCATCGGATCATCGTGCTCTCATCCCCACGGGACGGTCACCGACCGACCGTCCAGGAACGGCAGGAGCACCACCGATGGGCCTCGCACAGTCGCAGCACCGCTTCCTGGTGCGGCAGAAGGTCACCCTGATGGCCAACCGCTACCTGGTGCACACCATGGGCCCGGACGGGGAGGAGGGAGAACTGGTCGCCTTCGCCCACCAGAAGCGGATGGCCTTCAAGGAGCACGTCACCTTCTACACCGACGAATCCATGCGTCAGGTCCTCTTCACCTTCCGGGCCCGGCAGGTGATCGACCTCGGCGCGACCTACGACGTCCACGGGGCGTCCGGCACGCGGCTGGGCGGCTTCCGCAAGGACTTCGGCCGGTCCCTGCTGCGCAGCACCTGGCACCTGGAGCGGGAGGGCGAGCCGCAGGAGACCACCGGGCAGGAGCGGAACGCGACCGTGGCGATCCTGCGGCGCGGCTGGGAGTTCCTGCCCTTCACGGAACTGCTCCCCTTCGTCGTGCCGTACCACTTCGACTTCGCCGAGGCGGGACGGCACGTCATGTCCGTGGAGAAGCGCCTCTCGGTCGTCGACAAGTACGTCGTGGACATAGCCGACGCGGCGCTCGACCGGCGGCTCGCGATAGCCCAGGCCGTCGCCCTGGACGCCCTGCAGTCGCGCTGACCTGTCCCGTCGCGGCGAGCCGTCTACCCTGGAGAGACGGGCAGGGCGGCGCACACCGTTCCTCCCGCGCCCGGGCCGCGTGCGGAAGGGCGGCGGACCATGGACTTCAGCGATCGCACCGACGCGGGCCGCCGGCTCGCCGCCCGCCTCGGCCACCTCAAGGACCAGGACGTCGTGGTCCTGGGGCTCCCGCGGGGCGGCGTACCGGTGGCGGCCGAGGTCGCCGACGCGCTCGGCGCGCCCCTCGACATCTGCCTCGTGCGCAAACTGGGGGTGCCGGATCAGCCGGAGCTCGCGATGGGCGCACTGGGGGAGGGCGGGGTGCGGGTCCTCAACGAGCGGGTGCTGCGCGAGACCGGCGTGGGCGAGCGGGACCTCGCGGCCGTGGAGGAGCGCGAGCACGTCGAGCTGGAACAGCGCACCCGGCGCTACCGGGGCGACCGTCCGCCCGTTCCGCTCGACGGCAGGACGGTCGTGGTCGTGGACGACGGGCTGGCCACGGGCGCGACGGCGCTGGCCGCCTGCCGGGTGGTCCGCGCCAAGGGTGCCGCACGGATCGTCCTCGCCGTCCCGGTCGCCCCGCCCGGCTGGAACGCCCGCCTCGGGGGAGAGGCCGACGAGACCGTCAGCGTCCGTGAGCCCGACTTCTTCTACGCGATCGGCCAGTTCTACCGCGACTTCACGCAGACGTCCGACGAGGAGGTGCTCGACTGTCTCGCCCGCGGCCGGGCCGCGCGCGGCCCCGTCGTGCGGGACACGGACGTCCGCATCCCGGCGACCGGTGCCACTCTCGCCGGGCGGCTCGCCGTCCCCGACGGCGCGACCGGCATCGTCCTCTTCGCCCACGGGAGCGGCAGCAGCCGGCACAGCCCGCGCAATCGCGCGGTCGCGGATGCCCTGAACCAGGCGGGGCTCGGGACGCTGCTGTTCGACCTGCTGACCGAGGCCGAGGCCACCGACCGGGCACGCGTCTTCGACACCCCGCTGCTCGCCGGACGGCTGACGAGCGCCACGGAGTGGCTGGCCGGACGTCCCGAGGGCGGCGCGCTGCCGCTCGGCTACTTCGGGGCGAGCACGGGCGCGGCCGCCGCCCTGTGGGCGGCGGCCGATCCCGCCTCCGATGTCGCCGCCGTCGTCTCGCGCGGCGGCCGGCCCGACCTGGCGGGCGAGCACCTGGCCCGGGTGCGGGCCCCGACCCTCCTCGTGGTGGGCGGCCGGGACGCGCTCGTCCTGGACCTCAACAAGCGTGCGCAGGCCCTGCTGCGCTGTGAGAACCGGCTGACCCTCGTCGCCGGCGCCACTCACCTCTTCGAGGAGCCCGGGGCCCTGGAAGAGGTGGCGGAGCTGGCCACGGACTGGTTCGCCGAGTGGTTCGGGCGTCGCGAGGTCCGTTGACGTCCTAGGGCGTGTTGCGAAAGTCCCGCCTGCCCGACGGCGTCTGGCACGCACGCTCGCCGCGTTGTCGGGATCACCCCGATACATCCAGTATCGGGGCGACCCTCCGCCTTGCGATCGCACGCACCAGACGCCGTCGGGCCCGCCCTTCGGGCGGCCGGCGCTACTTTCGCAACACGCCCTAGTAGGGGCCGTTGACGTTGTCGATGGAGCCGTAGCGGTCCGCCGCGTAGTTGCAGGCGGCCGTGATGTTGGCGACCGGGTCGAACAGGTCCGTGGACGTGCCCGGCACGTGATAGGCGTCGAAGGTCGGCTGGATCACCTGGAGCAGGCCCTTCGACGGGGTGCCGGCCGCGGCGTTGGAGTCCCAGTTGTTGATGGCCAGCGGGTTGCCGGAGGACTCGCGCATCACGTTGCGGAGGATGCCGTCGTACGAACCGGGGATGCCGTTGCGGGCCATGATGTCCAGCGACTCGCGGATCCAGCCGTCGAGGTTGTCGGCGTACCGGGCGGCGGCGACCGGTGCGGCCTGGACGGCGGGCGCGGCGGCGGAGGCACCCGAGACGGCGGCCGGGGCGGCGGCGCGGCGCTCGGAGCGGCTCGCCCGTTCGGCCGACGCGGAGCTCTTCTTCGGAGCGGTCTTCGGCGCGGTCTTCTGGGCGGTCTTCTTCTGCGCGGCGGCGGGCGCGGGGGCGGACTTCGCGGAATCCCGACGAATCGTCAGTTCCAGACCGGGGTGAATGAGTGACGGATTGTCACCCACGGCGGACTTGTTGACCCGGTAAAGAGACTTCCAGCCGCCCTGAATTCCCTTCTTCTGGGCGATCAGGGAAAGCGAGTCGCCGCTCACCACGGTGTACGTGCGCGCGGCTGCGGGGGCCGAGGGAGCGGCGGCCGGCGCGGCGACGGGCTGTGCGGCGAAGGGCTGCGCGACGGCCTGCGGAGCGGCCGAGACCGTCTCGGCGCCGGCCGTGGCGGGGATGACCAGCGGAAGGGCCAGGGCGACGCCGCCCGTGCCGGCGAGGGCGAGGCCCCGGGAGACGGTGCGGTGTCGGGGGCGGCGGTGCTTACCGTGTGCAGGCATGACGGATTCCTCTCCGGCGCCTGCGGGGTGAGCTGTCGGGTTCGGACGGGAGATGTCCGGCCGCGCACACGCGGCTTCACCCCGAGCCGTTCCGGAATCCGGACCGGCGAATTCGTGGGTCCCCCGCTCCTGCCGTCGGGTGAAAGGGAGGTGTTTCGAACGGCGGCAGGATTAGGCGTTCCGCTCGAATGGGGGTGACCGTAGGCCAGCATTGCGGCGGATAACAAGAGGATCAGTTCGGCCGCTCATGGAATTGGATCTCCGAATTCGGAGAATTCAAGATCGACCTGACCGCGGCCCCGGTGAACTTCCAAGTGCGGTACGGCCTGCGGGCGTGCGGCCGTCCGACGGGGGCCGGGGAAAGTGAACCGCGTCACCACGAGAGCAATGTCCGAATATGGGCTGTAATTCCGTTGGTAAGTAAATGGGTGGAAATTGGCCCCGGTGAGCCGTTCGTCCGCGTCGGGGTGGAAGGGGGCGAGTCGGGTGCGCAAAAGTCGCAAACCAGACATTCATCTTGAAAGATGGAGGCACCCGACACAGGAGTCATCCGCATGCCGACCCCCTCCGCCCCGCTCAGCCCGGACGCCCTCGACCGCGAGGCCGCCGCTCTCTTCGAGAGCGCCACCTGGCAGCGGATCGTCACGGACTGGACCACCCCCGCACCCGCCCCCGCACCCGCCTCTGCTCCGGTCCCGGAGGCCGCCCCTGTGCCCGCACCCGGCCGGCCCGCACCCGCCGACTGGAGGGCCCTGCTCAGCGTGCCCGTGGACCGGCTCGTCTCCGACGCGCTTGACGCGCTGCCGCCGCCGGCCCCCACCGGACGCACGCTCCCCGGCCGGATCGGAGCCGTGCTCCCGGACCGTCTGCACGCCTGGCGCCGGATCGGCAGCCCCGAGCTGCGCCCCTCGGTCCACCTCGGCTACGCGCGGCTGGTGCTCACCGAATGGGGCTGGCAGAACGCCCCGTACAAGCTGCGCGACGTGCGGGGAGCGCGCTGCGTCTGCGGCGCGCTCCTCGCCGCCCACCGCCTCGGCTACGGCAGCGCGGACACCATGAACGAGGCGGCGGCCTGGATCATGGCCGAGCTGCGGTCGCAGGGGTGGCGCGAACTGATCGGTCCCTGGAACCGGGCCCCGGGCCGGACGGCCGCCGAGGCGCTGGGCCTGCTCGACGCGACGATCCGCCGCGCCGAGCAGGCCGGCCGGTGAGCGTCGGTCAGCCGGTGACGCTCGGCGACCCGGTCTCGATGTGGCCGGTGTACCGGCGCGACCAGGTCCCGTCGATGTCGGCGAGGATCGTGAAGTCGTACCAGCCGTTGTTGTGGGCCACCGCGTTGAAGAAGTCCTCGCGGCTGGAGTTCGCCGGGACCGTGTACGTCCACGGCCCGTCCGTGCGGTAGGCGTTCGAGCGGATCGTGAACGTCACCGGTCCGGCCGAGGCGTTGGTCATCCTGAACCACAGGGCCGTCCGGCCCGTTCCCGACTCGGGCGCGAACCGGGCGGCGACCTCCACGGCCTTGCCCGCCTTCGAGGCGTCGCCGATGAACCGCCGCAGGAAGCGGTTGGGGCCCATCATCGAGATGTCGTACTTACCGGAACCCGAGCCGAGGCCGATGTTGAAGTAGTCGGAGGCCGTGCCGCCCGGGTCGACCGTGTACTGCCAGGCGGCCGTGTCGCGGTGCTGGTGCGGGTGGATCGAGAAGTGCGCCGCCCGCTCGGCCTCCGCCCCCTGGTTCGTCATCGAGAACCAGGCCAGGATCTTGCCGGCGGCGCCGAACTCGAACCGGTCCAGATTGCCGTTCACCTGGTACGGCAGGGCGCGCGCCGGACGGCTGCCGGACTCCTGCGCGGGCAGGGCGTTGTTCTGGGGCGCAGGGTTCGGCAGCGGGGCGCAGGTGGCCTGGCCGATCACCTTCGCCGTGGAGGGCAGGCCGGCCGGCACTCCGTACACCGGGTTGGCGAAGTCGAAGACCCCGGTCAGATCACCCGTCACCTTCCTGCGCCAGGCGCTGATGTTCGGGCAGGTGGCCGGTGTGCCGAGGGCCGCCGTCCAGGTCTCCATGAAGCGCAGCACGGAGGTGTGGTCGAAGACCTCGGAGCTCACCCAGCCACCCCGGGTCCACGGGGACATGACAATCATCGGGACGCGGAAGCCCAGCCCGATCGGCACGCCGTCGAGGTACTCGCCCGGTGTCCCCGGCGGGGCGACGGGCGGCGGTACATGGTCGAAGAAGCCGTCGTTCTCGTCGTAGTTGAGGAACAGCACCGTCGAGTCGAAGACCTCGGCGTCGGCGGCGAGCGCACGGTAGACGAGGTCGACGAAGTGGGCGCCGTCCCCGGGCGGCGCGTACGGGTGCTCGGAGAACGCCTCGCTCGCCACCACCCAGGAGACCTGCGGCAGCGTGCCCGCGACGACGTCGGCGCGGATCGCCGCGGCGATGTCGTCCGGCGTCGAGCCGGTGACCCTGGGGACCGAGCCCATGCCCCGGTCGTGCAGCGGATCGCCGGGGCGCGCGTCGGTGAACTTCTTGAAGTAGGCGAGGCCGTTGTCGCCGTAGTTGTCCTGCGCGTTCTGGTAGACCTTCCAGCTGACCCCGGCCCGCTGGAGCGCCTCCGCGTACGTCTCCCAGGTCAGCCCCGACTCCTCGCCCCCGTCCTTGCTGGAGCCGTCGATCTTCCCGCTCCACAGGAACGTCCGGTTCGGGCCGGTGGCGCTGAGCGCCGAGCAGAAGTACGCGTCGCAGATCGTGTAATGGTCGGCGAGCGCGTGATGGAAGGGGATGTCCTCCCGGTCGAGATGGCCGAGCGTCCGGGTGTTGCCCACGCCCATGACCCAGTTGTCCATCCGGCCCTTGTTCCAGGCCGCGTGCTGGGACGTCCAGCTGTGGGGCAGGTCGCCGTTGCACTGCGCGAGCGTCTCGCCGTCGACGCCGCCCGCGGGCGGGGTGTCGCTGAGCTTCCACGGGTAGTGCCGGCCGCCCCAGTTGGGCTGGTTGAACATGCCCCAGCCGCCGGGGAGATTGCCGGCGGCGCGGTCGCCGAAGCCCCGTACGCCGCGCAGCGTGCCGAAGTAGTGGTCGAAGCTGCGGTTCTCCTGCATGAGGATCACCACGTGCCGGACGTCGGTGGTGAGCGTGCCCGTCGCGGCGCGCGCAGCGGCCGACGCCCGGCCGGGCGGCAGTGCGGCCCCGGCGACGAGTCCCGCACCGATCCCGACGAATCCCCTGCGGCTGATGGGAAGCATGCCCCGCCTCTCCTGTCACGGCGTGCCCGCGCGGCACGTCGGGAGACATGATGGGGGAGGGGAGCTTAAAGGTATACAGCCGTGCGGTAATTGCTTGGACAACAGTGCGCGGCCTGAGAAAGTCAACGTGGGGATTGGTCCGACCTCATACCAATACCGATGGTGGTCGGGTTCGGGATCCACCGCCGGGTCAGACGGTGAGGACCTCCACCCCTGCCTCCGTCAGCTGCGCCGTGGCCTCCGCGGAGATGTCCTTGTCGGTGACCAGGAGGTCGATCCGGTCCAGACCGCAGATACGGGCGAACGCGCGGCGGCCCATCTTGGAGGAGTCGGTCACGACGACGACCCGGCTCGACCGCTCGGCGAACAGCCTGCTGATGCTCGCCTCGTCCTCGTGATGGGCCATCACGCCCAGCTCGGGGTCGACCCCGTCGACGCCCAGGACCACCACGTCGAGGACCACCTCGTTGAGCACCCCGACGGTCAGCGGGCCGACCAGCTCGTACGTCTGGGGGCGGGCCACCCCGCCCGTCGTGACGATCTTGATCTGTGGGCGGACCGCCAGCTCGCCGGCGATGTTGAGCGCGTTGGTGACCACGGTCAGCGCGGGCCCGGCCGTGGCCGCGCCCGGCGTCTCCGCGCGGCCGCTCGCGAACCGCAGCGCGAGGGCCCGGGCCACCTCCGTCGTCGTCGTGCCGCCGTTGAGCCCGACGACCTCTCCCGGGGTCACCAGATCGGCGACCGCCGCGGCGATCCGCTGCTTCTCCGAGGCGTGCCGCGCCGACTTGTAGCGGAGCGGGAGCTCGTACGACACGCCGTGCGCGACCGCTCCGCCGCGCGTCCGTACGAGCAGCTGCTGCTCGGCGAGTTCGTCGAGGTCCCGGCGGATGGTGGCGGCGGAGACCTCCAGCATGGTCGCCGCCTCCTCGACCTCGACCTTCCCCGAGGCCGCGAGCAGCTCCAGGAGTGCGTTCCACCGCTCGTGCTTGGACATGGGTCCATCCCCTCCCGATCGTGCGCGCGTCCGATTCTATCCGCCGACACGCGTCAACCCTGGCAGCGGCATGCTCGGATCTGCTTGAATGAGTCCACCTTCACGCATTTTCGAACAAGCATCGCGCACACTTCTTGCAAGGAGTCCCGCATGACCACCTCTCGCACCGCCGTGGAGATCGATTCCCAGCCGGCCACCTGGCGCCAGGCCGCCCGCACCCTTCCCCAGCACGCCGCCGCCCTGCCCCGCCGCGGTGAGCGCGTCGCCGTCATCGGCTGCGGCACCTCCTGGTTCATGGCCCTGGCCTACGCCGAGCTGCGCGAGGCGGGCGGACACGGCGAGACCGACGCCTTCGCCGCCTCCGAGTTCCCCTACGGACGCCGCTACGACCGGGTCGTCGCCATCACCCGTTCCGGCACCACCAGCGAGGTCCTCGCCGTTCTCGCGCGACTGCGCGGCACGGTGCCCACCGGCGCGCTCACCGCCGACCCCACGACCCCCGTGATGGACCTCGCCGACGAGGTCGCCGTCCTCGACTTCGCGGACGAGGAGTCGGTCGTCCAGACCCGCTTCGCGACGACGGCGCTCGCGCTGTTCCGGGCGCACCTGGAGGCCGAGGACGCCCTGCCCGCCGGGGTGCGCTCCCTGGCGGAGGCCGTCGAGGACGCCGAGCGCGCGCTCTCGGTCCCGCTCGACGAAGCGGTCCGCACCGCCGAGCAGTTCACCTTCCTCGGCACCGGCTGGACCTACGGCCTCGCCCTGGAGGCCGGGCTGAAGATGCGGGAGGCGGCCGGGGCGTGGACGGAGTCGTACCCGGCGATGGAGTACCGGCACGGACCGATCAGCATCACCGGCCCGGGGCGTGTCGCCTGGGGCTTCGGCGCCTTCCCGGCGGGGCTCGCGGACGAGGTCCGCAAGGTCGGCGGCACGGTCGTCGAGAGCGACCTCGACCCGCTGGCGGACCTGATCCGGGCGCAGCGCCTCGCGGTCGCGGTGGCCGAGGCGCAGGGCCTTGACCCCGACACCCCCCGGAACCTGACCCGTTCCGTGGTCCTGACCGACCACCATGCCTGACCGCGCCGGAAGCGCCGTCGGCGCGGCCCCCCGCGCCGACGGCTCCGCCCACGTCCCCGCCCGCACCGACCGTTCCGACACCCGCGAAGGAAGACCATGCCGCTGACGCCGACCGATGAGATCGTCCGCCGGGCCCGCGCGGCCGGGGTGGGCGTGGGGGCGTTCAACGTCCTCCAGCTCGAACACGCCCAGGCCATCGTCGCCGGTGCGGAGGCCGCCGACCGCCCGGTGGTCCTCCAGATCAGCGAGAACACGGTTCGCTACCACGGCGCCCTGGAGCCGGTCGCCCTCGCGTCCCTCGCCGTCGCCCGCGCCGCGAAGGTGCCCGTCGCCGTCCACCTCGACCACGCCGAGAACCCCGACCTCGTACGCGAGGCGGTCACGCTCGGTCTGGGCTCGGTGATGTTCGACGCCTCCAGACTGCCGTACGCGGAGAACGTGGCCGCGACCCGCGAGGTCGTCGAGCACTGCCATCAGCACGGCGTCTGGGTGGAGGCCGAGCTGGGGGAGATCGGCGGCAAGGGCGGCGCCCACACCCCGGGCGTGCGCACCGACCCCCAGGAGGCCCTGGCCTTCGTGGCCGCGACCGGCGTCGACGCGCTCGCCGTCGCGGTCGGCAGCGCCCACCAGATGGTGACCAGGGACGCCGTCCTCGACTTCGACCTGATCGCCCGTCTGCGCGCGGCGGTCGACACCCCGCTCGTCCTGCACGGCTCCTCGGGCGTCTCGGACGCCGACCTCGCGGCGGCGATCGCGGCGGGCATGACGAAGGTGAACGTCTCCACCCACCTGAACAAGGCCTTCACACAGGCGATCCGTACCCATCTGGCGGAACATCCCACCGCGTTCGACCCCCGCCACTACCTCACCCCGGCCCGCACGGCGGTGGCCCAGGAGGTCTCCCATCTCCTGACCGTCCTCTCCCCGTCCTGACGGGCCGACAGAGCGCCGAAGCCCCCGCTCGGCGCGGAGCGGCGCGGAGCGGCGCGGAGGGAGGGGGCTTCGGGCCAACACGGGGGATCTGGGTACTACTCGCAGGCCACGCCGTCTCCATCACGGTCGAGATGGGTGCCATAGCCCGGGTCGCCGCGGCGGATCGGATCGGCGCCCGCCGCGCGGACCGCCGAGCAGTTCCGGTAGTAGACGTTTCCGCCCCTTGAGCCGGACGGTCAGATAGACCACAGGGACCATCGACGAGATCGGAGACCGGCGGCCGGGCGCTGGAAGCAGACGCCCCAGCTGTCGTACGCCGAAGGGGGCTCGACGTCCTTGTAGGCGGCGTAGGCGCGGCCCAGTCGCCGTAGCCTCGTCCGGCTGTGTCCGACCGATGGCGTGGGGGTCCCGCTTCATGGGTCAGGATGGGGGCATGACCGAGATCCGTACCCCCCGCCTCATCCTCCGACGCTGGACCGACGACGACCTCGTCCCGCTGGCCGAGATCAACGCCGACCCCGAGGTCATGCGCTGGATCGGCGACGGATCGGTGCGGGACCTGGACGAGACCGCCGGGGACATCGAGCGGTACGAGGAGGAGTGGGACGACGAGGGGTTCGGGCTCTTCGCCGTCGAGCTCCTCGCCTCCGGCGAGCTGATCGGCTTCGCCGGGCTGTCCGTGCCCGAGGGGCTGCCGGACATGGTCCACGAGGTGGAGATCAGCTGGCGGCTCGGCAGGCCCTTCTGGGGCCAGGGGTACGCCTCCGAGGCCACCCACGCGGTCCTGGAGTTCGCACTCCAGGACCGGGGGCTCGACCGGGTCGTCGCCGTGACCCACATCAGCAACACGGCCGCCGAGAACATCCTCGGCAAGCTCGGCATGACCGCCGAGCGCGAGACGAACCACCCGGCCCTGGACGTCCCGCTGCGCGTCCACGCCATCGACCTCACCGAGTACCAGGCCTGACCGCTTTCCTCGGGCCGGTCAGGCCTGGTCCCGGCTTCGGTCAGTGGCGCTCGGGCAGGTCACGCTCCGCCGGCAGGTCCGTGGCCGAGGGCGCGGTCGTCGCGCGGGCGGTCGCCGCCGGCGGCTTCCCGCAGAACGCCGCCTCCAGCGTCCCGCCGAGCGCGGTGTTGGCCGCGCCGTGGTTCGAGGTGTTCGCCACCGCCGAGAGGCTGCGCATGCCGTCACGCGTCGCGAAGGCATACGTGTAGAAGCCCTGAACGGTTCCGGTGTGGCCGAAGATCTGCGTGCCGCACGAGAGGTCGTAACGGCGCAGGCCCAACCCGTAGAAACGGGTGTTGGCGGCATCCGTCGGCGTCACCGTCGTCATCTCCTTCATCATCGCCGGGGACAGCAGCCGGCCGCGCATGAGCGAGATGGTGAACATGTTCAGATCGCCGGGGCTGGAGATGACGGCCCCGGCGGACTGCGCCCACGAGACCGTCTGCTCCGTGGAGTCCACGAGCGGCGCGCCGGCCTCGTCCGGGTGCAGGTAGCCCCGCACGTGCAGCCCCTTGATCTGGGTGGACGGGTGCACGTACGAGGTCTGGCGCAGCTTGAGCGGCGTGATGATGCGGCGCTTGTACGCGTCGGCGACCGGACGGCCCGTGGCCTTCTCGATCAGCATCCCGACCACCACGAAGTTGGCGTTCGAGTACTTGTAGGACACGCCGGGCTCGGTGGTCCGGGGCAGCGCCAGGGACAGGTCGAGCAGCGCCTGGTAGGAGAACACCTTGTTCCGCACCGCTTCGAAGCCGGGCACGGTGCTGTTGAACATGGCGTCCGTGTAGTCGGCGAGACCGCTGCGGTGGGTGAGCAGGTGCCGGACCGTGATGCGGTCGTCGGGGAGCGCTCCGGGGAGGTACTTGTTGACGGGAGCGTCGAGCGCCAGCTTCCCCTCCTGGACCAGCTGGAGCAGGACGACCGTCGAGAACGTCTTGCTGACGCTGCCGATCCGGAAACGGGCGTCGACGTCCATGGACGCGCCCGAGGCGCGGTCACGCACGCCGGCGGTCCGGCTCCGGATCCCGTCGGGGCCGACGTACCGGGCCATGGCGCCGGGGGCGCCGTTGGCCATCGCCGCCTTGAGCGCGGCGGTCACACCCTCCATGTCGGGGGCCGGAGCGGCCGCCGGCGCGACGGCGGGGGCGGGGGCCGCGGGGGCGGCGAAGGCGTTGGTGGCCGGGGCGAGGCCCGCGGCGAGGGCGGCGACCAGGGTGGCGCTCACGGCCAGACGACGGCGGTGGGACGTCAGGGTCACGATGGGTTCCTCGGCTTCTTCCGGTTCTTCCGGATCGTTCGGATCGCGCGGACCGGTGGGATCCGCTCGGATCGGTGGGCTCGTTCGGCGCACGGCGGCGGTGGGCCGCGGGGACCCGGGGCACGCCACCGATGCGGTGCGACCCCTGACGCCCATGGATCATGACTGCCAACGCGCGAGAACGGTTCCTGACACGGGCGACGGGTTTTGGAGGGTGACCTTCCGGGTGCCCCGGGGGCCGGTGGGCCGTGCGGGTACGCGGTCGGCCGAAGGGGCCACGTACCCTCGAACACGTGCCCAGTTCCCATCCGCATCGCGTCGCCGTCCTCGTCCTCGAAGGCGCGAAGCCGCTCGACGTAGGCATCCCGGCGCAGGTGTTCACGACCCGCGCGAGCATGCCGTACGAGGTACGGGTCTGCGGCGCTGAGCCCGGAACCGTCGCGGGCGGCGACGGGCTCTCGTACCACGTCGCCCACGGCCTCTCCGCCCTCGCCTGGGCCGATATCGTCTTCGTCCCCGGCTACCGCTTCCCGGACCGCGAGGACCCGCCGCCGGCCGTCGTGGAGGCGCTGATCGCCGCCCACGAGCGGGGCGCGCGCCTGGCCGCCATCTCGACCGGGGCGTTCGCGCTCGCCGCCACGGGCCTCCTCGACGGCAAGCGCGCGACGACGCACTGGCACTACGCCCGGGCGCTCGCGGCGAAACGCCCCCTCGTCCAGGTCGACGAGAACGTCCTGTTCGTCGACGAGGGCAGCGTCCTGACCTCGGCGGGTGCCGCCTCGGGCATCGACCTGTGCCTGCACATCCTGCGCGGCGACCTCGGAGTGGCCGCCTCGAACCACGCGGCCCGGCGCCTCGTCGCGGCCCCCTACCGCAGCGGCGGCCAGGCGCAGTACGTACCGCGCAGCGTGCCCGAGGCCCTCGGCGAGCGGTTCGCCGCCACCCGCGAGTGGGCGCTGCACCGGCTCGGCGAGCCCCTCACCCTGGAGATACTCGCCCGGCACGCGGCCGTCTCGGCACGGACGCTCTCCCGCCGCTTCGTCGAGGACACCGGGTACACCCCCATGCAGTGGGTGATGCGCGCCCGGATCGACATGGCCCGCGAGCTGCTGGAGCGGTCCGGGCGGGGCGTCGAGCAGATCGCCGCCGACGTCGGCCTCGGCACCGGGGCCAATCTGCGGCTCCACTTCCAGCACATCCTCGGCACCACTCCGAGCGAGTACCGGCGGACCTTCGCGCAGGGCGAGTAGCGGCGGACCTTCGCGCAGGGCCGGCAGCGGCCGCTTCCGCCGCCTGGCGCGATCCTTGCGGACCGTGGCGATCACGCCGCTGTCACAGGCATGTTTCGTGCGCGAGTCTGGGGTCGCAACGGAACGGAAGGGACCCCGCCTCATGACCCGCATCGCCATCAACGGATTCGGTCGCATCGGACGCAACGTGCTGCGCGCACTGCTCGAGCGCGACAGCGACCTCGAGGTCGTGGCCGTCAACGACCTCACCGAGCCCGCCGCCCTCGCCCGGCTGCTCGCCTACGACACGACGTCCGGTCGCCTCGGCCGCCCGGTGACCGTCGAGGGCAACACCCTCGTCGTCGACGGCCGCCGCATCACCGTGCTGGCCGAGCGTGAGCCCGCGCAGCTGCCCTGGGCCGAGCTGGGCGTCGACATCGTCCTCGAGTCGACCGGCCGCTTCACCTCGGCCAAGGCCGCGCGTGCCCACCTCGACGCCGGTGCCAAGAAGGTCCTCGTCAGCGCCCCGGCGGACGGCGCCGACGTCACGCTCGCGTACGGCGTGAACACCGACGCGTACGACCACGAGCTGCACACGATCGTCTCGAACGCCTCCTGCACGACCAACGCGCTCGCGCCGCTGGCCTCGGTCCTCGACGACCTCGCCGGCATCGAGCACGGCTTCATGACGACGGTCCACGCCTACACGCAGGAGCAGAACCTCCTGGACGGCCCGCACCGCGACGCCCGCCGTGCCCGTGCCGCCGCCGTCAACATCGTGCCCACGACGACCGGTGCCGCCAAGGCCATCGGCCTCGTCCTGCCGAACCTCGACGGCAAGCTGTCCGGCGACTCGATCCGCGTCCCGGTCCCGGTCGGTTCGATCGTCGAGCTCAACACCACCGTCTCCCGCGACGTGACCCTCGAGGACGTCCTGGCCGCGTACCGCGCCGCCGCCGAGGGCCCGCTCGCCGGCGTCCTGGAGTACTCGGACGACGCGCTGGTCTCCTCCGACATCGTGGGCAACCCGCACTCGTCGATCTTCGACTCCGCCCTCACCCGCGTCGAAGGCCGCCACGTCAAGGTCGTCGCCTGGTACGACAACGAGTGGGGCTTCTCCAACCGTGTGATCGACTCGCTGGAACTCCTCGCGGGTCGCTGACGGCAGACCTCGGCCGGGCAGGACCGCACACCTGCCAGGCCCTCCCCAGAGCGCTCCGGCCTCCCCCGGCCGGAGCGCTCAGCCGTTTCCCCGCCGTTTCCCTGGGCGGATGCCCAAGCCGGTCGCGGCAGCTCTGGGCTCCTGCCGGGGGACAGCCGCGCCGGGGACCCCGACCATGGGCACGGGTCGCGATTGCGAGGACGCGCAACGCGCCGTATCCGTGGAGGAGTTCCCGTGTCGGAGATGTCAGAGGTACAGCGGAGGCCAGGGAAGTCCGGGGCGCCGGGGAGGCTCGGGCGGGTGCTCGGATCAGCCCTCCTCGCCGTCGTGCTCGCCGCCGTCGCCACGCCCGGTGCCGCCGTCGCCGCGGAGGAGCCGACGGGCCGGATCGCGTCGCTCGGCACCGACTGGGGGCAGACCGGCCCCTACGAGGTGAACGTCGACATCGGCGTCGTGCACACCTTCTACCACCCGCGCGACATGGGCCGGTCGGGCGAGCGGCACCCCGTGGTCATCTGGGGCAACGGCACCGGTGCCGTGCCGGGGATCTACAGCTCGCTGCTGCGGCACTGGGCGAGCCAGGGCTTCATCGTCGCCGCCGCCAACACCCCCACCTCCAACTTCGCCGTCAGCATGCGGGCCGGCATCGACGTGCTGGAGAAGTGGAACGCCGACAGCGGCAGCCCCTTCCACGGCAAGGTGGACCTCGAACACATCGGCTCCGCCGGCCACTCGCAGGGCGGCGCGGCGGCCGTCAACGCAGCGATCGACCCGCGCGTCGACACCGCCGTCCCGATCCAGCCGGGGCCGATCGCCGACCCGGACCTGATGGACGAGCCCGTCTTCTACCTGGCCGGCCAGCGGGACCTCACCGTGTGGCCCGCCCTGGTGAAGGCGCTCCACCGCGACTCCGACCACGTCCCCGCCGTCTACGGCGAGGTCCGCAGTGCCGGACACCTCAGTTCCATCGGCGACGGCGGGGACTTCCGCGCCCCGACCACCGCCTGGCTGCGCTTCTGGCTGATGGGCGACGAGCGGGCCCGGGGCGCCTTCTTCGGCCCCGGCTGCGGCTACTGCCCGGCCGACGACCTCTGGTCCGGCTGGCACCGCAACGCCGAGGCGCTCCGGATCCCCGGCCCCTCCGCCTGACGAGCGCCCCCGCGCCGCACGCCGGCGCGCGCCCGAGGCCCGTCCCTCCCGGGCGCGCCTCAATCGTCGAGGAACTCCGCGCACCGGTACGGCCCCAGCACCGCCCCCTCCGCCGGCCGCACGCTGACCTCGACGTCGTCCGTCCCGACCTCCGGTTCGAGGACGGACTGGGCGCGCGCCAGCGTGCACACCAGTTGCCCCGTGCCCTGGTCGCGCCCCGACAGCGGGTACGGGCCGTCCATGTGGATCGTGACGCGCACCCCCGTCCCGGTCACCGTGTAGCCGCCGATCTCCTGGACCAGGGAGGTGAGCCCGTCACGCCGCTCGGCCTCCCCAGGCCCCTGGGCGAGCAGCTTCATCACGGAGGCGAGGTTCTTCACCCGCGGGTCCAGCAGCGGCACCCCGCGCAGACCGCTGTCCGAGGCGTAGTACAGCCGCATCCCGCGGGTCAGCCCCGACGCGGGCTCGCCCGCGCCTATCACTCCGGTCGGCTGGACGCCGCAGCCGGCGAGGGCGAGCCCCCACAGCGGGACGAGGGCGGTTCTCCGACGGACCTTCACTCCGCGTCCTCTCCGGTGGGCCGGTCGTCCGTATGCGGCAGGGGCAGGCGCAGGGTGAACACCGCACCGCCCTCCGGCCCGTCGCCCGCGTCGATCGTGCCGCCGTGCAGCCGGGCGTTCTCCAGCGCGATCGCCGTGCCGAGGCCGCTGCCCTGCCCGCTGTCGTCGGCCGCGCCCCGCGTACGGGCCGCGTCCGCCTTGTAGAACCGGTCGAAGACCCGCTCCCCGGCACCCGGCGGCAGCCCGGGACCACGGTCGGCGACCTCCAGCGTCACCCACTCCCCGTCCTGTGCGACGGCCGTCCCCAGCGTCACGGTGACCGGCGGGGCCCCGTGCCGCAGCGCGTTCCCCACCAGGTTCGCGACGATCACGTCCAGGCGCCGCCGGTCGACCCTCGCCCGCACACCCTCGGCGAGGTCCGCCCGCACCCGGTCCGTCCAGCCGCGCAGCGCCAGCGACGCCCGTACGGCCTCGGCGAGATCCGTCCCGGTCGCGTGGAGCCGTACCGCCCCCGCGTCGAAGCGGGAGATCTCCATCAGGTCCTCGACCAGCCGGGACAGCCGGGCCGTCTCCGCGCCGACCGTCCGGGCCGCGCGCGCCGCGTCCGGCGGCAGCTGGTCCGCGTCCTCCTCCAGCACCGTCGCCACCATCGTCATCGCCGCCAGGGGCGTGCGCAGCTCGTGCGAGACGTCCGCCACGAACTGCCGCGCCTTCGCCTCCTGCTCGCGCAGCTCCGCGTCGGAGGCCTGGAGGGCGTCGGCGGTGTCGTTGAACGTCCGTGCCAGATCGGCGAGTTCGTCGTGCCCCGTGACGGCGACCCGGCTGCCGAGGTCCCCGGTCGCCAGCTCCCGCGTCGCCCTCCCCAGCTCCCGTACCGGACGGAGCACCGTCCGCGCGGCGAGCAGGGCCAGGACGGCGGCGAGGAGCACCACCGGCACGACACCCGAGCGCACGGAGTCGAGCAGTGCGGCGGTGTCGTCGCGCTCGGCCCGCAGGTCGGTGATCGAGAAGACCTCCAGGCCGGAGGTGCGGCGGTCCCCGTCGGCGTACGTCACCGGCATGCCGACGACCAGATAGGGCTCGCCCCGCCACGTCACCCGCTGGAACAGCGCCCCGGACCCGGTGCGCACTGCGGTGCGCAGCCCGGGGCCGATCCGGCCGTCCGTGTCGGCGAGCGAGTCGGAGACGGCGACCAGGTCCTGGTGGCGGGCGACCACGATGCGGCCGCCGAGACCGTCCGAGACCTTCGCCGCGAAGCGGGACAGGGAACGCTGGTCGGGCGGCACGTCGAAGTCGGCGGCGACCGTGGAGACCCGCTCCCGCAGGTCGTTCACGGCGGCGTTCTGGGTGCGCTGGAGCACGGCGGTCCGCGCGTCCCGGTAGGCGAGCGCGGTCGAGGTCACGGCGCTGAGGAGCGCGACGACGACGAAGGCGACGACGAGCCGCGTGCGCAGCCCGCCCACCAGCCCGCCGAGGAACCGGCCGCGCCGCCGTCCGCTCCGGGCCCCGCCCCGCAGACCGTCGCGCGACCGCCCGGACCGTCGGCTCACAGCGGACCGAAGCGGTAGCCGAAGCCCCGCACCGTCTGCACGTACCGCGGCTTGGCCGGTACGTCCTCCAGCTTGGCGCGCAGCCGCCCGACCGCCGCGTCCACGATCCGCGAGTCGCCGAGGAAGGTGTGGTCCCAGACGGACGCGAGGAGCTGCTCGCGGCTGAACACCCGGCCCGGGGAGGCCGAAAGCTCCAGGAGGAGCCGCAGCTCCGTGGGCGGAAGCGCGATCGGGGCCCCGCGCTTGGTGACGGTCAGTCCCGCGCGGTCGATGACGAGGCCGGCGGGGTCGGACTCCGCCCCGCGCACCGGTCCGGAGGGCTCCGCCCGGCGCAGCGCGGCCCGGATGCGGGCCTCCAGGACGGGCGCCGTGACCGGCTTGACCACGTAGTCGTCGGCGCCCGCCTCCAGCCCCGTCACGATGTCCCGGTCGTCGCCGCGCGCGGTCAGCATGACGACGGGCAGGGTGGCGGTCCGCGCGCGGATCCGGCGGCACACCTCGAAGCCGTCGATGCCCGGCAGCATCAGGTCGAGCACGGCCAGTTCGACCCGCGCGCCGCCCGGGCCGTCCAGCAGGGCGAGCGCCTCCTCGCCGGTGGCCGCCGTGTCGACGTCGTACCCGTGCCGGCGCAGCACGAGCTCCATCCCGTCCCGTACGGACGCGTCGTCCTCGATCAGCAGTACATGCGGCATGGGAACGATTATGTGCACGCCCTTGAGCCCTCACGCGCCGGGGGAAGGGGCGGATTCGCAGGTCGGGGGCATTGTTACGTTCTCATCATGTGGCCATGGACAGGCCATCACGTGGCCTGGCGAGGGTGGGGCCCATGAACCCCACGACGACGTCCCGCGCCACCGCCCGGCTGCGCCTCGCCGCCCTCGCCGCGCTTCCCGTCCTGTTCCTCCCGGCGGCCTGCGGCAGCGGCGAGGACAGCGCCGGCGGTACGGGGAAGAGCGACGAGATCGCCTCCGCGCCGGAGACCGCCCCGGCCTCGCGACCGGCCGACGGCGGCGGCGCCCCGAGCACCGCGCCCGCCGGGAAGAGCGCCTTCTACGACGCCCAGCTGACCTACGTCCGCTGCATGCGCGTCAAGGGCGGCTACAAGGACTACCCGGACCCGAAGCTCAGCGGACACCTCGACTGGACGAAGATCGAGGAGATCTCCTCCCGGCCCGGCCAGAACGAGGCCGCCAAGGGCGGGAAGAACGGCGTCTGCGCCCCCGAACTCATGAAGGCCCTGCAGGCGGAGCCCGAGCGCGACCAGCAGAAGGACTACGAGTCGATGCTCGCGCACGCCAAGTGCATGCGCGACAACGGCGTCTCCCGCTTCACCAACCCGACCATGAGCGGAGGCAACGCCCAGCCGGGCGGCGACCCCGACCCGGCCTCGCCGACGATCGACATGAACTCGCCGGCGTACAAGCAGGCCCGAGAGGCGTGCGCGACGAAGCTGCTCGACGGTCTGGACGGCATGCAGTGAAGCGCCGCCCCGCCCTCCTCGTGCTCGGCGCGACGGCCGTCGCCGCCGCGGTCACCGGGGGCGTCCTCGTCCTCGACCGCGGTGGGCAGGCGGAGGCCTCCGGCAAGGGCGGCGACCTGCCGCCCGCCACCGCGACCGTCGTCCGCACCGACCTCGTACGCTCCAAGACGGTCGACGGAACGCTCGACTTCGCCCAGCGGCGCACGGTCAGGTCGGCCGTCGAGGGCACCGTCACCGTCGCCGCCCCGGAAGGGCGGACCCTCGCCAGGGGAGAGGCCCTGTACGAGCTGAACGACAAGCCCGTCACCCTGCTCTACGGACCGGTCCCCATGTTCCGCGAGATGAAGGAGGGCGACCGCGGCAGCGACGTCCTCCAGCTGGAACGCAACCTCCGCGAGCTCGGCTGGGGAGCCCACCTGTACGTCGACGCGCGGTACGGCAAGGACACCGAGGCCGCCGTCAAGCGGTGGCAGAAGTCCCTCAACCGCGAACCGACCGGCCGGGTCGGGAAGGGGGACGTCGTCTTCCAGCCCGGCAAGGTCAGGGTGGTCTCCGCCGACGCGGCCCTCGCCGACCAGGTCGCCCCGAACGGCGCCGTCCTGACCGTCGCCTCCACCCGGCCCGTCGTACGGGCCCGCCTGGACCAGACCGACGGACCGCTCACCTCGCGCGGCACCAGGGTCGAGGTCACCCTGCCGAGCGGGAGGACCGTGGCCGGACAGGTCGCCGGAACGGTACGCCCCGAGGACACCGAGGCCGGTGCCGGCGCCCAGGACGGCATCACCGTCGAGGTCGTCCTGGACGGCGGGGCGGCGAACGCCGCGAGCGGCGAGGACGCCAAGGCCTCGGCGAGCGTGAGGTTCGTCAGCGAGGCACGCAAGGGCGTCCTCACCGTCCCCGTCGAGGCGGTGATCGCGCTCCGCGGCGAGAACGGCGGCTACGGCCTCCAGATCGTCCGGGGGACCGGCTCGACGACCGTGCGCGTCGAGACGGGCATGACCGCCGACGGACGCATCGAGGTCACGGGCCCGGACCTGCGCGAAGGCCTGAAGGTCGGGGTGGCGGCGTCATGACCCCGGCCGCGGTCGTCGAACTGCGCGACACCGGAAGGACGTACCCCGGCGGCGTCCACGCCCTGCGCGCGGTGAACCTCACCGTCGAGGAGGGCGAACTGCTCGCCGTCGTCGGCCCCTCCGGCTCCGGCAAGTCCACGATGCTCAACGTCATGGGCACCCTCGACAAGCCCACCACCGGCACCGTCCGCGTCGCCGGCCACGACGTGTCCGCGCTCTCCGACTCCCGGCTCTCCGCCCTGCGCGCCCGGCACATCGGCTTCGTCTTCCAGCACTTCCACCTGGCGGCCGGCCGCGACGCGGTCGACAACGTCGCCGACGGACTGCTGTACGCGGGCGTGCCGCTCAGGCAGCGGCGCACGCGCGCGCGTGAAGCCCTCGCCCGGGTACGGCTCGACCACCGCGGCTCGCACACCCCGAACGAGCTCTCCGGTGGCGAGAAGCAGCGCGTGGCCATCGCCCGCGCCCTGGTGAAGGAGCCGAGCCTGCTGCTCGCGGACGAACCGACCGGGGCGCTGGACACCGCGTCCGGCGCGATCGTCATGGAGCTGCTGCACGAGCTCAACGCGGCCGGCACCACGATCTGCGTGATCACCCACGACCACGAGATCGCGGCCTCGCTGCCGCGCCGGGTCCGCTTCAAGGACGGCGAGATCGTCGCGGACACCCGCGGTCCGCAGGGTGTGGAGGCGGGTGCATGACACGCGACCTCAAGCCCTCCCGACTCGCTCCCGGTGACGTCCTCCGCGTCGGCGCGGTCGGCCTCCGCGCCCGCCGCGCGCGCGTGGTCCTCTCCGCGCTCGGCATCGCCATCGGCATCGCGACCATGGTCGCGGTCGTCGGGCTGTCCGAGTCGAGCCGCGCGGACCTCATGGCCCGTCTCGACCGCCTCGGCACCAACCTCCTCACCGCGGAGGCGGGCAAGGACGCGACGGGACAGGAGCTCAAGCTGCCGAAGAACGCGGTCGCGATGGTCGAACGCATCGGGCCCGTCCGGCACGCCACGGCCACCGGCGACGTCGACGCCCGTGTCCGGCGCAGCGACGTCGTCCCCGAGGAGCGGACCGCCGGCGTCACCGTCCAGGCCGCGGGCACCGACCTGCTGGCGGCGCTCGGCGGCGAGGTGGCGAGGGGGGTGTGGCTGGACCCGGCGCGGGAACGGCTCCCGGTGACGGTCCTGGGCGCGGTCGCCGCGGACCGCCTCGGCATCACCCGCACCGGCGAGACGATCATGCTGAACGACACGCGCGTGGTCGTCGTCGGCATCCTCGCGCCGCTCGAACTGGTCCCCACCCTGGACCGGGTGGCCCTGGTCGGGTTCCCCGCCGCCGAGCGCTGGTTCGGCTTCGACGGTCACCCCTCGACCGTCTTCGAGCGCTCCACGGACGCCTCGGTGGAGGACGTACGGGCGGTACTGGCCCGCACCATCAGCCCCGGCCACGAGGGCGGGGTGAAGGTCTCCCGCCCCTCTGACGCGCTGGCCGCCAAGGCCGCCACCGACGAGGGCCTCACGACCCTGATGCTCGGCCTCGGGGCGGTGGCCCTGCTGGTCGGGGGTGTGGGCGTCGCCAACACGATGGTCATCTCGGTCCTGGAACGCCGTCAGGAGATCGGCCTGCGGCGCGCGCTGGGCGCGACCCGGAACGCGATCCGGCTCCAGTTCCTGACCGAGTCGCTGCTCCTGTCGGCGCTGGGCGGCGTCACGGGCGGGCTCCTGGGGGCGGCGGCGACGTACGCCTTCGCCCGGGTCCAGGGCTGGACGGCGGTGGTCCCGCCCTGGTCGCTCGCGGGCGGCCTCGCCGCGACGCTCCTGATCGGCGTGGTCGCGGGCCTCTACCCGGCGGTCCGCGCCTCACGGCTGCACCCGACGGTGGCGCTGAACGCGAGCTGAACGCCGAGACGACGCCCCCGGCAGGCCGGACGAGCCGGTCTGCCGGGGGCGTCGAGAGCGTCACGCCATGCCGATCAGGCGATGTCGAACCGGTCCAGCTCCATCACCTTGTCCCACGCCGCCACGAAGTCGGTCACGAACTTCTCCTTCGCGTCGTCGCTCGCGTAGACCTCGGCCAGCGCGCGCAGCTCGCTGTTGGAGCCGAAGACCAGGTCGGCGCGGGTCCCCGTCCACTTGACGTCACCCGTGGCGGCGTCGCGGCCCTCGAAGAAGGTCGCGTCCTCGGACGTCGCCTTCCAGACCGTGCCCATGTCGAGCAGGTTGACGAAGAAGTCGTTCGTCAGGGAGCCCGGGGTGGTCGTGAGGACGCCGTGCTTCGACTGCTGGTGGTTCGCGCCGAGGACCCGGAGGCCGCCGACGAGGACCGTGAGCTCCGGGGCGCTCAGGGTGAGCAGGTTCGCCCGGTCGACGAGCAGGAACTCGGCCGGGAGACGGTTGCCCTTGCCGAGGTAGTTGCGGAATCCGTCGGCCACCGGCTCGAGCGCGGCGAAGGACTCGACGTCGGTCTGGTCCTGCGCGGCGTCCACCCGGCCCGCCCGGAAGGGGACCTCGACCGCGACGCCGGCGTCCTTCGCGGCCTGCTCGACGCCCGCGGCGCCGGCGAGCACGATCAGGTCGGCGAGCGAGATCCGCTTGCCGCCGCTCTGGGCGCCGTTGAACGTCTCCCGGATGCCCTCCAGGGTGCGGAGCACCGTGGCGAGCTGGTCGGGGTCGTTGACCTCCCAGCCGGCCTGCGGCTGGAGACGGACGCGGGCGCCGTTGGCGCCGCCGCGCTTGTCGCTGCCGCGGAAGGACGAGGCCGACGCCCAGGCGGTGGAGACCAGCTCGGAGACCGTGAGGTCCGAGGCGAGAACGCTGCTCTTGAGGGCGGCGACGTCCGAGGCGTCCACGAGCTCGTGGTCCACCGCGGGCAGCGGGTCCTGCCAGAGCAGGACCTCGGAGGGGACCTCCGGGCCCAGGTAGCGGACCACCGGGCCCATGTCACGGTGCGTGAGCTTGTACCAGGCGCGGGCGAAGGCGTCCGCGAACTGCTCCGGGTTCTCGTAGAAACGACGCGAGATCTGCTCGTACGCCGGGTCGAAGCGCAGCGACAGGTCGGTGGTGAGCATCGTGGGGAGGTGCTTCTTCGACGCGTCGTGCGCGTCGGGGATGATCGCCTCGGCGTTCTTCGCCACCCACTGGTTCGCGCCGGCCGGGCTCTGCGTGAGCTCGTACTCGTACTCGAAGAGGTGCTTGAAGAAGTCGTGGCCCCACTGCGCGGGAGTGGTGGTCCAGGTGACTTCGAGACCACTGGTGATCGCGTCGGCACCCTTGCCGGTGCCGTACGAGTTGGCCCAGCCGAAGCCCTGCGCCTCGAGGGGCGCGGCCTCGGGGTCGGCGCCCACGTTGTCCGCGGGGCCGGCGCCGTGGGTCTTGCCGAAGGTGTGGCCGCCGGCGATGAGGGCGACGGTCTCCTCGTCGTTCATCGCCATGCGACGGAACGTCTCGCGGATGTCGCGGGCCGCGGCGACCGGGTCCGGGTTGCCGTTGGGGCCCTCGGGGTTGACGTAGATGAGGCCCATCTGGACCGCGCCGAGCGGGCTCTCCAGCTCGCGGTCACCGGTGTAGCGCTCGTCGCCGAGCCAGGTGGTCTCGGGGCCCCAGTAGACGTCCTCGTCGGCCTCCCACACGTCGGCGCGGCCGCCGGCGAAGCCGAAGGTCTCGAAGCCCATCGTCTCCAGGGCGACGTTGCCGGTGAGGATCATCAGGTCGGCCCAGGAGATGTTCTGGCCGTACTTCTTCTTCACCGGCCACAGCAGACGGCGGGCCTTGTCCAGGTTGCCGTTGTCCGGCCAGCTGTTGAGCGGCGCGAAGCGCTGCTGACCCGCCCCGGCGCCACCGCGACCGTCGCTGATGCGGTACGTGCCGGCGCTGTGCCAGGCCATCCGGACCATGAGCGGGCCGTAGTGGCCGAAGTCGGCGGGCCACCAGTCCTGCGAGGTGGTGAGCACCTCGGCGATGTCGCGCTTCACGGCAGCGAGGTCGAGGGAGTTGAACGCCTCGGCGTAGTCGAACTCCGCGCCGAGCGGGTTCCCCACGACGGGGTTCGTGGCGAGGATCTTCAGGTTGAGCCGGTTCGGCCACCACTGGCGGTTGCCGCCGCCCTGGGTCGGGTGCGCGGCGCGCGTGTGCGCGACGGGGCAGCCGCCGGCGCCCTCCGCCTTCGCGTCTCCGACGATTGCTTCATGGTTCTCAGACATGCGGAATCCTTCCGGACCTGGCAGATCGCGGTGCTCAGGAAGTGCGACGACACGTGCGGGATGGTCCGTCACGTCGCCGTCTCCCGCCGTGCTGGAGGCTTCCTGTCCCTTGGCCGTCAACAGAACAGATCCTACGATGGACGTAGTCCAAGTCAAGAACGACGCAAAATCCTGTCCGACGGCTGGCGCGCCGAAGAGGTGAGTAGACATGAGTGACCTGCTCGAGCGATTGCGAGCACGAGGCTGGCGGATGACGTCCCAGCGGCGTGTCGTCGCGGAGGTCCTGGCCGGCGACCACGTACATCTCACTGCGGACGAGGTCCACGCCCGGGCCGTTGCCCGGCTGCCCGAGATCGCGCGGGCGACGGTCTACAACACCCTGGGCGAGCTGGTCGCGCTGGGAGAGGTCGTGGAGCTCTCCACGGACGGGCGGGCGAAGCGCTACGACCCGAACGCGCACCGTCCGCACCAGCACCTGGTCTGCTCGGACTGCGGCATCATCCGCGACGTCCACCCGACCGGTGACCCGCTGGCCGTCCTTCCGCCCGGCGAGCGGTTCGGCTTCAGCGTGTCGAAGGCCGACGTGACGTACCGGGGGCTCTGTCCGGCCTGCTCCTGACGCCCTGATGCGACGGGAGACGCAGAGGAGCCCCTCCGCCGGTGTCCGGCGGAGGGGCTCCTCTGACTGCGGGGACTACTTCAGGACCGAGAGGGCCTCGTCGTAGACGGGCTCGTCGGCGATCTCGCCCACGAGCTGCGCGTGCAGGACGGTGTCGTTCTCGTCGAGGACGACGACGGCGCGCGCGGTCAGGCCGGCCAGCGGGCCGTCCGCGATCTCCACGCCGTAGTTGGTGTGGAACTCGCGGCCGCGGAGGGTCGAGAGGTTCTTGACGTTCTCCAGGCCCTCGGCGCCGCAGAAGCGGGCCTGGGCGAAGGGCAGGTCGGCGGAGATGCAGAGCACGACCGTGTTGTCCAGCTGACCGGCCTTCTCGTTGAAGGCGCGGACGGAGGAGGCGCACGTCGGGGTGTCGACGCTCGGGAAGATGTTGAGGATCTTGCGCTGGCCCGCGAAGTCCTTCAGCGACTTGTCGGCCAGACCCTCGGCGACGAGCGTGAAGTCGGGAGCCTGGCTCCCGAGGGGCGGCAGGGCGCCGTTGACCTGTACGGGGCTGCCCTTCAGCGTGACCTGGGCCATGGGAGATCTCCTTCGGACGGTGTGAGTGGCAACGCGGAAGATCGTACGGCGTCCGGGCCTTGAGGAACGACTCGGGCGGTGGGGGCGAGCGCCCGGTCAGAGGGTGGTGACGACTCCAGATCGGTTCATGTATGTGAACTCTAAAGTCGCTCCGAAGTGCTCCGTCGGTGAGGGGGTGATCGCCGTCAGGCTTGCAGCCGCGAAACCTTATGGCTTGGCGCCACTGGTTCAGACCTTTAGGTTCCCGACTCGACGACTATCCCACGTTCACATACATGAAGAAGGGGTAACTCCTTGTCCAGATGGCGCGATGAATCCCGCACGGCACGCATCCGCAGGCGTTCGCTGTTCGCCGCACCCCTGCTGCTCGTCACCCTCCTCGCCGGCCTGCTCGCCGGCCCCGCCGGCGGTCGCGCCGAGGCGGCCCCCGCGACCTTCGTCCACCCCGGTGTCCTGGTCTCCCGGGGCCAGCTCGACTTCACCCGGGAGAAGGTCAACGCCGGGGCGCAGCCCTGGAAGGGGGCCTTCGACCAGATGATGGCGAGCAAGTACGCCTCGCTGTCCCGCGTCCCGAAGCCCCGCTCGGTGGTGGAGTGCGGCTCGTACTCGAACCCGAACCTCGGCTGCACCGACGAGCGCGAGGACGCCATCGCCGCGTACACGCTCTCCCTCGCCTGGTACATCACGCGCGACGGCCGGTACGCCCAGAAGGCCGTCGAGATCATGGACGCCTGGTCCGCCGTGATCACGGACCACACCAACTCCAACGCGCCCCTGCAGACCGGCTGGGCGGGCTCCTCCTGGCCGCGCGCCGCCGAGATCATCCGCCACACCTCCACCGTCTGGCCCCAGGCCCGCGTCGACCGCTTCAGGACGATGCTGCGCACCGTCTACCTCCCCGAGGTGACGAACGGCTCCCACTCCAACGGCAACTGGGAGCTCAGCATGACCGAGGCCGCGATCGGCATCGCCGTCTTCCTGGAGGACCGCGCCGCGTACGACAAGGCCGTGGCCAAGTTCCGCGGCCGGGTCCCCGCGTACATCTACCTCACGAGCGACGGCGCCCTCCCGAAGGCGGCACCCGGCAGCGGACTCGACACCCGCGACGAGCTCGTCCGGTACTGGCAGGGGCAGACCACCTTCGTCGACGGGCTCACCCAGGAGACCTGCCGCGACCTCACCCACACCGGCTACGGCCTGGCCGCGATATCGGACATCGCCGAGACGAGCCGCATCCAGGGCCAGGACCTCTACCCCGAGGTCGCCGACCGGTTGCGCCACGCCCTCGGCCTCCACGCCAGGTACGAACTCGGCGAGCCGGTCCCGGGGTGGCTCTGCGGCGGCACCCTCCGCGACCACCTCGGACCGGTCACCGAGGTCGGCTTCAACGCGCTGAACCACCGCATGGGGTACGCCATGACGAACACGCAGCGGCTCACCGAGGCCAACCGTCCGGCGGGCAGCAACAACCTCTTCGTTGCCTGGGGCACCCTGACCCACGCCGCCAACCCCCGCTGAGGACGGGCCGACGCCGGGCCCGCCCGGCCGCTGACCCGCCGTCAGCAGGCCTCGCGGGCCAGGTCCTCGAACTCCTCCTTCGTCATGGTGCCGCGCAGGGTCAGCACGTCACCCGGGCGCACCTTCGCGAGCTGCCCCGCGTCGAACGTCACCGTGCCGGTGTAGGCGTACGAGTCGTCGGGATCGGCGAACGACAGCTCGTACGAGCGGCCGGGCTGCGGGCTCCGCGGCCCGCGGGCCTCGGCCGCCCATGACGACGGCGGTTCGAACAGCGGAAAGTCCGCGGCCTCGTGCGTTCCCAGGGCCTCCCAGCCGATCCACGGCTCCGCGACGGCGGATTCCTCGGGAGCGGCGCCCTCGGGAGCGGCGCCCTCGGGGGAGGAGACGTCCTCCGAGGTGGGCGTCGGGCGGGGCACCGTGCCGTGCAGCGCGGGGCCCCGCACGCGGCCGTCGTCGTCGCAGGACCTCAGCAGGGCGTGCGCGACGCCCCGCTCGTCCACGTGCACCGCGACGAGGGGGCGCTGCGCGGGGGAGCACCCCGCCGACGCCAGCATGACCGCCCCGCCCAGCAGCGCGGCCAGGCACCCCCGCCGTGTCCTCGCGCTCGTTCCGAACCGTCGCATGTCGCCCCTCCCGTGGCAGCCCGCTCCTCGCACAACCGTCGGCCCGCGTCAGTCTCGCACGCGTGTGCGCGCGTCCGGGCGCGCGTCCGGGCCCACGCCGGGCCGCAGTTGGGCCGGAGCCTGGCCGGAGTCGAGCCGGAGCCTTCGTCAGGAGACGGACCTGCCGAAGAACTCCAGCTCGGCGACGGCCACCTGCTTGCGCGGGTCGGCACGCCACGCCGTGCGGAGCACGAGCCGGACCGACAGGGCGTCGCGCACCCGCAGGTCGACGCGCTGGGTGCCGCCGTCGTTGATGAGGTGGTGCGAGACGCGCGTCTCGCCCGAGGCGTCCTTGACCACGAGGTCGAAGGTGCGCGGGGTCGCCTGACCGTCCGCCTGCGTGGTGTTCTTCGCACTGCCCGGGGTGATGAGCAGGGACAGCAGGTCGGTCGGCTCAGCGAACCCGGCCTCCAGGTACTGGCCCGCCGAGTCGCCCGCGTATCCCGTGCCCCACCAGGTGTTGGAGTACCCGTCGCCCGCCAGCTTCGGGTCCTGCTTCGGCGCGGAGTGGGAGGCCGCCCAGGAGACGGGGTGCACCGGGACGCGGGTGGCGAAGTGGTCCTGGACCGCACGGGCGGCGGGCGGCCCGCCGACGACACCGCCCACGACCACGGCGACGACCGCCGTCGCGATCAGCGCGCGGACCACCCAGCGGCTCCGGTCGCGGCCGAGCCCGGGCCGCCGCCCCGCGTACGGGCCCTCGGCCGTGGAGAGCCGCTCGGGGACCATCGGTGTGGCGCAGTACCGGCAGAAGTGCCGCCCCGGCGTGTTCGCGAGCCGGCAGGCCGGGCAGGGCGTGCCGCCCTCGACGGGAGCGGGCGCCTCCACCGGCCGCGGCGCGGGCCGCGCGGCCTCGGGGCGCGCGGGGAGCACCGGAGCGGCGACGGCCGGCTCGGCGGGGCTGTTCCCCGGCACGGGGACGAGAAGGGAGCGCACGACGGTGTCCGAACGGTCCTCGGACGCCGGGCGCGGCTCCGGCCCCCGCTCGGGCACCGGGGTCTCCTCGGGGGCCGCGGTCGCGGCGGGCAGCGGGGCCGTGACCTCCTCGGAGCGGGCGGCGGGCCGGGCGTCCGCGCCGTCCGGGGTGTCCGGGGTGTCCGGGGCGCTCTCGGCCGGGCGCGCCGGGGACTCGTCCCGCGGCACGGCCGCGGCTTCCTCCGCCCGGTCGGCGGCCGCGTCCGGCACCGCCGCCGGGGCGTCCCAGCGGAGGAATGCCCCGCAGCTGTCGCAGAACGACTGGTCCGCCGCGCGGACCGGGCTCGCGCAGTCCGGGCAGGGACGGGACAGGGGCGCGTCGGTCATGGGGTCAGGCTCCTTCGGCAGTACGGGAAGTGGTCACCGAGACCGTGAACGGCAGGTGCGCGGGGCGGGCCGCGCCCACGACCGCGCGAAGTCGGTGCGGGTCCACGGCGGCCGGGTCGGCGACCCGGAGGACGACGTGCAGCCCCGCCTCGGGCGCCCCGGGGAACGGGCCGAGCGGGCGGGCCGACCAGCTCGCGCCGCCGCTCTCGGTGATCTCCGGCGGGACGCCGAAGGCGAGCCGGACGGCCGCCGCGAGACCCTGCCGGGTGCCCCGGACCCGGTGCAGCGCCACGGCCGAGGCGACCGCGTGACGCCGCAGTGGAAGCGGCTCCGTGCCGTCCAGCTCCGCGCCCACCCAGGTCGCGAGGTAGTCCACGAAGTCGGCCGGCGCGAGGGCGGGCGAGAAGTACGCCTCCAGCGAGTCCAGGACGTTGAAGAGCGGCGCGAGGACCACGTCCAGGCCCGCCACGAACCGCTGCCCGAAGTCGTCCTCGGCGTACACGGCGGGCAGCGCCGCCCCCAGCGGGTACGGGGTCGCGAGCCCCGGCACCGTACCCCGCGCGGACCCGCTCACCGCGCCTCGATGACACGCACGCGGTGGTCGAACGGGAACAGCAGCGCGGACGGCGCCAGCTCGATCCGGTCCGTCGTCTCGCCCCGCCGGCCCGTCAGCGGATCGGCCGGATGCAGCAGGACCTCGTCCACCAGCTCCACCCCCGGCACCCGCTGGAGCGCCGCGAAGACCTCACCGGCCCGCAGCGGGCGCCCGAACGGCCAGCCCTCGCCGTGCGCCCCGCCCGTCAGCGGGTCCAGGTACGCGTACAGCACGTCCAGCGCCTCGGCCCGTACGCGCTCCGCCTCGGCCGCCCGGAAGGAGTGCAGCGTCGCCACCACCGTCACCCCCTGGTAGAACGGCGGCCCCACGGCGAGCCGGGTGCCCAGCGGGCGCCGCTCGTCGAGGAAGCCGGTGACCCGCGACAGGAGCTCGTCGCCCGGCACGAGCTGCTCGAACCGCAGCCGCCCGCCCCGGTCCGGCACCGCCTGCGGGACCACCAGGACCCGGACCGCGTTCTCCCCGGACTCGGCTGCGTCCGCCGCCAGACAGGCGATCCGCGCCGCCTCGGGCGCGGCCCGCCGCGCCAGCTCCTCGTAGTCGCGGGCGGTGACGGCCCGCTCCTGCGCGCGCAGCGTGATCGGCGCCCGGGCCTTGGCCTCCTCGACGGTCTCCCCGTCGACCCCGCCACGCGCCGCCTCGCGGTTCTCGACCCGTGCGATGTACGGGATGGAGCTGCGCAGCACGGTGATCGTGGAGCGGGCCACATTGCCGGCCCGGCCGCCCCCGGTGCCGTACCGGGCCGCGCGGATCGCCGCGCCCTTCGGCGGCACCGCGCCGAACTGCCGCAAGGTGCCGTCCGGTTGCCGCACGCACGGCCCGAAGGCGATCTCGCCGGTCGTCGCGTCCAGCGTGTAGTGCCGGTCACCGGCGCGCGAGGCAGCGAAGTCGCGGACGGCCGTCCACTCCTCCCAGCCGCCCTCGGGGTCCTCGTCGTCCACGCCGCCGCCCGCCGCCCGCTCCGCGACCTGCAGGAGCAGCGGCGGCCGGTCCACGACCGGCGCGTGCGCCAGCCGCACCCGCTGCCCGGGAACGCCCTCGGAGTCGCCGAGACCCTCGCTCCGTACGGTCTCGGAATGCGCGGCGAGGACCGTGCCGCCGATGGTGAAGGCGGCCGCCGCCCGTACGGTCGGCGACTCGCTGTAGGACGGCAGCCCCTCGGCAGCGTCCACGACCCGGCAGCGCACCCAGCCCGCCGTGTGCCCGCCGAGCCGGGACACCGCGTGCCCCGACGGCATGTGCAGCACCACCTCGCCCGGCCGGTTGAGCCCGCCCGTGGAGTCCTCGTCGACCTCGCACACCGTCCAGCCCTCGGCCGCCGACCACGCCTCCCACACCAGCGGAGGCCGACGCGGATCCACCCCGACGCCGTCGACCCGGCTGTCCAGGTCCAGGACGAGGACGCAGTCCGGCACGGCCGCCGACAGCCCCAGGAGCAGCAGATCGCCGACCCGCGGCAGCGGGGAGAACGCGGGGACGTCCGCACCGCCCCGGAGGTCCTGCGAGCGGTCCTCCGGCGTCCCCCCGGCCTCCTGCCGCAGCAGTCGGATCAACTCGCAGGGCACGACGGTCAGATCGGCGCCGGTCGCGAAGACGACGGCCTCCTCCGTCTCCGTACGCCCTGTGGAGACCTCCGTGCCCGCGGGCAGCAGCACCGGCTCGGGCTGCGGAGCCGACAGTCGGAACGTGATCTCGGCACGGGCGGCGGCGGGCGGGAACAGCGTCACCCCCAGCAGGTCCAGGAAGGCCAGGTGGTTCTTCTCCGGGACCCGGTTGAGCCGGTAGACGAGCTGGTCCGCCATGTGCGCGACGGCCTCCACCAGGGTCACCCCGGGGTCCGAGACGTTGTGGTCGGTCCACTCGGGGCACGCCTGCTGGATGTAGCGCTTGGCGTCGTCGACGAACTGCTGGAAGCGGCGGTCGTCGAGATGGGGTGCGGGCAGGGCCATGGGTGGCTCTTTCAGTCCTCGGAGGGGATGACGTAGAAGGGGAAGACGAGATTGCGCGGGTTGTTGGCACCGCGCACCCGGTATCGGACGTCGATGTACAGCGTGGTCGAATCCGTGGGCGCCGGAGCGACCGTGACGTCCTCCACCTCGATGCGCGGCTCCCACCGGTCGAGCGAGGACATCACCTCGTACCGGACCCGCCCCATCGTCGCGTCGTTCACCGGGGAGAACACCAACTCGTGCACCGCGCAGCCGAATTCGGGCCGCATCGGCCGCTCGCCCGGCGCCGTGGCCAGCACCAGCCGCATCGACTCCTCGATCTCGCGGTCACGCCGCACGAGCGCGATGGAACCGCTCGGACCGGTGCGCAGCGGGAAGGCCCAGCCCGCACCGACGAAGTGCTCACTCAAGGGACGGTCCTCCTCAGAACAGCGGCAGGGCCGCGGCGACGGGGTTGAGCAGCGGCGGCGTCGAGGTGTTGAAGACCGGTGTGCTGACGGCGGCCTGGAGCGTCGCCGCGACCTTGAACTTCAATCCTGCCTTGATGTCCACGCCGCGCCCCGCGTCGAGGGTGATGATCCCCTTCGCGGAGAGCGTCAGATCGGTCCCCGACTCGACCGTCACGCCCCGGGCCCCGGAGACGGTGACCCCCTTGGCCCCGGAGATCGTCACCGTGCCGTCGCTCGCGATGGTCAGCTTGGTCCGCGCCTCGTCCAGCTCGACGCTCAGTCCCCCCTTGGCCGTGCGCAGCCGGATGCCGTGCGAGGCGCGCGTCCGGCCGACCTCCTCGCGCAGCTCCACCGTGTGACCCGTACGCGACGTCATGGCCCGCCACTGCGCCCGCCCGCTCGTCGGGTCGACCGGCGGCACCCGGTCGGTCGCCGGGGTGTGCCGGTCGACGCCGTTGTACAGCCCCGCCAGAACGTACGGATGCTCCAACGAGCCCCGGTCGAAGGCGCACAGCACCTCGTCGTCCACCTCGGGCAGGACGAGACCGCCGCCCCCGCGCCCGCCGAGCTGCGCCACCCGGCACCAGCCGCTCTCGTACGTCGCCGAAAGCCACGGGAACCGCAGTCTCACCCGGCCCAGCGACAGCGGGTCCTTGGTGTTCGTGACCAGGGCCACCGCCACACCCGGCATCGGCGGCGCCGGCTCGCCACCGCCGGATGCCGTCCCGTACAGCGACCGGAACTGCCGCCCGGACACGGTCAGCCAGGTGGTGAACTGCCGCCCCGAGGCGAAGACATGACGCACACCCGTCGCCGTGTACCGCCCCTCGAAGGGGAAGCCCGCGCCCTTCACGGCCACCGGCTGCCCCGGCTTCAGCGCCGGGTTGCCGGTGACGGCCACCTCGACCTCCGCGAACGAACCGGTGACGTCGTCCGCCAGCGCCGCGGCGGCCTGCGCCACCTCCGACTGCGTCGTGAACGGCGTTCCCGTCGCGGCCAGTTCGGCCGGACCGAAGGGCCTGACGAGCTCCGCCGGTGTGATGTCGGAGACGATCTCCTTGCTCGCCACGGCGGGGGTCGGCGCGGTCAGCGCCTGCTTCGTACGCGGGTCCCAGCCGCGCACGTCGACCTTCCCGACCTGCCCGGCGGCCGTGACCGACACCCGGCTGTGCAGCGTGTTGGAGCCGAAGTCCAGGACGTACGGGCTCTGCGCCGCCGGAGTCGTGTCCGCCGGCGCGGCGGAGGCCGGGGGCAGCGCGGCGAAGACCAGCCGGCCCGCCGGGTCCAGCGAGAGCCGGACGTCGTTCTCCCGCGCGAGCCGGGACAGGAAGTCCCAGTCCGTGATGTTGGGCTGCGTCGCCAGCTCGTACACCGTCGGCGTGGCGTCGACCTTGCCGAGCGGGATCCGGTTGAGCGCGGCCAGCTTCCGCACGATGTCGGAGGCCGTCATGTTCGGATACCCCTCGACACGCCGGCTGCGCAGGAGCCGGTGCCCGGGGTCGTACCCCCGCACGATCAGGTACCGGCCGTGACCGGGCGCCGCGTCCACCTCGACGGCCGTGACCTCGCCGGTGAGCATGGGCTCGCCCAGCCGGCCGTCGGTGAACGGCGACAGCACCGCCATGGCCCCGATCTTCAGATACGGGAACTTCGCGGTGAGCGTGCCGTCCTTGTCGCTGAAGGTCAGCTGGAACGCGGACGGGACGTTGACACTGGCGTCCACCCAGCCCTCGGTGAGACGGACCGCGAGCGGGTCCGGCAGCGGCGTGCCGTCGAGCTGCACGTGCAGGACGGTCGTGAAGGTCTTCTCGCTCATGAGGTGCCCTCGGTCTCCGGCGTTTCGGTGGTGGACGGGAGCAGCAGTTCCGTGCCGGGGCGCAGCCGCATCGGGTCGTCGATGCCGTTCGCGTCGGCGATGACCCGCCAGAGGGTCGCGTCGCCGTACTCCCGCCAGGCCAGCGAGGCCAGGGAGTCCCCGGCGACCGTGCGGTGCACCCGACGGGCCGAGAGCGCGCCCGAGGTCGGGTTCTGCCCCTTGGTGGCCGTCGAGACCTCGGTGAGGGAGAGCGAACAGGTGGCGCGGATCGGAATGCCGCTCGGGCTGAAGAGGGTGTACGTCGCCGAGACGGAGGTCACGTACGCGACGAACCGCACCGTCGAGAACGACCCCCAGGAGAACTTCACCCACGGCGGCGACGGGGCCTTCGCACTGATGCTCTGCTGTGTCACCTCGCAGCAGGAAAGCAGCAGTTCGACCTGCTGCTGCACGTCGTTGGAGGTGGGGTCGTCGGAGCGGTCGAGGAAGACCTCCACCTCCAGCTGGGCCGGCTGGCTGCCGGTGAACTTCGGCGGCGCGCCCCGCGTGTAGGCCACGGCCGGCTCGGTGTGCCAGTTCGCCGACCGGCTCAACTGCAGCTGATCCGGGTTGAACTGGAACTTCACCTCACCCAGCCTGCCGCCGATGGAGCCGCCGAGATCGGTGGGCGGCTGATGGATGGCGAGCGAGGCGCGCGAGAGGCCGCGCGCGGCCAGGGCGCCCAGGATCCCCGCCATCTCAGGCGCCCCCCGCGTCGGTGAACCCGTGGTGCGCGATCTCCAGGGTCTCGGTGGCGACGGCCGGGCTCGCCGGGTCGAGCGTCGGACCGGTCCAGCGGACCGGCAGCACCTCGACCAGCCCCCACTGGGCGACGATCGACCCGTCGGCACGCAGGGCCGCGATCTGCGCCGTCGGGCGCGTGATGCCGGTGGCCAGGGACGAGATCCAGGCGGCCACCTTCGCGGTGTCGGGCGTCAGTGGGCGGGTGAGACGGATGGTGGAGAAGGTGACCCGCGTGGGGAGCTGCCAGACGAATCCGTTGACGCCGCCCTCCTGGCGCTGCTCAACCTCCACCTCGGAGGAGAGGCCGTCGCAGCCGTTGAACAGGCCGAGGTCCTGGCCGTCGATGGTGAGCTTGAAGAAGACGGTGGAAGCGGGGTCCGGCTGCGTGGGCATGGTGGCGGGTCTCTCGGGTAGTCGGTCGTGGTCGGGCGGCGGAGGAGGAGGCGGAGGCGGCGGGCGTGGTCCGGGAGGGCCGACCGTCAGCGCCCGTGGTCCCGGAGCCGGCCCACCCGCTCGCGGTCGGCGCGGAGCTCGGCGCGCAGGAGCCGGGAGAGCGGGGTGACGAGCCTGCGGGCCAACTCGTCGAGCTGCGTGGGCGATTCGGCGTCGGTGGCCGAGGCGTGCGCGGAGCCCGGGGCGGTGGCCGGTGGGGTGCCGGTGCGCTGCACGGAGGGTGGCGCGGAGGGACCGGTACGGCTGACGGTGGTGGCGCGGGGTGCCGGTGCCGGTGCCGGTGACGTGCGGGCGGGCCTCGGCGGGGCCTGCGGAACCGGTACGGCGGTGGCGGCGGGCGCGGGACCGGCCGTCGGACCGGCCGGCGGGACGCTCTGGCGCTGGACGGAGACCGGCTGGGCCACGGACCGTGCCACGGGGGGCGAGGTGATCGGGACCACGGGCCGGGGCCGGGCGGCGGCGGGCGCGGGGACGCTGGGCCGCGCGGGGGCCGGTGGCGGAGTGGGAGCGGGCTTGAGGAGGGGGACGACGGGGGTGACGGGCGCTTTCGCGGGGGTGTTTCCGTGGGTGTTCGCGGGGGCGCCGACAGGACCGCCGGGGCGGTGACCGGCGGGACCGCTCGCAGGGCCGCTCGTGGGAGCGTTCGCGGGGGCGCCAAGGCTCGGGGCGAGTGGCCGGGTGGAGGCGAGAGGCCGCACGGACCGACGCTGCACGGTGGCGGGCGCGGTGGCCCGGGGGACGCCGGTGACGGTGACCCGGGGGACGTCGGTGACGGTGGCCTGGGGGACGGACGTGGCCGGTGCCGGAGCGGAGGGCTCGGCGGGGGACGGCGTGGGGGTGGCCGGGGAGTGGCGCACGACGGGAGGGACCGGTGCGGTGGGCGTGGGCGTGGGCGGGTGGAGACTGGTGGAGGGAGCCAGAGCGGCGGGGCGCGGCGTTGTGCCTGTCGTGCCCTTTGAGTTGGGCGTGTTCTGCGTTCCCGGTGTGTTCGGCGATCCCGGCGTGGGAGATGAAGGCGCGGCCATGCGCTGGACCGGCGGGGGCGTGAGCGCGGGCTCTCCCTTGGTGCGCAGCGGCGATTCAGGGCTCGTGGACGCAGGCGTGATCGGCGCACCGATCGGGGACCGTCGCGCAGCCGGATTCGCCCGAGGCGCGGGCGCGGGCGCGTCCGGCGCGGAACGCTGGGACGGGGTCCCGAGTCCGGGCCGGACAGGGGGCGTCGGGCGCGTGGGCGGTACTTCGGCAGCCGGACGCGCCGGCGCGTCGGCGGCGGCGCGCTGCACGGCGGGAGGTGCCGGGGTGACCGGTGCCGGGGTGACAGCGGTCGGCGGCGTCACCGGGCTCTGGCGGGTCGGCTCGGCCGAGGGGCGTGCGGGCGTCGCCGGGCGTGCCTGTGCGGCGGTCGACGTGGTGGTGGTCGGGGTCTGAGGTGCTGCCGGGACCGGGCGCGTCGGCTCGTTCGACGGACGTGCGGGTGCCGGCGGTGGCGCCTGTGCGGCGGTCGGCGTGGTGGTGGCAGGCGTCGGTGCGGATGCCGGGCTCGGGCGCGTCGGCTCCGCCTCGGTGCGCGAGGGTGCTGCCGGAGGTACGTGCGCCTCGGTGGCGGTGCGCTGCACGACGGCGGCGCGTCCGGGTGGGGTGGGAGTCGTCGCCCGGGCCGGAGTGACCACCGTGCTCGTGTGCGGTACTTCGGTCGCAGGGCGCGTGGGCGTATCGGCGGCGGCGCGCTGGACGACGGGAGGCGCGGCGGCGGGGGTCCGCGGGGCCGCCGGGGTGGCGCGGGGCGCCTCGGCCGACGGGCGTGCCGGTGCGGCCGGGGTCGTACGGGCCGGCGGGTTCGTGCGGGAGGCCTCGGCGGCCGGGGGCGCGGGGGCCACGGGCACGACCGGCGCGGCGCTCGGCGCGGGCGCCGGGGGCGGCGCCGTCGTGCTCCAGTCGGCGCCCGGGGCGCGGCGGGAGCGTCGTACGGGAGGACGGCGCTGCACCGGAGCGGAGGGCGGGCCGTCCGGCGTGGAGGGTGTCCCGGGCCCCGCGGGGGGAGCGGAGCCCGGGACGTTCTGGGGCCGCACGGGAGCCGAAGCCCCGGGTGCGGCGGTCGGCGGCGCCCCTGCCGGCGCGGTGGATCCGCCCTCGGGCGTACGCGAAGGGGCTGCCGCACGCTGGACGGGCGCCGTGCCCGGCGTCGCCGTGCCGCCGTGCCGGACCGCGGCGGCCGGGGCCAGCTGCCGGGGCGGCTGCACGGGCCGCGCGGAGACGAGCGGCGAGCGCCGGACGGGCGCGGGCCGGACGGCTCCTGGGTGCGTGGCACCGGCTGCCGGCGTCGCCGGAGCCGGGACCGCGGCGACCGTCGGCACGACGGTCCCGGCCTGGGGCACGGACTGCCCGGTCGTCGCCGGTACGGGAGCGCCGACGGGTCCTGCGGCCCGCTGAACCGCGCGGGGACCCGACGGGGCCGACGAGGCCGAGGCGGCACCGGAAGGCGAAGGCACGGACGGCACGGCCGACGCGCCGGACGCGGTCGCCGGTCGGGGGGCGGACCCGCGCCCGGTCGTGCGCGGCGCGCTGTCCTCGCGTACCGGAGAGGAGGCCTCGACACCCCGTACCCGAGGCCGGTTCGCCGTCCCCGCGGAGGCCGTCGCGCGCTGCACCGCCGCCTGGGGGGCCCGGACACCGTCCGGCCCCGGGACGGCGGCCGTGCCCGCGACCGGCAGCCGCAGCCCCGGCAGTTCGGGCGGCTCCGTGCCCTCCGGGCGGGGCGCCTCCTGCCGTACGGGTCGCACCGCGTCCAGGAGCAGGCCCCCGGGCGCGTCGGGCACCGCGCCGTGGCCGAGGTCGCTGTGGAAGGAGGGGTTCCAGTGGGTCGCGAGCGACGCGGAGAAGCCGTGCTCCGCGATCGTGCGAGGAGAGTCGACGACCCGCTGCACGGGAGGCAGTGCCCGCCACGCGTCCCCGGGCGCCGCGGCAGGGCCGACCGCCGCCGCGCTCTCCGCGGCGGCACCGGCCCCCGCCTCGGACGACCTCCGCGCCCGCCACTTCCCGAACATGCCCATCCTCTCCGACCTCCCTTCCCCGTCCCGCGCTGACGCCTGTGATTCAGGCCTGTGACTCACGCCTGTGACCCACGCCTGCGACTTACGCCTGTGACCGCTCCACCAGCGAGGCCACCTGTGCCACGTACCTCCGCCGGTCCGCGTGCTCCAGGTCGAGGATGTCGTCCATGCCCCAGTGGAAGTGGAAGGCGAGGTACGCGGTCTCCTCCTCGATCCGGTCGACCGCGTACGTCACGATTCCCCCAGGCGGCTCCCGGCCAGTTCGACCTCGAAGGACTCCTCGCAGTGCGGGCAGGCGACGGCGGCCCTGGTGTGGCCCTCCGCGTTGATCTGCCGGTAGAAGTCCTGGAGGAACGCCAGGTCGGAGGCGAACATGTTCTCCACCGTCCCGTCGTGGACCGACGGGAGCGTGCCCAGCCGGGTGATCACCCGGCCGAGCAGCACCACGGACAGGTAGGCCGGGTTCTCGCGGACCCGGATGTCACGCAGCGGGAGCAGTTCGTCCCGCGCCGTGGCCAGCCGCATCGCCCCGTTGCGGTGCACCGTGCCCGCCTCGTCGACGAACCCGCGCGGCAGCTCGAACTCGAACTCCGTGCGGAGGGGCTCCTGTTGGCGGTGCTGCTGGGTTCCCGCCGGTCCTTCGCGTCGCATCAGCCGAGGGTCAGCTCTTCGAAGGTGATGGTGACCTGCTCGGTGAGGGCCGCCGCGTCGCCGGCCTTGGTCGCGCCCAACTCCACCTTCGTGCACCAGGCGTTGCGGAGGTTGTAGCGCTTCACCTCGCTGAGCTGGTAGTCGAGGAAGATGATGGACGCGTCCTTGCGGGCCGCCCCCATGTCGCCGGCGATGGAGGACGCGATCCACTCGGTGAAGGCGGCGGACTGCGTCGCCCCGCGGGTCACCGTGCACTCGCCGGCCTTCTTCACGCCGGGAAGCTTCTTGATCATCGGCTTGCCGTCCGCCGAGACCTGCTGGAACTCGATGACGTCCTGCTCCATCGAGAGGCCGCTGATCTCCTGGAGGGTCTCGACCATGACGCCGTCGATCTGCAGGCCGAAATTATGGGTGGTGAGGGCGTCGCCGGTGTCGAGGGACATGCGGGATCACTCCTGTTCGTGTGGCGTGTCGGTATGAGGGGGAGCAGAGAGTGGTGCGGTGGCGGGGAAGGAGAGCAGGCCGGGGCCTACTCCTCCAGGTCGCCGCCCCCGCCCTGGAACTGCGCGAGACGGAAGACGACGAACTCGGCCGGCTTCACGGGCGCGATGCCGATCTCGCAGACCACCCGGCCGAGGTCGACCGACTCCGGGGGGTTGGTCTCGGCGTCGCACTTCACGTAGAAGGCGTCCTCGGCCCGCTGGCCGAACAGGGCTCCCTGGCGCCATTCGTTGACGAGGAACGCCGAGATGTTGCGGCGGATCCGCGCCCACAGCGACTGGTCGTTGGGCTCGAAGACGACCCACTGCGTGCCGACGAGGATGGACTCCTCCAGGTAGTTGAAGTAGCGGCGCACGTTCAGGTAGCGCCAGGCCGGGTCGGACGCCAGCGTCCGCGCGCCCCACACCCGGATCCCACGGCCGGGGAACGCGCGGATGCAGTTCACGCCGATCGGGTTGAGCAGATCCTGCTCACCGCGAGTGATCTGGAGCTCCAGGTCGACCGCGCCGCGCACGATCTCGTTGGCGGGGGCCTTGTGGACACCGCGCTCGGCGTCGTTGCGGGCCCAGACGCCGGCCATGTGGCCGGACGGCGGAACCGTACGGGTCTGGCCGGTCGCCGGGTCGAACGACTTGATCCACGGGTAGTAGAGCGCCGCGTACCGCGAGTCGTAACCGGCCGTCTCCTGGCGCCAGGTACGGATGTCACGGGCGTTGAGGCCGGGCGGCGGGTCCAGGATCGCCATCCGGTCGCCCATCAGCTCGCAGTGCGCGATGAGACCGAGCTGGACGGCCTTGACCTGCTCCAGGTCGATGAGCCCCTGCTGGTAGGCGGCCATCAGGTCGGGCACGGCGACCATGTTGATCTCGTCGTACGCCTCAAGCCCGCCGAAGCCGGTACGGTCCGCGGAGTCGCCGATGAACCGGCCCGACTCCAGCGCGGCGGGCCCGCCGGCGCGCGCGGCGACCGGGGCGGGAAGCTGCGCGGGCGGGGCGAGGGTCACGGCCTGCGCCTCGGGCCGTACGAGCTGCGCGCCGGCCGCTGCCTCCTCCAGGACGATCGTCTTGGAACGCTGCTTGACCTGCGCCACCACGTAGTTGCGGGCGCTCTTCTTCGCGGAGGCGTCGAAGGACTCGACGACCTTCTCGCCGTCCTTGACGACGAGCTTGAAGCGCTCGGCGTCGCCCTCGACGTCCTGCACCTCGACGGTGAGCGCCCCGCCCGCCTCCGAACCGGCGGTGATCGCCGCGACCCGGAAGGCGCCGAGGCCGACGGCCTCACCGGCGACGAGCTGCGGCTCGGCGGGCGCGGCGGAGGCGATGGCCTGCGTGGCGCCCGGCGTGTCCCCGCCGCCGACGCGCACGACGTAGGCCGCCGTGCCGCCGTTGTTGAAGAACCCGTAGACGGAGTGGGCGAGGTAGTACCCGTCCGTGAAGTCGCCGAAGGCGGCCACGTACTGCGACCAGTTGGTGACGAGCACCGGTTCGTCGAGCGGTCCGACGGGCGCCAGGCCGACGAACGCGGCGACGGAGGTCCCGACGCCCTCGATGGGACGGGAGCCGCTGGCGACTTCCTCGACGTAGACGCCGGGGGACAGGTACGTGGGCACGGTCGGTTGCTCCTCGCTGGTGGGGTCGCCACCGACTCTCCTCCGCGACGGGTTCGCGCGGGAGGAGTGAACGGGCGGGCACGGGGGCAGGAGAACGTGCCCGAAAGTCCCGCTCCCGGAGGGTCGGACGGAGGGGCGGAGCGGGCACGCGAACGTGCCCGCGAACAGGGACTTTCGGGCAGGCGCGCACCCCGTCCGCGCCCCTAGCCTTCGCCCATGACCATGTGGACCTCTCTGGACCCGGCCGATGTGACCGTCGAGCCAGGGGCCCGGACCTCCGCCCGCCTGCGGGTACGCAACACCGGGGACACCGTCGAGGAGTACCGGCTTTCGATCGTCGGCAAACCCTCGGGCTGGTCCCGGGTGGAGCCGGACGTCCTCCGCCTCTACCCGGGCAGCGAGGGGACCGCCGAGATCTCGTTCGCCCCGCCCCGCTCCTCGGACGTCGAGGCCGGACCCGTCGCGTACGGCATCCGCGTCGATCCCCGGGAGAACAGCGGCGCCCGCGACGTGCTGGAGGGCCGGCTGACCCTCACCCCCTTCACCGAGACGCGCGCCGAGCTGCTGCCGCCCGCGCTCCTGGGCCGCTTCCGCGGCCGGGCCCGGATCGCCGTGGACAACCTCGGCAACACTCCGCTGACCGCGTCCCTCGTGGCGCGCGACGACGCGAACCGCCTCACCTTCGACGTACGGCCCAACGCCGTGCAGATCGCCCCGGGCCGTGCCGCGTTCGGCGAGCTCGTGGTGCGGCCGCAGGCCGTGCGCTGGACCGGCGCCGAGGAGTCGCACCGCTTCACCGTGTCGGTGCGACGGGCCGGCGACGACACCGCGCTCGACCTCGACGCCACCTTCGACCAGCGCCCCGTCCTCGGGAACTGGCTGGTCATCGTGGGCGGGCTCCTGCTGACCGCCGTGATCGCCTTCGTCGTGCTCTGGTTCAACTTCTCCCCGAAGATCGTCAGCGCGGCGAAGGAGATCCGGTCGAGCGACGCGCCCAGACCCGCTCCGCAGGGCAGTGGGGACACGCTCCCCGAGGCACCCCCGCCGCCCAGCGACAACGGAGGACCGCCGCCCGGTGGTGACAACCCGCCCGACGGCCCCCCGCCCTTCACTGACGGAGCGGCACCGCCGCCTCCCGGCGATGACGCCGGCGGGAACGGCGGTGGCGGAGGCGTCGGCGGCGGAGGCGGTGGCGGAGGTGGCGACGAACGAGAGGGCGGCGCCCCGACCGAACCAGCGCCGCGCGAGGGCGACCCGACCCAACCCCCGCAGGACGGCGTCGCTCCGACCGCGCCCCCTCCGGGTGGCGGCGACGGCGGGAACGAGCAGCCTCCGGCACCGCCGGCCCCGGTGCGGAACGAACCCCCGTGGCGGAGCGGCGACGCGCCGGAGATCGTCGTCGAGTTCGCCCAGGAGCGGCTGGCCGCCCTCGGCAACGCCTGCAAGCTCGCCTCGGGTTGGACCCGGGGAGTGATCGACGGGAAGACCCGCGCCTCCCTCGCCTGCTACCAGGACCTCGTCGTGTCGGACAGCGTGAACAAGGGGAAGAACTCCGGGGAGATCCTCGACCACGACACGAGGGGCGAGCTCGGCCGGTCCACCCTGACCTCGCTGTGGGCCCAGGGCATCACACCCGACTCGGTGAAGGCGGGCTCCACCACCTGGGAGACCACCCAGCTCATGGCGGCCTTCTGGTGGGCGATCAACCGCGGCTTCGACTCCGGCGACATGACCGTGGCACGCACCAACGCCCAGTACGGCATCGACCACTTCCGGCACGACCGGGACAGGACCAGCACGTACAGCACCCAGGTCGCCGCGCACATCAAGCAGTACCAGTCGGCCGTCGGCCTGCAGGCGACCGGGACCGTCAACTGGGACACGCTCAGAAAGATGGTCGGCGGCAGCGTGTACTGACGAGTGGCACGCTGGAAGCGAGAAGTAGGAGCGCGTAGTACGTAGCAACTGGCAACGAGGAACGCTCTGAGGGAGCCATCCCCCCGGATGGCTCCCTCAGAGCGTGCAGGCGTTACGGCGCCCAGGGCGCGCCCGCGTCCGGCACCAGCCGGCCCGCCTTCTCGTACTCGCGCCGCGCCCCGGCCCGTACGTCCGCGCCGGTCACCGCCGTGCCGCGGGCCGCCGCCAGGTACCCGGCCGTCACCGCCGCCGAGCGGATCGCCCCGCCCGCGAGCTCGAACTCCGCCGCGCAGCGCGCGATCTCCTCGCCGAGGTCGTCGGCCTTCGGCGTGCCCGCCAGGCAGGAGTGCCAGAGCGCGACCCGCTGCGCGGCGTCCGGGAAGGGGAAGTCCACGACCAGGTCGAGCCGGCGGGTGAACGCCTCGTCGATGTTGGCCCGGAGGTTGGTGGTGAGCACCGCGATCCCCGCGAACGACTCCAGCCGCTGGAGCAGATAGGCGCTCTCCAGGTTGGCGTACCGGTCGTGCGAGCTCTTCACCTCCGAGCGCTTGCCGAACACCGCGTCCGCCTCGTCGAAGAGGAGCACGCAGTCGGTGCGGTCGACCTCGACGAAGATCCGCTCCAGGTTCTTCTCCGTCTCGCCGATGTACTTGTCGACGACCGACGAGAGGTCCACCACGTAGAGGTCCAGGCCAAGTTCGCCCGCGACGACCTCGGCGCCCAACGTCTTTCCGGTGCCCGACTCGCCGGCGAACAGCGCGACGACACCCCGTCCGCGCCCGCCGCCGGTGCGCAGTCGCCACTCGCCGAGCACGCGATCGCGGTCGCGGGCCCGCCCGGTGAGCTCGTGGAGCATGCCCAACGGCCCCTCGGGGAGCACGAGATCGGCGAATCCGACCGCGGGCCGGACGCGCCGGGCGTGGCTGTCCAGGAGAGGCGCGGAGACCAGTCGGGCGCTGCGCTGCACCTGGGCGAGCGTCGGTCCGGTGCCCTCGAAGGCCGCGAGCGTCCGCGCCGAGCGAGCCGCCCGGCGGACCTGGTCGCCGCTGAGGCGGTACGGGGCCGTTGCGGAGTCCAGGTCGAAGTCGACGTCCGCCACGCCCAGTTCACGCTGCCACAGGTCGGAGGGGACCGTCGCGCCGTCCGGGGCGTCGAGCGCGAGCAGCTCCGCGTCCGGTGCCCACCTCGGGTCGGGCGCCTCGGTCCCCGCGAGCACCACGGTCGCACCGGACGAGGCCAACACCCTGATCAGCGGCCCGGGTTGCGTCGGCAGCGGCTCCACGACCACGGCCGCCCCGCGCAGCCGGGCCTCTCGCAGCAGGGCCCGCGCCGCCGTGACGTCGACGCGCTCCGGCCGGTAGCGGAGTACGGGCCGCCCGGCGTCCCGCAGCGCGGTCACGACGGAATCGGTGGCGGCACCGGGGACGCGCTCCCGCAGGTGTACGGTGACGGGCCCGGCGGCGGCGACGCGCGCGCCGAGCGTCACCGCATCGGCAGCGGCTCCGGGCGCCTTCGGCCGGTAGGCCTTTGCCCCCGTCGGTTGCAGCAACTCCACCCCAGCTCCGAGAAGTTCGGCGTCCAACCGGCTGTCGTCGCCCAGCAGGTGCGCCACCACGCGCTCGGGTACGCGAAGCGCCCGTCCGGGGAGCGGCCGGTCCTCGTCCTCGACGACCAGCAGCCCTCCGGCGAGCAGCGGCGCCGCCGGGTGGAACCGGCCGCGGGCGGCCGGGTCGAGGGGGCCGGTGCCGGCGAGGTCGAGGGCGAGCGCCACGGTCGCGCGGCGTCGGCCCACGTCGTCGTTGAGGTACCCGTACAGCGCCTCGAAGCCGCGGTCCACATCGGGCGCGAGCGCCGCGAGGAGCACGTGCGCGTCGAGCGCGGACAGGCCGAAGGTCCGGGCCAGCGCCGCCAGACGGTCCGTCCCGCCGGGGTCCGGCAGCGTGGCGGCGGTGTCGTCCTCCGCCACGCCCACGGGCTCCGTCGCGATCCGGCGTGCCGTTTCCTCCGTGATGTACAGGCCGCGCAGCGGGTCCTCCGCCGTGGGGTCTCCGGCGGCGCGGGAGTCCACGAGTGCCGCGACCCGCGCGCGCAGCGCGGTGATCAGCTCCAGCACGCCGTCACCGTCCGCCCTCGGCACCCGCGCCGCTCGGGCCGGCCGCGGCCTTCGACGTGCTCGTGGTGGTGACCGAGCGCCGCATCATCCGGGGCCCGGAATCGCCCCGCGTACCGTCGGTCCCGCGGACGACGATCTGTCCCTCGGTGACCGGCGGTGCGACCTCGTACGCGGGGGTGACCGGGAACGGGGTGCTGACCACGACGTCCAGCGAGGGCTTGAGTTCGCCCCCGAGCGCCGACCAGATGTCCGCGAGCGAGCGCGACTCGGTGGGCGGCACCGCGACGGAGAGCGGAAGGGATGTCGTGATCGGTCGCACCGACTCGGGCACGGCGTCGCCGGTCAGCGCCTCGTGGGGAAGCAGCAGCGCCAACGCGCCGGACAGTAGCCGGTGTTCGTCCTCCGGCCGGGCCGTCCAGGCCGTCACCAGGTACGAGAGCCGGAACCACCGGGGCGGCTGACGTCTGCGCGTCACGATCCCCTGGGCGTCCCGCTCGGGGTAGGCGCCGCGCTCCCGCCGCGCCACGTCCTCCCGGATGTCGTACAGATAGGCGTTCAGGGTGGGGGAGTTGCGGCGCGCCGCCCACTCGCGGGTCGGCGCGTCGAAGGCGATGTCGCCCGTGACGGCCGGCGCGAGCAGACGGCGTAGCGCCCCGTCGATCTCGTGGATCATCAGATGTAGCCTTCGCGGAGCGCGTACGCGACGGCATGCGCCCGGTTGGTGAGCTGCAGACGCGTCATCAGCGCGTGCAGGATGTTCTTGACGGTGCGCTCGGAGTACGCGAGCTTCTCGCTGATCTGCCGGGTGTCCAGGCCCTCGGCGAGCAGCCGAAGGACGTCCACCTCGCGCGGCGCCATCCCGAAGAGCGGCACCGCCCCGCCGGTGGCCGCCCCTGTCGTGGTCGCGCGTTGGAGCCGCCCCACCTGGTTGAGGAGCCGGCTGACGAGGTCCGGCGGCAGCTCCCCCTCCCCACGGGCCGCGCTGTGCACGGCGCTCAGCAGCCGCTGCTCGGTGGCCTGGTGCCGCCAGATGATGGCGCGCACCCCGTACTCGACCACCGCGAGCAGGTCGGGCTCGCGCAGCTCCCGGGCGACGAGGACCACGCGCTGGTCCCTTCCGCGCAGCAGGCGCCGCAGTTCGGCCGTGGTGGGTTCGTCGATCCGGTCGGCGAGCATCACGGCCACCGCCGGGCAGGCGCGGTCCCCGCCGTCGTCCGGTTCGGGGACGAAGTCGACGGTCGGCTGATGCCGCAGGTGGCTGATGAGCCCGGCCCTGCTGAGCGGATCGGATGCGTGGACGGTCACCGTCACCCGCGTGTTGAGCACTCCGGCTACCTGCCCTTTCCCGCTCGCCGTGACGGTCCGGGTGGGGTCGGGCACCCGGGGACGGCGTTTGAAAAGGGCAGGCGGGTGTCTCGCGGCCGCTGGTCGGCGCGCATGGTGGGGCCCCCTGTGTCGAGCTGGAGCGTGGCCGGATCACCGGCCAGCGTGGTCCCTCACAGTCTCTTCGGCACTGCTCACGTCGCACTAACGTTCCGCTGCCGCCGATCGGACCCCGCGTCCGGGGGCCTGCCATCCCTTCTGGCGTGTGGCTCGCGTCACGTGGGACGGTCACCGCTCAACGGGCGGCCGCGCCGAACCACTTCGGCAGGAGGCCGGCCAGGTCCCGCTGCTCCGCGCCCACCCAGGCGACATGCCCGTCCGGCCTCAGCAGCACGGCGGGCGCGTCGAGTTCCGCGGTGGCGTCGACGACGTGGTCGACCCGGTCCGCCCACCCCTCCACCGACAGCCCGCCGGTCCGGTCCAGGAGCAGCCCGCGACCGGTGCGCATCAGCTCGTACAGGCGGCCCTGCTTCAGCCGCAGGTCCCGCAGTCGCCGACCGATCAGTTCGTGGCCCTGGCCGAGGTCGTAGCGGACGCCGACCGCGGTGATCGACTCGGTGACGTACCGGTTGACCTCCTCGAAGTCCAGGAGCTTCGAGAACAGTTCGCGCAGCGCCTTCGCGCCCGGCCCGTCCTCCAGGAGCACGCCCTGCGCGAGGGTGCTGGTCAGCACGCGCTCGCCTTCCGGGTGCCGCTCGGCGTGGTAGCTGTCGAGGAGGCCCTCGGGCGCCCAGCCGTTCACCTCGGCGGCCAGCTTCCAGCCGAGGTTGAACGCGTCCTGCACGCCGAGGTTGAGGCCCTGCCCGCCGGTCGGCGGGTGGATGTGGGCGGCGTCGCCGGCCAGGAGCACCCGGCCGACCCGGTACCGCTCCGCGAGGCGGCTCGCGTCGCCGAACCGGGAGAGCCAGTGCGGCGCGTGTGCGCCGAAGTCGGTTCCGGCGACCTCCCGGAGACGCTCGGTGAACTCCTCCATGGTCGGCGTGGCCGGCCGGTCCTCGCTCACGTCCGCGGCGGGCACGATCACCCGGTAGGTGCCGTCCGCGTTCGGGATCGTGCCGAACCGGACGTTGGTCGTGCGGATCCGTGCCGTGACCTCGGCGACGGTCGCCGGGTCCTCGGCGAGCCGCATCTCGCCGAGCAGCGTCTCGTTCCTGGCGGGCTCGCCGGGGAAACCGACGCCGAGGAGCTTGCGGACCGTGCTGCGGCCGCCGTCGCAGCCCACGAGGTAGCGGGCCCGCAGCCGGGACCCGTCGGAGAGTTCGGCGGTCACCCCGTCCTCGTCCTGGCCGAGCCCGACCAGCTCGCAGCCGCGCCGTATCTCGGCGCCGAGTTCCACGGCGTGCTCGGTCAGCAGCCGCTCGGTCTCCGTCTGCGGGAGCAGCAGCCCGTACGGGTGGGCCGTGTCGGCTGTCTCCGGCCATGGCTTGGTGAGGGCGGAGAACAGGGCGCCGACCGAGAACGGTTCGCCGACAGCGCGGAACCGGTCGAGCAGGCCGCGCTGGTCCATCACCTCGACGGTGCGCGCGTGGATGCCGCGCGCACGCTGCTGGAGCGTCGGCTCGGTCAGCCGTTCCAGGACGACCGTCCGCACACCGTGCAGCCGGAGTTCGGCGGCCAGCATCAGTCCGGTCGGTCCGCCGCCGGCGATGATCACGTCGGGCACCATCAGGATTCTTCCCCGTTTCCGCAGGTCGTGGCTGAGATCGCTGATTCTGCGTCATCCCCGGGGCCTTGCCGCAAGTCCCCCTGTGGGCTATACCTTGACGAAGGCGAGGAGAGCGTGCACTCCTCGCCTTCGTCGTTTCCGCCGCCGCGTCCCGGGCCGGGTCGCGCTCGCGCTCCTCGCGCACCGGGCGTTGTCAGTGGTGTGCGCAAGGATGATCCTCATGACGATCCCTTCCGCCGATGAGGCGTTCCTCAGCATGTCCGGCACCGCCGACCGAGCCGCGTACGAGGCCGCCGTCGAGCGCCTGCGCGAGGCGTCCCGCACGTACTACGGCGCGGGCTACAGCCTCATGGACGACGTCACCTACGACCGGCTGCGGCTGGCGGTGACCGCCTGGGAGGCGGACCATCCCGAGGCGGTCGCGGCGGACACGCCGACCGGTCAGGTCGCCGACGGAGCCGCCCCCGACGGCGACGTCGCGCACACCACCCGCCTGCTCAGCCTGGACAACGTCTTCACGCCCGAGGAGCTGGCGGCCTGGGGAGCGTCGCTCGGCCGCCGCCTGGGCCACGAGCCGGCGGGGGGCTTCACCGTCGAGCCGAAGATGGACGGCGCGGCCGTCGCCGCCCGCTACCGCGACGGACGGCTCGTCCAGATCATCACCCGTGGCGACGGCGCCCGGGGCGAGGACGTCAGCCACGTCATCGGCACCATCGAGGGCCTGCCCGAGCAGCTGCCGGTCCCCGCGACCTTCGAGGCCCGGGGCGAAGTCCTCTTCACCCAGCAGCAGTTCGAGCACGCCAACGAGGTGCGGACCGCGCACGGCGGCGCCGTCTTCGCGAACCCGCGCAACGGGGCCGCGGGCACCCTGCGCGCCAAGGACCGCCCGTACCGCCTGCCCATGACGTTCTGGGCGTACGGCGCGGTCGACCTGGACGGCGAGACGTTCCTCCCCGCCGGGGCCACCCACGCCGAGACGCTCGCCGCCGTGGCGCGCGCAGGTGTGCGGACGACGGCGGACAGCCCGGCCGGACTGCACGTGGTCGCCACGCTCGACGAGGCCCGCGAGAAGGTCGACGCCATCGCGGCACTCCGCGCCGGCCTGCCCTTCGGCATCGACGGCGTCGTCATCAAGGCCGACAGCGCCGCCGAACAGGCGGCGGTCGGCTTCGGCAGCCGCTTCCCGTACTGGGCCATCGCCTACAAGCTCCCGGCGGTCGAGCGGCAGACCGTGCTGCTGGACGTCGTCTGGGACGTCGGCCGTACGGGCGTGCTCGCGCCCACCGCGATCCTCGCCCCGGTGGAGCTCGACGGCTCCACGGTCACCCGCGCGACCCTGCACAACCCCGCCGACATCCTCCGCCGCGACCTCCACATCGGCGACACCGTCACGGTCCACAAGGCCGGCGACATCATCCCGCGCGTCGAGGCCGCCGTCGTCGAGCTCCGCCCGGAGGACGCCACCCCGGTCCCCCTGCCGGAGCGGTGCCCGCACTGCGCGGGGGACGTCGACAGGAGCCAGGAGCGGTGGCGCTGCGCGAAGGGCACCGCCTGCGCGCTGGCCCCGCTCGTCGAGTACGTCGCCGGGCGCGACGTCCTCGACATCGACGGCCTCGGCAAGAAGTACGTCGACGCGCTGATCGCCTCCGGCGACGTGCGTGATGTCGCCGACCTGTTCACCCTCACCGAGGAGCAGCTCACCGCCGCCTCCGGCAGCGCCAAGCGCGGGGCGAAGCTCGCCGAGCAGATCGAGCTCGCCAGGTCCCGCCCCCTCAGCCGGGTCTTCTGCGCGCTCGGCATACCGGGCACCGGGCGCCGCATGTCCCGCCGGATCGCCGCGCACTTCGGCACGATGGAGGCCATTCGCACGGCCGACGCGGCGGTCCTGCAGGACGTCGAGGGCATCGGCCCGGAGAAGGCCCCGATCATCGTCGAGCAGGTCGCCGCGCTCGCCCCGGTGATCGACAAGCTCATCGCGGCCGGCGTCACCATGACCGAGCCCCAGGAGCAGACGTCCGAGGAGGCCGAGGAAGGGCCGCTCACCGGGAAGACCGTGGTCGTCACGGGCAGGATGAGCGGACCGCTCGACGGCTGGGGACGCTCCGAGATGGGCGCGCTGATCGAGAAGGCGGGCGGGCGCGTGGGCAGCGGCGTCAACTCCCGGACCACCTACCTGGTCGCCGCTCCCTCCGCCAACGGCAAGCCGAGCTCGAAGGCCGTCAAGGCCCAGGAGCTCGGCGTGGAGGTCCTCACGCCGGAGGAGTTCGCCGCGCTCACGGCCGCTTATCTGGACTGATCCGCGCCACCGGACGGTCCGGGCGCACATGCCAGAATGAGACGCTTCCCTGCGCCCGCGCGACCCGCTCGTGGTCGTACTCCGCACCGACCCGCCGAGGTTCACGTGACCAAGCCCGCCGCCCGCCAGCCGCTGCGCCGCAACGCGCGGTCCAACCGGGCGCGCATCCTGGCCACGGCGCGGCGGGAGCTGGGGCGGAACCCGGACATCACGCTGGAGGAGCTGGCCCGTGCCTCGGGAGTCGTACGGCGCACGCTCTTCGGGCACTTCCCCGGGCGCGAGGCCCTGCTGGAGGCGCTCGCCGAGGAGGCCTCGGAGGCGCTGCGCGGGGCGCTGACCGCGGGGGCGAGGCCGGACGAACCAGCCGAGCGGTCGCTCGCGCACTTCGTGCTCTCGATGTGGCCCGTGGGGGACCGGTACCGGATGCTCCTTGCGCTGGCCCGCCGCGACCTGGGCGTCGAGCGCGTCGCAGAGATCCTGGCCCCCGCCCGCGCGGAGGTCACCACCATCCTGGAGCGGGGCCAGCGGGACGGGGTCTTCCCCGGGCACCTCCCGCCCGCCGTCCTGAGCGCCGGGCTGGAGGCCATGACGGTCGCGCTCCTGGAGGCGGTCAACACGGGGGACCTGGGGGACGAGGGGACGCCGGTCGCCGTCGCCGTACTCGTCGCCGCGGGCGTACGCGAGGACACGGCGCGCCGCGTGGTAGGCGAGGTCGCCCCGGAGGTGACTCCCCCGGAGACGGCCCTCCCGGAGACGGCCCTTCCGAAGACGTCCGTTCCGGAGGGGGACGGCCCGGAGGCGTTCCCCGCCGATTGACCCCTCTCCGATCAGCTCCTTCCCGACCCTGCCCCGGCGCACACCGCCGGGGCAGAGTCGTCTCCGGACCGCTCCCGCTATTTGCACACCCATGGGCAATAACCTAGCCTGCACATCAATGGGCAATTAACTCGTGCCGCTAGGAGCCCCCCTCATGCCCCCCTTCATCAACACGCCCGTCGAGAAGATGGACGGGCCGTACGCGCGACGCTGGTGGGCCCTGCTCGTCCTGTGCCTGAGCCTGCTGATCGTCGTCATGGCGAACACCTCGCTGATCGTGGCGGCGCCGGACATGACCCGCGACCTCGGCCTGAGCAGCAGCGATCTGCAGTGGGTCATCGACGGCTACACCGTCCCCTACGCGGCGCTGATGCTGGTGCTCGGCGCGATCGGCGACAAGTACAGCCGCCGGGGCGCGCTCGTCACGGGCCTGGTCGTCTTCGCGGCCGGCTCCGTGCTGGGCAGCCTCGCCGACGGGACCTCCTCCGTCATTCTGGCCCGCGCGATCATGGGCGTCGGCGCCGCCGTCGTCATGCCGGCGACGCTCTCCCTGCTGGTCGCGATCTTCCCCCGCGGCGAGCGCACCCGGGCCATCACGGCCTGGACCGCCACCTCGGGACTGGCCATCGCCGTCGGCCCGCTGGTCGCGGGCCGGCTCCTGGAGGACCACGCCTGGGGCTCGACCTTCCTGATCAACGTCCCCGTCGCCGTCCTCGCCGTCGCCGGCGCCCTCTTCCTGGTCCCGCCGTCGAAGGCCCGGGGCATGGGGCGGATCGACTACGTGGGCGGGCTGCTGTCCATCGTCTCCGTCGGCGCCCTGGTGTACGCGACCATCGAGGGCCCGCACTTCGGCTGGGGCGCGGGCCCGGTCACCGCCGCCGTGGTGGCGGCCGTGGCCCTGCCGGCCTTCGTGTGGTGGGAGCTGCGGCACCCGCACCCGATGCTCGACGTCCGCAAGTTCCGGATGCGCCCCTTCAGCGGCTCGATGCTGGCCGTGCTGTTCTTCTTCTTCGGGACCTTCGGCGCGATCTACTACGCGACGCAGTTCCTGCAGTTCGTCCTCGGCCACGGAGCTCTGGAGACCGGTGTCCGGCTCCTGCCGCTGGCCGGAGCCGTCTTCGTCGGCGCCGCGGCTACCGGGCGGCTGACCGCGAAGCTGGGCATGAAGGTCACGGTCGTGGCCGGGATGGTGATCGGCACGGCCGGTGTCCTGCTCCTCACCCGGATCGACACGGGCTCCACGTACACCGACTTCCTCGCACCGATGGCGATGCTGGGCCTGGCGATCGGCCTCAGCGTCTCGCCCGCCACGGACACCATCATGAGCTCCTTCCCCGAATCGGAGCTCGGCGTCGGCGGCGGGGCGAACGACACCGCGCTGGAGCTCGGCGGGTCCCTCGGCATCGCGGTCCTCGGCTCCCTGCTCGGTACGGCCTACCGGGACGAACTCGCCGACCTGGTCGGCAACCGCCTTCCCGCCGCCGCGCTCCACACGGCGCAGGACTCGGTGGGCGCCGGTCTCGCCGTCGCCGAACGGGTCGCCCAGGACCCGGCCGCCGGACCCCAGCAGGCCCAGGCCCTCGTCGGAGCGGTGCACGAGTCGTTCGCCCACGGCGTCTCCGCCACGAGCCTCGTCGGCGGGATCATCATGGCCGTCGGCACGGCGATCGTCCTCGTCGTCCTGCCCGGCCGCCGCCGCGCCGAGCGCGACCGGCCCTCGGCCGAGGCGGCGGCCCGGGCCACGGCGGGAACCGCCGAGCGCGTCGACGTCGCCTAGGGCGTGTTGCGAAAGTCCCGCCTGCCCGACGGCGCCTGGCACGCACGCTCGCCGCGTTGTCGGGATCGCCCCGATACATCGAGTATCGGGGTGACCCTCCGCCTTGCGATCGCACGCACCAGACGCCGTCGGGCCCGCCCTTCGGGCGGCCGGCGCTACTTTCGCAACACGCCCTA
>NZ_JBIBVC010000027.1:1133-80816 GCF_043080005.1 Streptomyces sp. NPDC015130 | reverse complement strand
CCCGATACATCCAGTATCGGGGCGACCCTCCGCCTTGCGATCGCACGCACCAGACCCCGTCGGGCCCGCCCTTCGGGCGGCCGGCGCTACTTTCGTAACACGCCCTAGGCCCAATCCAGATCAACGGCTCGGCCGGTCACGGGAAGTACAGCGAGGCCTTGTCCAGGACGTGGCCCGTGAACATGCCGCCCCAGACGACCTGGCCCCGGTACATCGTGGTCCGTGTGGCGTTCGGGGTGGTCTCGATCGTGAGGGGGCGGCTGATCAGCGTCGTGCCGAGGAGCCGGGCGTCCTGGGCGGCCCACTGGGCCGCCTCGGGCCGGACACGCGCGCTCACCAGGGCGGGGAGCACCGTGGCCGCGTTGCGGGCGCCGGGTATGCCGCGGCGCAGGTCCTTGGCGTAGCGCATGGCCCACGCGGTGAACTCGCCCAGGGTGGTCATGTCGACCTCGGGGACGGCGGCGGCGAAGACGAAGAGCTCGACCTTCGTCCCGAACCAGCGGACCTTGCGGTCGCCGCGGCTGCCGGCCACCACCCGGTGGCCGTCCCAGGGGGGCGAGGTCACCGTGCAGCCGTCGGCCGTGAGCCGTCCGTGAAGCGCTTCGAGGTACGCGGTCGCCGCGTCGGCGGTCGGACCGGTCGCATGCGTGTCCATGCGGTGGATCTTCCAACACCCTTGGCAGGTAAGGGAAGAGGGGCTTGTGAGGGTGCGCGGACCGCTCGCGGGCGCTGCGCCGTCGCGGCCGTCAGCGGCCCGCGCTACCTTGGCCCGATGCAGCCTCAGCAGCCCTACACCCCTCCGCCCCAGCAGCCCCCCACCCCTCCCGCCCCGCCGGCCACCGCGCCGTCCCGCAGCCGCACCACGGTCGTCCTGCTCTCCGTCGTGGCCGGGCTCGTCCTGGGTGCCGGGGCGACGGGCGCCGTGTGGGCGCTGAGGGCCGACGGCGTTTCCGCCGACGGGAGTTCGGCGGCGGCGGACGCGCGGGCCGCGTGCCGGGCGCTCGCGGGATTCGACGAGGCCAGGTACACGGAGAGGGGCGCCGGGGGCGACATAGCCGTCAACCGGTACTCGGCGGCCGGGACGCTCTCGACGGCCGCCGCCGCGGGCGACGCGCGGTACAAGCCGCTCGCCGAGGCCGTCCGGCGCTCGCAGGAACGCCACTCCCGGCTCTTCGAGTTCGACGCCGAGGCGAAGAAGGACCTGGGCGAGGCCCGTACGATCTGCGAGGACCTGTAGCCCGCGTCGACACCGGGACTCGGCTCCGCAGGTCTCTCAAGTCCTCAGGATCAAGCCCTCGGTCCCGACCCCTCGGGCTCAAGTCCTCAGGTACGAGTCCGTAGGCTCAAGTCCTGAGGTGCGAGGCTCCGTTGAGGTCGAGGACCGTGCCCGAGGACCACTCTGCGGCGGGGGAGGCCAGCCACAGCACCGCCGCCGCGATCTCCTCGGCCGAGCCCACCCGTCCGAACGGGCTCTGTGCCCGGATCGCGTCGCCCTCGGGCCCCTCCACCCGCGGCGCGACCCGCTCCGTGGCGAAGAACCCGGGGGCGACCGAGGCGACGGCGATCCCGTGCGGCGCGAGCGAGACCGCGAGCGACTGGCCCAGGGCGTGCACGGCGGCCTTCGTCGCCCCGTACGCCGGATGGTCCGGCTCGCCCCGGAAGGCGCCGCGGGAGCCGATGTTCACGATCCGGCCGCCCCCGCCCTGGTCGATCATCCGACGGGCCGCGAGATGGCTCAGGTTGGCCGTGGCGAGCAGGTTCACGGCCACGTGCTGCTGCCACACCGCCACCCACTCCTCGTAGGGGGTCTCCGCGAGCGGGTGCCGGATGTTCACCGCCGCGTTGTTCACCAGGACGTCGATCCCGCCCAGCGCCTCCGCCGCCGCGTCCACCACGGCCACCGCCCCCGACGGGTCCGCGAGGTCGCCGCCGACCAGGGCGTGGCCGTCTCCGGCCAGGGAGGCGAGGGTCGTACGGGCCTCCTCCTCGCGCGAGCCGAAGTGGACGGCCACACGGTCGCCGTTGGCCGCGAACGCCCGGGCCACCGCCCGGCCGAGCCCCCGGGACGCGCCGCTGACGAGCACGCGCCGACCGCTTGCGGGTACGTTCATGACAGGTGTCTCCCTGGGGTCGGGGCAGGCGCTGCGGCGGATGATCCGCACAGCGGTGACGATACGTCTCCCGTCACCCCTCCGGTCGAACGGGTGTGCGTCGCGCACGGCCGCGCTCCGATTGCGGACGCGAGGGCCTCGGGTTTGGGTGTGAGACGAGGACCCTCCCCCTTGCGCATCTGGAGTTCGGCATGTCGATGGCGTTCGGTTCCCCTTTCGGTTCCTCCGACGACCCGTTCAGCGATCTGCTGAGCCGGTTCTTCGGGATGTCGCCCGCGTCCTCGCCCCCGGCCGTGCAGCGCGTGCCCATCGGGCGGCTGCTCACGGAGTCCTCGCACGAACTCCTGAACCTGGCCGCGCGCAAGGCGGCCGAGGACGGCACGTCCGACCTCGACACCGAGCACCTTCTGTGGGCCACCACCCAGGTCGACCCCGCGCGCCGCCTCCTCGCCCGGGCCGGGGTGGACACCGAGGCGCTCGCCGCGGAGATCGGGGCGGTCCTTCCCCGGGAGGCGGCCGAACCCTCCGCCGAGCCCGGTCTCACCCCCGCCGCCAAGCGCACCCTCGCCCTCGCCCACGCCACGTCACAGGCGTCCGGGGTCTCGTACATCGGTCCCGAGCACATCCTCAGCGCCCTCCTCAGCGACCCCGACTCGGGCGCCGGCCGGTTCCTGCGCGCGGAGGAGGTCGACGTACGGAAGGTGCGCGGCCTCACGGACCGGGCGGCACGCGGGGACGGCTCGCCCGCGACGGGCGCCGGGGCCGGTGCGGGCACGCAGCCGCAGCAGCCCGCCACGACCCTGGACGAGTTCGGCAGGGACCTGACGGAGGAGGCGAAGGCCGGCAGGCTCGACCCCGTCGTCGGCCGGGCCGAGGAGATCGAGCAGACCGTCGAGATCCTCTCGCGGCGCTCCAAGAACAACCCCGTGCTGATCGGCGAACCCGGCGTCGGCAAGACCGCCATCGTCGAAGGGCTGGCCCAGCGCATCGTCGCGGGCGAGGTGCCCGCCACCCTCAAGGACAAGCGGGTCGTCTCGCTCGACATGTCCGGCCTGGTCGCGGGAGCGCAGTACCGCGGACAGTTCGAGGAGCGGCTGAAGAAGGTCATCGAGGAGGTCCAGGAGGCGAACGGCGAGGTCATCCTCTTCATCGACGAGCTGCACACCGTCGTCGGCGCCGGCGCGGGCGGCGACAGCTCCATGGACGCGGGCAACATGCTCAAGCCCGCCCTCGCACGCGGTGAACTCCACGTCGTCGGGGCGACGACGATCGACGAGTACCGTAAGTACGTCGAGAAGGACGCCGCCCTCGAACGCCGCTTCCAGCCCGTCCTCGTCCCCGAGCCCACCGTCGAGGAGACGGTGCAGATCCTCGAAGGGCTGCGGGACGCGTACGAGGCCCACCACCAGGTCCGCTTCGCCGACGGCGCCCTGACGGCGGCGGCCGAACTCTCCGACCGCTACATCAGCGACCGCTTCCTGCCCGACAAGGCCATCGACCTCATGGACCAGGCCGGCGCCCGGGTACGGCTGCGCAGCGCCGGCCGCTCGACCGAGGTCGTCGGCCTGGAGGACCGCCTCGCGAAGCTGCGGCGCGAGAAGGACCAGGCCGTCGCGGGCGAGGAGTTCGAGAAGGCCTCGGAGCTGAAGACGCAGATGGCCGCGATCGAGGGCGAGCTCGCGGGCATCGAGGAACGGCGCGAGGGCGTCGTCTCGGTCACCGCCTCCGACATCGCCGACATCGTGTCCCGCCGCACGGGCATCCCGGTCGCCCAGCTCACCGCCGGCGAGAAGGAGAGGCTCCTCAAGCTGGAGGAGGAGATGCACGCGCGGATCGTCGGCCAGGAAGAGGCGGTCACCGCCGTCTCCGAGGCCGTACGCCGCAACAGGGCGGGCATGGGAGACCCGAACCGCCCCGTCGGCTCGTTCCTCTTCCTCGGGCCCACCGGCGTCGGCAAGACCGAACTCGCCAAGACGCTCGCCGAGCTGCTCTTCGGCGACGAGAGCCGCATGATCCGCTTCGACATGAGCGAGTTCCAGGAGAAGCACACGGTGGCCCGGCTCGTCGGCGCACCTCCCGGATACGTCGGCTACGAGGAGGCCGGCCAGCTCACCGAGAAGGTCCGCCGCCAGCCGTACAGCGTCGTCCTGTTCGACGAGGTGGAGAAGGGGCACCCCGACGTCTTCAACACGCTCCTCCAGATCCTCGACGACGGCCGCCTCACCGACGGACAGGGCCGCACCGTCGACTTCCGGCACTGCGTCGTCATCATGACGTCCAACATCGGCGCCCACCGCATCCTCGCCCACGAGGGCGACGCGGCCGAGCTCAAGGACGAGCTGATGAAGGACCTGCGGGGGAAGTTCCTGCCCGAGTTCCTCAACCGCATCGACGACATCATCGTCTTCCACAGCCTCACCGAAGGGGACCTGTCCGAGATCCTCGAACACCTCCTGGAGCGCAGCAAGCACCGTGTCCACGCCCAGGGCCTGACCCTGGAGGTCACCGAAGCGGCGAAGAAGCTCCTCGTCGCCCACGGCTACCAGCCGGCCTTCGGCGCCCGGCCCCTGCGCCGCACCATCCAGACGGAACTCGACAACCGCCTCGCCTCCCTGCTGCTCGGCGGCGAGGCCGACCCCGGCGACACGATCGTCGCCGACGTCGTCGACGACTCCCTCCACTGCCTGATCACCAAGGGCAGGCGGGACTTTCGCAACACGCCCTAGGTCCCCAGCGCCCGGGCGAGGAGGGCGCGGCGGTGGCGTGTGCCGGTCTTCGTGAAGACCGACTTGAGGTGGTCCTGGACCGTGTGCGCGGACAGGGACATCGCGAGCGCCACCGTGCCGGTGTCGGCGCCGTCCGCGAGGTGGCCGAGGAGTTCCGTCTCGCGGCCCGTCAGGGCGTATGCCCGGCAGAAGAAGTCCAGGCGGTCGGCCGGAGTGGTCTCCTCGATCGTCACCGCGATCTCCCGGGCGGACGGCGGCGGTCCGTCCGTGTCCGGCCCGTCCTCGATGCGGGCCGCGCGCAGCGTCAGCCAGAGTCCGTCGGCGAGGTGCACGCGCGCGCGTGGCGGGTTCGCGTCGACGCCCGCCTCGTGGGCGAGCAGCTGCGCGGCCACGTTGTACGCGGCCGCCGGGACCGGTGCCCGGCCCTCCTCCGGCGGGACGAGGCCCGCGAGATACGCCGGGGCCCCGGGCGTCTGGCCGCGCACCCGCAGGTCCGGGGCGAGCAGCAGCACCAGCGGGCCGGGCCGGTCCGCGCCCGGCGGACGGGCCGGGAACGCCGCGGCCTGGGCGCGCCGGAGGGCCTCCGTGACCGGCCCGGCCACCCCGTCCAGATACGCCAGGTCCGCCGCGCCGAACTCCGCCCCGTACCGCCACAGATCGAGGAAGCCCCAGCATCCGAACCGGTCGCGGAACACCACCGAGGCCACGTCCCGCACCCCGGCGGGCCGCAGCAGCTCCTCCCACAGCGGCCCCCGCTCGCCCTCCGGCAGACCGCTCAGCGCGGCGGCGCCCGCAAGCGACGTCCAGCGGTCCGCGCGCGTCAGGTACTTGAGCCGGATGAGCCGGGGCAGCTCCGGCAGGACGGGGACCCACGCGACCGGAGCGCACCCCACCGAGGTCACCGGATCCGTCAGCAGGAACGCGAAGGCGTCGGCGCCCAGCACCGACCGGAACTCCCGGAGCAGCCGGACCCGCAGCGCGCGGGCGTCCCCGCCGGCCGCGCAGATCCCCAGCACGCGCTCGCGGGAGCGGGAGAAGGCGTGGGCGTGGCCGGCGGAGGGAGCCATGGGCGGAGCGTACGGGCCGATACCCCGGAGATCTGGGATGTACGCGGCGCGGGGCCGGAGTCCACGCTGGAGACGTCCCCCACCGGACACGGGGAGGAGGAGCCGTGATCACCCTGCACATCGAGCACCCGATCACCGACTACACCGTGTGGAAGTCGGCCTTCGACCGCTTCGCCGGCGCCCGGGAGGACGCCGGAGTCCTCGGGCACGAGGTACGCCGGCCCGTCGACGACCCCGCCTACGTCGTCGTCGACCTGTGGTTCGCGACCGCCGGGCAGGCCGAGGGCTTCCTGGAGTTCCTCCGCACGCGCGTGTGGGCGGACCCCGCACGGGCCCCGGCGCTGGTCGGCCGGCCCCTCGCCCGCCTCCTCGTGACGGAGGAGGTGGCGCAGATGCCGGCCCAGGAAGCGGAGCGCGTCTGATCGGTTGTCCGAGGGGCGGGAACCGTCGGCCGCCCCCGGCGTAGCCTGGGCGCCATGAGGCAGGACGCCGACCCCGGGCTCTTCGGGCCCCGCTCCGTCACCTGGCAGGTGCACGGCGACCCGGTGATGTGGATCGCGGGCGTCCGGGCCCTCTGGCTCCAGGCACTGCACCCCGTCGCCGTCCGCGGCGTCATGATCAACAGCAGCTTCCGGGAGGACCCCTGGGGACGGCTCATGCGGACCGCGAACTTCGTCGGGACGCTGAGCTACGGGACCACCGAGGCGGCGGAGAAGGCCGGCGCCCGCGTCCGGCGGATCCACCGGCTCCTCGGCGTGGACGACCCCGAACTCCTGCTCTGGGTCCACTGCGCCGAGGTCGACTCGTACCTCTCGGTCGCGCGCCGCTCCGGCATCCCGCTCACCGACGCCGAGGCCGACCGCTACCTCGACGAGCACCGCGTCTCCGCCCGTCTCGTCGGCCTCGACCCGGAGACCGTCCCGGGCTCCGCCGCCGAGCTCGCCGACTACTTCGCGGCGATGCGGCCCCGGCTCGAAGCCGGACCGGACGCGCGGACCGTCGAGGACTTCCTGCGCCGACCGCCCGTCAAACCCGTCCTGGTACCGGCGCGCGAGGTGGTCTGGCGGCGCGTGACGGCGCTCGCGTACGACACCCTGCCCCCGTACGCCCACGCGCTCTACGGAACCCCCGCCCCGGCGGCCGCGACCGTCACCCGCCGGCTCACGGCGACGGCCAACCTCCTCCGCTGCATCCCCGACCGGACGCGCTGGCGGCTGCCGCCCCGGCACATCCTCCGCGCCATGGACCGTCTCGGCCGGGACACCCGCCCCGCCCCCTTCGCGCACCTCGGCGCTCGGGGCCGGCCGGGTGCCGGAACGCCCTCCGGAACCTGACACGCGCCCTACCCGTACCCACTGTCGGAGGGTGCGGCCATACTGGACATGTCGGGGAGGGTGCACGGAAGCGACGGGGGCGACACCACACGATGGGGGACAGCGGGCTGATCCAGGGCCGGTACCGGCTGCACGAGGTCATCGGCCGTGGCGGCATGGGCGAGGTCTGGCGCGCCACGGACGAGGCACTCGGCCGCGGCGTCGCCGTGAAGTGCCTCAAGCCGCTCGGCCCGCAGCACGACCCGCAGTTCCTCTCGGTGGTCCGCGAGCGCTTCCGCCGCGAGGCCCGCGTCGCCGCCGCCCTCCAGCACCGCGGCATCACCGTCGTGCACGACTTCGGCGAGTACGACGGCGTGCTCTTCCTGGTCATGGAGCTCCTGGAAGGACGCAACCTCAGCCAGCTCCTCGCGGCCAACGCCAAGCACCCGCTGCCCGTCCAGGACCTCGTCGAGATCGCCGACCAGGTCGCCGACGCCCTCGCGTACACGCACCGCCAGGGCATCGTGCACCGCGACCTGAAGCCCGCGAACATCATGCGGCTCGCGGACGGCACGGTGAAGATCTGCGACTTCGGGATAGCGCGGCTCGGCGACACGGGCTTCACCTCCAAGCTCACCGGCACCGGCATCGCCATGGGCACGCCCCACTACATGTCCCCGGAGCAGATCGGCGGCGGCGAGGTCGACCACCGCAGCGACCTCTACTCGCTGGGCTGCGTGCTGTACGAACTGGCCACCGGCGCCCCGCCCTTCGACCTGGACGACTCCTGGGCGATCCTCATCGGGCACCGGGACACGGTGCCGAGCCCGCCGCGCTCCCGGCGCGCCGAGATCCCCCCGTACTTCGACCGGATCGTCGTCGACCTGCTGGCCAAGGTCCCCGAGGAGCGGCCGGCCGACGCGGGGGACCTGCGCCGCCGGATCGTGTCGGGACGCGTCGCGCTGTCCCCGCCCGCGGGCGTGCCCGTGGCGTTCCCCCTGCCGGGACCGGAGCCTCTGGAGACCGCGCCCCACGCGGCACACGGAGCGCCCCTCACCCACCCCGGCGCTCACGCGCCCGCGTGGGCCCGTGCCATGAGCGGCGGACACCGGCCCGGGGCAGCCCCGGCCGGCACCGCCACGGTGCCGCGTCCGGCCGCCCACGACCCCGCCGCGGCCGTCCTCACCACCGAGTGGACCACCGCCACGCGCGCGTCGGACGCGAGCTCGTTCGCCGACGAGACGGCCGCCCGGCCCGTCCCGGCCGCACCGGCGGCCGAGGCCGGCGCGGAGCTGCTCGCGGTGCTCGCCGGCCGCTACCGCGCCGGCATCGGCCTCGGCAGGCTCGACCGCTGGGACGAGGCCGAATCGGTGCACCGCTCCGTCGCCGAGCACCGCGCCCGCGTCCTCGGCGACGACCACCCCGACACGCTGACCAGCCGCTACGAGGTCGGCTTCGCCCTCGCCCGGCTGGGCCGGCCCGCCGATGCCCTGGACGTCTTCGACGGGGTCGCCGAGGGCCGCGCCCGGACCCTCGGCGACGACCACCCCGACACCCTGGCCGCGCGTCAGGAGCGGGCGTACGCCCTGGGCCGCCTCGGACGGCACCCCGAGGCGTACGAGCTGTACGTCGCGGTGCTCGCCGCCCGCGAGCGCACCGTGGGCCCCGACCACCCCGACACCCTGCGCTGCCGCCACAACCTCGCCTTCACGCTCGGCCGTCTCGGCCGTCTGGAGGAGTCGTACCGCACGGCGAACGAGGTCGCGGAGGCCCGGGCCCGGCTGCTAGGCGAGGACCACCCCGACACGCTGGTGACCCGCCACGAGGTCGCGTACACCCTCGGACGGCTGGGGCGCGGGCAGGAGGCGCTCGTCCAGTACCGCGCCGTGGCCGACGCGCGCGCCGCGGCCCTCGGCGAGGAGCACCCGGACACCCTCACCGCGCGCTACGAGACCGGCGTCTGCCTCGGCCGCATCGGGCAGGCCGCGGACGCCCTGGACGTCTGCCGTGACGTCGTCGCGGCCCGCACGCGCGTGCAGGGTTCCGACGGGCCCGAGACCCTGCGCGCCCGCCACGCCCTCGCGGTCAACCTCGGCCGCCTCGGACGGTGGGCGGAGGCGCTCGACGAGTCCGAGAGCGTCCGCTCCGCACGGGAGCGCGTCCTCGGCGCCGACCACCCCGACACCCTCCTGAGCCACCGCGAGACGGCCGTCGCCCTCGGCCGGCTCGGCCGCTGGGAGGAGGCCCTGACGGCACACCGGGCGATCGGGGCGGCGCGCACCCGGACCCTGGGCGCCGACCACCCGGACACCCTCGCCGCCCGCGACGACGAGGCCCGCTGCCTGGAGCACCTCGGCCGCCCCACCGGGGCCGTCCGGAGTCAGTCGCCCGGCGTCAGTTCCGTCGGGCCGTAGAGCGCCGCGGGCGCCCCGGTCATGAGCGCCCAGTAGCGGTCCCCGAAGGACCAGTGCCACCACTCCGTCGGGTAGTTCACCAGACCGGCGGCGCCCAGGACGGAACCGAGCAGGTCCCGGTGGGCGCGGGCCTCGGCGCTGATCGACCCGGCGTCGGTGTAGCAGGCTCCGGCGCTCTCCTCCGGGCCCGCGTTCATCCGGGTGCCCAGGTCCAGTTCACGCCCGTCGGGCCCGACCAGGGTGAGGTCGACGGCCGCGCCCGCGCTGTGCGGCGCGATCTCGGGCGGGGAGACGTACCGGCTCGCGGCCGTACGGATCCGGTCCGCGGGCCACTCCGGGTGGAGCGCGCGCAGCTCCTCCGCGTACTCCTCGAAGTACTCCCGCTGGAGGGAGGGCGGGCGGTACCCCTCCACGAACAGCAGCCGCAGCCCGTCCGGGAGCAGCGACTGGGCCTTCAGCAGCCGCTCGACCACCCCTTCCCGCAGATGGGCGAAGGCGCCCTCCGGGTCCTGCTTGCGCAGGTCGACCGCCGGCGCGCCGGCCCGCCGGACGTCCAGGAGGGGCTCGCCGCACTCGGCCACGGGTATCGCGGCGACACGCGGATCGGACATCAAGATGATCTCAGTCATGAGGTGATCTTCCCGCAGGACGGGCCGGGCACCGGGACCGCCGGCCTCGGACCGCGCTCTTCCCCGCTCCGCCGGTCCCGTGTGAGCATGAGCCATGACCGCCCGTGCCCCGCTCCCCGGCGCCCCCGGCGCACTCCGCGCGTACGACGCCGTGATCGTGGGCGGAGGCCACAACGGCCTGGTCGCCGCCGCCTACCTCGCCCGGGCCGGACGGTCCGTCCTCGTCCTGGAACGGCTCGCCACCACCGGCGGGGCGGCCGTCTCCACGAGGCCCTTCGCCGGGGTCGACGCGCGGCTCTCCCGGTACTCGTACCTCGTCTCGCTCCTCCCGGAGAAGATCACGCGGGAGCTGGGGCTGCGCTTCGCCGTACGGAAGCGGTCCGTGTCCTCGTACACCCCCAAGGGCGACAGCGGCCTCCTCGTCGGCGGGGGCCCCGAGCGCACCCGGGCCTCCTTCGCGGCGCTCACCGGATCCGACCGCGAGTACGAGGCCTGGCAGGCCTTCTACGGGCGCACCGCCCGCGCCGCCCGCCGCATCTTCCCCACGCTCACCGAGCCCCTCCCCAGCCGCGCGGCGCTCCGCGCCCGGATGGACGACGCCGAGACCTGGCGCACGCTCTTCGAGGAGCCGATCGGCGTCACCGTCGAGCGGACCTTCGCCGACGACCTCGTGCGCGGCGTCGTCCTCACCGACGCCCTCATCGGCACCTTCGCCGACGCCCACGACCCCACACTCCTCCAGAACCGCTGCTTCCTCTACCACGTCATCGGCGGCGGCACCGGAGACTGGGACGTCCCCGTCGGCGGCATGGGCGCCCTCACCGACGCCCTCGCCGACGCGGCCCGCACCGCCGGGGCGCACCTCCGCACCGGCCACGAGGCCGTCCGCATCGAGACCGACGGCCACCGCGCCGCCGTCACCTACCGCACGGCCGACGGCGAGGGCACCGTCGAGGCGGGCCGGGTGCTCGTCAACGCCTCCCCGCAGGAACTCGCGCGCCTGCTCGGCGAGACGCCCCCGCCGCCCCCGGAAGGCGCCCAGCTCAAGGTCAACATGCTGCTCACCCGGCTGCCCAGGCTCCGCGACCGCTCCGTCGACCCGCGCGAGGCCTTCGCGGGGACCTTCCACATCGCCGAGGGGTACGGGCAGCTGGCCGCCGCCCACGCCGAGGCCGCCGCGGGACACCTCCCCACCGCCCCGCCCTCCGAGATCTACTGCCACTCACTGACCGACCCGACGATCCTCGGCCCCGAGCTCGCCGCCCAGGGCGCCCACACCCTCACCCTCTTCGGGCTCCACACGCCCGCGCGCCTCTTCGCCGCCGACAACGACGGCGCCCGGGCCGCGCTCCTCAAGGCGACCCTCGCCCAGCTCGACGTCCACCTCGACGAGCCGATCGCCGACTGCCTCGCCCTCGACGAGGACGGCCGCCCCTGCATCGAGGCGAAGACACCGCTCGACCTCGAACGCGACCTCCGCCTGCCCGGCGGGCACATCTTCCACCGGGACCTCTCCTTCCCGTACGCGGACGAGGACGAGGACGCCGGGGAGAGCGCCGGCCGCTGGGGCGTCGGGACCCGCCACGCCAACGTGCTGCTGTGCGGCGCGGGCGCCGTCCGGGGCGGCGGGGTCAGCGGCATCCCCGGCCACAACGCGGCGATGGCGGCCCTCGGACGTTGACGCCGCAGCCGCTCCCACCGGCGGCGTGAAGCTGATCTGCGAGCGCGCTTAAGAAATCCTCGATGGACCGGGAGCCCCGCGTACGGAAGATTTCCTTCCAGGGATCTTGGGTACACAGTCGTGCCCGGGCCCCCACATCACAGGACACGCACGTCGGGAGCCGTTGCATTGAAGGCGCTGGTCAAGCTGAAGGCGGAGCCGGGACTCTGGCTCACGGACGTGCCCGAGCCGGAGACCGGCCCCGGGGACGTACTGATCAAGGTCAAGCGGACCGGTATCTGCGGCACCGACCTCCACATCCGCTCGTGGGACGGCTGGGCGCAGAAGACCATCGCCACGCCGCTGACGATCGGCCACGAGTTCGTCGGCGAGGTCGTCTCCGTCGGCCGTGACGTCGCCGACATCGCCGTCGGCGACCTGGTCAGCGGCGAGGGCCACCTCGTCTGCGGCAAGTGCCGCAACTGTCTGGCCGGCCGCCGCCACCTCTGCCGCGCCACCGTCGGCCTCGGCGTCGGCCGGGACGGCGCCTTCGCCGAGTACGTGGCACTGCCCGCCTCCAACGTCTGGGTGCACCGCGTCCCCGTCGACCTCGACATCGCCGCGATCTTCGACCCCTTCGGCAACGCGGTGCACACGGCCCTCTCCTTCCCGCTGGTCGGCGAGGACGTCCTCGTCACCGGCGCGGGCCCGATCGGCATCATGGCCGCCGCCGTCGCCAAGCACGCCGGCGCCCGCAACGTCGTCATCACCGACGTCAGCGAGGAGCGCCTCGCCCTGGCGCGCAAGACGGGCGTCACCCTCGCCCTCAACGTCGGCGAGCAGACCATCGCCGACGGCCAGCGCGCCCTCGGCCTCAAGGAGGGCTTCGACGTCGGCCTGGAGATGTCGGGCAACCCGCACGCCATGCGCGACATGGTCGCCAACATGACCAACGGCGGAAAGATCGCCATGCTGGGCCTGCCCAGCGAGGACTTCGCCGTGGACTGGGCGAAGATCGTCACCTCCATGATCACGGTCAAGGGCATCTACGGCCGCGAGATGTTCGAGACCTGGTACGCGATGTCGGTGCTCCTGGAGGGCGGTCTCGACCTCGCCCCCGTCGTCACCGGCCGGTACGACTACACCGACTTCGAGGCCGCCTTCGACGACGCGGCCTCCGGCAAGAGCGGCAAGATCATCCTCGACTGGACTGCGGGAGCCTGACCCATGTTCGATTCCGTACGCGACGACATCCGTGCCACCCTCGAAGAGATCCGCGAGGCCGGGCTCCACAAGCCCGAGCGCGTGATCGGCACCCCCCAGTCGGCCACCGTCGCCGTCACAGCCGGCGGCCGCCCCGGCGAGGTCCTCAACTTCTGCGCCAACAACTACCTGGGCCTGGCCGACAACCCCGAGATCGTCGCCGCCGCCCACGAGGCCCTCGACCGCTGGGGCTACGGCATGGCGTCCGTCCGCTTCATCTGCGGCACCCAGGAGGTGCACAAGGAGCTGGAGGCGCGCCTCTCGGCCTTCCTCGGCCAGGAGGACACGATCCTCTACTCCTCCTGCTTCGACGCCAACGGCGGCGTCTTCGAGACCATCCTCGGCGCCGAGGACGCGGTCATCTCCGACGCCCTCAACCACGCCTCGATCATCGACGGCATCCGCCTCTCCAAGGCCCGCCGCTTCCGCTATGCCAACCGCGACATGGCCGACCTGGAGCAGCAGCTCAAGGAGGCCACCGAGGGCGGCGCGCGGCGCAAGCTGATCGTCACCGACGGCGTCTTCTCCATGGACGGCTACGTCGCCCCACTCGCCGAGATCTGCGACCTGGCCGAGCGCTACGACGCCATGGTCATGGTCGACGACTCGCACGCGGTCGGCTTCGTCGGCCCCGGCGGCCGCGGCACCCCCGAGCTGCACGGCGTCATGGACCGCGTCGACATCATCACCGGCACCCTCGGCAAGGCCCTCGGCGGCGCCTCCGGCGGCTACGTCGCGGCCCGCGCCGAGATCGTCGCCCTGCTGCGCCAGCGCTCCCGCCCGTACCTCTTCTCCAACACCCTCGCCCCGGTCATCGCCGCCGCCTCCCTCAAGGTCCTCGACCTGCTGGAGTCCGCCGGCGACCTGCGCGAGCGCCTGAACGCCAACACGGCGCTCTTCCGCTCCCGCATGACCGAGGAGGGCTTCGACATCCTCCCCGGCGACCACGCCATCGCCCCGGTCATGATCGGCGACGCGGCCGTCGCCGGGCGCATGGCCGAGCTGCTCCTGGAGCGCGGCGTGTACGTGATCGGCTTCTCGTACCCGGTCGTGCCGCAGGGCCAGGCCCGCATCCGCGTGCAGCTGTCCGCCGCGCACTCCACGGAGGACGTCAACCGGGCCGTCGACGCCTTCGTCGAGGCCCGCGCCGCCCTCGAAGGCTGACGGCGGAAGCAGGGCCCCGGTCCTGCGAGACTAGGGACATGATCGAAGCGCGGCGGTTGCACATCCTCCGAGCGGTGGCCGACCACCGCACGGTCACGGCGGCGGCCGCCGCGCTCTATCTGACCCCCTCCGCGGTCTCCCAGCAGCTCGCGGCCCTGGAGCAGGAGACCGGACACCGGCTGGTGGACCGCAGCGCCCGCGGCGCGCGCCTCACCCCGGCCGGCGAGATCCTGCTCAGCCACGCCAACGCCGTCCTCGCCCAGCTGGAGCGCGCCGAGTCCGAACTCGCCGCCTACGGCTCCGGCGAGGCCGGTACGGTCACGGTCGCCGCCTTCGCCACCGGCATCGGGCTCGTGGTCGCCCCCGCCATCAGCGCGCTGGCCGGTTCCGACCCCGGCATCCGGGTCCGGGTGCGGGACGCCGAGGGCGACGAGAGCCTGATGATGGTCCTCGACCGGCAGGTCGACGTGGCCGTCGCCGTCGAGTACCGGGGCGCTCCCGGCGAGGACGACGCCCGCCTCACCCGCGTCCCGCTCTACGCGGAGCCCTTCGACGCGGTGCTGCCGCCCGGCCATCCGCTGGCTGCCGTCGAGCGGGTCGCGCTCGGCGACCTCGCGAAGGACGCCTGGATCGGCCAGTCCGCCGGCAACCCCTGCCATGACGTGACCGTCCTGGCCTGCGAGTACGCCGGTTTCGCCCCCCGCTTCGACCATGTCTCCGACGACTTCCGGGCGGTCGTCGCCCTCGCCTCGGCCTCGGCCGGCGTGGCGCTCGTCCCGCGCTCCGCGCTCCGGGGCATGGACCTCACGGACGTCGGCGTCCGCCCGGTGGACGGGGTCGCCCCCACCCGCCGGGTCTTCGCGGCGGTCCGCCGCGGTGCCGAGGACCACCCCCTGATCAGCCCGGTCCTCACGGCCCTCGGCGAGGCGGCGGCCCCGGGAGTCTGACGGCGCGCGCCGGTCGTGCGGCGCGGGGCCGCGCGCCCACCCGAACGGCCCTACGCGTTCTGGCCGAGCGCCTGCCACCGCCCCCAGACTGGGCTTCATGGAAACCATGGTGACTGTCAGTCAGGGCGAAGTCTGGGCGGACGACTCGGGAGGCGACGGGCTGCCGCTCGTCCTGCTCCATCCCGGCGTCGGCGACTCCACGGTGTGGGACCCGGTCCTGCCGGCGCTCACCGCACGCCACCGGGTGATCCGCTACGACGTGCGCGGCTACGGCCGCTCACCCGCGCCGACCGCCACGTACTCCCCGGTCCGGGACCTGAGCGAGGTCCTCGACCACTTCGGGATCGCGCGGGCGGTCCTCGTGGGCTCCAGCATGGGCGGGGCGACCTCCGTCGACCTGGCCCTGGAGTCCCCCGGGCGGGTCGCGGGCCTCGCCCTCCTCGTGCCCGGCGTCACGGGCTACGACGGGCTGGCCACCGGCGAGTTCTTCGAGCGCCTGGAGACCCTGGCGAAGGCCGGCGACACGGACGCCATCGTCCGGCTCGGCCTCGGCCTGTGGGGGAAGGCGGGCGGCGGGACGCCCGAGGCCGACCCGGTGGCGGCGGAGCTCTTCCGGGCCGTGCTGCCCGCCTGGTTCAGCAACATCGACCGCCAGCTCCCCGGCGAGCCGGCCTTCGACCGGCTCGGGGAGATCTCCGCACCGGCCCTGCTCGCGCTCGGCGAACTGGACCGGCCGGAGGTCGTGCGCTGCAACGAGGAGATGGCGGAACGGATCCCCGGCTGCCGCCTGGTCCGCCTGGCGGCCTCCGACCACTACCCGACGCTGCGGGAACCGGAGCTCGTCGCACGGCTCGTCGAGGAGCTGTACGCCGAGGCGGTCTGAGCCCTTGTGCCCCGTGGCGCTTGAGCGTCCATGCGCCTGAGTCGCTCCCGAAGCCTTCGGCCGGCCGGCGGTGTGCCCGCCTGCCGGCCGAAGGGGCCGTTCCGGCTACGCGCCCGCTACCAGATGGCGCCGAAGCCGAGGCGGAGCTTCTCGTGGGTCTTCTGCACGTCGAGGGCGCCGTTCCGCACCGAGTCCGACTCCGTCTTGGTCAGTGCCTTCCGGAAGAGCCGTACGTCGTCCAGCGTGCCGTCGAAGAGCTGCGCGACCCCCGCCGGCTGGTCAGGGAAGTCGGGCCGGGCACCGATGTGGATGTTGAACTGGCCGCTCGGCGTGGCGTTCGTGGTCGTGTTCTCGTCGCCGGGAGGCATCGTCGCGGTGGCCGGAGCGCCCCCGTCGACCGCGAGACTGAGGGTGAGGCCCTCGCGGGTGAACACGACGTGGTGCCAGGTGTCGTTGTCGTACGAGGAGGGCAGCGTCACCTCGGTGTAACCGGCGTCGGTGCCTATGGTGGCGCGCAGGACCTCGTTCGTGCCGCCCGATTCGGCCCGGACGGAGAAGTGACGAACCTTCTTCGTGGGGTCGGTTCCCGGCATGCCGTACGCCCAGATGATCGGCAGTGTGCCGGTGGTGTCCTTGTGCTTGAACCAGGCGGTGACGGTGAAGTCCCCGTCCTCGACGCGCAGGGAAGGGGAGCAGACCAGGCGCAGGTAGTCGTCCGTGCCGTCGAAGTCCATGGCCGAGCCGTCGTTGCGTGAGCCGAGCTTGGCCCCGCCGTGGACGATGGCGTGGTTGGCGGCCTCGCCCTCGGCCTTGGTGCGGGTGTCGGTGGTGCGCGGGAGACGCAGCTCGGTCTCCGCATCGTTCATGGCGTCTTCGGTGAAGGCGGCGAAGTTGAGGTTGCCGTGCGGGATGTTGCCGGCCGTCTCGTACAGGATGCCGATGGAGCCGTCGGGCAGCACCGTCAGGTCGGAGTAGCCGGTGCGGCCGCCCGAGACCAGGGTGCCTACGGTCTTCCAGGTCTTGCCCTCGTCGTACGAGGAGCGGATGGCGAGCTCGCGCTTGTCCTCCCCCGGGTTGGGGCCGAGCCGGGAGGGGGCCGAGTACAGCAACTGGTCGGCCTTGCCGTCCTGGTCCATGGCGTGCAGCCGCAGCACGGAGCCGAACACCGGGGAGGTGTCCAGGTTGGCCACCGGGGTGAAGGGGCCCGCGAAGGAGGCGCCACCGTCGGCGCTGGTGGTCTTCAGCCGGTGCTCGTTGGTCAGACAGCGGACGGGCTCGGAGTTGCGGGCGTTCACGTGGATGCCGCCGTCGACGGTCTCGGCGACCGTCAGCTCGCCGGGGTACGCACCCGCCTTGCTCGTCGAGGAGGTGGCGCCGAGGGCCCAGGTGAGCCCGCCGTCGTCGCTGTAGTACAGCTGGCCGCCCGCGGTCGTGTCACCGCCGGCCGTGTGGTCGCCGGGGATGATCAGCCGGCCGTGGTGCGGCCCCCGGCTGAGCTGGATGCCGTGGCCCGGACCGGTGGAGACCCAGCCCCAGCCCTCAGCCTTGAGCTGCGGCTGCGGAACGCTCGCGGACCAGGTCAGTCCGCCGTCCATGCTGTGCACGGCGTGGACCGTACGCGGGAATTCCTTGCGGCTGGGCTTCGCCTCGTTGTGGTTCCACTCGCTGCTGGAGTACAGGAGGGTGATCCGGCCGGTGACCGCGTCGACGACCGGCGCGGGGTTGCCGTGCGCGAGCTCGTCGGTGGCGCCGATGACGATCTGGGGCTCCTGCCAGGTCACACCCCCGTCGAGAGACCTCCTGAGGATGAGGTCGTTGTCGCCGACGTCGTCGCAGCCGGTCGTCGTCAGCCGCTTACGGCCCTCGGCGAAGGCGAGGAGGACGCCCTTCGGGGTGGTGACGAGGGCGGGGATACGAGTGCAGTAGTAGGCCTTGCGCGCCTCGAACGGTGTGTTGGACACCTGCTTGACGAGCGACTCGGTCGCGGTCGTCGACGCGACCGCGGGCGAGGTCGGCGTCACCGCGAGGGCGACCGCGGCCAGGACCGCGAGGGACAGCGCGCACAGCCATGCGGACAGCGCGAAGCGGCGAGCGCCCGGTGGGCGGCGCTCGGAAAGGGGCAGCACGGAGGAACACCTCTTCGGAAGCGAGAGCGGAGCGGAGGCGACGGACGACGGGGCGGCTGGGCCTTGACGCGGTTGTGCCGCGATCGTCAGCGGGCCGGTTGCGGCGGCCCCCGCGCAGCGGAAGGGCACGCGAACGGGCGACGCGACAGACGCTCGCCTCGGCGTTCGTCTCATCCCCCCGGTGAGATCTCCCGGCGGGGACGCTACCTCATGTGATCATGTGTGCGCAGCCGGAACCGACGGTTCGTCAGTCCGATGGTCGCTGAACTGACGGTTCGTCAGCGCGCGCTCAGTCGGCCGACCTCGCCCAGCCGTCGGCCGCGATCCGTGATCCGTCCGCCGGACGCGCCTCGTCGAACACCGGTTGTCCCGCGCCGTCGAGGAGCCGCAGCCCGTCCACGTACACGCCCCGTCCGACGTACCGCTGGTCCGTCGTGTACCGCCAGCGCAGGAGGGCGGGCGTCCCGGGCAGGGCGGCGGACACGGTGTGCCAGACGCGGCCGGACCAGCCGCCGACCGTGCCCGCCGGGTGGTCGGCGCGGCCGTCGGTGGTGAAGGGCACCGGCCGCCAGGTCGCGCCGCCGTCGGCCGAGGACTCCAGGGCGACCGCGTCGGCGCCCGGCTCGGTGTCCCACCACAGCGCGCACTCCAGGCGCGCCGCACCCGCGACCTGAGGGATCGTCAAGGTGGCCGTCGTGGCGCTCGCCATGCCGGAGAACCAGGCGGTACGGCCCCGGGCGGGCCGGACGGGGACGGCGCGGGCCAGGTGGTTCGCCGCGGCGACCCGGGGCGCCGAGCCGGAGCGCCACGAGCGCACCGGGTGGACCGAGTTGCCGAGGACGACGAGGAAGGCGTCGGTCGTCGGGTCGAGGACGAGACTGGTGCCGGTGAACCCGGTGTGGCCGGCCGTGCGCGGGGTGGCCATCGCGCCCATGTACCAGTGCTGGTGGAGCTCGAAGCCGAGGCCGTGCTCGTCGCCGGGGAAGGCCGTGTTGAAGTCGGTGAACATCAGGTCGACGGACTCGGGGGAGAGGATGCGGGCCCGGCCGTACGCCCCGCCGTTGAGGAGGGTGCGGGCCAGGACCGCGAGGTCCCAGGCGCGTGAGAACACCCCGGCGTGGCCCGCGACCCCGCCCATGGCGTAGGCGTTCTCGTCGTGGACCTCGCCCCGCACCATGCCCCGGTCGAGCCCCGACCAGGGGAGCCGGGCGTCCTCGGTCGCGGCGATCCCCGGCCGCCACGAGGGCGGCGGGTTGAAGCGCGTGCGGTGCATCCCGAGCGGGGCGGTGATCTCGTCGTGGAGCAGGGTGTCGAGGCCGCGAGCGGTGATCTTCTCCAGGATCAGCTGGAGCGAGATCAGGTTCAGATCGGAGTAGAGGTACGCCGTGCCCGGCGGGCCGGCGAGCTTCTCGCCCCACAGCAGCCGCAGCCGCCCCTCCGGGGTCGGCTCCCGGTACAGCGGGATCCACGACCGGAACCCCGAGGTGTGCGTGAGCAGCTGACGTACCGTGACGTCCTGCTTCCCGCCGCCCCCGAACTCCGGGAGGTACGCGGTGACCTTCGCCTCCAGCTCCAGGGCCCCGCGCTCGATCTGCTGCACCGCCAGGATCGAGGTGAACAGCTTGGAGACGGACGCCAGGTCGAACACGGTGTCCTCGGTCATCGGGACCCGCTCCCCGGGCGGCAGCTCGACTCCCGTGTCCGTCTTCTCGTCGTACGCGGAGTAGCGCACGGCCGAGCCGATCGGCTCGTGCAGGGCGACGGTCCCGCCGCGCCCGGCGAGGAGCACGGCGCCCGCGTACCAGGGGTGCGTGGGGGAGGGGGCGAGGAAGGCCTCGGCGTCCGTGACCAGCCGGTCCAGGTGCGCGGGGAGCAGCCCGGCCCGCTCGGCCGACCCCCGCCGCAGCGTGGTCCGCCGCGCCGGGCGCCCGAGCCCCGGGCCCCGGGGGTCCGTGCTCCCCGGGCCTGTGCCTCCGGGGCCCGGCGCGGCCGCGGCCCCCGGCACCGAACCGATCATCACCGCACCTCCCAGTGCCAGCATCCCGCCGCCGAACGCGCGGCGGCTCAGAACTCCGTCTCGTACCGCATCCTCCGTCATGCCCACCCTCTCCCACGGCGGGCCGCGACGAAACGTCGGCGTACCGGCCGTCGTGGGTTCGGCGTACCGGCCATGTGGGTCCGACGTACCGGCGGCAAAAGAATCTGACGACGCATCAGAAAATCTCTTCCCTCCGTCGCGCGGCTACGGCATCCTGCCGCCCATGAAGACGGAGCTGAGTCGCACACTGGGGATCGAGCACGCCATCTTCGGCTTCACGCCCTTCCCCGCGGTGGCCGCCGCCCTCACCAGAGCCGGCGGATTCGGAGTCCTCGGCGCGGTCCGCTACACCGCGCCCGACGACCTCGCCCGCGACCTCGACTGGATGCAGGACCACACCGACGGGCTGCCCTACGGCCTCGACGTCGTGATGCCCGCGAAGAAGGTCGAGGGCGTGAGCGAGGCGGACGTCGAGGCCATGATCCCCGAGGAGCACCGCGCGTTCGTCCGCGCGACCCTCGCCAAACACGGCGTGCCCGAACTCCCCGAGGGCGAGGCCTCCGGCTGGCGCATCACCGGCTGGATGGAGCAGGTCGCCCGCGGCCAGCTCGACGTCGCCTTCGACTACCCGATCAAGCTCCTGGCCAACGCCCTCGGCTCCCCGCCCCCGGACGTCGTCGCCCGCGCCCACGACCACGGCGTCCTGGTCGCCGCCCTCGCGGGCAGCGCCCGGCACGCCCGCCACCACGCCGAGGCCGGCATCGACGTCGTCGTCGCCCAGGGGTACGAGGCGGGCGGCCACACCGGCGAGATCGCGTCCATGGTCCTCACCCCCGAGGTCGTCGAGGCCGTGTCCCCGCTGCCCGTGCTCGCGGCCGGCGGCATCGGCAGCGGAGAGCAGATCGCCGCCGGACTGGCCCTCGGCGCCCAGGGTGTCTGGCTCGGCTCGATCTGGCTCACCACCACCGAGGCCGACCTGCACTCGCGCGCCCTGACCGCCAAGCTCCTCGCAGCGGGCTCCGGCGACACGGTCCGCTCCCGCGCGTTGACCGGCAAGCCCGCGCGCCAGCTCCGTACCGAGTGGACCGACGCCTGGGACGACCCGGCGGGCCCCGGCCCGCTGCCCATGCCGCTCCAGGGGCTCCTGGTGGCCGAGGCCGTCTCCCGTATCCAGAAGTACGAGGTCGATCCGCTCCTCGGCACGCCCGTCGGGCAGATCGTCGGCCGGATGAACTCCGAGCGCAGCGTCCAGCAGGTCGTCGACGAGCTCACCCGGGGCTTCGAGAAGGCCGTCGACCGCATCAACCGCATCGCGGGACGGAGCGAGGCATGAGCCAGTCAGCCGCACCCACCGGATTCTGGGCCCAGGCCGCCGCCGACCCCGGCCGTACGGTCCTCGTCGCCCCCGACGGCGAGGAATGGACCGCCGGCCGGCTGCACACCGATGCCAACCGGCTCGTCCACGGGCTCCGCGCCGCGGGCCTGGAACGCGGCGACGCCTTCGCCGTCGTCCTGCCCAACGGCCCCGAGTTCTTCACGGCCCATCTCGCCGCCACCCAGGCCGGGTTCTACCTGGTCCCCGTCAACCACCACTTCGTCGGACCCGAGATCGCCTGGATCGTCGCCGACTCCGGCGCCAAGGTCCTCCTCGCCCACGAGCGCTTCGCCGAGGCCGTCAGCCTCGCCGCCGACGAGGCCGGACTCGCCGCCACGCACCGGTACGCCGTCGGGACGATCCCCGGCTTCCGCCCGTACGCGGAGCTCCTCGACGGGCAGGACGGCGCCGCACCCGCCGACCGCACGCTCGGCTGGGTCATGAACTACACCTCGGGCACCACCGGACGGCCCCGGGGCATCCGCCGCCCCCTGCCCGGAAGGCTCCCCGAGGAGACCCCGCTCGGCGGCTTCCTCGGCATCTTCGGCATCCGGCCCGGCGACGGCAACGTCCACCTCGTCTGTTCCCCGCTCTACCACACGGCCGTCCTCCAGTTCGCCTCCGCCGCCCTGCACATCGGGCACCCGCTCGTCCTGATGGACCGGTGGACACCGGAGGAGATGCTGCGGCTGATCGACCGGTACGCGTGCACCCACACCCACATGGTCCCCACCCAGTTCCACCGGCTGCTCTCCCTCCCGGCCGAGGTGCGCGAGCGGTACGACGTCTCCTCCATGCGCCATGCCATCCACGGCGCCGCACCCTGCCCCGAGCACGTGAAACGGGCGATGATCGAGTGGTGGGGCCACAGTGTCGAGGAGTACTACGCGGCCAGCGAGGGCGGCGGGGCCTTCGCCACCGCCGAGGAGTGGCTGAAGAAGCCCGGCACGGTCGGCAGGGCCTGGCCGATCAGCGAGCTCGCCGTCTTCGACGACGACGGGAAGCGCCTGCCCCCCGGCGAAGTGGGCACCGTCTACCTGAAGATGAACACCGGCGGCTTCCAGTACCACAAGGACGAGGCGAAGACCGCGAAGAACCGCATCGGCGAGTTCTTCACCGTCGGCGACCTCGGCGTCCTCGACGCGGACGGCTACCTGTTCCTCCGCGACCGCAAGATCGACATGATCATCTCGGGTGGGGTCAACATCTACCCGGCCGAGATAGAGGCCGCCCTCCTCACGCACCCGGCCGTCGCGGACGCCGCCGCCTTCGGCATCCCGCACGCCGACTGGGGCGAGGAGGTCAAGGCGGTCGTCGAGGCGGCCGAGGGCCACGAGCCCGGTCCCGCGCTCGCCGACGAGATCCTGGCCCACTGCGGCGACCGCCTGGCCGGCTTCAAGCGCCCCAGGACGGTCGACTTCGTCACCGCCATGCCCCGCGACCCCAACGGCAAGCTGTACAAGCGCCGCCTCCGCGACCCGTACTGGGAGGGCCGCGACCGGCCCCTCTAGGGCGTGTTGCGAAAGTAGCGCCGGCCGCCCGAAGGCCCGCCCTTCGGGCGGACGACGGGAGTTTGACGACACGCCCTAGACTCCGTGGGTGAGGAGGTCTCCGACGGTGGCCTCCTTCCCCGTGCGGCACGGAGTGGGAGAGGGACGACACGATGGCGGGCAGCGACCCCTTCGCACTGGACGACCCCGTACTGGACGACCCGGTGGGGGAGTCCCTCCGGGGGCGGCACGCCCATCTCGCGCGCCGGGTGGGGCGGGCCTTCACCTATCTGCCGGACGTCTCGACCTTCGCCGCCGTGGCCACCGACCCGGATCCGGTGCGGTGGGACGACCTCACCGAACTCCTCGGCCGGGACGCGTTCGCCGACATGTTCAGCTGCCCGGCGCTCCCGCCGTCGCACTGGGAACCCGTCTTCGTCCTGGAAGGCCGCCAGATGGTCAGGCCGGGTGGCGGCGCCCCCGAGGACCTGGAGGACGGCGTGGTCGAACTGGGCGCGGAGAGCGTGCCCGAGATGCTGGAGCTCGTCGAGCGCACCCGGCCCGGACCCTTCTGGTCCCGGACCCCCGAACTCGGCACCTACCTCGGCATCCGCGAGAAGGGCACGCTGGTCGCCATGGCCGGGGAGCGGCTCCGGCCGCCGGGATGGACCGAGATCAGCGCGGTCTGCACGGCGCCCGAGGCACGCGGGCAGGGCCACGCGGCCCGCCTGGTCGGCGCGCTCGCGGCGCGCGTCGAGGCGCGGGGCGAAGGGGCCTTCCTCCACGTGGCCGAGGCGAACACCGGCGCGATCGCCCTCTACGAGAAGCTCGGCTTCGTGACGCGCAGGCCCGTGACCTTCCGCGGGTTCCGCACGCCGTAGCGAACCGCGCGTACCGCCGCCCTCTGCGCCTCCGTCGCCTCGGTGTCCAGCCCCTCGCGTAACGCGGCGAGTTCGGTGCGCAGTTCGGCGTGGACCTTGGCCAGGTGGTCGGCGATCGCCCGGCGCCGCGACGGGTCCCCGAGGTCCACGCGGTGCAGGGCGACGACCGGGATGGTCCTGTCCGTGGCCGCCTGGTAGGCGGCGAACCCCGGCTCGCGGGACGCCTGTTCCGCGTACAGCCGGTTCCGTTCCGCACCCTCCGTCACCGCCGCTGTGGCCGCGAAGCGCTCGACGGTCCCCTCCGGGGTGCCGAGTTCGACGGTCACGTGCGGGTCGGCGCTGAGGTTGTGGAACCAGGCCGGGTGCTTCGGCCCGCCGGCGTTCGACGCGAAGACGAGCAGTCGCGCCCCGTCACGCACGTACACGGCGGGGTTGGTGCGGGGGCGTCCGCTGAGGGCTCCCGGCGTGGTGAGCAGGAGCAGGTTCGCGCCCTCGAACATCCCGCCCAGCCGGCCGCCGTTGGCGCGGAACTCCTCGATGACCTGCTGGTTGACCTCGGACATGGCTGTGCCTTCCGGTAGCATCGATCCCGACGGATCTATTTGCTTTGAAAGCAAAGCTAAAAAGGAGGGTGCGAGGTGTCAACCGCACGCGAGGGGGACGAGGCCGCCGACGGGCCGGAACTCGACGAGGCCGTGCGCACGTTGCTGCTGCTCATGCCTCGGATGGTCTCGCGGGCGAAGCGCATCAGAATTCCCGACGAGCTGCAGACGCTCACGCTCGCGCCCCGCCATCTCTCCCTGCTCGCCTACCTCCTGTTCGACGGGTCGCTGAGCGTCAACGAGCTCGCCGCCCGTCTGGAGGTGGCCCCCACGACCGTGAGTCTGATGGTGGGGGACCTGGCGAAGAAGGGCGTACTGGAACGGGTCGAGGACCCCGCGGACCGCAGGCGCAAGATCGTCTCCATCGCCCCGGCGCACAGCGCCGCCATCGACGGCTGGCTCGGCCGCAGCGCCGGTGCGTGGCGCGCCGCCCTCGCCCCGCTCGACCCGGCGCAGCGACGGATGTTCCTGGAGACCCTCACCGCTTACGAGCGCGCCCTCAGCGACCCCCTGGATTGACCGAACCGGGCGAAAGCCCCCTTTGTGGCAGGATGCGGATCATGAGTTCGAGCACGGCGTCATTGACACGGCAGTGGACCACCTGGGGGCCGGTGGTGGCGGCGCTTGCGCTTGTCGCGGCCTGGGGACGCGACCTGCCGGGCTTCGCCGTCGGGTTCATCGCGCTCTGCCTGATCGTCGCCGTCCTCGCCGCGGTCCACCACGCCGAGGTCATCGCCCACCGGGTGGGTGAACCGTACGGCTCGCTCGTCCTCGCCGTGGCCGTCACGGTGATCGAGGTGGGACTCATCGTCTCGCTGATGGTGGGAGGCGGCGAGAAGACCGCGACCTACGCGCGGGACACCGTCTTCGCCGCCGTCATGATCACCTGCAACGGCATCGTCGGACTGTCCCTCCTCGTCGGCGCACTCCGCAACCGGGTCGCCGTCTTCAACGCCGAAGGCTCCGGCGGTGCGCTCGCCACCGTCTGCACCCTGGCCACGATGACGCTGGTCCTGCCGACCTTCACCACCAGCCACCCGGGCCCCGAGTTCTCCGGCGTCCAGCTCGCCTTCGCCGCCGTCGCCTCCCTCTGCCTGTACGCCGTGTTCGTCGCCGTCCAGACCGTCCGGCACCGGGACTACTTCCTGCCGGTTCCGCGCCCCGGCCACGACTCGGAGGACGACCACGCGGAGCCGCCGACCCGGCGCGAGGCCTGGACCAGCCTCGGCCTGCTCGTCGTCGCCCTCGTCGCCGTCGTCGGCAACGCCAAGCTGATCTCGCCCACCATCGAGGACGGCGTCCAGTCGGCGGGCCTGCCCAAGGCGGTCGTCGGTGTCGTCATCGCCCTGATGGTGCTGCTGCCCGAGACCCTCGCCGCCGTCCGCGCGGCCCGCCGTGACCGCATGCAGACCAGCCTCAACCTCGCGTACGGCTCCGCGATCGCCAGCATCGGCCTGACGATTCCGGCGATCGCGCTCGCCTCGATCTGGCTGTCCGGACCCCTGATCCTGGGCCTGGGCCCGCTCCACATGGTCCTGCTCGTCCTCACCGGTGTGGTGAGCGCCCTGACCGTGGTGCCCGGACGGGCCACGCTCCTCCAGGGCGGCGTCCATCTCTCGATCTTCGCCGCCTTCGTCTTCCTCTCCTTCAGCCCGTGACGGTCCGGTTCAGCCCCTGACGACCACCACCCGCAGCGCCGGCGAGCGCAGGATGTCCTTCTCGCAGAAGCGGGAGGTCACCCAGCGCTCGCCCGCGTACAACCGGGTCTGGTCGCTGTGGTGCGGCGACGCCGGGTTCGAGGACTGGGAGTACGTCAGCAGGGTGCGGGCCACCGGGCACCGGCTCCCGTCCCAGCCCACCGCCTGGACGTGACTGGTCCCGTGCGCGACCTCCACGTAGCCGCCGCCCGCCGCGTTCCACACGGGCTCCGTCTTGTTCCAGACGCCCAGCGCCTCGGTCCCGCCGCTCACCGGGATGCGCTCCCCGTTCCGTACGACGAACTGGTGGGCCCCGAGCGGCGCGTCCAGCGGGATCCCCGCCGCCCGCAGCTCCGCCGCCGCGTCCCGCAGCGCCTTCGCGAGGCCCGGCGCCGCCGTGTTCACCGTGCGCGGGGTACGGACCGGGTCCGCCGCCGAGAACGGCACCTTCCACTGCTCGGCCTGCGGCACCGAACCGGCGAACTTGCGCCAGAAGCGGTCGAAGAACAGCGCGCCCCGGCTCTCGACGTCCACCGTCCTGTCCCAGGCCCCGAGCACCCGGCAGACCTCGGGATCGCCCGGCAGCACCGTCGGGCAGGCCGCGGCGACATCGGCCGCCGCCAGGTCACCGGCCGGCGCCCGGTTGGCGAACTGCTGGTGCTGGAGGTCGGCCACCGTCAGCCGCCCCCGCTCCGCCATCGCCGCCACGTCCTCGACACCGCCCCGCGTCCGCAGCGAACGCTGCGTCGCGATCGTGCCGAAGACCCGCTCGTACCCGGTCAGCGGCCGGTCGGCGTTGGTGAGCCACGCGCTGTCGTTGGAGTTCTCGACGTACGGGGTGTCCCGCAGCACCGGCATCCGCGCCGGACCGAACGTCCCGGGCTGGACCGCGTCCGGGTCCGAGCCGAGAGCGCAGTCGGAGCGCGAGCCGTCGAGCACCGCGACACCCGAGGCCGGATAGGTCGCCCGGCCCAGCGGCGTCGAGCAGCGCTGGGCGAGCTCGTCGGTGATCCGGGGGAGCACCTGCGACTGGCTGAAGTAGGAGTGACCGGCCGAGTCGGCCGCGATCGTGTTGACCCACGGCAGCCCCTGGGTGCGCCGCAGGGTCTCGGCGACGTCCCGCGTCGAGCGCGCCTTGCCGAAGCCGAGCGCCGTGTCGGAGCCGCGCAGGTTCGCCGCGTTCGGGTCGTTGAGCGCGTACGCCGTCGTCGTCGTCCACGGCATCGGGAGCTGCGCGCCGAGGCCGCCGACGACCGGGCCGTACCGGGTCCACCACTGGGTACGGGTGACGGTGGCGCCGCCCTTGACCGGGACGGTGACCGTGCGCGCGGTCATCCGCTCCGGGTGCCCGTCCACCAGGTAGGAGGTCGGGTCACCGGGGGCGAGCGTCAGCTGGTGGAGGTTGAGCGGCACTCCGGTGGCGACGGTGTGGCTCCAGGCCACCTTGTCGTTGAAGCCGATGTTGACGACCGTCGTGCCGAGGAGCGAGGCACCCGAGACGTTCAGCTCGCCCGGGATGGTCTGCTGCGACTGCCAGAAGCGGCGGCCGCCCTGCCAGGGGTAGTGCGGGTTGCCGAGGAGCAGCCCGCGCCCGCCGGCCGTCGTGGCCCCCGAGAACGCGACGGCGTTGGAGCCCATGGTCGCGTTCTCGGCGGCGAACAGCGCCCGGGCCGCCTCGGCGGTCCGCGCCGGATCCGGGGCGCTCGTGGGTGCGGACGGGGCGGGCACGGCCGGCGGCTTCGCGGCGGTGATGCCGTCCACGGCCCGGCCCTGGCCGCCGAGGACCGACACGGCGAAGCCGCGCCGGGCCACGTCGAGCGCGGTCACCGGGCGGACCCAGTCGGCGCCGGAGCAGGCGGGATCCGTGATGCGGTTCTTCCGCAGCCAGGCGTTGTAGCCGGCGGCCCAGCCGCGCATCAGCTCCTTGAGGTCGCCGCTCGGGCCGGCCGGAGCCGGCGTCCGGAGCAGCTCCTCGACCGTCCCGGCGTCCTTGACGCCGCGGAAGTACAGGTCGCTGGAGACGTTGGTGGCGGCCGAGGACAGCGAGCCGTCCGGCGCGGCGTCCGGGCCGAAGTACCGGGAGCGCTCGCCGTTCACGGTCAGGAAGCCGTCGGCGAGGACGCACACCTGGTCGGCGGCCTGGGCCCAGCCCGTGCCGAAGCCGAGGTTCGCGTAGTCCTTCGCCACGATGTGCGGGATGCCGAACTCGGTGTACCGGATGACGGCCGACAGGCCCCGGTCGGACGGCCGGTGGCCGCCACGGTCCCCGGAGTCGGCCGCCGCGGCGCCGGGCAGCGTGGCGGTGACGACGGCGAGCGCCGCGCCGGCGAGCGCCAGGTGTTTCAGGCGGGTCATGCGGGTGCGGAGGTGCAAGGTGCCTCCCAACGGACGTATGAGCGCTACTGGTTGGACCATGCACGCAGCCCGGTGACCCGCTTGTCAACATCCCGTTCGGTACCCGTCGTGGGGCGGGTTTCCGGGGCAGGCGCGGCGCGCCGCACCTTCCGCCCGCCGGACGCCGAGGACCGCGGCATGGAACGACTCCTCAGCCGCGCCGTCGACGGCGTGCTGCGCATGAGCGCCCAGCGCGTCCCGGACCGCGTCGCCGTCCGGTACGCCGACCGGCCCGTGCACGCCCTGCCGCTCTACCACGCGGCACAGATGCGACGTCTTCCTGCTGCCCTACCTGGCCGTCGGCGCCGAGAACACGATCGTCGACGGACCCGACCCGGCCGTCCTCTTCGACCTCGTCGAAGCGGGCCGCGCCGACAGCTTCTTCGCACCGCCGACCGTCTGGATCGGCCTCGCCAACCACCCGGACTTCGCCACGCGGGACCTCTCCGCGCTGCGCAAGGCCTACTACGGCGCCTCGATCATGCCCGTACCGGTACTCGAACGGCTGCGGCGCGGCTCCCCGGGCTGCGCTTCTACCACTGCTTTGGCCAGTCCGAGATCGGTCCTCTCGCCACCGTCCTCGGGCCCGACGAGCACGAGGGCCGGATGGACGCTCCCCTCAGACTCCGTCCGGGAGGTACCCCCAGCGGCCGGCCCGTCCGCCACGTCGAGGCCCGGGTCGTGGACGAGGACGGGAAGGACGTGCCCGACGGCACCGCCGGGGAGATCGTCCACCGCTCACCGCAGGTGTGCGACGGCCACTGATGCAAGCCGGAGGAGACCGCGGAGGCCTTCAGGGGCGGCTGGTTCCACTCGGGCGACCTCGCCGTGCGCGACGCCGAGGGCTTCCTCACCATCGTCGACCGGGTGGAGGACGTCATCGACTCCGGGGGAGTGCTCGTCGCCTCGCGCCAGGTCGAGGACGCTCTCTACACCCACCCGGGTGTCGCCGAGGTGGCCGTGATCGGCCTCCCCGACGAGCGCTGGATCGAGGCCGTCACGGCCGTCGTCGTCCCGCGCGGTGAGGTCACGGAGGCCGAAACTCCTCGCGCACGCGCGCGAGAGCCTCGCCCACTTCAAGGCACCGAAACGCGTCCACTTCACCCCGGAGCTGCCACGCAACGCCAGCGGCAAGATCCTCAAGCGAGAACTGCGGGACCGCTTCGGCGCCGTGTGATGTCCCGTCGTCGTCAGCTCGCGAGCTCCTCCACCACGCAGAGGATGTTGCCCTCACTGTCCTTGAACCAGGCACCGCGCATGGTGTCCGATTCGACCACGCCGTCCACCGTCTTGATGCCCGGCAGGTCGTACTCCTCGAACGTGACGCCCTTGGAGCGGAGCTCCGTCATCTCGGCGTCGAGATCGGCGACCTTCCAGCTCGCGAGGGTGTGTCCGGCCTGGCCGCCGTAGGGCGTTTCGTAGAGTCCGATCGTCGTGCCCCCGCACTCGTACCGGGTGTCCTCGGCCGATTCCCTGGTGAGGGGAAGGCCGAGGGTCTCTGAGTAGAAGCGCTTGGCCCGGGTCATGTCGTTGACCGGGACGATCGCGGCGATGGGGGAGTCAGACAGCATCACACTCACCTCCTCCCTCCAGGCTACGCGCCGCGCAGGTCCACGATCCGCTTGATCTTGCCCACCGAGCGCTCCAGCGTCTCGGGGTCGACCACCTCGACCCCGACCGACACCCCGATCCCGTCCTTGACCGCCGCCGCGATGGCCCGGGCCGCCTCCGCGCGCTCCTCGGCCGTCGCGTCCGCGCGGGCCTCGGCCCGGACCGTCAGCGCGTCGAGCCGCCCCTCCCGGGTCAGCCGCAGCTGGAAGTGCGGGGCCACGGCCGGCGTGCGCAGGACGATCTCCTCGATCTGGGTGGGGAAGAGGTTCACCCCGCGCAGGATGATCATGTCGTCGCTGCGCCCGGTGACCTTCTCCATCCGCCGGAACACTCGTGCGGTGCCCGGCAGCAGCCGCGTCAGGTCCCGCGTCCGGTAGCGGATCACCGGCATCGCCTCCTTGGTGAGCGAGGTGAAGACGAGCTCGCCCTCCTCCCCGTCCGGCAGCACCTCGCCCGTGAACGGATCCACGACCTCCGGGTAGAAGTGGTCCTCCCAGATGTGCAGACCGTCCTTCGTCTCCACGCACTCCTGCGCCACGCCGGGACCGATCACCTCCGACAGCCCGTATATGTCGACCGCGTCGATGGCGAACCGCTCCTCGATCTCCTTCCGCATCGCCTCCGTCCACGGCTCGGCGCCGAACACGCCCACCTTCAGCGAGGTGGAGCGCGGGTCCACGCCCTGCCGCTCGAACTCGTCGAGGAGCGTGAGCATGTACGAGGGAGTCACCATGATGATCTCGGGCCGGAAGTCCTGGATGAGCTGCACCTGCCGGGCCGTCATGCCGCCGGAGGCGGGGATCACCGTGCACCCGAGCCGCTCCGCGCCGTAGTGGGCGCCGAGCCCTCCGGTGAACAGGCCGTATCCGTAAGCGACATGGACCTTGTGGCCGGGGCGCGCCCCGGCGGCGCGCAGGGAGCGGGCCACCACGTCCGCCCAGGTGTCGAGGTCCCGGTCGGTGTAGCCGACGACCGTGGGCCGCCCGGTGGTGCCGCTGGAGGCGTGCACGCGGCGGATCCGGGACTGGTCGACGGCGAACATGCCGAAGGGGTAGTGGTCGCGCAGGTCGGACTTGACCGTGAAGGGGAAGCGGGCGAGGTCGGCGAGGGTGCGGCAGTCCTCGGGGGAGAGGCCGGCCGCGTCGAAGGACTCCCGGTAGAAGGGCACGTTCTCGTACGCGTGCCGCAGGGTCGCGCGCAGTCGCTCCAGCTGGAGCAGTGCCAGCTCCTCGCGTCCGAGCCGTTCACCGCTGTCCAGAAGGTCCGTCATGCGCCACTCCTCCGCAGTCGTACATCCACAGTCGTAAAACGGACTACCGATCATTCGGTAGTTGCGTCCGGGCCAGTAAACCCGGAGGTGCCCAGGCCTTGGCAAGGGGTGGGAGGAGGGGAATCCGGGTGGGCGCGTCCGGCCTCCCGGACGGCCCGGTTCGCTCGAATGTCGCACCCCCGGGTGCTTTTGGCGGGCGCCTTCGGGGGAAGCGCAGGCTCCGGTGACGGCGTAGGGGACGGAGTGACCCCATGCTTCCGCCGTCCCGTCCCACCGCCCCCGCGAAGGTGGCCGCCGAGCCGCGACCACCCCGGCGCCCTGGCCAGGCAAAACCTGTTGCCGGGGCGCCGGGTCCGCTGTTGGAGTGGCCGGCATGGAAACCCAAGACCTCCGTGACCTCTACGACCGACAACTGCGCCGTGAGGCCCGCCCCGACGGGCCCGGCTGCCGGGTCGAGCACGTCGGCCCCGTCGTCCGGCAGACCGGACCGGCGCACGCCTGGAACGGCGTCCTCTGGTCCGGCCTCGACGCCGCCGGGGCCGACGCCGCGATCGCCGCGCAGATCGCCCACTACCGCGCCGCCGGACTCTCCTTCGAGTGGAAGCTGTACGGGCACGACGGCCCCGCCGACCTCGCCGACCGGCTCCTCGCCGCCGGCTTCGCCGCCGAGGACCCGGAGACCCTGATGGCCGCCGAGGCCGCCGCCCTGCCCCAGGACGTGCCGCTCCCCGAGGGCGTCGAGCTCCACGCGGTCACCGACGAGGCCGGGGTGCGCCAGGTCGTCGAGGTCCACGAACGCGCCTTCGGCACCGACAGCTCCCACATCGGCCGCCAGCTCCTCGACCGCCTCGCCGCCGACCCGGACACGGTCACCGCCGTCGTCGCCGTCGCTTCCGGCGAACCCGTCAGCGCGGCCCGCCTGGAACTCTGCCCCGGCACCGACTTCGCCGGACTCTGGGGCGGCGGCACCGTCGAGGCCTGGCGGGGCCGCGGCCTCTACCGCGCGCTCGTCGCCCACCGCGCCCGCATCGCCGCGAGCCGCGGCCACCGCTACGTCCAGGTCGACGCGGCGGACACGAGCCGCCCGATCCTCCAGCGCCTGGGCTTCCGGACGCTCTCGACGACGACCCCGTACACGTACACCCCGTAGCCGGAGCGGTCAGGGGCCCTCCTCGACGGCGGGCACGGGCACGGGTGTGGACGCGGCAGGCGTCGGGGTGCGTGGGTGGGCGCGCATGCGCAGGTCGCGGAGTTCGAGCGTCACTGCGGCGGCGAGGCGGCCCCGGTGGCCGGGCACGTGCTCCAGGCGCCAGCGGGAGGCGATGGTCGCGAGGGCGAGGGTCGCCTCGACCATGCTGAAGGAGTCGCCGATGCACTTGCGGGCGCCCGCGGCGAAGGGGAGGAAGGCGTGACGGGGCGGCTGGGGGTGCGGGGCGGCCCAGCGATCGGGGGAGAAGGCCTCGGGATCCCGGTAGAGGTCGGGCCGGTGGTGGATGAGATACGGGCTGTACGCGACGCTGGTCCCGGCCGGCAGCGGATGCCCGCCGAGGTGCGTGTCGGCGGTGACCGCGCGGGTGAAGAACCACCCCGGCGGGCGCAGCCGGAGGGTTTCGGTGACGACGCGCTCGGTCAGCGGCAGGCGCGGCAGATCGGCGTGGGTGGCGGGCGCACCGCCCAGGACGGCGTCGACCTCGGCGTGCAGCCGCTGCTCGACCTCGGGGTGACGGGCCACCAGGTCCAGCGCGGAGGACAGCGTCGCGGCGGTGCTCTCGATGCCGGCCAGGACGAAGGAGACGACGGTGTCGCTGATCTCGGCGCCCGTCATGCCGGGCCGGTCGTCCTCGGGGTCGTGGGCCGCCACCAGGGCCGAGAGCAGGTCACCGTAGTCGGCGCCGTCGGCCCGGCGCTCGGCGATGACGCGCTCGACGGTGCCGTGGAGACGGGCGCGGGCCGCGAGGTGGGCGCGGTTGCCGCGGGTGGGCAGCCGGTCGAGCGGCGGGACCAGGAACATGCGCTGGTAGAGGCTCTTGACCACGGTCGTGACGTCGTCGGTGAGTTGGCCGTGCGCGGTCGCGGGCAGGGCGTCGGAGAACAACGTGGCGGTGATGATCCTGGAGCTGGCCGCCATCATCTCGGCCGGTACGTCGAGGACCTGCCCGGGACCCCAGGAATCGGCCGCGTCCCGGACGCACCTGCTCATCGCTCGCGCGTAGTCCGGGAGCCGGGCCTGGTGGAAGGCGGGCTGGGACAGCCGGCGCAGCCGGCGGTGCGCCTGATGCGGGCAGGAGACCACGCCGTCGCCGATCACTTCGCGCAGGCGGTCGTAGAGCGGACCCCCCTTGTCGAAGACGCGGTCGTCCAGCAGTGCCTGCCGGGTCAGTTCCGGATCGCAGATCACGATCACGCTCATGGGACCGAGCCGGACGCGGACCAGATCACCGAGGGCGGGCAGCGAGTTCAGGAACGCCAGGGGGTCCCGCAGCAGCGGCACCACGTGCCCGAGGAGGGGGAGGGCCCGGGGAGCGGTGGGGATCGACGGGAAGTCCTTCATGGCGTGCTACGGCTCCTCTCGGCGGGCACTGTGGCCGGGCGGACCCTCCCGCTGAGGGCCGATCCCGCCGGCGGTCCGGCCGATCCGGACCTCGCCGGAGCCGTACGGCCACGTCGGGTCCGTCCCGACCGAGTCCCGCATCCCGGTGTGTCTAGCGCAGGCCTGCGGCGTGGCATCTGCCCGATCGGGAAACCGGCAGGTCAGCGGGCGTCACCCGGATCACCGCAGGTTGACGGCCGTCCTGCGTGCGGTCGTCCGGGCCGGAGCGGACCGCTGACGGTCGGATCCGCAACGCCGCCTCCGGTCGTCGCCTGAACCTGGAGGGCGGCAGCGGCTGGACCCACGGCACCCGGCTCATCCAGCATCGGGCGCCGGAGCGGCCGCCCCGGCCCTGGCGCACCATGGTGGTGTGGACACGGACCTCCCCCACGCCGACGGCGGCGAGCGGCCGGGTGTCCTCGGTAGCGCGCCGACGCCCCGCACCGCCGTGGCGTGGCTCCCGCCCGCGGAGCTGTGGCCCGCGATCCAGCGGATCCGCGAGGTGCACGACCGGCAGATCGATCGCTGGCCGCCGCACGTGAACCTGCTCTTCGGCTTCGTCCCGGAGGCGGACTTCGGCCGGGCGGCTCCGCTGCTGGCCGCAGCCGTGGCCGAGGTCGCGCCGTTCACCGCCCGGCTCAGCGGGGTGCGCAGCTTCGGGCACCGCCACGACGCCACCTTGTGGCTCGATCCGGCAGCGGCCGGCCCCGAGCCCTGGGCGGCGCTGTACGACGCGCTGCTACGACGCTTCCCCCGCTGCCGGGGCCGCGCCGCCGGCTTCACCCCGCACCTCTCGCTGGGCCGGAGCAGGATTCCGCGGAGGCTCGCCCCCGAGCTGGCCGGACGGCTGGGCACGATGCCGGCCCGGGTCGAGGAGGTCGTCGTGCTGTCCCGGCGGGAGGACGGTCCCATGCGGCCGCGGCTCGTCTTCGGACTCGGGACGACGGGCGACGCACGGTAGCCCCTGTCTGGGCGCCGCAGGCCGGGCGCGTCAGCCACCGGCCCGGAGGGCCGCGGGGCAGGGCTCCGTCTCGCCCCGGCCGAGCGTGGATCGTGCGGGCGCGGACCGCCCCGGGGCGTCGGTCAGGATGCCCAGTGCGTGGGGCGGTCGAAACCGGCCGGGAGGCGGGTCGCCCGGTCGCCGCGGGCCGAGTTCAGCTGCGGCTGGGTGAGGAAGAGCGCGCCGGTCAGGTCCGCACCCGACAGGTCGGCGTCCCGCAGGTCCGCCCCGATGAGGTCGGTGAGCGTCAGGTCGGCCCCCGTCAGGTCGGTGGCGATCAGGAGCGCCCCGCGCAGGTCCGCACCCCGCAGCTTCGCCCCGCGCAGCCGCTTGCCGATCAGGTCGGCCCCCCGGCGGCTCTTCGGGCGCCCGCCGGCCGTCGCCCGTACCAGCTCGCTCGTCCGCAGCAGCAGCGGGTTCACCTCGGCGCGCACGGGCGCCACGTCGAGCTTCTCCAGCGCGTCGGGCGTCCCCCCGGTCAGCTCCTCGACCCGGGCGAGCGCCGCGCGCAGCTCGGCGTGGAGCGGCCGGGCGGCCGGCAGCGCCAGGGCCTCGGTGAGGTAGCGCAACAGCTCGTGGAGCCGGCGTACGACCGGGAACACCTCGTACATCTGGCGCGCGGTCTCCGGCGCCTCGCGCCAGGACACCCCGCCGAACGTCACCTGGGAGACCTGCTGGCCCGCGCCGAAGCAGTCGTACACCGTGCAGCCCTGGAAGCCGCTGGGCCGCAGCCGGGTGTGGATGCCGCAGCGGAAGTCCTCCTGGAGGTTGCGGCAGGGATCACCGGACGACTTGGTCACGGCGAAGTCCGCCGACTTCGCGAAGGGCAGCGCCACGCAGCACAGACCGAAGCAGTTGGCGCAGTCTCCGCGCAGCGCGGATTCCCGGGTCTCGGGCACGGTGGAACGGTTCCTTCGCATGTCGGGGACGGTCCGTCCACCGTATCGCGGCCCCGGAGAGCGCCCCGCACGTCGTTGCGCCCATCGTCCCGCCCGTCGTGCGGCCCTCGGCGAAATCCGTTGCGAAGATCGACAACAGGTCGTGATGATCATCCACATGCCCACTTCCACGACGTTCACCACGTACGACGGGACCGAGCTCGCCTACCGGACGCTGGGGGAGGGCGAGCCGCTGGTCTGCCTGCCCGGCGGTCCCATGCGCGACGCCGCCTACCTCGGCGACCTCGGCGGACTCGCCGCCCACCGCACCCTGGTCGTGCTCGACGCCCGGGGCACCGGAGCGAGCGCCGAGCCCGCCGACCGCGGCACGTACCGCTGCGACCGGCAGGTCGGCGACGTCGAGGCCCTCCGCGCCCACCTCGGCCTGGAGCGGATCGACCTCCTCGGCCACTCCGCCGCCGGAAACCTCGCCACCCTGTACGCCGCCGCCCACCCCGAGCGCGTCCGCTCCCTCGTCCTCGTCACCTCCAGCGGCTGGGCGCTCGGCCTCGGCACCAGCGACGAGGAGTGGGACGAGGCCGTCGAGATCTTCGCGGACCGGCCCTGGTACGCGGAGGCCCGCGCCGGCATCGCCACCATCGGCCCCGACACCCCGCTGCCCCGCGTCCTGGAGATCGTGGCGCCCTTCGCCTACGGCCGCTGGGACGAGGCCGCGCAGGAGCACGCGGCCGCGGCGCAGCGACAGATCCGCTGGGAGGCCGCCTCCGTCTACCACGGCGAGGGCGCCTACGACCCGGAGGCCACCCGCCGGGCGCTCACCGCGCTCAGGGCGCCGGTGCTGATCGTGGCCGGGGAGTACGACGCCAACCCCACCCCGGCCAAGGCCGCCCGGGCCGTGGCCTGCTTCCCCGACGCCGAACTCGTCGTCCAGCCCGGCGCCGGGCACTTCCCCTGGGTGGACGACGCGGAGGCCTTCGTCCGCTCCGTCGCGGCCTTCCTGGACCCGGAGGTCCGCACGGTCACCGTCGACGGCGTACGCCTCGCCTACCGGGTGAGCGGCCCCGAGGGCGCCCCGCCCGTCGTCCTCGTCCACGGACGCGGCGAGAACGGCACCGGCTGGCACACCATCGCCGAGTCCCTCGCCGCCGACCACCGGGTGTACGCCCCCGACCTGCGAGGACACGGACTCAGCGACCGCCCCGGCGGCTACGGCTTCGAGGACCTCCGCGACGAGCTCGGCGGCTTCCTGCGGGCACTGGACCTCGCCGGGGCGACCGTCGTGGCGCACTCGATGGGCGGCGGGGCGGCCTGCCTCCTCGCCCAGCGGGAACCCGGCCTGATCGGCCGCCTCGTCCTGGAGGAGCCGCCCGTCTTCCTCCCGCTCGACCCGCCGCGCCCGGTCGCCGAGCGCCCGGACGGCCCGCTCGGCCTGGACTGGGAGGTCGTGACGACCACCGACGCCCAGCTGAACGCCCCCGACCCGGCCTGGCGCGAGGGCCTCGCCGCGATCAAGGCCCCCACCCTCGTCCTCGGCGGAGGCCCGTCCAGCCACGTCCCCCAGGACCAGCTGACCTGGCTCACCGAACGGATACCCGGCGCGCGCCTGGTCACGGTCGATGCCGGGCATCTGATCCACGATGCCCGGCCGGCCGAGTTCCTCGCCGCACTGAGGGAGTTCGGCGTCTAGGGCGTGTTGCGAAAGTAGCGCCGGCCGCCCGAAGGGCGGGCCCGACGGCGTCTGGTGCGTGCGATCGCAAGGCGGAGGGTCGCCCCGATACTGGATGTATCGGGGTGATCCCGACAACGCGGCGAGCGTGCGTGCCAGGCGCCGTCGGGCAGGCGGGACTTTCGCAACACGCCCTAGTACCGATTGCGGTTCCTCATAGGGGGTGTCGCGGGCCGGGCGGGACCTTCCGGGCGCCCCCTACGCCCGCCGGTCCTCCGCAGCCGTTCCCGCGTCCGCCTCCACCGCCACCGAGCGGGCCCAGCGGTAGTCCGCCTTGCCGCTGGGGGAGCGTTGGATGTGGTCGGTGAGGACCAGCTGGCGGGGGACCTTGTAGCCCGCCAGGCGCGGGCGGCAGTGGTTCTGCACCGCCTCCAGGTCCAGTGGCGCGGCGTCCGAGCGGAGCTGGACGACCGCGGCGACGTGGTTGCCCCACCGGGCGTCCGGGACTCCGGCGACCAGGGCGTCGTACACGTCGGGGTGGGACTTCAGCGCCTGCTCCACCTCCTCCGGGTAGACCTTCTCGCCGCCCGTGTTGATGCACTGCGAGCCGCGCCCGAGGACGGTGACGACGCCGTGCTCGTCGACGGTCGCCATGTCGCCGAGGAGCACCCACCGCACCCCGTCCTTCTCGAAGAAGGTCTCGGCGGTCTTGGCCGGGTCGTTGTAGTAGCCGAGCGGGACGTGACCGCGCTGGGCCAGGCGGCCGATCTCCCCCGTCGCGACGGTCTCGCGGGTCGCCGGGTCGACGACCTGGGTGCGTTCGTTGACGTGGAGCCGGAAGCCCTTGTCGGGGCCCGAGTCGTCCGTCGCGCGGCCGTTGGAACCGGACTCGGTGGAGCCGAAGTTGTTGAGGAGCAGGACGTCGGGCATCAGCTCCTGGAGCTGGGCCCGCACCGTGTCGGACATGATCGCCCCGGAGGACGACAGGCTGAAGAGGTTCGAAAGGTCGGTGCCCTTGAGCGGGCCCTGCAGGGCGTCCACGAGCGGACGCAGCATCGCGTCGCCCACGAGCGAGATGCTGGAGACCTTCTCCTTCTCCAGGGTGCGCAGGACCTCCTCCGGCACGTACTTGCGGTGCAGGACGACCCGCTGGCCGTAGTTGAAGGCGATGAACGCCGTCAGCGTGGACGTCCCGTGCATCAGCGGCGGCGCGGGGAAGAAGGTGATGCCGGGGCCGCCGGCCGCGACCCGCTCGGCCAGTTCCTCCGGCCGCTTCACTGGCTCGCCCGAGGGTTCGCCGCCGAACAGGCCCGCGAAGAACAGGTCCTCCTGGCGCCACAGGACGCCCTTCGGCATGCCCGTCGTACCGCCGGTGTAGATGATGAAGAGGTCGTCCCCGGAGCGCGGGCCGAAGCCGCGCTCCGGCGAGCCGGCCGCCTCCGCCTCGGTGTACGGCACGCAGTCGAGCGCCGGCGCACCCTCGGGCGGGATCCCGACCCGCACGAGGTGCCGCAGCGTCGAAGTCTGCGGCAGTGCCGCCGCCACCCGGTCCGTGAACTCGGCGTCGAAGACGAGCGCGGCGAGGTCGGCGTCCCGGTAGAGGTAGACGAGCTCCTCCTCCACGTACCGGTAGTTGACGTTCACCGGCACGATCCGGGCCTTGAGGCAGGCGAGGACCGTCTGCAGGTACTCGACGCCGTTGTACAGGTGGAGGCCGAGGTGTTCACCGGGGCGGATGCCCGCGTCGATGAGGTGATGGGCGATGCCGTTGGCGGCGGCGTCGAGTTCGGCGTACGTGAGGCGGCGCTCCGCACCCGTGCCCGGGTGGTCGACGTACACCAGAGCCTCGCGGTCCGGGACCACGTCGACCACCGATTCGAACAGGTCGGCAAGGTTGTACTCCACCGTTCCTCCTGATCCCGGTTCGCGCTGACTCGTACGGGTGCGCAGTGACGTGGCGGTCATTAGAGCGCCGACCGGCGACGGGGGGAAGGGGGTGTGCAGAAGAATCTGACTGAGTGTCAGAAAACTATTGAACTGGACCCCCCACTCCTGCAACCTGTTCCAGAACTGGAGACGGGAGACCCCATGGGTGGCACCGAACACCTCGACGTACGGCGCGAAGGCGCCACGCTCGTCCTCACCTTGAACCGGCCCGAGGCCAAGAATGCCCTCTCGCTGCCGATGCTCGTCGGCCTCCACGACGGCTGGCTGGAGGCCGACGCCGACGACGGCATCCGCTCGGTCGTCCTCACCGGAGCGGGCGGCTCCTTCTGCGCCGGCATGGACCTCAAGGCCCTGGCCGGCAAGGGCATGGCGGGCGAGCGGTACCGGGACCGGCTCAAGGCGGACCCCGACCTGCACTGGAAGGCGATGCTGCGCCACCACCGCCCCCGCAAACCCGTCATCGCGGCCGTCGAGGGGTACTGCGTCGCCGGCGGCACCGAGATCCTCCAGGGCACCGACATCCGGGTCGCGGCCGCCTCGGCGACCTTCGGCCTCTTCGAGGTCAGGCGCGGCCTCTTCCCCATCGGCGGCTCCACGGTCCGGCTGCCGCGCCAGATCGCCCGCGCGCACGCCCTCGAAATGCTCCTCACGGGCCGCCCGTACACCGCCGAGGAAGCCGCCCGCATCGGGCTCGTCGGCCGGGTCGTGCCCGACGGCACGGCCCTGGAAGCGGCCCTCGACATCGCCGAACGGATCAACGCGTGCGGGCCGTTGGCGGTCGAGGCGGTGAAGGCGTCCGTCTACGAGACCGCCGAGATGACGGAGACGGACGGGCTGGCCGCCGAGCTGAAGCGGGGGTGGCCGATCTTCGACACCGCGGACGCGAAGGAGGGGGCGAGGGCGTTCGCGGAGAAGCGGACGCCGGAGTACCGACGGGAGTGATGATCCCCCACCCCGCCCCTTCCCGTAACCGGGGGCGCCGCCCCCGGACCCCGCGCCTCACACGCCGGCGGGGCTGAAATTCCGCCCCCTGGGCGGAACGTTCGGCCCGCCCGGCGTGTGAGGGCGCGGCCGGAGGCCGTACGGGGGTCTGGGGGCTTGCCCCCGGTTCGGGAAGGGGCGGGGTGGGGGAGAAGGCCCCGCGCAGCGGCCCCACCGCATCCACCAGCACCGACCAGCCACCGAGGAGCCCGCCCATGACCGTCACCCCACCGCCGGAGACCCTCCGCGCCCCCCTCGTCGTCGAGTTCCCCTTCACCCGATCCCTCGGCCCCGTCCAGTCCGCCTTCCTCACCGGACTGCGCGAGCGGACCGTGCTCGGGGTGCGGACCGAGGCCGGCGAGGTGCTCGTCCCGCCCGTCGAGTACGACCCCGCCACCGCCGCCGAACTCCGCGAGCTCGTCGAGGTCGGCGCCACCGGCACCGTCTCCACCTGGGCCTGGAACCCCGAGCCCCGCGCCGGCCAGCCGCTCGCGACCCCCTTCGCCTGGGTGCTCGTCCGCCTCGACGGCGCCGACACCGCCCTCCTGCACGCCCTCGACGCCCCCGGCCCCGACGCCGTCCGCACCGGACTGCGCGTCCGCATCCGCTGGGCCGCCGAACGCTCCGGCGCCATCACCGACATCGCCTGCTTCGAGCCGTACGAGGACGACGACCCCGCGACCGGACCACAGCCCCACGAAGGGGAGTTCGACGACCCCGTCACCGGCATCGTCGCCGCCGCCCGCCTCGACTACACCTACAGCCCCGGCCGCGCCCAGACCCGCTACCTCTACGCGCTCGCCGAGCGCCGTACCGTCGGCGAACGCTGCCCCTCCTGCGCCAAGGTGTACGTGCCTCCCCGGGGCGCCTGCCCCACCTGCGGGGTCGCCACCACCGACCAGGTCGAGGTCGGCCCCCGCGGCACCGTCACCACGTACTGCATCGTCAACATCAAGGCGAAGAACCTCGACATCGAGGTGCCGTACGTCTACGCCCACATCGCCCTCGACGGCGCCGGGCTCGCCCTCCACGGCCGCATCGCCGGCATCCCCTACGACCAGGTCCGCATGGGCCTGCGCGTCGAACCCGTGTGGAGCGAGGACGGCCGCTACCCCGACCACTACCGGCCCACCGGCGAACCCGACGCCGACTACGACACCTACAAGGAGCTGCTGTGACTCCGCACCGGCCCGCACGAGAGGTGGCGATCGTCGCCTTCGCCCAGAGCGACCACCGCCGCCGCACCGACGACCTCTCCGAGGTCGAGATGGTCATGCCCGTCCTGCACGAGGTGCTCCGGCAGACCGGACTCAAGGCCTCCGACATCGGGTTCACCTGCTCCGGCTCCTCCGACTACCTCGCCGGACGCGCCTTCTCCTTCACCATGGCCCTCGACGGCGTCGGCGCCTGGCCGCCGATCTCCGAGTCCCATGTCGAGACGGACGGCGCCTGGGCCCTGTACGAGGCCTGGGTGAAACTCCTCACCGGGGAGGCCGACACCGCCCTCGTCTACTCCTACGGGAAGTCCTCGCCCGGCTCCGTCCGCGACGTCCTCACCCGGCAGCTCGACCCCTACTACCTCGCTCCGCTCTGGCCCGACTCCGTCGCGCTCGCCGCGCTCCAGGCCCAGGCCCTCGTCGACGCCGGCCACACCGACGAACCCGCCCTCGCGGCCATCGCCGAACGGAGCCGCACCGACGCGGCGGACAACCCGCACGCCCAACTCCCCGGCGCCCGCTCCCAGGGCGAGTACGTCGTCCGGCCGCTCCGCACCGGCGACTGCCCGCCCATCGGCGACGGCGTCGCCGCCGTCGTCCTGGCCGCCGGCGACCTGGCCCGCGAACTCTGCGAACGCCCCGCCTGGATCCGGGGCATGGACCACCGCATCGAGGCCCACTCCCTCGGCGTCCGCGACCTCACCGACTCGCCCTCCACCCGCCTCGCCGCCGAGCGCGCCGGAGCCTTCGACAGGCCCGTCGACACCGCCGAACTCCACGCCCCCTTCACCTCCCAGGAGGTCGTGCTCGCCAAGGCCCTCGGCCTCGACGCGAGCGTCCGGATCAACCCCTCCGGCGGCGCCCTCGCCGCCAACCCCGTCATGGCCGCCGGCCTCATCCGCCTCGGCGAGGCCGCCGCCCGCATCCACCGGGGCGCCTCCGACCGCGCCCTCGCCCACGCCACCTCAGGGCCCTGCCTCCAGCAGAACCTGGTCGCCGTCCTGGAAGGGGACCCCCGTGCCTAAAGAGCCCGTCGCCGTCGTCGGCATCGGCCAGACCAAGCACGTCGCCGCCCGCCACGACGTCTCGATCGCCGGCCTCGTCCGCGAGGCCGCCGTCCGCGCCCTCGCGGACGCGGAGCTGACCTGGGCGGACATCGACGCCGTCGTCATCGGCAAGGCCCCCGACTTCTTCGAGGGCGTGATGATGCCGGAGCTGTACCTCGCGGACGCGCTCGGCGCCGTCGGGAAACCCATGCTCCGGGTCCACACGGCCGGATCGGTCGGCGGCTCCACCGCGCTCGTCGCCGCCAACCTGGTCGCGGCGGGCGTCCACGGGACCGTCCTCACCCTCGCCTTCGAGAAGCAGTCCGAGTCGAACGCCATGTGGGGCCTCTCCCTGCCCGTCCCCTTCCAGCAGCCGCTGCTCGCCGGCGCCGGCGGCTTCTTCGCCCCGCACGTCCGGGCCTACATGCGCCGCACCGGCGCCCCCGACGCCATCGGCTCCCTCGTCGCGTACAAGGACCGGCGCAACGCGCTCAAGAACCCGTACGCCCACCTCCACGAGCACGACCTGACGCTGGAGAAGGTCCAGGCCTCCCCGATGCTCTGGGACCCCATCCGCTACTCGGAGACCTGCCCGTCCTCCGACGGCGCCTGCGCCATGGTCCTCACGAACCGGGCCGGCGCGGCCCGTGCCCCGCGTCCGGCCGCCTGGATGCACGGCGGCGCCATGCGCAGCGAGCCCACCCTCTTCGCCGGCAAGGACTTCGTCTCGCCGCGGGCGGGCCGGGACTGCGCCGCCGACGTCTACCGGCAGGCCGGGATCACCGACCCCCGGCGGGAGATCGACGCCGTCGAGATGTACGTGCCGTTCTCCTGGTACGAACCGATGTGGCTGGAGAACCTCGGCTTCGCCGCGGAGGGCGAGGGCTGGAAGCTCACCGAGGCAGGCGTCACCGAACTCGACGGAGACCTGCCCGTGAACCCCTCGGGCGGGGTGCTCTCCACCAACCCCATCGGGGCCTCCGGGATGATCCGCTTCGCCGAGGCGGCGCTCCAGGTACGCGGCGAGGCGGGCGAGCACCAGGTGGAGGGCGCACGCAGGGCGCTCGGCCACGCCTACGGGGGCGGCGCGCAGTTCTTCTCCATGTGGCTGGTCGGGGACACCCCGCCCACCACCTGAACCACCCGGCCGCCGCCTACGCTGGCCTGCATGAACGCCGAACGTGATCTCACCCGGCTCCTCCCCGGGATGCGACCGGAACTCGCCCCCGGGCGGTACGTCTTCACCACGGTGGCCGGCCCCGCCGCCCCGGCCGGGGTCGTCCCCGTCGTCACCGTGACCGAGAGCGAGGGGCTCACCCTCGTCGTACGCCAGGAGGAGGCGGACGCCGCCTCCCTCCCGTACGACTACGTGGCGGGGTGGATCACCCTGCGGATCCACTCCGCGCTCGACGCCGTCGGCCTGACGGCCGCCGTCGCGGGCGCCCTCGCCGAAGCGGGCCTGAGCTGCAACGTCGTGGCCGGGTTCCACCACGACCACCTCTTCGTGGAACACGCCCGCGCGGAGGAGGCGTTGGCCGTACTGGAACGCCTGACGCGATCCGGCGACGATCGGAACCGGCCCTGACGGGACAGCGGCCGCGGGTCTCCTTCGGCGTGCCCACCGGGGTCTCCGCCGGGCCGTGCGGTGCGGAACGAGCCAGACGCGCCGTCGTGCGCCCCTGGCTTGGGCGTTTACCCGTCCCCCTTCACTCCATCGGGCGTACGCTGGGGTTTTCGCGGGGCCACCCGCCCGGCACCCCGCACTGTGCGCCGGGCGTGCGCCCCCGGTGTGGGGGTGAAACGTGGTACCTGAGGACGGCAGGCGGGCCCGCAAGGGTTTCGGCCTCTTCGAACGCGAGGCGGCGCTCACGGCGGCCGAGGAGGCACTCGACCTCCTGACGGGCCTCGCGGAGGAGTTCCCCGCCCGGCCCGAGCGGGTGCCCGCACCCCGCGGGCCGCGCGGCCCCCACCTCGTCGCCGTCCCCGACACACCCCCCGGCCGGCCCGCCACCGGGCCGACGCCCCTCCCCGACCCGGCCGACGCGCTCGCCGACGCGCGTCACGGCCGGGCCGACGCTCCTGCCGACGCCCCGACCGGCCCCACGGCCGACGCGCCCGGCGGTGAGCCCGAGAGCGCGTCCGCCGACCGGCCCCGTGCCACCCGCCGCGGCGGCATCCTCGCCTACGCCGCCCCCGCCGGGCTCGGCAAGACCACCCTGCTCGCCGAGGTCCGGCGCCTCGCCGGCGCGCGCGGCTGCACCGTGCTCTCCGCCCGGGGCGGCGACCAGGAGCAGCGGGTCGCCTTCCACGTCGCCCGGCAGCTCCTCCAGCCCCAACTGGCCCACGCCTCCGACACCGAGCTCCGCGAGCGGCTCGGATCCTGGTACGACATCGTCGGCCCCGCCCTCGGGCTGCGCGCCACCGCCGCCGGATCCCCGCCCGACCCGCAGGGCCTGCGCGACGGACTCGACTGGGTCCTCACCCACCTCGCCGTCCGGCGCGCCCCGCTCGTCGTCGTCGTCGACGACGCCCACTGGGCCGACCCCGAGTCCCTCGGCTGGCTCGCCGCCTTCGCCCCGCGCGCCGAAGAGCTCCCCATGCTCCTCGTCGTCGCCTACCGCCCCGACGAACTCCCCGACGAGGGAGCCGAGTTCACCGGCCACCGCTCCGGGCAGCGCCCCCTCGGCCTCGCCCCGCTCACCACCGAGGCCATCGCCCAGCTCGTCCGCGACCGGGTCGGCGCCCACGCCGACGACACCTTCTGCCGCGAGTGCTGGACCGTCACCTCCGGCAACCCCTTCGAGGCCGTCGAACTCGCCGCCAAGGTCCGCGACCACGGCCTCGAACCCACCGCGGGCGGCGCCCACGAACTCCGCGACCTCGCCGCCGCCCTCAAGGGCAGCGGCCTCGTCACCCGCCTCGAACGCCTCGGCCCCGCCACCGTGCGCCTCGCCTGGGCCTGCGCCGTCCTCGGGACCGAGATCTCCCCGCAGCTCGCCGGAGCCGTCGCCGGACTCGGCGACGAGGCCGTCGCCGACTGCGCGGCCCGACTGCGCGAGGCCCGGGTGCTCGCCGAGGCCGACGGCCCCGACGAGCCCCTCACGTTCGTCCACCCGCTCATCGCCACCACCGTCTACCGCTCCATCCCCACCGCCACCCGCGTCGCCCTCCACGGCCAGGCCGCCTGGTGCGTCATCGACGCGGGACTCGGCTCCACCGCCGCCGCCCGGCACCTCCTGGAGACCCACCCCGAGGGCGACTCCTGGGCCGTCGGCCACCTGCGCGCCGCAGCCCGCGAGAACCTCCGCGCCGGCGCCCCCGACGCCGCCCGCCGCTTCCTCGCCCGCGCCCTGCGTGAACCCCCCACCGCCGACGACCGGGCCGCCGTCCTCTTCGAGCTCGGCTGCTCCTCGCTCCTCACCGAACCCGCCACCACCGTCAACCACCTGCGCGCCGCCCTGGAGGAGCCGATCGCCGACCCGGCCCTCCGCCACGGCATCGTCTACCGCCTGTCCCAGGTCCTCGCCCACAGCGACCGCCTCGTCGAGGCCTCCGAGCTCCTCGGCCGCGAGGCCCGGCAGACCACCGACGCCCGCAGCCGCCTCCGCATGCAGGCCGAGAAGTTCATGTGGGACGCCTTCCGCGCCGACGAACCCGAGTCGCCCGCCCGCTCCCGCCGCCTCGCCGCCCTCGCCGACCGGCTCACCGGCCGCGACCTCACCGAGCGGTACGTCATCGGCCTGCGCGCCTGGGACGCCACCCTGCGCGCCGAACCCTCCGCCGTCGCCGTGGGACACGCCGAGCGCGCCCTCGAAGGCGGCCTCAGCTGGGCCGACGAGAGCCGGGGCTTCGAGGTCCCGGTCCTCGTGGCCCTCACCTTCCTCTACGCCGACCGCCCCGGCCGCGCCGAGGAGCTGTTCGCCGCCGGCACCGCCGAGTTCGAGCGCCAGGGCTGGCGGGGGGCCCACCTCTCCTTCGCGTACACCCTGCTCGGCTACATCCGCTACCGCCGCGGCCGCCTCGTCGAGGCCGAGGACTTCGTCCGCGCCGGACTGCGCCTCGCCGAGCGCGTCGGACCGCGCACCCCCGCCCAGTGGTACGCGGTCGGCGTCACCATCGAGGTCCTGCTGGCCCGCGGCCGGGTCGAGGAGGCCGACCGCATCGCCCGCGAGCACGACTTCGGCGAGCCCTTCCCGGCCGCCGTCACCTTCCCCGACTCCCAGACCGTCCACGCCGAGCTGCTCCTGGCCAGGGGCCGCACCGACGAGGCCGCCGCCGAGCTGGCCGCCGTCGGCCGCCGCCTCGACCCGCGCGGCATGCGCAATCCCGCCTGGTGCCCCTGGCAGCTCCACCTCGCGGTCGCCGAGGCCGCCACGACCCCCGTGCGGGCCCGGCGCACCGCCCTGGAGGCCGTCGCCCGCGCCCGGCAGTACGGGGCACCCTCCGCGATCGGCTCGGCGCTCCGGGTGCTCGCCGAGGTCTCCGTACCCACCGAGCGCGTGAAGCACCTGGAGGAATCCGTCGACTGGCTGGACCGGTCGCCCGCCGCCTACGAGCTCGCCCGCTCCCTCGTCGCCCTCGGCGCCGCCCTCCGCCGCACGGAACGCGCGGCGGAAGCCGCCGAGCACCTCTACCGGGGTCTGGAGGCCGCCCAGGACTGCGGGGCCGACGGCCTCGTCGAGGATGCCCGGTCCGAGCTGGCGGCGGCCGGACTGCGCCCCCGAGCCCTCCACCCGGCCGGCACGGACACGCTCACCGCCCGTGAGCTCCAGGCCGCCGAGCTCACCGTCCGCGACCGCGACGTGGCCCTCCACCTCGGCGTCGACACGGCCACCGCCAGCCGGCTCCTCTCGGCCGTCTACCGGAAACTGGGCACCGACCGGACGGGCCTCGACCAGGCACTGCGCCACACGGGCCGCCCCGACGGGCAGCCCTGACCGGAGCGGGGCGCCCGGCGCGCGGCATCGCGCGCCGGGGCACGTACCATGGCCGTATGTCCTTCCTCCGCCGCCGCAGCGCCGCCACTCCCGCGGGCCCGGACTTCGACGTCCTGGCCATGGATCCGGGCGACTGGCCCGGCAATCTCGGCGCCGGTCTGCTGCCCGCCCCCGACGGCTCCTGCCAGGGCGTGTTCCTCCGGTACGACCTGTTCGGCGGCCGCGGCCCCGCGATGATCATCGGCAACCTCCCCGAGGGCTCCCCGGCGCGCGAGCTCGCGGACGGGCAGATCCCCTTCGAGGTGGCCCAGCTCCTCGCGGCCCTGGAGAACGACGAGCCGGTCGAGGTGCTCGACACCGAGGACGTCCCCGTGATGCAGGGCGACAACCTCCTCATCGTCCGCCGCCTCAAGCTCTCCGAGAGCCGCATCTCCTGCGTCCAGTTCGACCGCAGCGACAACGTCCTCGTGACGATCGCCAGTTGGGACCGGCCGATCACCGACGACCTGTACGCGCTGCTCAAGCCCCTGCCCGCCGAGCTGTTCCAGCAGGGCTGACGGGGAGCGGGGGCCGATGAGCGCGCGCGTCGACGCCTGGATCTGGGCGGTCCGTCTCACGAAGACCCGGTCCCAGTCCGCCGCGGCCTGCCGGGCCGGGCACGTGAAGGTCAACGGCGAGCGGGCCAAGCCCGCCCAGCCGGTGAAGCCGGGCGACGAGGTGAGGATCTTCCACGGCGGCCGGGAGCGGATCGTCGAGATCAAGGAGCTCCACACCAAGCGGGTCGGCCCGCCCGTCGCCGTCGAGGCGTACGTGGACAACAGCCCGCCCCCGCCGCCCCGCGAGCACGTCGCGGTCGCGGCGGTACGCGACCGGGGCGCGGGCCGCCCCACCAAGCGCGAGCGCCGCGAGATCGACGAACTACGCGGCCGGCGCGCCTGATCCGACGACCCGAAGGCCTCCGGGACCGTACCCGGAGGCCTTCGGCGTGCCTCAGCGCGGTGCGGCGCCGAGCAGCTCGGAGATCCGCGCGGCCGAGGTGCCGATGCCCACGGGGCCGCGCCGCAGCAGTGCGCTGCCGCTGCCCGAGCGGACGTCCTCGGGACCGTAACGGCGAACCTTCCGGTGCCAGTTGAGGACGCCCGCGAGCCAGTCCTCCAACTCCCGCAGATACGAAGCGAACGCCGCCCGTCCGGCCGCGTCGAGCCCGAAGTCCGCGTAGAGCACGGGGACTTCCCGCGCCTTCAGGTGCTCGTACTGGCGCAGCCGCCCCCGCATCAGGTCGTCGACCATCGCCACCGCCGTCGGGTAGTCGCAGTCGAAGAACTTCTGGAGCACGAGGACGGCGTTGTGCACCTCACCCTCGACCTCGACCTCCTTCTGGTACGAGAAGAGGTCGTTGACGAGCGCGCCGTAGTCCATCACCGCGTTCTCCAGGCTCCGCACGGTGCCCGACCCGAACAGCTCCGGGGGCAGCGTCTCGTCCTGCCGGAGCTTGCACAGGAGCATGGTCAGCTCGGAGCCGAAGGTGCTGCGCCGCATCTCGATGTAGTCGACCGGGTCGGGCACCCGGTGCTGCACCACGTTGTGCATCTCCCACAGCCAGCTGTCGAGCATCGCGTCGACCGAGCCCCGCAGCCGTGCCCGCGCCCCGGGGGCCATCGGCGTGGCCGTCCGCTGCCAGATGTCGGCGAGCGCGCGCTCCAGCGGGTTCACCGCGAGCGCGGTCCCGGCCGAGGGCTCGTCGAGCGGCATGCACGCCTTGAGCCGGTCGTTCTGCTCCTTCGCGCCGGCCAGACCGCCCGAGCGTCCGAAGGCGGCCGGGTAGTAGTCGTCCGCGTACGTTCCCCAGGTCAGCCAGTCGGTGCCGAGGCACAGCTCCTCCAGGGACGCGTCCGGATCGAGGCCCGCCGAGCAGAGCGCGAGGTCGAAGCCCTCCGCCAGCGTCCGGTCCCAGATGTCGTCGAGCAGCCCCATCCGCTCGGCCCAGTCCACGGTGTGCCGCGCCGCCGCCGCGTGGTGGAAGTTGACGGCCAGCGGGTAGGGCAGGTCGAACTCGGGCAGCAGGGAAGGCCCCACGTGCTGGTGCGGGGCGTGGGTGAACGCCCGGTGCCGGGCGGCCGCCGGGCGCCCGAACAGGGTCCGGATGTCGAGCGCCGAGGTGCCGAGGACCCCGTCGAGCCGCGAAGGCCCCGTGACCATGCCCTCGTTCATGTACCGGCTGGAGCGCATGTGCCACTCGTGCCCGCCGGACTGCCAGTCCTGGAGCCCCTTCGCGTACGCCGCCACGGCCGCGCACTCGGCCGCGCTCAGCTGCTTCTCGGCGGCGAGCAGCGGCACTTCGGTCAGGGCCGTGTTCTCGAACTGCTGCACCCGCGAGGTCAGCAGGTCGTTGACGGCCTCCGCCGCCTCCTGGGTCGAGCAGCCCAGGAACCGCTCCAGGACCAGGACGCCGTTGCTGTTCTCGCCCTCGTCCTCCACCTCGCGCTGGTACGAGAAGAGGTCGTTGCGCAGGTGCACCGCGTCCGAGAAGGCGTCCCTGAGCACACGCAGCGGCCGGGAGTACGCCACCTGGGCGGGGACCTCGGCCCCCGCCGCGTACTCGACGAGACCGGCCGACCAGGGTGCGCCGCCCACCTTGCGGCGCATCTCGATGTACTCCAGGGGGTTGGCGATCCGCCCGTCGTTGATGTTGTCGAGCTCCCACAGGGACTCGTACAGGAGGTGTTCCGTCGCCTCCGCGAACCGCACCCGCCAGCCCTCGGACATCGACGGGACCGTCCGCCGCCAGAGGTCCGCGAGCCCCGCCTCCACGGGGTTGGTCGGCTCGGGCATGCCCGCCGCCGGGTCCGCCGGCATGAAGAGCGGCAGCCGGTCCAGATAGGCCTTGCCGCCCGCCCGGTCCTGGGTGCGCTTGAAGACCTCCAGGAAGTGGTCGTCGAAGAAGAAGACCCAGGTGTACCAGTCCGTGACGAGGTCGAGGGCCTCCGCGTCGCAGTCGGGGTGGGTGTACGAGCACAGCAGCGCGTAGTCGTGGGACTGGAGGTCGTGCTCCTCCCAGACGCCCGAGCCCTCCAGCATCCCCATCTCCCGCGCCCAGTCACGCGTGTGCGTGCGGGCGGTCTCCACATGGGGATTGAGCCGCGCCGGATACGGAACATAGAAGTCCGGCATAACGAAGGGCTGAGGCATTTCCTGAGGGGCCTTCCGGTGAGCACGTGCGATGACCGGCCCAGCCTTACCCGTCCCCCGGATGGCACACACGATCTCCCGAATAGTCGTATGAACGCGCGCGGGGTGGTGCCGGAGCGATTCTCCGGCACCACCCCGCACCTTTCGGCCAGGCCTCCGTCAGCCCTGGGAAACCCGCACGTCAGACGCCTTCACAAAGGCCACGCGATGGCCGAACTGGATCTGGTAGTACTCCTCCTGGCCCCGCACCACCCGGTGGCCCCCGCTGTCGAACACCGGCGCGAAGTAGTACTCGCCCGGCATGCGGTCACCCACCACGTACCGCTGCCCCGCGAGCAGCTTGTACGGAAGCGGGGACACCGCCTGCACGGGGACCCCCGCCGGGTACGCCGAGGCCTCCGGATAGGCCCGCCCGTACACCGGCACCTCCGCGAGCCCCTCCCGGGGAGTCAGGACGAGCCCGCGCGCGCTCACCGCGGTCGGTTCCTTCCCCGGGTTGTGGAACCACGCCTTCTGCCCGAGGTACCAGATCGCCGTCCACTCGCCCCGGCGCTCCGCCACCGCGAAGCTCTGCCCCGTCGAGGCCCGCGCCCCCGTGTCGTTGACCCCGGTCGTGGAGTCCTGCCCACCCGGCCGCAGCCCGATGTCCTTCACCAGGGGCGCGTCGGCGCTCGGCGCGGAGTGCAGACGCACCGCCCCGCTCCCGTGCGGCGCACAGACCTCGCCGGCCTTCACGCAGCCCGTGTAGACCGGCTGGTGGGAGCTGTAGTCGGGCCTGATCGTCACCACTCCGGCGTTCGGACCGGCGCTCGGCGTGAGCGGCCGGCCGAGGAGACGGAAGTAGTGCGCCCAGTCCCAGTACGGGCCCGGGTCCGTGTGCATGCCCCGGATCGTCGAGGTCACCGTCCCCGGCACGGTGTCGTGCCCCAGGATGTGCTGCCGGTCCAGCGGGATGCCGTACCGCTGCGCGAGGTACCGCACGAGCCGCGCCGACGTCCGGTACATCGCCTCCGTGTACCAGGAGTCCGGGGAGGTCAGGAAGCCCTCGTGCTCAAGACCCACCGACTTGGCGTTCACGAACCAGTTGCCCGCGTGCCAGCCGACGTCCTTGAGCGGCAGGTGCTGCGCGACGTGCCCGTCCGAGGAGCGCAGCGAGTACTGCCACGACACGTACGTCGGGTCCTGCACCAGCTTCAGCGTGACGTCCCAGGTGGCCTCGGTGTCGTGGACGACGATGTAGTCGATCGACTGCGACGCGGGTCGGTCGGCCTTGTCGTGGTTGCCGTAGTCGCCGTCGCCGAACTCCTCGTACGGCGCGGGGATCCACTCGCAGGCCACCGAGCGCGGGCACTCCACCGGGCCGGCGGCGGGCCGGCGCAGTCCGAGCGCGTCGAGCTGCTCCGTGGCGGGCGCCACCCCCGGCACGGCCGGCAGCGAGACCTCCTGGCCGCTGTCCGTCGTGCGGGACTCCCCGGCCCTGATCACGTCGAACACGTCGTTCGCGTACGTCGCGGCCGTCGCCGAGTCGTCGGCACCCGAGTAGCGCGCCACTGCCCCGTACCAGTCGGCGGGATCGGCGCTCGCCGGCAGCCCGGCCTCCCGCTGCGCCGCCGCGAGCAGCACGGCACCGCCCTCGATGTTCGCGGCGGTGGAACCGCGCAGCTCCTCGGCCGGGATCCCGGAGAGCGCGGAGGCCCGCTCCAGCGTCCGCAGCCGGCCGGGCAGCGCCGTCGGCGAGAGCGCGGCGGGTTCGGTGGACGCGGCGTGCGCCACCGTGCGGACCGGGCGCGAGCCGTCGCCGCGCGCGTCCTCCCCGCCGTCCGAGTGGTGCGGCGCACCGGACCCGGCGAGCGCCGTCACCGCGTCCGTCAGGTGCATCGGCCCGTACCCGCCGGTCACGCTCGGCGCACCCCCGTGGGTGTCCCAGCGCGACTGGAGGTACGCCACGCCGAGCAGGACGCTCTCGGGCACACCGTGGCGCGCCGCGGCCCGCGCGAACTGACCTTGGAGCGAGCCCGCCTCGGGCCCGTCGGCGACGGCGGACGGAGCCGCGGACAGCAGGGGGACCAGAAGGGCGGCGGAGGCGACGGCCCCCGCCACCCTGGGTACGCGGCGCGGGGACCGTGGCGGGGCGGGTACACGTCTGTCGGACGCGGAACGGAGCAAGGCAGCCTCCAGGGGCGGGGGGTGACTCGGGGGCGTGCGGGACCGAACCCGTACAGGGGTATCGGGTCCCGGACGATCCGTCAATCACGCCTGCGCGCGCGGAAGTTCCCACGTCAGGACGGGAATGGAGGCCGTTCGGCGGAGTTTCGCGACGACGGGTCCCGGGCCTGGGACGCGTCAGTGGAGTGGACCAATGGGGCCACCGGAAGCGAGGTCCGGGGTGCAGGCGGAACAGAGCGCCGTGTCCCGGTGTGTCGGCACCGGGCGCACGGCGCGCCACCCCCGTGTCGTCGGTCGGACCCGCCCCTTCAGCGCGTCCCGACCGCCGCGCGCACGGCCCGCCGTGCCATGGCGCAGTCGTCGTGCAGCCGCCTCAGGAGCAGCCGCTGTTCCTCGCCGGCGGAGAGCGCGCCCGAGGCGACCGGGACGGTACCCGCCGGGGGAGCCTCCTTGATCGTGCGCTGCACCGCCGTCTCGTACGTACGGATCTCCCGCGTCAGCACGATCATCAGGTTCACCAGGAAGGCGTCCCGGGAAGCCGGGCCGGCCTGCTGGGCGAGCTGGCTGATCTGGCGCCGGGCCAGCGGTGCGTCTCCGAGCACCGCCCACAGCGTCGCCAGGTCGTAGCCGGGCAGGTACCAGCCGGCGTGCTCCCAGTCGACGAGGACGGGACCGGCGGGGGAGAGCAGGACGTTGGAGAGCAGGGCGTCACCGTGACAGAACTGCCCCATCCCCTGTCGGCCGCCCGCGTGCGCCAGGCCGTGCAGCAGCTTCTGCAGGTCGTCCCGGTCCCGGTCGGTGAAGAGACCGAGCTCGTGGTAGCGCGCGATCCGCGTCCCGTAGTCCAGCGGGGCGTCGAAGGTACCGGCCGGCGGCCGCCAGGAGTTGAGTCGGGCCACCGCGCCGAGCACCGCCCGGATGTCGGCCCGCGGCGGGGCCTCGACGGGGTGGCGCGAGAGCGCCGCCGCCCGTCCGGGCATCCGCTCGATCACCAGCGTGCAGTTCTCCGGGTCCGCGGCGATCAGCCGGGGCGCCCGCACCGGCGGGCGGTGCCGGACGAAGGAGCGGTAGGAAGCTATCTCGTGCTGGAACCGCTCGACCCACGCGGGGGAGTGGTCCAGTAAACACTTCGCGACCGCCGTGGTCCGCCCGGTCGTCCCGACGATCAGGAGGGAGCGGCCGCTGCGCCTCAGCACCTGGACCGGATTGAACTCCGGGCAGATGCGGTGGACCGAGGCGATCGCCATCTTCAGCTGCGCCCCCTGGGGGCCGGACAGGTCGAGTCTCCCGCTCACCGGCTGGGTGCCGGTGCCGCCCGTCCAGCGCCGGGGCCGTACGGCCTGGGGCGCGGGGGCGAGGTACGGCCCGGCACCGGCCGGGACGACGCGGTGCTGCGGCCGGGGCGGGGCGGACACGGAGGACGATGCTGTGTACATGGAGGTGACAGATCCCTTCGTGGTCCGACGAGTTGCGTGCGTCGCCCCGCCCGCCCCCGGGTCCGCACCCTGGGGAATGAGGGCCGGTCGGCGGGGCGGGGTGGCGCGTTCCTACCTGACACCCGGGCGCGGGTGGCGGAACATCGGGCGCACCCTGGCGAACCCTGGCGAATAGTCGCCAGCCCTATGACAGGGGGTTACTGTCAACTCAGCCGAGAACCTGGGGGCTTAGACGTGACCGGACAAACCAACACCCGCCTGGCAGACCTGTTCGGCCTGGCCGGCTGGTCCAAGGGCGAACTCGCGAGACTCGTCAACCGGCAGGCGGCGGCCATGGGCCACCCCCAGCTGGCGACCGACACCTCGCGGGTACGGCGGTGGATCGACCGGGGCGAGACCCCGCGCGATCCCGTCCCCCGGGTGCTGGCAGCACTGTTCACCGAGCGACTCGGCCGTGTCGTGACCATCGAGGACCTCGGGTTCGTACGACACGGGCGCGCCGGAAAGCGGCAGGACGTCAGGAAAGACGACAACCCTGACGGGCTGCCCTGGGCTCCCGATCGTACGGCTGCGGTCCTCACCGAATTCACGGGAATGGACCTCATGCTCAACCGTCGCGGCCTGGTGGGCGCGGGTGCCGCGCTCGCCGCCGGCTCCGCACTCAGCAGCAGCATGTACGACTGGCTGCAGACCGACCCCGCACGCAAGGCCACCGCCCAGCGCGCCACCGATCCCCTCCACGCCGACCCCGCCGGGTTCGACCGCTACGAGGCCGCCCCCATCGGGTCGGAGGAGATCGAGGCGCTGGAGCGGTCGGTGGAGGTGTTCCGCGCGTGGGACGCCTCCCGTGGCGGCGGCCTTCAGCGCAAGGCCGTCGTGGGCCAGCTCAACGAGGTGGGCGGGATGCTCGCCTACCGTCACGCCGACCACCTCCAGCGGCGCCTCTGGGGCGTCGCGGCCAACCTGGCCGTCCTCGCGGGCTGGATGTCCCACGACGTGGGTCTCGAACCCACCGCGCAGAAGTACTTCGTCATCGCCGCGCACGCGGCCCGCGAGGGCGGCGACCGTCCCCGGGCGGGCGAGGCCCTGTCCAGGGCCGCCCGTCAGATGGTGCACCTGGGCCGGCCGGACGACGCCCTCGACCTGATGAAGCTGGCCAAGGCCGGCGCGGGCGAGCAGATGCTGCCGCGGACGCAGGCCATGCTGCACACGATCGAGGCCTGGGCGCAGGCGTCGATGGGACGCGCACAGGCCATGAAGCGGACGCTGGGCGAGGCGGAGGAGCTCTTCGTCTCCGACCGCGCGGACGTGGAACCGCCGAGCTGGATGCAGAACTTCGACGAGGCCGACATGCACGGCATGCAGGCCCTCGCCTACCGGACCCTCGCCGACCACGACCCCGCCGCGGCGGTCCCGGCCCAGCGTCACGCCAGGCTCGCGCTGGAGCTGCGCAAGGACGGCCACAACCGCTCCAAGCTCTTCGACTTCATCTCGATGGCCTCGGCCTGCTTCATCGCGGACGACCCGGAACAGGCCGACCGGTACGCCCGGCTCGCCCTCGTCTCCATGGGGGAGACCTCCTCCCACCGGACGTGGCACCGGCTGCGGGAGATGTACCGGCTCACCGGGCAGTACGGGGGCTACTCGAAGATCGAGGACCTGCGCGAGGAGATCGAGCTGGCCCTGCCCAAGTCGCCGGTCAACCGGCCGAGAACGGGCCAGGCCTGAGCTCCTCGCGGGGGCTCGGAGTCGCTCGCGGGGCGAGGGTCCGGCCACCGGATCCCCCTGGACCACCGGGATCACGGCCACCGGATCACGGATCACCGACCACGATCACCGGAACACCGGTGGGACGTGCGACGTGCGGGCCTTCTCATGGGGATGGGCGCAGCAGGACAGGACGCGCCGACGACCCGAAACCCGTCCTGGGTTCCGGGGCGCCTTCGGCGGTCCGTACGGGGCCCGGGCCTCCCGGCCTCGGTCAGCCTCCGACCTGGACCACCATCACGCAGGCGTCGTCCTCGCGCGGCTCCTCGCCGAACTCCTCGACGACCGCGCGCACGCATTCCTGCGCGTCCCGCGCTTCGGTGAGCCGGGGGCCGAGGGCGAGCAGCCGCCGGGTGCCGGTGTCGTCCTGCGCGCCGCTGCCACGGGTCAGTCCGTCCGTGTGCAGGACCAGCAGGTCACCGGGGAACAGCTGGGTCTCGGCCTCGCCGTACCTGCCGCCGGTCGTGGCCCCGAGCAGGACGCCCTCGGGTCGCCGCAGGGCCTGGCCCGTCCCGTCGCGGAAGAGCAGCGGGGCGGGGTGGCCCGCCTGCGCCCAGGTCAGGATCTGGGCGACCGGGTCGTAGCGGCAGCACATCGCGCTGCCGAGCGCGGGCTGCACGGAGGTCTCCAGGAGCTGGTTGAGGTGCCCCATCAGGTCCCCGGGGCGGATTCCTGCCACGGCCATGCCGCGCAGCGCGCCGAGGAGCATGGCCATGGAGGAGGTCGCGGCGACCCCGTGGCCCGTCAGGTCGCCGACGGTCAGCAGCGCGTCGCCGCCGGGCAGGGCCAGGGCGTCGTACCAGTCGCCGCCGATGAGGCCGGTGCTGGCGGCCGGCAGGTAGTGGGCCGCCACGTCGAGCGGGGCGGGGCCGTCGTGGGCGAAGCGGAGCGAGCCGCGCCACGGGGGGAGCACCGCTTCCTGGAGCTCGACGGCGACGCGTCGCTCGGTGCGCTCGATCTGGCGGCTGCGCTCCAGGCTGTCCCGGCTCTCGCGGACGGCCCGCTGGCTGCGGCGCAGCTCGCTGACGTCTCGTAAAACGGCCCACATGGACGCGGTGCAGCCGTCGGAGTCGAGGACGGGCTCACCCGTCATGTGCACGGTCCGCACGCGGCCGTCGGTGCGGACGATCCGGAACTCGCCGTCGATCGGCTTCCCGTCGATGAGGCAGTCCGTCACCAGGCCCTGGAGGACGGACTGGTCCTCGGCGAAGACCATGGAGGGAAGTTCGTCCAGCGACATGGGGCCGCTCTCGGCGGGACGGCCGAAGATCTGGAACAGCTCCTCGGACCAACTCACCTCGTCCGTCAGGAGGTTCCATTCCGCGCTGCCGACGCGGGAGAGCAGCGAGCCGGTACGGGCCGGGGCGGCCTCGCCGTAGGCCGTGCCCGGGTCGGGCTCGGAGGCCAGGTCGGGGACGGGGTCCGGATCGGCCTCGGCGCCGGTCCCGGTCGCGACCCCCTCCGGCACGCCGACCCGGAGCTGACCCAAGTGTGCGCCCAGGTCGTCGAGTTGGTGCACGGCCAGGTCGCAGAGGGCGCGCTGCCAGCGCTGCTGGGGGTCGTCGTCGTTCGCCACGGCGTCCCGCCGGACGGCGTCCACCTCGCCGCGCAGGCGGCGGGTCTGTGAGATCAGCGCGTCCACCGCGCCCGGCTCCGGCGGCTGGGCGGGACGGTCCGCGAACAGATGGGACGGCATGTCGTACTCCGATACAGGCGCGGCGCGGCCAAGTGGGAAAGGGAGGCCCGCACATGACTGTTGCACAGCCCGGGACACCTCGTAAGGGATTTGGCAACACTCGATCCGGTGGTGCTTCTGACATATGTCAAAGGCCCGACGATTATCGGACAGGCCACGACGCGTTACGGTGCGGGGGTGGTGATCGACGACGGACACGGCACGGTGGGCGCCCCCTCGGCAGGTACGCGGGTGCGGGAAACGGGCACGCGTACGAGCGGAAGGGGCGGCGCCATGGCCCGCGCGTATCCGGGTGCGGACATACGTGCGGGTGAGGGTGCGGGTGCGGTCGGGGCCACGCCGGGCGCTCCCTCGACAGGCGCCCCGGCGCCGGTCGCAACCTCCGTGGGTACGGCCGTGCTGCTCGCCGCCGCGCCCGCCGGGCGGGGCCGCGTCATGGACGCCGCGTCCGTCCTGCCGGTCCTCGCCGCCGTACCGCCCGGCGTCCTCACCGGCACCGCGACCGCGACCGTCGTCGAGCTCGCCGACCCCCTGGATCCCCAGACCGTGCTCACCCGCCTGCGCGCGGTGGCGGCGAGCCCCGGCCCCCTCGCCGTCTTCCTCGCGGGCCAACTCCACCTCGACCGACGTCAGTTCCTGCCCCATCTCGCACTCGCCCGCACCACCACGGCCACCCTGCGCTACACGGCGCTGCCCTGGCACTGGCTCGCGGGCGAACTCGGCCGGCGCCCCGCCGGCAGCACGACCGTCGTGGCCGACCTCGCGGCGGACCCCGAGGTCTGGCAGCGCCTCACCGTCGCACCGGACCTGCTGCACCTGGGACCCGGCACCCACCTTTACGGGCGGGTGACCCCGGCCCCGCGGCGCGGTGAGCCCGCGACCCCCGACTACCTCCGTGCCTGGGCGGAACTCTGGCGGGCCGGCGCCCGGCCGCCGCTGCCCGCGATGCACGCCGAGGCCTGCGTACGGGCGTCGGCGGCCCGTGTCACCGCGCCGGAGCAGTTCCTCCTGGCCCCCGCGCCGGCCGTCGCCCCCGCGCCCGCCACCCCGGCGCCCGCGGCCCCCGCTCCCGGCGCCGTCCAGGACCCGCATCCCGCGATCCTCGCCGCCGCCATGGCAGGCCGGCACGGGGAGGCGGCCGCGGTGGCGGCGGCCTGGGAGAGCGAGGCCCTGCGCCGGCACGGGCCCCGGTCCGCCGAGGCCGTGCACTGGACGGAGGTGCGGGCCGACCTCGCCCGCCTCGCCGGCGAACCGGCCCGCAGCTGCGAACTCTGGCTGGCCGCCGCCGGGTCCCGGCTCGCCCTGCGGCAGCCGGCCGACGACCCCGACGTCGAGGCGGCCGTCGACCGGGCCCACCACCAGTGGGAACGGATCGACGACCGCGCCAGGGCCGGCGCCCTGGGCCCCGCACTCCTCGCGCTGCGCGAGCGGGTCCCCGGCCGCCGGCCCGGCGCCCTCGACGCACTGCGCCGCCGCATGGGCTGAACCGGGCCGCAGCCCCGCCCGGAGCCGACGACACCACGACCCGAAAGGCCGCCGCGTGACCCCGCCCGACACGGCACGGCGTTCGCTCGCCACCGCCCAGCGCTCGCTCGCCGACCCCTCCGTACGCCACCCGCTCTGGCCTCCGCTGACCGCGGGCTGCCCCGTCACCTCCACCGACGAGGTCGCGTACCCCCTCGACATCGACTACGCCTACGACGAGGTCCCCGACGACCTGTTCACACGCCCGGCCGCCCACGGCCTCGACCGGTGGGCCCCGCTGCTCCCGCCGCTGGCCGCGCCGGGGCTCGGCGAGGGCAACACCCCGATGATCGAGCTCCGCGACGGCGTCTGGGTCAAGGACGAGTCCCGCAACCCCACGTGGAGCCACAAGGACCGCCTCAACAGGGTTGCCGTCAGCGCCGCCGTCGCCTCGGGCGCGCGCGGCGTCGTCGTCTCCTCCTCCGGCAACCACGGCGCGGCGGCCGCCGCCTACGCGGCCCGCGCCGGACTGCCCTGCGCCGTCTTCACCTCCCCGTTCGCCCCGCCCGCCGTGGCCTCCCACCTCCGGGCCTACGGGGCGACCGTCCTCACCGTCCCGTACGAGTCGGTCCGGCCCCTCATGCGCCGGATCGTCGACGAGCTCGGCTTCCAGGCCGTCAGCAGCGTCACCGACAGCGCCCACACCGGGCACCCCTTCGGGCCCGAGGGGTACAAGACCCTCGCGTACGAGATCGCACTCGACCTCGGGAGGGCTCCGGCGGCGGTCCACCTCCCCACCGGGTACGGAGAGTTGCTGTTCGGTGTGGCCAAGGGCTTCCAGGAGCTCGCCCGGCTCGGCGTGACCCGCTCCGTCCCCCGGATGTACGCGGCCGAGCCCGCCGCGGCCGGTGCGCTCACCGAGGCCCTCCGGACGGGCCGGCCCACGGCCCGAGTCCCGGTCGGCCCCACCCTCGCGTACGCCATCGACTGCGAGATCAACAGCTATCGCGGAGTCGTCGCCGTCCGGACGACCGGGGGAGCGGCCCGTGTGGTGACGGACCAACAGATGGCCGAGGCGCGGGCGGAGTTGGCGGCACAGGGGGTGTGGTGCGAGACCTCGTCGGCGGCCGGTCTCGCCGGTCTGCGGGCCCACGGGCCGCGCGAGACCGGCGGCCCGGTGGTGTGCGTGGTCACCTCCAGCGGCTACAAGGACGTGGCCACGGCGGGGGAGACCCACGAGCCGACGGCCCCGGACTGGCCGGCGATCAGGTCCGCCCTGACGGCCGCCGGAACGGACTGACCCGTCGGCGGGCTCGTGACGGGCGCCGACCTGGGCTGCGCGCGGGGCCGCCGCCGGGGCGGCCTACGCCGGTCGGTCGTCCGGCGGCCGGGCGGTCTACGCGGCGTCCGTCGTCCGCCGGCCGGGCGGCCTACGCGGCGTCCGTCGTCCGGCGGCCGGGCGGCACGAAGCGGATGTTGAACGCGAAGGTGCCCGTCGCCAGGGCGATCCCGACGAAGAGCAGGGCGAAGTGCTCCTGGCCCCGCGCGGTGACGATGCCACCCAGGTCGAGCAGCGCCTCGGCGGGCCAGCCCAGATCGCCCAGGAGGCCGCCCACGATCCGCTTCGCCTCCGCGTCCTCCCCGGAGAGGAAGACCGTGCTCGGCCCCTCCAGGGACTCTGGCGCGACCATCACCGTGCGGTCGATCGTGCAGAGGGACTTCACCACGCGCGTGTCCGGGAACGCCCGCTGGATCTCCTCACCCAGGCTGACGACCTGGTGCGAGAGCGACGCGTCCGGCAGGAAACCCACCGCGACGTCGAGGAGGACCTTCCCTTCGAGCGCGGGCGCCCCGATCGAGCTCAGCAGCGCCACCGAGGCGGTGCCCGGGGTCGCGTTCACCAGCACCTCCGCGTGCGCGGCGGTCCCCGCGGGGTCGTCGACCCGTAACCCTGCCCGGAGGAGTTCCTTCAGCCCCGTCAGGAGCTCTTCGTCCCCGGGCCGCCGTGACCCGAGGACGACGTCGTGTCCCGCCCGCAGCCACGCCGCGGCGAGTGTCTTTCCCACATTGCCTGTGCCGAGAATTCCGATGCGCATGGCGGTCATCCTGACGCCGACGGACCGCTCGCCGCCTCGGCCGCGCGACCGTGACCGCGTCGTCCGCTCGTCCTAGGTCCTGTCGTCAAACTCCCGCCTGCCCCGCGACGCCATGCACGCACTCTCGCCGCACCGGGCGCGGGCCCGCGTACCCGCGTACTGGATGTACGCGGGCCCGCGTACATCCGGTACGCGGGCCCGCGCCCGGCACGCCGAGAGCACGCACCTGACCCCGCAGGGCCCGCCCTTCGGGCGGACGACGGGAGTTTGACGACAGGACCCAGGCCGAAGCCGCGGGCGCGCCGGACGGCCCCCGGCGCGGTCGTCTCAGCGTCACGATCAGGACCGTGCGGCACCACCACCGGCTCGGGCCGGTCGCCGAGCCGGAGCGCGACGGTTCCGGCTACCGGCGCTACGGCTCGGCGGACCTGCTCCGGCCGGTCAAGGTCCGGACCCTGGCCGAGGCCGGCGCCACGGGCGGCCCGGCCGGGAGGGTCAGGCGAGCTCGGGGGAGGCGAGGTCGAGGCGCAGCTCGTTGCGCCAGTCGTTGGTGACGACAGCCGTCGTCCCCTCGTAGCGCACCCCCACGAACGGGTTCGAGCGGTAGAGGAAGGCCACCCAGCGCAGCGAGCCATCGGCGTCGAGGCGGGCGAGGTGCCCTGTGTTGCCCATACCGGCGCCGCCTCCGCACAGCGACCCCGATCCGTCCGGCAGCGGGCACGCGAAGTAGCGGTCCACCTCGGCCGTGCCGTCCTCCTCGACGGCCAGGGACACGTCGAGCGGGCTGCCCAGTCGGAAGGGGATCGGCCGGCGCGCGTCCGGGTGGTAAGCCCCGGGGCCCTCCACGATCAGCTCCAGGGCGGTGTCGTCCGGACGGTACAGCCCGTCGCGGTACGGCACCTCCCCGGCCGCCCACAGCCGCAGCACAGTTCCCGACCCCTCCATGCCCGCCCCTTCCGCCTCCGTGGCCCCGGTCCGTGGACCGGAACGTACCTGACCTTCGCTCCCGTTTCCGCGCCCGGCCTGAGAGGATCGGAACCATGCCCGCTCCTCCGACCCCGACCCCGCCCCCGGTCGTCGACCCCGCCGCGCCCCTCGCCACCGACCGGCTGCTGCTCCGGCCCGTGCGCCGAGGAGACCTCGCGGCCGTGACCCGGCTGTGGACCGATCCCGAGGTACGGCACCACCTCGGCGGCCCGGTCACGGAGCCCGTCATCCGCATCCGGCAGAGCCGGATCGTCGGGGCGCCCGGTTGCCACGCCGTGGTCCGGGCCGAGGACGGGGTCGTGCTGGGCCTCGTCACCGTGGAGCCCGGCGCGCGGAACGGGGAGACGGAGGTGTCGTACCAGTTCCTGCCCGAGCACTGGGGGAACGGCTACGCCCGGGAGGCGGTCGGTGCGGTCGTCGGACGCGTGCTGGAGGACGCGCCGAGCGTGGTCGCGCTCACCCAGGAGGCGAACCACCGCTCGCGCCGCCTCCTGGAGGCCCTCGGCCTGGAGCACGTGGAGTCCTTCGTGGAGTGGGACGCCCACCAGGTCCTGTACCGGCTGCGCCGGGGCTGACTCAGCGGGCGCTCCCGCCCGCCGCGAGCGCCGCCACCGCCCGCGCCAGACGGGCCGCCCTCGTCTTCGCCGTCCGCGCCTGCCACAGGCTGAGGATCACCATGTACCGGTCCGTCTTCCCGAGGGCCTCGAAGGCCGCCGCGGCCCGCGGCTCCGCCGCGAGCGCCTCCGCCAGGTCGTCCGGGACGGTCGCGTCCTTCTGGGAGGGGTACGCGCCCTCCCACCGCCCGTCCGCCTGCGCCGCCCGCACCTCCGCGAGGCCCGGCTCGCGCATCCGGCCCGCGGCGGTGAGCACCTCGACCTGGCGCACGTTGACCTGCGACCAGAGGCTGCGAGGCCGGCGCGGGGTGATCTTCTGCAGGTACGTGCGCTCGTCGCGCGTCATGCGCTTGCCCGTGATCCAGCCGTAGACGAGCGTGCCGTCGAGGATCTCGTCCGCCGTCGGCGAGGAGAGGTCCGTGCCCTTCTTGGCGAGCAGCATCCAGATGCCCGGGGTGTCCCCGTGGTGCTCCTCCAGCCAGGCCTCCAGCTCCGTCCCGTCGTGGAACGCGATGACCGCGAGCCCCTCGACCGTGCCCACCGTGTCCATCCGAGAACCCTTCCCCCGTACCGCCGTCACCGCCGGTGAGTACCCCGACGACGTTTCGTGAACAGCATAGGGAGAGGGGCGGGCCGCGCGGGGCGACGTACCATCTCCGGACCGTCCACCAGGACGCCTACGCCGAGGAGCAACGACCCATGTCCATCCTGGTGATCGGCGAGTGCGTCGCCGACATCGTCCGCGCCCCCGCCGGGTCCGGCGCCGCCGACCGCGTCCACCCGGGCGGCAGCCCCGCCAACGTCGCCTACGGCCTCGCCCGCCTCGGCCGGGACGTCACCCTGCTCACCCAGCTCGCCGACGACTCCTCGGGGCGGCTCATCGCGGACCACCTCAAGGGCGCGGGCGTACGGGTGGAGGTGGGCGGCGCGCCCGAGCGCACCCCGTCGGCGGTCGTCGGCCTGGACGCCCTGGGCCGGGCCACGTACACCTTCGACATCGCCTGGACGCTGACGGCGGACCCGGTCCGCCCCGCGCCGGCCCACGTCCACATCGGCTCGATCGCGGCCGTCACCGCGCCCGGGGCCGCGGCCGTCCTCGCCGTGACCGGGGTGCTCCGGGACCGCGCCACCGTCAGCTACGACCCGAACGTGCGGCCCGCGCTGATGGGCGGGCACGGTGAGGCCGTCGCGCGCGTCGAACGCTGTGTCGCGCTCAGCGACCTGGTGAAGGCCAGCGACGAGGACCTCGCCTGGCTGTACCCGGGGGAGAGCCCGCGGACGGTCGCGGCCCGCTGGCTCGCCCTCGGCCCCGCCGTCGTCCTGGTCACCCGGGGCGCCGAGGGCTCGCTCGGCGTCACCCGGCGGGAGACGGTCGCCGTGGACGCACCCCCGGTGGCCGTCGTGGACACGGTCGGCGCGGGCGACTCCTTCATGTCCGCCGTCCTCGACTCCCTGGCCGGACGGGAGCGGGCGGCCCTCGGCGCGCTCGGCGCCGAGGACCTCACGGGGCTGCTGCGCACGGCGGCCGCCGCGGCGGCCGTCACCGTCTCCAGGGCCGGTGCCAACCCTCCCGACCGGGCCGAACTGGAAGCGGCACGGGAGGAGTTCGGCCTCAGGTCCGGGCGTGCGTCGTGATGTCCGAGGCGAACTGCTCGACCATCTCCGGGGTGACCGTCGGCCGGCACTGCCCGATGGCCGCCAGATAGTCCGCCGTGCTCGCGCCGGGAGCCGGGTCGTCCCCGCCCCGGCCGCCGACCGCCACCAGGTCCCGCTCGAAGGAGGCCTGGGCGGCGATCCGGGCCGCGTGCTCGATGTCGGCCGGGGTGAACAGGTCGCTCGCCAGGACGAGTTCGTCGATGTCGACGTCCGTCCTGCCGTCCGTGTAGCGGGCCCAGATCGCCGCGCGCGCCGCCTTGTCCGGCGTACCGATCGGGATGAGGTAGTCGAAGCGGCCGGGCCGCAGGAACGCCGGGTCGAGCGAGCGGATCGAGTTGGTGGCGCAGATCAGCAGCCGCTCGTCCCGCTCACGGAATCCCGGTATCAGCTTGAGGAGTTCGTTGGTCACGCCGTGCATGCCGCCGGGCTGCGCGGGCTCCGAGCGGACCGGCGCGATCTCCTCGACCTCGTCGATGAACACCAGGACCCGTTCCAGCTCGGCGATCCGCGCGAACGCGGACCGCAGGGCCGCGGCGAGGTTCCCCTCGTCGGCGAGGCGGGACGGCAGGATCTCCACGAACGGCCAGCCGAGGCGGGAGGCGATGCCCCGTGCGAACGTCGTCTTGCCCGTGCCGGGCGGTCCGAAGAGGCAGACCGCGCGCGGCGGCCGCACTCCGTGCCGGGTCGCCCGCTCCGGCTCGGCGAGCGGCAGGACGACCCGTCGCTCGATGAGGTCCTTCTCGCGCTCCATCCCGGCGACCTTCGCCCACAGGTCGCCGGGGAGCAGCCGGCCGCCGAGGTCGTCGAGGAGCCCGGCGGCGGGCCCGTGCAGGGGCTCCACCTTCTCGAAGTACGCCACGGCGGGCCGGCGGGTGTACCCGGCGTTCAGCAGCCCCTCGCCGAGGAGCTCCTCCTCCGGGAGCACGTACGCGATCCGTCCGACCCGGGCCGCCACGAGCCGTCGCTCCAGCTCCACGAGCAGGGCGCTGGCAAGGCCCCGGCCGCGCCAGGCGGAGGAGATCGCGACCCGCATCACCCAGGCCCGCTCCCCGGAGACACAGGCGAGCGCGGCGCCGATGGGGACGCCCTGGTGGACGGCGACCACGGCCGGCTGCCGCGAGGTGAGGGCTCCGATGCACTCGGCGAGCGAGAACACGGACTCCTGCCCGAGCTCGGCGGTGGTGTCGATCAGATGGACGACGGCGGCGAGATCGCTCTCGCGATAGTCGTGGATGTGCCAGTTCACCGGTGGTACCGCCCCTCGTTGTGCCGATGCGGCGAGGCTAGGCGCGGCCGTGGCAACCGGTCGTGCGCCACCGTGCACAAGGCGGCGCGGACAAACGCTCCGTACCGGCTCTATGGCCTGTCTTTCTGATCGTGCCGGGCTCGCGGGGCCTGGCACGCACGCTGAACGGCGGCGCCTCCGTGGGGGAGGTGCCGCCGTTGCGGGGAGGGATCAGAACGTCACGTCCTTCTCTTGCTCATGAGCAGTCCGCCGGCCGTGAGGGCGAACAGGCAGACGCACGCGCCGGTGATCACGTTGCTGAGGATGGTGCCGGTGTCGGGGCTCTGTCCGACCACCCAGGGCGCGATGATCAGCCAGGCGCCCATCAGCAGGACGACGAAGTTGAGGTCCTGCGACCGCTCGGGAACCATCGACATGCACAGGCCGAGCACCGCGAGGGCGATACCGACGACCAGATTCGAGAGGGCGAGTGCGGGCTGGGCGGCGGAGAAGTGAACCGTGTACGCGGAGATCGCGGCCCAGATGCCGGCGAGGATCACGAGCTCCTCGACCGCCGCGACACCTCGGGTCTGGAGTACGCGGGCGTAACGGTCCCGCATTTCCGACGCGTCGGGGTGTCCCGCGATGTCACCGGGACGGTGAGAGACGTCGGCCATACGACTCGCCTCCTTCTGGCGTCATGCACGTCTGACCGCTTCTGTGGCAATCATGCCGCGGCTCCATTGTGCTCTTATATGTCCTTTATGTGTAGATCTGCCCCTTAAGGGATGCGTACAGAATTCGCACCGCCGAACTGCCCGGAACCACCAAAGGGGGGTGGGCCCGGGCAGCCCGGCGTAGCCTGGAAGTGGACTCGGGGCACGGCTTCTCAACGCCGGGAGAGCGCGATGGCCGGCATCGTTCAGAAGAGCTTCGATTCAGCGGACGAGACCCGTCCCTTCACGGAGGGCAAGGGCAGGCTGGACCTGGTCAACGGTGAGGGCGGAGCGGTCGGCCGGGCCGTCTTCGAGCCGGGGTGGCAGTGGTCCAAGCATGTGAAGCCGATCGTCGGCACCGACAGCTGCATGGCGTCGCACGTCGGATACATCGTCAGCGGCCGGATGAAGGTCGTCATGGACGACGGCGAGACGGTGGAGTTCGGAGCCGGAGACTTCATGGAGGTCAAGCCCGGACACGACGCCTGGGTGCTCGGCGACGAGCCCTGCGTCGCGCTCGACTGGGTCGGCTTCGTCGACTACGCCCAGGCCTCCGGCTCCTGACGGGATCCCCCGTCCCGCCCGCTCCGGCCCGCTTCAGACGCCGGCGGGCTCCGCCGTCGACGCGCCGGAGGCGACGCCGAAGGACGGGTCCGGCACGGACTCGGGGGCGAGGAGGACCGACGCGGCGCCGTCCACGCCGACCGGCACGTCGCCGTCGATCGTCACGCGGCGCAGCTTGCGCTCGTGCTCGTCGGAGTCGTCCACGCCGTAGTGCTGCGTGGCGCGGTTGTCCCAGATCGCCACGTCGCCGACCTGCCACTGCCAGCGCACCGTGTTCTCCGGACGCTCGATGTGCGCCTGGAAGAGCGCGAGCAGGGCGCGCGAGTCGGCGCCGGTGAGGCCGCTGATGCGCTGCACGAAGTTGCCGAGGAGGAGCGTGCGCTCGCCCGTCTCCGGGTGGACCCGCACGACCGGGTGCTCCGTGAGGTACTTCGTCGAGGCGAAGACCTCACGGAAGCGCTGGAGCTGCTCGGGCAGGACGCCCGGACGCAGCGCCGCGTAGTCGTAGTCGTTGGAGTGCACCGCGCGCAGGCTGTCGGCGAGGGCGCGCAGCGGCTCGGGGAGTTTGGCGTACGCGGTCGCGGTGTTGGCCCAGAGGGTGTTCCCGCCGTAGGGCGGGATGGTCACCGCGCGCAGGATGGAGAAGGCGGGGTACGCCGGCACGAAGGTGACGTCGGTGTGCCACTGGTTGGCGCGGGCGCCGTGGTCCGAGTCGATCGGGAAGGAGTAACGGCCGTCGGCGGAGGGGACGGTGGGGTGGGCGACGGGCGTGCCGAGCAGCTTGCCGAAGGCCTCGTGGGCCTGCTCGTCGAGGTGGTCCTGGCCGCGGAAGAAGACGACCTTGTGGGCCAGGAGCGCGGCGCGGATCTCGGCGACGGTCTCCGCGGAGAGGTCGCCGCCGAGGCGGACGCCGGAGAGGACGGCGCCGAGACGGCCGCCGACCTTCTCGACGGTGACGGTGGTGGTGGCGGTGGCGGTCGACATGGTGGTGGGTCCTTTCGAGGTGGTGCGAACGGGCCGGAATTAATTTTGGAGCGGAAGTAATGACGTGACGGTGAGGAACCGTCGACCGCGGGAAAGCGGGCTCGGCGGTGTGCCGGGGAGCGGTGTGCGGTGTCCCGGGTGCGAAGGTGCGGGGCGCACGGAGGTTCCCGGCGTACGGGAGGGTGCACGGGGTCGGCGAGGTGTGCGCCGGGTACGGGTGAGGGCGGCGAGCCCGTCACGCGAAGGGTCGCGAGGATCAGGCGCCGGAGCCGGCGGGACACGAGAAGGTCGCGAACATGTCCCGGAGCCTCGCAGCGGCCGGCGCGGGACGTCAAGCGGCCTTCCGGGCCCCGAACCGCGCCCCGTGATGGTTGAATCGGCGCCTGCCCGCCGCCGGCCCCGTCGCTCCTCGTACCGCGCAGCACTCACGCTGACCAGCGGAGACGTGCCGAATTCCGGCCGGTGCGGCCCGGGCGGGCGGAGCCGCGAGGGGCCCGCCGCCGGTGGCCCCGCGAATTCACGCCGCCGCAACAGTCACGCAGAGAGGCACCCATGACGACCACCTCCCACGGTTCCCGGATGGCGGGCGACGGCCGCCGCGAGGCCAACGCCGCCACCGTGCTGCGGACCGTCCTCGACCACGGTCCGGTCGCCCGTGGCGCCGTCGCCCGGCTGTCCGGCCTCAGCCCCGCCGCCGTCTCGCGCCAGGCCACCGACCTCACCCGGCTCGGCCTCCTGCGCGAACTCCCGGAACTGGCCGGGGGCGGGGGCGTGGGACGCCCGCAGATCCCCGTCGACCTGCACATCGGCGCCACCGGCGGACCCGTCGTCGGCGGCGTCCACCTCGGCGTCCCCAGCTCGACCCTCGGCCTGGTCGACCTGCGCGGCCGGGTCCTGGCCCGCCGCACCCACCCGCACGACGGCATCGCGCCGGACGCCCTGCCCGCGTCCGTCGCCCGCGCGCTCCGCGGCTTCCTCGACGAGCACACCCGGGGGCGCCCGTTGCTCGGGGTCGGCGCCGCCGTCGGCGGCTGGGTGGACCCCGCCGAGGGGGTCGTCGTCCGCCACGACGCCTTCGGCTGGCGCCGCCGCCCGCTCGCCGCGGAGCTCGCGCGCGGCCTCGGCGGGCACACCGTGCGTCTCGACAACCACGCCCGTTCCATCGCCCAGTCGGAGATCCTCTTCGGCCGGCCCGCGGCCCGCCGCAGCCTCGTCCACCTCTTCGTCGGCAACGTCGTCGACGCGGCCGTCGGACTTGCCGGACTCGTGCACCAGGGACCGGGCTCGGCGGCCGGCGACGTGGCGCACCTGCCCGTACCGGACTCCACGGTCCCCTGCCCGTGCGGGCGTTCGGGCTGCCTGGAGGCGACCGCCTCGAACACCGCGCTCGGCCTCACCGCCGTGCGGCGCGGGATCGTCCCCGAGCCCGACACGTTCCTCGTCGTGGACGCGGCTGCGGCGGGGGACCGGCGCGCCGACCGGCTGCTGCGCGAGCGGGCGCGCGCGGTGGGCCGGGCCGTCGCGCTGCTCCTCGACGTCCTGAACCCCGATCTGGTCGTCGTCACCGAGCAGGCCAGCGTCCTCGAACCGGACTACCTGGACGAGATCCGCGGGGCCGCGATCGACCTCTCGCACGTCTGCGACGACCCCGAACGCATCGTCAGTCCACATGCCGGACCGGCCACACTTCCGGTCGCGGCGGGCACAGTTCTGCTGAATTCCCTGTTCAAGACGCCTCTTCGGACAGTCGACGAGCTCCTCGCCGAGGGGGTCGGCCACTGACATCGTCTCGAAATGCGGACATGGCCGGTTGACCGGCTCGCTGAGCCGCTGTCATATTGCTCCCGTGAATCCGGACATGCGCCTCATCTCCCGCAGGCACGTCGACCTCTGTCGACAGGCCAGTGCGGTCTGTGCCGTCCGCGTCTGAACCTCGCGTTCGAAGCCCTCGCGTTCAGAGCCTCCGCGCCTGGAGCCCTCGTTCCTGAGCGGATCGCCCCGTCGGCGTCGTCCGCCGAGTCCGTCCCGGCGCCGCTGAACCTCTCCCGGCCGCACTGACCTCCGCCGCCCCCGGCCACCGGCCGACGGCTCCGCCGTACCGCGTCGCCGCCACCGCGCGCCGCCGCACCTCCGTATCGCCGTACCCCTTCCCGTACCGCGTTCCGTATACCCCGCACGCCCGGTGCGCCCATTTCTCCCGCAGCGGAAGAAATGGCTGCCCGGCGCGCCTCCGACTCCTTTCACAGGCAGGCAACGATGACCGAGACCCGTCCCACCGCGCCCACCGACCCCACCCGGCGCACCGCCCTGCGCGCCGCGGGCGGCGGCGCCCTGCTCCTCGGACTCGGTCTCACGGGCTGCCGCTCCGCGGTCTCCGAGACCGGCGCCCCCGCGGGCGAGGCGGGCAAGGCGAGCGCGGAGCCCCGGCGCGGCGGCACCCTCAGCATCGCCGTCAACGCGGACTTCACGCCCAGCCTGCTCTTCGCCCAGAGCGCCCAGTCGCTCCAGCAGCGGCTGATCTACAACACCCTCACCCGCTACGACGACCGGCTGGAGCCGCAGCCCGAACTCGCCACCTCCTGGGAGTACGCGAAGGACGGCCGGTCCGTCACCCTCGCCCTGCGCACCGGGGTCACCTTCCACGACGGCCGGCCCTTCACCGCCGACGACGTGATATTCGCCGTGAAGAACCTTCAGAACCCGCTCCGCGCAGCGCAGTTGAGGGCCACGGCCGCCGCCGTCACCGGCTTCGAGAAGCGGGGCGACCACGAGCTGGTCCTGAAGCTCGCCCACCCGGTGAACAACCTCTTCGACCTCTTCGAGTTCATGATCATCAGCGATCGGAACAGCGTCGAGGACGCCGTCACCGGCAAGAAGCTCAACGGCACGGGACCCTTCCGGCTGACCCGGTGGAGCCCCGGCTCCGGGCTGACCCTCAGCCGCAACGAGACGTACTGGCAGCCCGGCCGCCCCTACCTCGACGGCGTCGAGATCCGTGTCGTGCCCCAGGCCGACGCCCTCCTCTCCTCCCTGAGGACCGGACAGACCCAGCTCTCCTTCAGCGTCCCCGGCAAGAACCTCGCCGTGGTCGCCGCCGCCCCCGACCTCGCCATCAGCCAGTACTCCACGGGCGGCGGAGCCGTGTACCTCGGAGTCAACACCACCGTCGCCCCGCTGGACGACAAGGCCGTCCGGCAGGCCCTCGCCTGGGCCGTCGACCGCGAGCGGATCCTCAAGCAGGTCCTCGGCGGCTACGGACTCGCCTCCGCCACCCCCTGGCCCACGTCCTCGCCCGCCTTCACCGAGGCCGGCCGCACCCACTACACCCACAACCCCGGCAAGGCCCGCGAGCTCCTCAAGTCGGCCGGGCACACCCGCCTCGACCTGCCCCTCCTGCACATCAACCTGCCCGGCGACACCGCGGTCGCCGAGGCGATCCAGTACGACCTGCGGCAGATCGGCGTCCACGTCACGCTCCAGCCGACGGACTCCGCCGCCGCCCAGAAGAAGCTCATCTCCCAGAGCATGCCGGGCCTCTGGACGATGAGCCACGGCTTCGCCCAGGTCCAGCCCTCCACCCTCGCCGTCAGCGCCTACCCCTTCAACGAGGCGAAGAACACGTCCAGGTTCCGCTCCGCCGCCTACTCGAAGGTCGTCCGCGAGGCCTGGACCGGCCCGGCCGCCGGCGCCCGCGCCAACGCCCTCCGGGAGAAGATCACCGACACCCTCCTCGACGAGGCCTTCATCATCGACCTCGCCATCCGCGGCTCCGTCCAGGTCTCCGCCAAGAAGCTCCACGGCGTCACGCTCAACAAGTTCTCCTACCTCAACCTCGACAACGCCTACCTGGTCGGCTGAGATGAGCGGGTATCTCCTGCGGAGGCTCCCCTCCGCCCTCCTCGTCCTCCTCCTCGCCTCCCTCCTCGTCTTCGCCGTCCTCCGGCTGGTCCCCGGCGACCCCGCCGCCGTCCTCGCCGGCCCCGACGCGAGCGCCGAGGCCGAGGCCGCCATCCGGGCGAGCCTCGGCCTCGACGACCCCCTGCCCGCCCAGTACGCGCGGTGGATCGGCGGCCTCCTCACCGGCGACCTCGGACCCTCCTACGCGATCGGCGGCCGGACCGCCGACCTGATCGCCGACGGCATCGGCGCCACCGTCGAACTCACCCTCGGCGCCCTCCTGTTCGTCGTCGTCCTCGGCACCGCCTTCGGCATCGTCGGCGCGACCTCCCGCAACCGCTGGCTCCGAGGCACCGTCCGGGTCCTCACCACCGGAGCACTCGCCGTACCGCCCTTCGTCACCGGCGTCCTCCTCGTCCTCCTCTTCGCCGTCCTCCTCGGCGTCCTGCCCCCGGGCGGCCGCGTCCCGCTCCTCACCGCACCCGACCTCGGCGTCCAGTACCTGCTCCTGCCCGCCCTCTGCCTCGCGCTGCCCAGCGCCGCCGTCCTCGGCCGCTACCTGGAGGACAGCATCGGCCGCGCCCTCGCCGAGGACTACGTCCGCACCGCCACCGCGGCCGGCATCGCCCCCCGGCGCCTGCTCTGGCGCCACGCCCTGCCGAACGCCCTCCCGCCCGTCGTCACCCTCCTCGGCATGCAGACGGGACACCTCCTCGGCGGCGCCGTGCTCGTCGAGGCGATCTTCGCCTGGCCGGGCCTCGGCCAGCTCGCCGAACAGGCCCTGGTCCGCCGCGACTACCCCGTCGTGCAGGACCTCCTGCTCCTCCTCGTCACCGTCTTCGTCCTCGTCCAGCTCGTGACCGACCTCGTCCACGCCTGGCTCGACCCCCGGATCAGGTGGGAGTGACCCGATGACCACCCTCGCAGCGGCCCCCGAGGCCCCTCTCGACAGCCGGACCGGAAAGCCCCGCCGGCCCCGCCACCCCTACCGGGCCGCCCTCTCCACCGTCCGCGGCCGCACCGGCCTCGCCCTCGTCGGCCTGGTCGTCCTCGCCGGGCTCCTCGCCCCGGTGCTGTCCGGACACGGCCCCACCGACCAGAGCGCCCTCGCGCTCGCCGGCCCCGGCACCCCCGGGCATCCGCTCGGCACCGACGACCTCGGCCGCGACCTCCTCGCCCGCCTCCTGTACGGCATCCGCGCGGACCTCGGCATCATCGCCGTCGCCGTCCCGCTCGGCGCCGTACTCGGCTGCCTCCTCGCCCTGGCGGCGGCCGCCCACCCTGTCGCGGACACCGTCGTCCAGCGCGCTTTCGACCTCGTCCTCGCCTTCCCCGGACTGATCCTCGCGCTCGCCGTCACCGCGATCCTCGGCCCCGGGCGGGTGCCCGTGATCCTCGTCATCGCCCTCGCGGAGATCCCCGTCTTCGGTCGGCTCCTGCGCACGGGCATCCTCGTCCAGCGCGGCCGGGAGTACGTGACGGCCGCCCGCGTCGGCGGCACCTCCGGCGGCCGGATCCTCACCCGGCACATCCTGCCCAACGCCGCCGACCCGCTCGTCGTCCAGCTCGCCGTCTCCCTCACGGTCGCCGTCTTCATCGAGGGCGCCATGAGCTTCCTGGGCGTCGGGGTACGACCCCCCGAACCCACGCTCGGAGCCGTGCTCAGCCAGTCCATGCCCTACCTCGCCCAGGCCCCGCACTTCGCCGCGGGGCCGCTCGTGACCGTGACCGCGCTCGTCCTCGGCCTCTCCCTGACCGCCGAGGCACTGAACCGGGAGATACGCCGATGACCAGCCCGCCGCTCCTGGAAGTCCAGGGCCTGGACGTGGAGTTCACCACCCCCGACGGCGGGGTTCTGCACGCCGTACGGGACGTGTCCTTCACGCTCCGCCGGGGCGAGACGCTCGCCGTCGTCGGCGAGTCGGGCTCCGGCAAGTCCACCACCGCACTCGCCCTCCTCCGGATGCTCCCCGGCACCGGCCGGATCGCCGACGGAACCGTCCGCCTCGACGGACAGGACCTCGTCACCGCCGACGAGTCCGCCCTGCGGGCCGTGCGCGGAGCCCGGGTCGGCATGGTCTTCCAGGACCCGATGACGGCCCTCAACCCCGTCCTCACCGTCGGCCGCCAGCTCGACGAGGTGCTGCGGGCACACGGCGGGCCCGACAGGAGGGCCCGCCGCGCCCGAGCCGTCGAACTCCTCGGCCTCGTCGGCATCCCGGACCCCGAGCGCCGCCTCGACGACCACCCGCACCAGTTCTCCGGCGGCCAGCGCCAGCGCGTCCTCATCGCCATGGCCCTCGCCGGCGAACCCGACATCCTCCTCGCCGACGAACCCACCACCGCCCTCGACGCCACGGTCCAGGACCAGATCCTCACCCTCCTCGGCGACCTCACCCGCACCACCGGCACCGCGCTCGTGCTCATCACCCACAACATGGGCGTCGTCGCCCGATCCTGCGACCGCGTCCTCGTCATGTACGGCGGCACGGTCGTCGAGGACGGCCCCACCGCCGAGGTCCTCTCCCGCCCCCGCCACCCCTACACCGCCGGGCTGCTCACTGCCGTTCCCCGGCTCTCCGCCCCCTCCGGCACCCGGCTCACCGGCATCCCCGGCACCCCGCCCGACCTGTCCCTGCCCCTCGTCGGCTGCGCCTTCGCGGCCCGCTGCACCCTCGCCGAGGACCGCTGCCACACGACCCCGCCACGGCTGACCGCCGTCGCGGGAACGGACGGCGACACCGGACCGGGCGGCGGAATCGGACCGGGCGGCGGAGTCGGACCGGGCAGCCGAACCGGACCGGGCGGCGACACCGTCCCCGGAACGGCCACGGACACCGTCCGCGCCGCCTGCCTCCTGGCGGCCGAGCGCACCGAACCACTGCCCCCGCCCCCGCCGCCCGCCCGGATCGACCGGCCCGCCCCCGGAGCCGTCGTCCTGAGCGCCGAAGGGCTCCGCAAGACCTACAAGAGCCGCGGCCGCCGCTCCTTCACCGCCCTCGACGGCGTCTCCCTCACCCTCGCCGCCGGCGAGACCCTCGGCATCGTCGGCGAGTCCGGCTCCGGAAAGTCCACCCTCGCGCGGGTCCTCGCCCACGCCCACCCCGCCGACGGCGGCCGGATCCTCCTCGACGGCCGGGACGTCACCCGCCCGGACCGGGCCGCACTGCGCTCCGTACGCCGCCGCGTCCAGATGGTCTTCCAGGACCCGTACGCCTCGCTCAACCCCCGCATGACCGTGGGCGAGATCGTCGCCGAACCCCTGCGCGCCTTCGGGACCGTCCCGCCGGAGAAGCGCGCCGCGCGCGTCGCGGAGCTCCTGCGGCTCGTCGGCCTCGACCCGGCCGCCGCCGACCGGCACCCACGCTCCTTCTCCGGCGGCCAGCGGCAGCGCGTCGGCATCGCCCGCGCCCTCGCCCCCGAACCCGCCGTCCTCATCTGCGACGAGCCCGTCTCGGCGCTCGACGTCTCCGTCCAGGCCCAGATCGTCGGCCTCCTCACCGACCTCCAGCGCGACCTGGGCCTCGCCCTCGTCTTCATCGCCCACGACCTGGCCGTCGTCCGCCAGGTCAGCCACCGCATCGCGGTGATGCACGAGGGCAGGATCGTGGAGACCGGCTCGGCCGACGAGCTGTGCGAGCGGCCCCGCGATCCGTACACCCGCGCACTGCTCGCCGCCGCACCCGAACCCGTACCCGTACGGCTGCGGATCCCCGCCGGGGCGGTGTCCGCGTGAGCCCCTGCTGCACCCCGGGACGCGGCTGCACGGGAGGGGCCGGCACCACCACGGCCGTCGAGCTCCTCCCGCCGCCGACCGTGCGGACCGCCCCGCCGCCCCGCACCACGGCGGAGCTCCCCGGCGGCACCTTCCGCATGGGCGACGCCTTCGGCGAGGGCTACCCGGCCGACCACGAAGGGCCCGTGCGGGAGGTCACCGTCGCCCCCTTCGCCATCGACACGACCGCCGTCACCAACGCCCGGTACGCCGAGTTCGTCCGCGCCACCGGGTACCGCACCGACGCCGAACGGCACGGCTCCTCCTTCGTCTTCCACCTCCTGCTCCACCCCGCCGCCGCGCGGCACGTCCTCGGCCGGGTCCCGCAGGCCCCCTGGTGGCTGGGCGTCACCGGGGCCGCCTGGCACGCCCCCGAGGGACCGGGCTCCGACGTCGACGACCGCGCCGACCACCCCGTCGTCCACGTCTCGTACGACGACGCCCTCGCCTACTGCGCCTGGGCGGGCGTCCGCCTGCCCACCGAGGCCGAATGGGAGTACGCGGCCCGCGGCGGCCTCGACGGCGCCCGCTACCCGTGGGGCGACGACTTCACCCCCGGCGGCGAGGAGCGATGCAACACCTGGACCGGCGATTTCCCGTACCGCTCCGACCGGCCCGGCGGACGCGTCGGGACCGTGCCGGTCACGGCGTACGCCCCCAACGGCCACGGCCTGTACAACACCTCCGGCAACGTCTGGGAGTGGTGCCAGGACGCCTTCGGCCCGGGCGAGCGCGTCATCCGCGGCGGCTCCTACCTCTGCCACGCCTCCTCCTGCAACCGCTACCGGGTCGCCGCCCGCTCCCACAACACCCCCGACTCCTCGACCGGCCACGGCGGATTCCGCACAGCCCGATCGCTTGGGGCGCGTCCGGCGGACCAGGGCCGGGGCCACGACGCCTGGCCCGGCACCTCGCCGCGTTGCCGAACCGCCCCCACAGCTCCGCTATGAGGACGCTCTCGGCGCCTTGCGATGCACCGCACCAGACGCCGCGACCTGTCCGACCCTGATCCGCCGGACACGCCCTCCCCCGGAAGGACCCGCCACCCCATGAGCACCGCACCCCGCCGCGACCCCTACGAAGGCTTCACCGGCCGCGTCGGCCGCACCTTCGCCGACTCCGAACCCGCCTGGCCCCGCCGCGCGACCCCGCCCGCCAAGGCCCCCAACATCGTCGTCGTCCTCGTCGACGACATGGGCTTCAGCGACATCGGACCGTTCGGTTCGGAGATCCCCACCCCCGTCCTCGACGGACTCGCCGACGACGGCGTGCGGCTCACCAACTACCACACCATGCCGCTCTGCTCCCCGGCCCGCGCCGCCCTGCTCACCGGCCTCAACCCGCACCGCGTCGGCTACGCCATGGTCGCCAACGCGGACCCCGGATTCCCCGGCTACGGCATGGAGGTCGCCGACGACATCCCCACCCTCGCCGAACTCCTCCACGACGCCGGCTACGCCACCTACGCCGTCGGCAAGTGGCACCTCGTCCGCGACTCCGCCTCCAACGCCGCAGACGACCGCGCCAACTGGCCGCTCCAGAAGGGCTTCGACCAGTACTACGGCGTCCTGGAAGGCCTCACCAGCCTCTTCCACCCGCATCAACTGGTCCGGGACAACAGCCCCCTGGACATCGACGAGTTCCCCGACGACTACTACTACACCGACGACATCACCGACCAGGCCGTCTCCATGGTGAAGTCGCTGCGCGCCCACGACCCCGACAAGCCCTTCTTCCTCTACCTCGCCCACAACGCCGTCCACGGCCCCCTCCAGGCCAAGGCCGAGGACATCGCCCGCCACCGGGGCCGCTACGACGAGGGCTGGGACGTCCTGCGCGAGCGCCGCTTCGCCGCCCAGATCGCCGCAGGACTCTTCCCTCCCGGCACCGAACTCCCCGCCCGCAACAGCGAGGCAGGACTCGACGTCCCCGCCTGGGACTCCCTGACGAAAAATCAGCAGCAGCTCTACGCACGCTACATGGAGGTCTACGCGGCCCTCGTCGACAACATCGACCAGAACCTCGGCCGGCTCACCGACACCCTCGCCGCCCTCGGCGAGCTCGACAACACCGTCATCGTCTTCACCTCCGACAACGGCGGCACCGGCGAGGGCGGCCCCGAGGGCACCCGCTCCTACTTCAGCCGCTTCGTCCACCACCCCCGCCTCCCCGGCGACTGGGACCCCGACGTCGACCGCGACCCCGAACTCATCGGCGGCCCGCGCAGCCTCGTCCACTACCCGCGCGGCTGGGGCATGGCCTCCAACACGCCCTTCCGCCTCTACAAGGGCCACACCTACGCGGGCGGCGTCCGCGTCCCCTTCGTCCTCTCCTGGCCCGAGGGCGCCCGCGACGGCAGGCTCACCGCCGGACTGCGCCCCCAGTACCAGTACGTCACCGACATCGCCCCCACCCTCCTCGAACTCGCCGGCCTCGCCCGGCCCGAGAGCCGCCGCGGCGTCCCCCTCCAGGAACCCGACGGCATCAGCTTCACCCCCGTCCTCACCGACCCCGCCCACGCGTCGACCCACCCCGAGCAGTACTGCGAGATGACCGGCAACCGCAGCCACTACCGCGAGGGCCACAAGCTCGTCACCCTCCACCGGCCCGGCACCCCCTACGACGACACCGAGTGGGCCCTCTACGACATCCGGACCGACCCCACCGAGATCCACGACCTCGCGGCGGAACGACCCGAAATCGTCAAGGAGTTGTCGGCCGCCTGGGAGGACGCGGCCTGGCGCAACGGGGTCTTCCCGCTGCCCGACCACAGCGGCGCCCTCGCCCGCCGCAACCCCGCCGAGCAGCGCCTCGCCCGTCCCCTCACCCTCCTCCCCGGCACCCCGGAACTGGAGCGCTACCGCTCCTCGCGACTCGTCTCGCTGCGCTCCTTCGCGGTGGAGGTCCTCGTCGACGAGACCGGCGAAGGCGTCCTCGTCTCCCACGGCGACCAGGGCGGCGGCTACAGCCTCTACACCGAGAACGGCCGGCTGACCTTCGCGTACAACGAGTACGGCCGCCTCCACGAGACGGACGCGGGCCCCCTGACCGCCGGCCCGCACGAGATCCTCCTCACGGCCACCGCCGAGGAGGGGCTCCGCTGGCGGTTCGCCGTCACCGTGGACGGCGAGGACCGCGCCACTCCCGACAGTGTGCACCAGCTCATCGGCATGGCGCCGTTCCAGGGCATCAGCGTGGGCGTCGACCGCAAGTCGCCCGTCTCGTGGCCCCTCTTCGAACGCCACCGCTCCTTCCGCTTCACCGGCCGCCTCCGCTCCGTCACCTACCGGCCCGGAGCGCCCGGCCCGGACGCGCCCGAGACCGTCGCCGCGGCGCTCAAGGAGGCGGCGGCCGCCTTCGAGTGACACACGGCGGTCGGGGGGGGGGGGGGGGCCCCCCCCCACCCCCCCCCCCCCCCCCCCCCCCCCCCCCCCACCACCCCCCCCCCCCCCCACACCAACCAACCCCACCCCCCCCCCCCCCCCCCCCCCCCCCCCCCCCCCCCCG
>NZ_JBIBVC010000027.1:0-1125 GCF_043080005.1 Streptomyces sp. NPDC015130 | reverse complement strand
CCCGCCCCCGGGCGCGGGGGCGCGAGGGGGGGGGGGGCCCGCCTTGGTGTCCCCCGGGGGGGGGGGGGGGGGGGGGGCGGGGGCCCCGGCCCCCCCCCCCCCCCCCCCCGACCGGCCACAATGTCCCCATGAACCGGCATCCCGACATCGCCGAGGCCGTCGCGGGCGAACTGCGCCTGCTGGACCCGGCCGTACGCGTCTCCCGCTCCCGCGCCGCCGAACTCCTCGACCCCGACTTCGTCGAGGTCGGCTCCTCCGGCCGCCGCTGGACGTACCAGGAGATGCTCGCCGAGCTCCCCGAGATGGACGGCGCCGCCGAGGACGGCCCGCGCCACGAGGCCTCCGAGGTCACGGGCGTCCTCCTCGCCCCCGGCCTCGTCCACCTCACGTACGAGACGGTCCTCGACGGCCGGCGGTCCCGCCGCAGCTCCCTGTGGCGGCGGCCCGCCGGATCGGCGGCGGACGCGCCCCTGCGGATGTACTACCACCAGGGCACGCCCGCCCCCGAGGGCCTCGCCTGACGCCCCGCCGGGACGGGAGGTCAACAGCGCCGTCGCTACGCGAAGCGGGAGACGAAGCGCCGCTGCCAGGGCGTCTCCACGGCACGTGACGCGTAGTGCTCGCGGACGTAGGCCACCGCCTCACGGGCGGGCACCCCGTCGAGCACGGCGAGGCAGGCCAGGGCCGTACCGGTCCGTCCGTACCCGCCGCCACAGGCGACCTCGACCCGCTCGTCCGCGGCGCGGGCCCACGCCTCGCGCAGCGCCTCCGCCGCGTCCGTGCGGTCGGACGGCAGCCAGAAGTCCGGCCAGCGGAGCCAGCGGGCCTCCCAGGCGACGGCGGGCGGCTGGTGACCCAGCAGGTAGAGCGCGAAGGCCGGCGACGGCCCCGCCGGAAGAGGCCTCCTGAGCCCCCGGCCGCGAACGAGTCGACCGGAGGGGAGCCGCATGACGCCCTCGGCCCCGGACGTCCAGGCTGTGGTCATGGGGCCGAGCCTAGACGGTCCGTGCCGAGCGGGCAGGCCTCTTGTCCTAGGGCGTGTTGCGAAAGTAGCGCCGGCCGCCCGAAGGGCGGGCCCGACGACGTCTGGTGCGTGCGATCGCAAGGCGGAGGGTCGCCCCGATA
>NZ_JBIBVC010000026.1:0-88963 GCF_043080005.1 Streptomyces sp. NPDC015130 | reverse complement strand
CGAGGAAGACCCGCGTGGGTGTGGCGGCTGCCGGCAGATCGGACATGGCGCTCCCCGCGGTCGGTGGGCTCGTACCCGCCCCCACAAGGATTGTCTGTCATGCAGCGCCTTCGTGGGCACCGAGATCCATCCGTACGTCGACGACACCCTCCACCGCCCGCACGGCGCGTGCGAGCAGTGGCACCAGCGACCGTTCGAGGAGTGCACCGTGAAGGGTGGCGACACCCTCCCGCACGGAGACGTCGAGCCCTGCCGGGGCGGCCGACTCGCCGAGGATGGAACGGCGGATCTCCTCCTCGATCTCGCCGTCCGTCCGGAGGAACACCTTGAGCAGGTCGCTCCGGCTGACGACCCCTTCCAGCATTCCGATCCCGTTCACCACCGGCAGCCGCTTCACCTTCCGGGTGGCCATGATCCGTGCCGCCTCGGCGAGCGTCGCGTCCGGGTGGACGGTCACGGCCGGACTCGACATGAGCTCACCGGCCCGCAGGGCTCCGGCCTTGGCAGCCTCGGCGAATTCGTCCGGGCGGGGCTCCTCCAGCCTGAACTCCTCCTTCGGCAGGAGATCCGCCTCCGACACGACTCCGACGACACGTCCCTCTCCCTCAAGGACGGGAAGGGCACTGACCTTCCACTGGTCCAAGAGCGCGACGATCTCCTTGTAGGGCGCGTCGCGGCCGATCGCGACGGCGGTGTGGGTCATGACGTCGCTGACGGTGTAGTGCGAGGCGGACATGGTGTTCTCCCGGAGGTGGACGAGGGTCTACAGGCCGCTGCCGTGCGGGGCGTACAGATCGAGCAGTCGTACCTGGGCGGAGACGAGGCGACGAGCGAGCGTCTGCCCGACGAGCTGCCCGAGGGCGGAGCCGAGGTCCGGCTCGGCGTTCATCATCCGGCGCACGGCCATCGCCTCGAACTCGTACGCCCGCACACGTGTCATGGCCTCCGCTCCGGAGTGCCAGCGATACGGGGCGAACAGCCAAGACCATCCGAGGAGCTCACCCGCGTTCACGGTGTCGATCACCGCCGACCGTGTGCCAGGCACCGAGACGTCCAAGGTGACCGTGCCCGTCCGAAGGATCCAGAAGCGCAGGGCGGGATAGCCCTCCTCGAACAGCCGGGTGCCTTCCGGGAGGTCCACCGGGCGGCTGCATACCATCAACCGCGCGCGTTGGTCGGCGGACAGAAGGGTCGTGAGCCTGGGGGAAGCAAGTGAGCTCATCGGGGACCTCCTGATCGGTGTCCGCATCCAGTTTCCGCTTCACATCACGGGGAGCGCGAGGGCCGGATGGCCCCCTCTCCGCTGCCCGCAACGCGTATCCCACCCTGCCGATGTGGGAAACGGCGATCGAGGTGGATGAGGAGACCCGTCGTCGTGGCCTGGGATGCGCACCGGCCATTGCCGTCCGCCGTCTCGCACCTGACGGAGAACCGGTGGTGCGACGAGCGCTCGGCAGTTGCTTGTACGGGCCCGCCGCCTCCGCCACCGTCTAGGGCGTGTTGCGAAAGTCCCGCCTGCCCGACGGCGCCTGGCACGCACGCTCGCCGCGTTGTCGGGATCACCCCGATACATCCAGTATCGGGGCGACCCTCCGCCTTGCGATCGCACGCACCAGACGCCGTCGGGCCCGCCCTTCGGGCGGCCGGCGCTACTTTCGCAACACGCCCTAGCCGCTGATGGCACGGGCAGGAATCGAGGTCGTTCGAACCCCCAAGAGCGAATGTGACCCACGTCACCTATGGCGCCTGTCAGGAATCGGGGCGCTGTTCCGCTCAAGTCCCCGAGAGCCAAGCGAACGAACAGGAGCAACACCATGAAGCACCACATCGTCGTCCTCGGCGCCGGTTATGCCGGGGCCTACGCGGCCGGGACCCTGGCCCGTCGACTGTCCCCGGAGGACACCGAGGTCACCGTGGTCAACGCCGAGCCGGACTTCGTCCAGCGGCTGCGGCTGCACCAGCTCGCGGCGGGCCAGGAGATCGATGCTCCCCAGCTCACCGAGGTCTTCGCGGGCACGGGGATACGGCTGCGCCTGGCCCGTGTCACGGCCGTCGACCCCGAACGCCGGGTCGTCGCCGTGGCCGACGCCGACGGCGGCGGCCAGATCGGTTACGACACGCTTGTCTACGCGCTGGGCAGCCACGGTGACGACCGCGGCGTCACCGGTGTGGCCGAGCACGCCTTCGACGTCTCCGCCCGGCCCTCCGCGCTGCGCCTGCGTGAGCGCCTGGACGGCCTGGAGAAGCGGGGCGGAGGCGTGAATGTCCTGGTCGTCGGCGACGGCTTGACCGGCATCGAGACCGCCACCGAGATCGCCGAATCCCGCCCCGGCCTCTCGGTGACGCTGGTCGCCCGCGGTGAGCTGGGCGCCCCGCTCTCGGCCGGAGCCCGCGGCCACCTGCGCCAGGTCTGCGATCGGCTGGGCGTCATCGTCCTGGAGCACACGAGCGTCGAAGCCGTCGAGGAGACGCGGGTGCTGTGCGCGGACGGCACCGCCCTGGCGGCCGACGCGACCGTGTGGACGGCCGGGTTCGCGGTCAGCTCCATCGCTGCCGTCGGCGGGCTCGAGGTCACCGAGGACGGTCGGATCGTGGTCGATCGCACCATGCGGTCGCTCTCGCACCCGAACGTCTACGCCGTCGGCGACAGCGGCTACGTCATCGGCGACAACGGCCGGCCACTGCCGATGTCCTGCGCCTCGGCCGGCTACACCGGCCGGCAGGCCGTGGACGCGATCGTCGGACGCCTGACCGGCGGCAAGATCGCGAACACCAGGCTGGAGTACCCGGGCAATCACATCAGCCTCGGGCGGCGGGACGGCATCCTGCAGCTGGTCGACGGCGAAGGACAGGCGAAGCCGAAGTTCATGGGCGGCTGGAAGGCCGCCCGGATCAAGGCGGGCATCCTCAGGATGTCGCTGTGGGCCACCGAGCACCCGACCTTCGGCCTGCCCAAGCGCAAGCACCACCTCCTGGCCGCCGCGCCGAAGGCGTCCGCTGCGGAGGAGGCGGTCGCGTAGCCGGCGGGTCGCGCTACACGATCTCGAGCCACTCGGCAAGGAACTCCCTCCTCTCAAGGAGCAGGCATGTCCACTCAGGCCGCGCCCGCAGCCGACACGTCCCACTCACCCTCCCCCTGGCCGGCCGTTGCGATGGCGGTCGCCCTGCTCACGGTGAGCATCAGCCTGCTGCTCATCGCCTTCGCCTGGCCGTCGGTGCGCTCATCGGTGCATGACGTGCCGATCGCCGTCGCCGGGCCCGCACCCGCCGTCCGGCAGATGACGGCCGTACTCGACCAACGGCTGCCCGACGGCTTCGAGGTCGTCGAGGTCACCGACACCGCCGCCGCCGAACGCCTGATCCGCGACCGTGAGGTGTACGGGGCGATCGACCTCGGCTCCGGCATCCCGCAGGTCATCACCGCGTCCGCCGGAAGTGCCGCCGTCGCCCAGACGCTGAACGGCATCGCGGCCGGCCTCGGCCAGACGCAGGGAGCCGGCACCGCTGGCGCCGCCCGCGACCTCGTCCCGCTGCCGGCCGACGACCCACGTGGCGCCGGACTGGCCGCCGGAGCCCTGCCGTTGGTCATGGGCGGCCTGCTCACCGCCCTGCTGCTGACCAGGCTCGTCCGCGGCAGTGTCCGCCGCGTCGTCGGAGCGCTCGCCTTCGCCGTCACCGGCGGACTCGCCGTGACGGCGATCCTGCAGTTCTGGTTCGGCTCGCTCGACGGCTCGTACGCCGCCAACACCGGGGCCATCGCCTTGACGATCGCGGCCATCGCCCTGACCATCCTCGGTCTCGAGTCGCTGCTCGGGTACGTCGGCTTCGGCCTCGGCGGCGCCACCATGATGCTCATCGGCAACCCCCTGTCGGGCACCGCGACCGCACCCGAGATGCTGCCCGACTGGTCCGGCACCCTCGGCCAACTGTTGCCACCTGGGGCCGGCGGCCAACTGCTGCGCTCCACCGCCTTCTTCGACGGTCACGGCGCCACCCACTCCGCCACCGTCCTGGCCACGTGGCTCACGCTCGGTGCGGTGCTGTGCCTGGTCGGCGACCTGCGCCGACGCCCTCCCGCCACCACCGAAGAAGCGCCCGTACAGCTGGCCGCGCACGCGGCGGTCTGACCCCTGCTCGCCCACCGACTCGGCGCGCAACACCCCACCCCCACACGGAGAATGCCCCGAGTCGAGCCTTCCGTCACACCACATAGGGTGGTCCGCATGGACAGCACCGCCACTGATCGCTTCGACACCGGCCGGTTCGAGGCGAGCCGGAACCGACTGGCCTCGCTGGCGTACCGGCTGCTGGGCTCCGCCACCGACGCCGAAGACGCGGTGCAGGACGCGTTCCTGCACTGGCAGGCCGCGGACCGGCAGCGCATCAGGGTGCCGGAGGCATGGCTGACCAAGGTCGTCACCAACCTGTGCCTGGATCGGCTCCGTTCGGCACAGGCGCGCCGTGAACGCACCGCCGGCGCCTGGATGCCCGAACCGCTCCTCGACGGCGATGTGCTGCTCGGTCCGGCCGAGACGTTCGAGCAGCGCGAGTCGGTCTCTCTGGCCCTGCTGACGCTCATGGAGCGCCTGTCCCCCCTCGAACGGGCCGTCTACGTGCTGCGCGAAGCGTTCTCCTACGGTCATGCCGAGATTGCCGAGATCCTCGACATCACCGAATCGGCAAGCCAGCAGCATCTCCACCGAGCCCGGCGCCGCATCACCGCCGCGCGCCGCGGCGACGGCGAAGTCGACCCGGCATCCGCCCGCAGGATCGTCGAGGAGTTCCTCGCGGCCGCCGCCTCGGGTCGCACCGAACGGCTGGTGGCGCTGCTCACCGACGACGCGACCGCGATCTCGGACGGCATGGGCGGCACGGCCGAGAAGCTGCTGCGGTTCGACACTCCGCAGCGCATCGCCGCTGTCGTACGGGCCGGCCTCAAGCCCACACCGGCGAAGCGGCGACTGGCCGGCGGCACACCGGCCATCCACTATGCGGTCGTCAACGGCACACCCGCCATCCTGTTCGTCCTCGCCGACCAGGTCATCGGCGCCGTGACCTTCGACATCGCGGGCGGCAGGATCGCGACCGTGCGCGGCATCGCCGCCCCCGCCCGCCTCGTCCGCCTCACCGAAGCCTGGCGCGAGCACGGACCGGACACGCCGCTCGTCGCACAGTGGTGACCCGCTGCTTCCAAGCCGCCGAGTCCGAACGGTCCCGCGCGGTCCAGACGGAGGCGGGCCGTGCTGGAACGTCCGCTCACGCTGCGCTCACGCAGGAGAGCCAGGGGTATTCGCCGTAATCGGGCTCTGAGCACGCCTTCTTCGCCCGCCCGGGTGCTGTCCGCGGCTCGTCACTTTGTTCCTTTACGGTGCCCCGGTACGTCTGGCGGAGCGCGGTTGGGGAGCGAGTGATGAGTGCGGTGTCGGGGCCTGCGGGCACGGGCGAGTTGAAGCGGCACCTGGGTGTGTTCGACGCCGTCGTGATCGGCCTGGGGTCGATGATCGGGGCGGGGATCTTCGCGGCCCTGGCTCCGGCGGCCGCCGCGGCTGGGTCGGGGCTGCTGCTCGGCCTGGCGTTGGCTGCGGTGGTGGCGTAGTGCAAAGCAATGTCCTCGGCGCGCCTCGCGGCCCGCTACCGGCCGGCCGACCAGGCCGCGGATGCGGGGAATCGCGTCCAGCAGTGGCGTCAGCTGGGTGACGTCGTGCCTGTTTCCGCCGGTCAGAGTGACGGCGAGAGGGGTTCCGTGTCGGTCGACGATCAGGTGGTGCTTGCTGCCCGGCCGGGCGCGGTCGACCGGCGAAGGTCCGGTGTGAGCCCCCTTTCAGGGCCCGGATGTGCGAGCCGTCGATCGCGGCGTCGTTCATGTCCAGCAGACCGGCTTTGCGTAGTTCGGCCAGGAGCGCTTCGTGCAGTCGGGGCCAGACGCCGGCCTCGGTCCAGTCCCGCAGGCGCCGCTAGGGCGTGTTGCGAAAGTAGCGCCGACCGCCCGCAGGGCGGGCCCGACGGCGTCTGGTGCGTGCGATCGCAAGGCGGAGGGTCGCCCCGATACTGGACGTATCGGGGTGATCCCGACAACGCGGCGAGCGTGCGTGCCAGGCGCCGTCGGGCAGGCGGGACTTTCGCAACACGCCCTAGGCCGTCACCCCGCTGCAGCCGGTCCGCTCGGCGGGCACGTCTCTCCAGCTGACGTTCTTGCGCAGCACGTAGACGATGCCCCGCAGGGCCGCATGGTCGTCCGCCGGCAGGCGTCCGGGATACCGATGTCGCCGCGGCGGGCGGGGCGGCAGCAGCGGAGCGCGTTCCCACAGCTCATCAGGCACAAGATCATCCGACACCCGCAACACTCTGCCGCCACCAAGCTCGACCGCCAAGTCCCTGCACGGGCTCGCCCGACTGGGATCCTTCAACTGCGATATCCACAACGCCGAGCGTCTCAACCGCGCCGCTGCACTTGCAGGGTCAGCGCCCTGCCATCAGATCCAGGCGGTCTCGCCTACTCACGACTTCGGCTCGTACGTCATGAAGTTGTCTACCGGGTGGCGCTGACCTCTATCGATGCGGCTGTACCCACCCCTGACCTGCACGGACAAGTGTTTCGGCCTCTTTCGGGATCGTGCTGGGTTACGCGGTCGATTCTCCCCACGCGCTCCCCAGGGCGGTCGATCCTCCCCAGGAATGCCTTCGCGGCGGTCTTGTGCTGGAGCAGGGCGTCATCCCATCGGAGGTGCTGTCACGGGCTCGTTGCGTGACTGCCCGCGAGGGGCGGGCCGAAGTACCGGCTCCTCCGTGCCTCGCTTCGGTGCTGGTCTGCCCCGGGGTGTGACTTCGACGCGATCTCGGCGATCTCTGCTTCGTGGGGGCGGTCGGGGTGCCGGCCCATCTGCTCGCCTGATGCGGAGGCGTTCGGGCGGGTCGTAGTCCGACGGTCGACCGTCCTTGACTGCGCTTGCGTCGAACTCCGCATCTCCAGCTCGACAGTTTTGTCGAGCTCGACGCCCGCTGTGTGGCGATAACGCCCTATTGGCCGCCTCGCGGCGACGGCTCCCCTCGGGCATCTATTGAAAATGAGTGTCATAATCGTATAGAAGTACGGGGTGCTCATCTCACGACAAGTGCTGGAGCGCCCGACGGCCGTAGTCCGGCCCTTCGCGCTCACCGCACTCCGGCATCCCCATGTCTCCACGCTCCTGGCGGATCACCGCGTCCTGCTGGCCGACCTCCTGGACGGCCTGGGGTCACCGCTGCATGTCGTGCTGCCGGAGATCTTCGAGGAGAACGTCGTCACCCTCCGGCGGGCGTTCGCCGAGGCGGGCGCCGCCGCCGACATCCTGTTCGCCAAGAAGGCGAACAAGGCCGACTGTTACGTCAGGTCGGCCGCCGCTCTCGATGCCGGAGTCGATGTCGCCAGTACCCCTGAACTGGTCAAGGCTCTGGCCGGTGGAGTGCCCGGGCATCGGATCGGAGTGTCCGGTCCGGAGAAGGACGACGCGCTGCACGCTCTCGCCATCCAGCACGGCTGCCTGGTCGCCGTCGACTCGATCAGCGAACTCCGTCGGCTCGCCGCGACCGCTCGGCTCGCGCGGCGGCAGGCCACTGTGCTGCTGCGGTCCCGGACGGCCGGCCAACCCGCAAGCCGCTTCGGGCTGTCCGCCGCCGAGCGTGAGACCGCCGTCGGTTTGTGCGCGGAACTCGCGGACCACATCAGCCTCCGGGGCTTCTCCTTCCACCTCAACGGGTACTCCAGCGCGGAGCGTGCGACGGCGGCCAACGAGATGATCGAGCACTGCCTCGACGCCAGGCGGCGCGGCTCGACCTCCGCCGAACTGGTCGACATCGGGGGCGGGTTGCCGGTCCGCTATGTCGAGCCGCGGCTCTGGAACGAGTTCCTCGCGCAGAACGAGCCGGCTCATTACCACGCGACCAAGGACTTCAAGGACTTCTATCCGTACGGGGGACAGCCTGCCCCCCAGGCAGTGCGCGCGCTCATGGCGCACCCGGTCGACGGTGGCGAGAGCCTGGCGGTGAAGGCGGCACGCCACGGCATCCGGTTCGTCGTCGAGCCCGGCCGGGCCCTGCTGGACCAGGCCGGATTCACCATGTACCGCGTACAGCAGGTCGACGACCGACGGGACACCGACGGGTACGCGATCGTCACCGTGGCGGGCAGCAGTTTCAGTCTCTCCGAGCAGTGGTTCAACAGTGACTACCTCCCCGACCCACTGCTGATGTCTGCCCAGGCCGTTGCCGACGAGGTGTTCCCGGCCTGTGTCGCGGGCTCGACGTGCCTGGAGAGCGACCTGGTGACCTGGCGGAAGATCGGCTTCCCCCGGCCCGTCCGGCGAGGTGACCACCTGGTCTACCTCAACACCGCCGGCTACCAGATGGACTCCAACGAGTCGCCGTTCCATGACGCCGCACTGCCGCTGAAGGCCGTTCTGCGCCTCGGAGAAGACGGGGCCCCGCCGCGCTGGCACCTCGACGGGATCCGATGAGACCTCGAACGAATCCGATACGACCACCGATGAAGGAGAAGACTCGCATGTCGCCGAGTTACGCCCCGCCCGGGCAGTTGTGGCTGCTGCCCCAATCACAGCAGGAGGCGCTGGATCTCGACCGCCGGCAGGTGCTCGCGGTCGTCGAGCAGGCCTACCGCGCGTTGCGTGAAGGCGGCTCGAACAACCCGGTCAAGACGATCATCGACGATCCTGACCACCGCTCACTGAGCTATTCGATGGTGGCCAGGGACGCGGGTAGCGGCACTGTCTGCTTCAAGGCCGTCTACGAGTTCGACCCGCGGCGGACGTGGGACAGTTACCGGTTCCACTCGTTCGTCTTCCTCGTCGATGACACCACCGGGGCCCCCATCGCGCTGATGGACGTGGTGAAGCTCGGACCGCTGCGGTCGTCGGCCAGCACCGCGCTGTTCGCCCGCGCGGCCTGCCCCGACGCACGGACCGCCCTGGTCGTCGGCACCGGCGTCCAGGGGCAGGCGGCCCTGCCGATGCTGGTCGCGGCCCTCCCGAAGCTGGAGCGCCTGCAGGTGTTCGGCACCTATCCCGAGGGTCTGCGCGCCGTCCAGGACAGCGTCGACGGCCGCGAGGTCGAGATCGTCAAGGATCTTCGGGAGGCCGCCGGCGAGGCGGACATCGTGGTCGGCGCCGCCGGCCTGTCCGCCACGGAGGAGGTCCGGCGTGACTGGATGAAGCCGGGCTCGGTCGCCGTACTGCTCGGGTACGGCGTGCACGCCGACGTGTGCCACGGCGCTGACTACCGGATCGCCACCGATGCCGCCCAGATGCACGCCACCTGCGACGACCTGCGGGGCGCGGACGGCAGCCTGCCGGCGGTGGACGCCCAGCTGCCCGACATCCTGCTCGGCCGGGCACCCGCCCGACGCCGCCCGGACGACGTGGTCTTCGCCTACAACAGCGGCATGGCGGTCACCGACGCCGCGCTGGGCCGGTACATAGCCGACCTCGCGCTGGCGGACGGGCGCGGGGAAAAGGTCAACTTCTGGTGAGCACCGACACGAGCGGCACGACCGTCACCACCGGCACGACGGAGGAGGGCACCGGCTGGTGGGTCAAGAACTCGCGTGCCCTGCTCAAGCTCGCGTTCCCGTTGATCCTGACCAACTTCGCCTATGTCGCGCTGACCACGGTGGACATCGTCATGCTCGGCAGGCTCGGCGCGGTCGAGATCGCCGCCGCCGGCCTGGCCATCGCGCTGTTCAACCAGTTGCGCACCACCGGGACGGGCCTGGTGACCGGGGTCGGCAATCTGGTGGCCGAGGCGCGAGTGCGGGAGGACGAGGAACGCATCGGCGCACTGCTGTTCGCCGGGTTCTTCTGGGCGACCGTGTGCGGCGTGGCGTTCTGCGCGGCGCTTCTGCTGATCGGCCCGCTGCTCGTCCTGCTGGGCCAGGACCCGACAGTGGTCGACAAAGCGGGCGAGTTCCTGATGATCATGGCGCCGGGCATGCTGCCCTGCCTGTGGTTCCAGAACCTGCGGCACTTCACCACCGGCCTCAAGCGACCCGGCCCGCTGCTGGCCATCACCCTGGTCTCCGTCGGCGGCACCATCGCCCTGAACTACATACTGATATATGGGAAGTTCGGGCTGCCCGCCTTCGGTTTCGTCGGCGTCGCGATCGCCACCGTCACGGTGTTCCTGCTGTCCTTCCTGGCGTTCGTCGCGGTGATCCTGCGCGACGGTGTGCTCCGCCCGTACCTCACCTCGCCCGACGCGTGGCGCTGGAACGGGGACGCGGTCCGTTCGGTCTGGCGCCTCGGCCTGCCGATCTCGGGCACCTACGCCTCAGAGGCCGGGTTCTTCAGCGTGCTCACCCTGGTCATCGGCTCCCTGGGCGTCGAGGCCCTCGCCGCGCAGACCGTGCTCAACCAGATCGTCTACATCGTCTTCATGATCTCCGCTGGGCTGTCCCACGCGGCGTCGATCCACATCAGCGAGGCCGACGGCGGCAACGACTATGTGACGGCACGCAGAATCGGGTTGCTCGGCACTGCCTGGGGCGTGATCGCGACGCTGGTGATCGCCGTGGTGTATCTGGCGATCCCGCACCCGATCGTGTCCCTGTTCGTCTCGGCCGAGCACGCCGACAGCGCGGACATCATCGCGCTGACCGTGACCGGACTGCTGATCGCCGCCCTCATGCAGGTATTCGACGCCGTCCAGAACATCGGCAACGGCATCCTGCGTGGCATCGGCGATACCGCCGGACCCTTCCGGATCTCCCTCGTCGGCTACTGGCTGATCGGACTGCCCGCGGGCTATCTGCTCGGTGTGACCGCCGATTGGGGTGTCGAGGGTGTCTGGATCGGCCAGACCATCGGCCTCGCGGCCACCGCCGGCATCCTGCTGGTCGCGTTCCTGCGCCGTGTCGACCGGCTCCACCGGGAGACATCCGGCGCACCCGTCCCGGAACCGGAGTCGTCATGAACCCTGTCCTCGCACCAGCCACTTCGGCCTCCTTGATACGCAGGGAGGTGGCGGGCCTGCCCAGCTACGATCCCGGGGCCGACCCGACAGAGGTGGCTGTCCTCAGCGGCTCCGGCCGCGTCATCAAACTCTCCAACAACGAGAGTCCGTTCGGTGTCTCTCCGGTGGTCGCCGAAGCCGTACGCAAGGCCCTGGCCGACGGCGTCTCCCGCTACCCCGACCCCACCGGGAGGCGGCTGACCGAGGCCATCGGGAAGAGCCTGGACGTGCCGGCCGAGCGCGTCGTGCTCGGCAACGGCTCGGAGAACATCCTGGAGCTGCTGTGCCAGGCCGTACTCGATCCCGGAGACCTGGTGGTCACCCAGGCGCCCGGGTTCAGCCTGCATGAGACCTTCCCCCGGGTGATGGGCGCCCGGGTCCAGAAGGTCCCGGTCGCCGCCGAGTTCGGGTTCGACGCGGATGCCTGGCGTGACGCGCTCGCGGTGGGCCCGAAGCTCGTCTTCCTCGCCAACCCCTGCAATCCCACCGGTGCGATGCTCGGCGCCGGCCAACTGGATCAAGTGGTGGCCGCTGTACCGGAGTCGGCCCTGCTGGTGCTCGACGAGGCGTACGGCGAGTTCGCCCGCCCCAACCCGGAGTACCCCGACGGGCTGGAGGCTCTGCGCGCTCTCGACCGGCCGTGGATCGTGCTGCGCACCTTCTCCAAGGCCTACGGCCTTGCGGGCGTCCGCGTGGGGTACGGCATCGCCTCCGACTCCACCCTGATCCAGGCACTCGACCGGGTCCGCACTCCGTACAACGTCAACCATCCGGCCCAGGAAGCAGCCATCGCCGCGCTGGGCGACCACGCGCACCTGGCGGACACGGTCCGCCGCACCGCTCTGGAGATCGCCAGGGTCACGGAGCGGTTGCGCGACGCGGGGCTGCGCGTCGTCCCGTCCGCGACCAACTTCCTGTTCATCGACACCGGCCGCCGCTCCGAGCGGGTCGCGCGGGAGCTGCACCGTGCCGGAATCATCGTCAAGGCATGGCGCGAGCCGGGATACGAGACCTACATCCGAGCCTCACTGTCGACCCCTGGGGACAACGACGTCTTCGTACGGTGTCTGACCGAGATCTGCGCGAAGGACAAGCCGTGATCAAGAGCAAGATCTCCGACCTGATAGGTCGAACCCCTCTGCTCGAACTGCCTCTCACGGACAGCAGGGCGACCGTCCTGCTGAAGATGGAGCAGTACAACCCGACGGGAACCGCCAAGATCCGGATGGCCAGGAACATGGTCGACGAGGCGGAGGAGGCGGGGCTCCTCACCCCCGGCGGGTGGCTGGTCGAATCCACCTCCGGCAACACCGGACTCGGCCTTGCGCTGATCGCCGCCGAACGCGGATACAAGTTCACCGCCGTGGTGGACAACCACTCCAGTACGGACAAGCTGCGCGGCATGCTCGCCTACGGCGCCGACATACTCAACGTCGCGGGCGACGCGGAGGGCCTCGCCACCGCCGAGCGCGACACGGTGGCAGAGCGCCTCGCCGCCGAGCACGGCGCGTACTGGACGGCCCAGCACCGCAATCAGGGCAACCCCAACGGCTACCGGCCACTCGCCCGGGAGCTGCACGACGACCTGGGCGACGACATCGACTACCTGTACGGGGCCGTGGGCACCGGTGGTTCGCTCTGCGGCACCGGCCGCTTCCTTCGGGAACGCATCCCGGACCTGAAGATCATCGGTGTCGAGCCGGTGGGATCCGTCGTCTTCGGCGGCAAGGGCGCGCCCTACCACCAGTCCGGCACCGGTACGCCGGAGGGCTCGGAGATCGGCGGCGTCATCGACTACGAGGTCTTCGACGAGGGGATCAAGGTCAGTGACGCGGAAGCCTTCGAGACCTGCCGCTACCTTGCCAGGAACTTCGGCATCCTGATCGGTGGTTCGGCGGGCGGCGTCGTGTACAAGGCCCTGGAGCGGGCCCGGAGCGCGGGACCCGGGGTCACCATCGTGGTGCTGGTCTGCGACGGCGGCGACAAGTACCTGGACACCGTGTTCAACGACGACTGGATGGCGGCCAACGGCCTGTTCGACGAGCAGGTGGTCCGCCGGCTGGCCGCGATGCTGCGGTAACGCCCGCCCGACCGAGTCGTGTTCTTCGACTGGCTCAGCCGGGCGACCCGCCTTGCCTGCCAGGACCTCTCTGCCCCTACCTGCGAACTGGAACCTTCCTGTCAATGAAAACGAAAACGATAACCACAATAGTTACGGCCCTGACGGTGCTCGCGGTTGCTGGATGCGCGGCAGACCCGGCTTCCGATTCCCGCGCCCGGACCACCGCGACGGGCAAGGGCTCGACGGCCTACCCGCTCACCCTCCAGAACTGCGGCGCCGACGTGACCTACAAGGCGGCGCCCCAGAAGGTCGTCACGCTGAACCAGACCGCCGCCGAGATCCTCATCCACCTGGGCGTGGGGGACCGGATCGCCGGAACGGGCTACGAGATCGAGAAGACGCCGCCCGCGATCGCCGCGCAGTACGAGAAGATCCCGGTCCTGTCCGCTCCCGGGGCGGAGATCAAGCACGAGAAGCTACTGGAAGCGCAGCCGGACTTCGTCTACGGCTCGTTCGCGAGCATGTTCACCAAGGAGCAGTCCGGCGAACGCAAGCAGCTCCACGACCTGGGCGTGCCGACCTACCTCACCGAGTTCGACTGCGCGTACCACGAGAGCGTGGCCGACGCGGACTTCGAGATGCTGTACGAGGAGTACCGCCGGCTGGGCAGGATCATGGGCGTGCCCGCGGCCGGAGAGAAGCTGGCGGCCGAGCAGCGGGCCGTCGTCGACAAAGCGGTTGGCGCCGTCAGGAAGCGGGACAAGCCGCTGAAGGTGATGTGGTTCTACTCCACCTACGAGGGCACTCCGTGGGCGGCGGGCCCCGGTGGTCTGCCGCAGCACATCTCGGAACTCGCCGGTGTCGAGAACATCTTCGCCGACGCGAAGACCAAGTGGGCGGAGGTCAGCTGGGACGAGGTCGCCGCCCGCAATCCCGACGTCATCATCCTGGCCGACCTGACCCGCGGCGAACCCAACGACACTGCCAAGGAGAAGGCGGACCTCCTCAAGAAGGACCCCCTCACCAGCAAGCTCGCCGCCGTCAAGGGCGGCCGGTTCATCACCATCCCCGGCAGCCACATGGATCCCAGCTACGGCAGCGCGTCCGCCGTTCCCGCGCTGGTCGACGGCCTGAACAGGCTCGGGTGACCGGTCAACCATCATGACGACGACTTCACACAAGGCTGCCGGGCGCACCGGAGATCCGATCACCAGCCGTGACAGGGTTCCGGTGCGCCGGCGGCGCACCTCGACGACTGCGCTCTTCTTCCTGGCCGTTGCCGGGCTGCTGGCGTCGGTCGTCGCCGCGTCGCTGTTCGGGAGCGCGGACATCCGGCCCCTGGATGTGGTCTCCACCATCCTGCGGCACATCGGTCTGGGCGCCATCGCTCCCACCCCGCCCCTGCCGGGCCTCCTTGACGCCCTGATCTGGGAATCCCGCTTCCCACGGGTGCTGCTGGCCGCGGCCGTGGGCATGGCCCTGGCGGTCTCGGGCGCGGTGCTGCAAGCGGTCACCAGGAACCCCCTGGCCGACCCCTACCTGCTGGGGGTCTCCTCCGGAGCCTCCACCGGGGCGGTCGCCGTGCTCCTGCTGGGCATCGGCGGAAGCATCTCCCTCTCGACCGGCGCTTTCGTCGGCGGGCTGGTCTCCTTCGGCCTGCTGCTGCTCCTGCTCGGCGGGGGACGCGTCGCCAGCCCGTCCCGTGTGGTGCTGACCGGAGTGCTGGTGTCCCAGTTCTTCGCGGCGATCACCTCGGTCATTCTCATGGTCAGCGGGGACGCCAACTCCACCCGGGGATTCACGTACTGGCTGCTCGGCACCCTCGGGGGCGCCCGGTGGGAGGGGGTGACCGTCACCGTCGTGATCATCCTGATCGGGGTGATCGCCGTGCAGTTCTTCGCGCCCGCCCTCGACGCCTTCACCTTCGGGTGGGACTCCGCCGCCGCCCTGGGGATCAACGTCACCGCGGCCCGCATCTGGCTGATGGTGCTGACCTCCGTCGTCACGGCGGCCGCCGTGGCCGCCTCCGGCGCGATCGGCTTCATCGGGCTGCTCATCCCGCATGCCGTCCGCGTCTTGGCAGGTCCGACGCACCGCACACTGCTTCCCCTGTCCGCGATCGCCGGCGCTGTCTTTTTGATCTGGGTGGACGTGTTCGCGCGGACGGCGTTCTCGCCCCACGAACTGCCCGCCGGCGTCATCACCGCCCTTCTGGGCGCGCCCGCCTTCGCGCTGGTCCTGAAGCGTTTGGAGTCCTGATGGGCACCATCACCACCACACAACTCTCCTGGTCGGTCAAGGGCCACCGACTGCTGGACGAGGTCGAGATGGCGGCACACGACGGAAGGATCGTCGGCCTCCTCGGCCCCAACGGCTCGGGCAAGTCGACACTGCTGCGCCTGCTGGCCGGACTGCGCCGTCCCGACACCGGAACCATCCGCTACGACGACACCAGCCTGAACCAGCTCAACAGGCGGCTACTTGCCCGACGGCTCGCCGTCGTCGAACAGGACGTGTCCGCCCACCACCACGTCAACGTCCGCCAAGTCGTGGAACTCGGCCGCACACCGTTCCGCGGCCGATTCGACGCCCTGACCGAGCACGATCGGCGGATCGTCGACGCGGCGCTGGAACGGACCGACATCACCGACAAGCAGCACCGGAGCTGGCACACCCTCTCCGGAGGAGAGAAACAACGCACCCAACTCGCCCGCGCCCTCGCCCAGGAGCCCCGGGAGATCCTGCTCGACGAACCCACCAACCACCTCGACATCCGTCACCAGCTCGAACTCCTCGACCTGCTGACGTCACTGGACGTCACCTGCGTGGTCGCCCTGCACGACCTCAACCTCGCCGCTCGGTACTGCGACCACGTCGTCGTCCTCGACCACGGACAGGTGGCCGCCGCGGGCGCCCCGGAGGCCGTGCTGACCCCGGACCTGGTCAAGTCGGTCTACGGCGTCAACGTCCTCGTCGACCGCGAACACACCACCGGCACCCTCCGCATCACCTACCTGGCCGCCACAGGCACGCGAACGACGGCCACGGAAGCGGTGCAACTCCCTCTCCAGTAGGGCACACCAGCTGCCGGCCAGGACGACCTCGGCGCCTTCGCCGCAGGTTCGGTGCGGCTGTCGGCCTGGCGTGTGATGTCGACGAATGCGCCGACAGCGTGCGGTGACCTTACGGCAGCGAGGCCGTCGACGCATGCGGCAGGCCGGCACCGCTCGGGCCGATGGACGGAGAACGGCGACAGACTGTGCCTCAAGAGCCGACACATGCGCGGCCGCGCCTTGGCCGAGGGGCCAGGGCGCATGGGGGCGCCGTCATCACACCCCACCGATCGCCCGGCACGCCTTGAGCGCGTCACGCGATCTGCTGCCCCGTGATCCGGACGAGTAGGCCATCCCGTCTCACAAACCGGCGGGTCCGCCATCGGCGTTCCGGACGAGGGCGAGTGTCGAACGACGCCGCCGCACACCGCCCGTGTCCGCGGATAGGGCCGGCATCCTCGCAGGAGGCGCCCGTTCACGGCGCCAGGACCGCCCGCGGACGAGCGTGTCGGCGGGCGCGCTGGCCGTCCGACGTTCTCGGTGGCGCATTGGCGGGGTCAGCCACTCAGGTCGACCGAGGGCCTTTCACGACAGATTGGTTGAAAGGAGCAGCGTCGACTTCTGGCCGCGCTGACGGGCGACCTGCGCCCCGCTGAGCGCCGGCGAACAGATCACCTGAGCTCTCGCCCGCGCGGGCGTCCCCGGACAGATCGCCGAGGGACCGGCGCAGGGCGCGGGGCGCCGCCGCGCAAGGTGCGTACCGGGCCCGCCTGAGTGAGAAGACCACAGGTCAAAGGTGAGAATACGGCCGCCTCCACGCGGTCCGAGATGCCGACGACACGTTGCGCACCGCTAGCCCAAACGAGATAACACGGCTGCATTGCAAGGGAGTTGCAATAGTCGCGGCCGTCTGCGCCCATGTCCTTCTGTCCGCTCGAGTCCGGCACAGCCCACGGCTGGCTTCGCTCCCTCGTGGCCATGACCAGATCGCCACCGCGGAAGCCCCACGCCACTCTGGTCCTGGCCGGGACGCGTGATCGCGACTGCTCGGTGCCAGAATGGTGGCGATCATGGTCGAGAGGATCTGCTGGTGTGGCTCCGCTCAGCCGCAGCCGCCGGCTAGAGGGGACGGTTGGGCGGGAGAGGGGTGGGTCAGTCGGCGGGTTGCAGGCGGGCGAAGACGACAAGGTTCTCGGTGTAGTCCTCGGCCTGCGCAGGTGATGAGCCGGACGAGGGCGTCAGGGGTGCCGCCGTACACGCGCTGGTTCGGGAAATCGTCCTTGCGGAAACTCTCCACAGAGTCGACGAGGAAGACCGCAGTGGTGCCGTCGGCACGCGCGACCTCGAAGGGGTCGCCGGTCTGAAGTTCGCCGAGACGGGCGAAGACAGCCGGTGCGGTGGCCGTGTCCAGACCCGGATGGGCCTTGGACTCAGCGCGGCGCCCCCTGCGGGAGGGGGCGCCGTGTCTGAGGAGGTGCTCAGTCTCCCAGGCAGCAGATCAGTGATGCTGGCAGGAGTCCTTCCCATCCCAGGAGCCGAGTCTCGTTCCTGCCCGGGTCGCAACGTACTTCGAGGCCGGAGACGGGTGTGGGGTGCCAGGCGGCATCGGGTCCGGGCTCGCGAGCAGGGGTCGAGTGGGGCTGGGGCGACTGGCGGCCGGTGTCTGTGCCTGTCAGTTCTGGTCCAGGGGCAGGGCGATGTCTACGACCTGCCGACCTGCGGGGAAGGCGCCGACAAGGGCGGCACGGCCGTTGAGGATGTTGATCTTGTAGAGGCGCTGCTTGCCGCCGGTGGACAGGGCGGCGAAGCCGCTGTTGGAGCCGTCGGAGCTCTTGTAGTAGATGTCGAACCCGGCCGACGGGCCGGCGTTCACTCCGAGGCCGCCGGTCGGGGCGAGGGTGCCGGCGTTGGCCGGGGACTGCAGCGAGACGCGGTCGTTGGTGGTGTCGATGTCGAACAGCGTGGTCGCGGTGGCCGTGTTGAGATCGTTGTTGGTGTACGCGGCGCCGGTGACGCCCAGGGCGGTGGAGGGCGGCATGGTGGGGTTGGTGAGGGTGCCGTCGACGGTGGTGGTCTTCGGGGCGGCCGGGTCGTCGATGTTGTGGCGCAGGTTCTGGCCGGTGTCGCTGATGACGCGCAGGCGGTTGGCGGCGGGGTTGAAGTCGACGCCGAAGTGCTTGCCCTGAAGGGCGACGGTGAGCTGGGAGACCTTGACGGCCTTGGCGCTGCTGCTGAGCGTGTAGATGCCGCCCTTCTCACCCACGCCGTAGAGCTTGCCGTTCTGGACCCGGAAGTCGATACCGACCAGCACCGTGTCGGCCCGGAGCCCGGAGACCTTCCCCAGCGCCCAGGTCTCGGACGGCTTGTGGACGTCGAAGCCCACCAGACGCTGGTCCGACGTCAGCCCCACACTGATCAGGCCATGGCCCGCGGCGCGGCCCCCCGGCCCGAACGGGCCGGCGTCGCCCGTGTGCGCCGAGGCCAGCACGGGCGACACCAGGGCAGCAGCCACCGCGGCAGCCGTGGCGATGGTGGCGATACGAGTACGCACGTAAGGACTCCGATCGATCAACAGCCCGCACCCATGAGGGGGGCGAGTCTGTGGATCCTTCGACACCCCCTGCCGCACAGGATGGGTTCTGTAGTCCCCAACCGCCCGATCGGCCGTCAAAAGTCCTACTGCCGCCCACTCGCAGCCCAACGCGGCCCGCTTGTCTGAAGACGATCGGGCCTGCATCCAGGGGGAAGAATATGCATCGGCGATACGGCGTAGAGACGTCTAAGGTGCGGCGGTGTGACACATAGTCGGCTTTCAAGCGCCGGATCCCTTACGGGGAATGCTGATTGCGACCCCCCAGTCCACCTTCGCCCCAGGAACTGAGCCGCTGCCAGCAGGCGACCGAAGGCGGGGCTCGCCGCCCAGCGAGCGAACCGCCGTTGAACAGCCTGTTGTGGCCCGAAGCGCTCGGACAGGCACCTCCAAGCACGCCGACCGGGGAGTTGTACACGTGCTCTCAAGCAACTGGGGCATCCCGCCTCCGCCGTACAGCGCCAGAAGTAATCTCCGGCGATGATGCGGTGATCGACCACGTACTCCTTGAGCGATGGCGCACGGATCCGGCTCTGCGGCGTGCGGACCCGACGGAGTGCGGTTGTGACGTCGGCGCCGTGCCCCTTCGAGACGAAGGGGCACGGCGCCGACGGGCGTTGGCGCTGCTGGGGCGGCGCTTACTTGGGCATGAGGACGGTGTCGACGATGTAGACGTTGGCATTGGCGGTCTTGACGTTGCCGCAGACGACCTTGGAGGTGTCGTCGACGGTGTAGTTCTCGCCGGAACCGTTGGTGGTGATCATGCCCTTCTGGAGGGTCTCGAAGCTGCCGTTCTCCAGCTGCTTGGGGGCGAGCTTCTGGCCGACGACGTGGTAGGTGAGGATCTTGGTGAGCATGTCCTTGTCGGCGAGGACCTTGTCCAGGTCTGCCTTCGGGATCTTCGCGAAGGCGTCGTTGGTCGGGGCGAAGACCGTGATGTTCTCCGCGTTGTTGAGGGTGTCGACCAGGCCGGCCTGCTTGACCGCGGTCACCAGGGTCGACAGGGCCGGGTTGTTGGACGCGGCGGTGGCGACGGGGTCCTTGGCCATGCCGTCGAAGGAGCCCGCGCCCTCCTTCGGCACTCCGGCGCAGGCCGGACCGAACGGCTGGTCGTCCGTCATCGGCCCTTCGGAGGGAGTGCTCGCCTCCGTCCTCGCCTCGTCTCCGGCGGCCGCGGTGGGAGCGGCAGCCTTGGTGTCGTCGCCGGAGTCCGAGCATGCGGCCAGGGAGAAGGGCAGCGCGACTGCTGCGGCGACGGCGATGGCGGTGCGGCGGATCTTCATGCTGTTCATGGCCAGTTGCTCCTTGGGGATTCTGCTCTGGGGTAGCGAGGTGATGGGTTGTGCTGCCCGGTGCGGGCCTTGCGGCCGTCCGGGTGTTCTAGGGGACGGTGACGAAGACGCTGTGCCAGCCGCTCGCTCCGTCGGGGATGGTGCGGGTGCGCTGTTCGGTCTGGACCTGGCCGGTGCCGTCGGTGGCGCGGACGGTGAGGTTGTGGCCGCCGGGGGTGGCGTTCCAGCGGTAGGACCACTGGCGCCAGGTGTCGACGCCCGCCTGGGCGGCGAGGTCGGCGTCCTGCCAGGGGCCGTCGTCGACGCGGATCTGGACGCGCGTGATGCCGCGGCGCTGGGCCCAGGCGACGCCGGCGACGATGACGGTGCCGGCGGCGGGTCGGGCGAAGGGCTTGGGGGTGTCGATCCGGGCCTGCGTCTTGATCGGCGCGCGACGGGCCCACTTGCGCTTGACCCAGTAGGGGTCGTAGGCGTCGAAGGTGGTGAGTTCGATGTCCTCGATCCACTTGCAGGCCGAGACGTAGCCGTAGAGGCCGGGGACGAGCATGCGGACGGGGAAGCCGTGGTCGAAGGGGAGCGGTTCGCCGTTCATGCCGACCGCCAGGATGGCGTCGCGGCCGTCCATCAGGTCCTCGACGGGTGAGCCGAGCGTCATGCCGTCCACGGAGCGGGCCACCAACTGATCCGCCCGGCCGCCCTTCGACGGCGGCCGGACGCCGGCTTCCTCCAGCAGGGGGGCGAGGGGGACGCCGAGCCAGCGGGCATTGCCGATGTAAGGGCCGCCAACCTCGTTCGAGACGCAGGTCAGGGTGATGTCGCGCTCGATGAGCGGGCGGGCGAGGAGTTGGTCGAGGGTGTAGGCGCGGGGGCGGGAGACACCCTTGCCGTGAATGCGCAGCCGCCAGGTGCCGGCGTCGACCTTGGGCACGGTCAGTGCGGTGTCGACGCGGTAGAAGTCGGAGTTGGGGGTGGTGAAGGCCGTGATGCCGGAAACCTTCAGCTGGACGCCGGCCGGGACGGCGGGGGCCGGGTAGGCAGGCTTGGGAAGCACCAGGCTTTCCCGGGAGGCGACTGCGCCCTGGCCTTGCCGGCCGGTGAAGTACCGGCCCAGTGCGCCGGCCGAGGTGGCGGCGACGGCGGTCACACCGGCCGCGGCGAGGAACCCCCGCCTGCTCCACGCCCCGGGCCCTCCCTGGCTGTCCGCCCCAGCCGGAACGGAAACGGCTTTGGTCGCCAGCACGTACAGGGTGAGGGCTCCCGCGACCGCTCCGATGATCGAGGGCAGTGCGTCCCCGGTCCCGGTGGAGTCGGGACGGCTGAGAGCCGCGGCAGCGCCGACGATCCCGAACAGCAGCACCCCCGCTGCACCGGCGCGCCGACGGGGCAGGGCGAGGATGCCGAGGCCGACGGCGATGAGAGCGAGGACGGCGAGGATCCCCAGCTGGAGAACAATCTTGTCGTTCTCTCCGAACGTGCGGATCGCGAAGTCTTTCACCCCGGCAGGCGTCCGGTCGATCACCGCTCCGCCCACTACGGTCACCGGTCCGGCCGCCGGACGCACCAGTCCGGCCACCAGCTCGGCCACGGCCAGCGCCGTGAACGCGGCCAGGAGTCCAGCCAGCGCGCCGAGTGCGGCGCGGACGAGTTTGCTGCGGAAGCTGCTCACACGCTGCATTCGGCATCCCCCGCCCGGCGGATTGGTGCAACCCCCGAAAGAGTGAAGCCCCTTGCCAGGGTTGCCTTACACGGCGGGCGTGGAGGCGGCGGCGCGGCCAGGGTCGCCGGCGCGCAGAACGGCGTTCGTGGCGGTCCGGGGCCGGTCACCCGGGAGGCGCGCGGGCCACCAGGTGCGGGGGCCGAGGTCGAGGATGAGGGCGGGGACGAGGAAGAGGCGTACGAGGAGGGTGTCGATGAGGACGCCGAGGGCGACGATGCAGCCGATCTGGGCGAGGTAGAGCAGGGGCATCACGGTCAGGGCTGCGAAGGTGGCGGCCAGGATGAGGCCGGCGGCGCTGATGACGCCGCTGGTGGTCTCCAGCCCCTGGCGCACCCCGGTCGCTGTGCCGTGTAGGAGTGCTTCGCCGTGGATCCGGTGGACGAGGAAGATGTTGTAGTCCACCCCGAGCGCGACGAGGAGGACGAAGGAGAACAGCATCACGGCCGGCTCGGTGGCGGCGCTGCCGGCGACAAGCCGGAAGAGGAGAGCGGCCGTCCCTAAGGCGGTGAACAGGCTGATCCAGGCGGCCGCGACCAGGAGAAGCGGCAGCAGCAAGCAGCGCAGCAGCACGATCAGGACGATGCAGACCACGACCAGCACCAGGGGCATGAGCAGCCGGTGGTCTCTCACGGAGACCTGGTGCAGGTCGGTGAGCTGTGCGCTCTGCCCGCCGATCGACGTCCCCGTCCCGGCCGGCGAGGCGCGCAGCCGGTTCACCGTGTCGCGGGCACGGACGCTGTCCGGTGTGTCCGTCAGCGTCGCGAGGATCTGCAGCTTCCTTTCGGGACCGGGAGGTCCCGTTGTGGTGGCCGCCACGCCGGGGCTCTGTGCGATCCGGCCGCGCACGTCGGCAGCCCGGGCGGCGGGGGTGACGACGATGAGGGGGCTGGCGGTGCCGGCTGGGAAGTGGCGTGCCAGGACGTCGTGCCCGGCAGCCGAGGGTGCGCTGACGGGCAGAGCCTTGTGCAGGGGATCCCGGTCTGGGAGAGCAGCGGGGCGCAGGCAGCCCCTGCGACGAGCAGGACCAAGCAGCCGAGCCAGACCCGGCGGGGGCGGTGCGCGATCGGCCGGGTGATCTTCGTCCACCGGGTGACTGTCGCCGGTGCGGAGCGGGCTCGCAGTGTCCGGTGGCCGCACAGGGCAAGGGCCGCAGGCAGGAAGGTCAGCGACGCGGCGGCGCAGCAGACCATGGCCACTGCTACTGCCGGTCCCATGGCCTGCTCGGCGGGAAGGCTGCTGACCGTGAGCGTCATCATGGCGCAGGCGATGGTCGCGGCACTGGCCAGGACTGGTGGGGCGGTGGCCCGGCACGCGGCCGCCATCGCCGTGGAGGTATCGGGCTGCTTAGCGAGTTCTTCGCGGAAGCGGGCGATGAGCAGGAGGGCGTCATCGGTGCTCGCGCCGATGACCAGGACGAACGTGATCTGGCCGTCGATCGACAGCAGGTCCCATCTGGCCAGGGCGTACAGAACGGCGCACGCTGTCGCCAAGGCCAGCAGTGCCCCCGTGATCACCAGCAGCGGCATCAGCGCGCTGCGGTAGACCAGCAGCAGGATCACCAGAACCCCGCCAAGGGCTGCAGCCAGCGCGAGCCACAGCAGGACCACGCCGAACGGCCCTGCCCGAGAGAACCTCCGCAGCACGACGGACGCCTTCCGATCGGGGCGGCCGATGCCGCCCAGCGACCGACGGGCAGCCCGCGGACGCCTCCGGGATACATGTGCCGGCTGGATTCGCGGCCAAGGCCCGGCCGGGATGGGGGCTGCGCCCGGATATCACCCGGGCGGCGGAAACTCCCGGGCAGGCGTCTTGACGCAATCCAGGGACGGATTCGTCCCGAATACTTCACGTGAGCTTCCCCTGGGTGCCGGAGTGCACCCACTGCACGATCGACGGGACACACCGAGGTGAGTGCGATGGCCGCGTCAGTGAAGGTACGAAGACCGGTGTCTCGGTGGTGCCGGCCGGTACGGAGGCGCTGGGCGCCTCTGTCCCAGAGCGAACGCCGACGCCGTCTGCGGCCTGAACGGCCCCTGGAAACCGCCCCCCGGCAGGTGGGACCGGCACGAGCGGGGCAGCTGAACGAAGGAAAGCAGACGAAGAACGGGTCGAGCAGCACTGGGTGACTGACAGCCACGCCGTTCACGGCCACGGGAACGGCCGGCATGAATGCCGACCCTCGTCAGGCCGCTGCGGGGATCCGGCATCACCACAGAACCACATCCCCTCCCGCCGCCGGTCTTCGGTCCCGGGGCAAACCACCGACAGGATTTTGATCATGGACACCGCCCTCGTAGCCGGCGGACGTCCGGCCACACTGCACATCCAGCTCCCGCCCGGCGCCCAAGCCGCTCGGCACGCCCGTCAGACCGCGGCACGCATGCTGGTCCTGGAGCCGACCCTCTGCCCGCGTACTGTCGCCGAAGACCTTGTCCTCATCGTCTCCGAACTGGTCACCAACGCCGTCACGCACGCCAGGGGACCTTATGCGCTCACTGTCAGCATGGAAGAGGGGCGGGCAGGCGTTGCGGTCTGCGACGGATCCGCCGACCTGCCCGGCGGTCAGGGCGCCATGGAGGAGACCGCCGAAAGCGGGCGTGGCCTGCAGATCGTCCAGGCGCTGGGCGCGGACCTCTTCGTCAGTCCCTCGGACAGCGGAAAGCAGGTCATCGCGGTCCTGACCTGGTAGTCCGCGCGGAAATCGTGGGTGCTGCGGGTGGCTGTGCCGACAGCCACCCGCAGCCGACCCGCCCGGCCTGGGAACACGTTCAGCGCGTGTCGGGCCGGAGGGTCACCGGTCCGCGCCACCCCGTCTTGTCGGCGGTGGACCGGGGCTCTTGCCCTCGCCCCCGTCTTGTCGGCGGGCGGACCGGGGCTCTTGCCCTCGACGGTCGGTCAGGCGTTGACGCAGGTGTTGCCGAAGGCCGGGTTCAGCAGTCCGATGACGCTGACGGTGTTGCCGCAGGCGTTGACCGGGATGTGGATGGGGACCTGGATGAGGTTGCCCGAGCCGACGCCCGGCGAGTACGCGGCCACGCCCTGCGCGCCCGCGTCGGCGGACGCCACCGAGCCTCCGGCCACTACGACCGCACCGGCGGCCAGAGCAACGGCCAGACCTCGTCGCACACGAACCATGTCTTTCACCTTCCGTGAGGATGGCGGCCGCGCGGAGGTCCCGCGCGGCCGGTGAGGAATCCCGAGAACCCCCTCGGGAGCCCCTCACGTGTGGTCTTCGCGGCCGTACTCGCGCCGGTTTGGCGCCGGCGCTCCACTTCCCTCGAACGGGTTACGCAAAGGTGGCGCCGGTGACGAAGAGCCCTCCCATCCGCAGGGCCGTCCGCTACGAAGAACGGGCGACACACGAACAGATTCCCACCGCGGACCGTCTCCGGGGACGGCCCGGCACCGCACGAGCGACGACACAAGGAGCGGCATGCGATGGACGCCCCGCCCCCCGACGGCCGACCCCGGCCGTCCCTGCGCCTTCTCCCCACGGGCGGAGCGGCACAGGTGAACCAACCGATTCCCTTCGGCACCGGCCGTCCCACCGACACCGGCCGCAATGACCTCGCCGACGTCATGCAGCAGGTCGCCCACGGTGACAAGCAGGCGTTCTCCGCCCTCTACGACGCCCTCGCCCCCCTGGTCTTCGGCATCGTGCTCAAAGTCGTACGCGACCGGGCCCAGTCGGAGGAGGTCGCTCAGGAGGTCATGATCGATCTGTGGCGGCAGGCCGCCCGCTACCGGCCCGACGCCGGCTCCGTCAGGACATGGGCGGCGACGATCGCCCACCGCCGGGCCGTGGACCGGGTCCGCTCCGCCCAGGCCGCCACCGACCGCGAGCACACCCAGGCAGCCCGCGAGCACACCACCGCCTACGACGAGGTCGCCGAACAGGTCGAGAGCCGGCTGGAGTCCGAGCAGGTCCGGCGCTGCCTGCGCGGCCTGACCGAACTCCAGCGCCAGGCCGTGACCCTGGCCTACTACCAGGGCCTGACCTACCGTGAAGTCGCCGAAGCCCTGCGCACGCCTCTGCCGACCATCAAGACACGCATGCGCGACGGGCTCATCCGGCTCCGCGACTGCATGGGGGTGACCACATGAACCACCACACCACCGACACCCACATCCTCGCCGCCGCCTACGCCCTGGGCGCACTCGACGACGACGAGCGCAAGGACTTCGACGCCCATCTCCAGACGTGTGAGGCGTGCCGGCAGGAAGCAGCCGAGTTCGGGGCCACCACGGCACGCCTCGCCGCGGCGGTCGCCCAGGCTCCCCCGGCCGCGGCCAAGGCACAGGTCATGGCTGCCATCGACGGGGTGCGCCAGCTGCCCCCACGCATCCCCGCCCCCGGCGTGGCGCCCGCCCTCGGCGGTTTCCTCCGCCGGCGCGCGGTGCCTTGGGCGCTGGCCGCCAGCGTGGCAGCCGCCGTACTGGGAGGCGTCGCGGTCTGGCAGTCGCAGCACGGACAGGAACTGGAACAGCAGGCCCGCCAGGCCCAGCAGCAGCTTGACGCGGTCGGTTCCGTCCTGGCGGCCCCGGATGCCCAGACCGTTCACGGCAAGGCCGCCAACGGAGCCCTGACGACCGTCGTCGCCTCCGAGCAGCAGAACAAGGCCGTCTTCACCGCAGCCGACCTCCCCGCGCCCGGTGCCGGGAAGACCTACCAGCTGTGGCTCGACCACGACGGCACCATGCGCCCGGCCGGACTGATCGACCACGACGGCACCGTCGTCCTCACCGGCGACCCCGCCGACGCGGGCGCCGTCGGCCTCACCCTCGAACCCGACGGAGGCTCCCCCCAGCCCACCACCGACCCCCTGCTCCTGATGGCGCTTCCCTCCTGACCGGGCGCCCGCACCGGCACGGAGAGGTCCTACATGGCCAGCACCCCGCAGATCGGGGACGCCGTCGGCGACTTCCGGCAGCCCGGCGGGCACCTGGACGGGGACGCCTTCCACCGGCGCGACTACACCCTGTGTGAACAGCGCGGCCAGCCCCTCGTCCTCGCCTTCCACCCCGGTGACGACACCCCTGTGTGCACCGCGCAACCGTGCTCGTACTCCGGCGAGCTGGACCAGCTCCAGTCCGCCGGAGCCACCGTGTGGGGCATCAGCCCCCAGGGGGTCCACAGCCACGAACAGTTCGCCCGCAACCGCGACCTGCGCATGCCCCTGCAGTATGGCGAGGGGCGCACGGTGGCGAAGTCCTTCGCGCTACGTCGGACTGGCCCTGCTCGTACTGATCGGCCTGGCCCTGATCTTCCCGCCGGTCGAGCGGATCCTGGAGAAGCCCTTCGCCCGTATCCCGCAGCGGCAGGTCAACAAGGAAGGCAGCGCCTTCGTGCTCGGCCTTGGACTCGGTCTCCTGTACGTGCCCTGCGCCGGTCCGGTCCTCGCCGCGATCACCGTCGCGGGAGCGCGCGGCGAGATCAGCGCGGACATCGTCGTCCTCACGGTCGCGTTCGCCATCGGCACCGCGATCCCGCTGCTGGTCTTCGCCCTCGCCGGGCGGCGCGTCGCCGAACGGGTCGCCGCCTTCCGCACCAGGGCCCGCAAGCTCCGCGTGATCTCCGGAATCCTTATGATCGCGCTCGCCTTCGCCCTGGCCTTCGACGTCACCGCAGCCCTGCAACGCACGCTGCCCGACTACACCCGCGCCGCCCAGCGCACCGTGGAGGACAGCGACACGGCCCGGCAGAAGCTCTCGGGGCTCTACGACGACTCCAACAAGGAGCTCTCCCGCTGCGAGGACGGCGTCGACGAGCTCCGTTCCTGCGGCCAGGCCCCACCGCTCGCAGGGATCTCCACCTGGATCAACACCCCGGGCGGAAGTCCCGTCGACCTGACCGCCCTCCGAGGCCGCGTCGTCCTGATCGACTTCTGGACCTATTCCTGCATCAACTGCCAGCGCAGTATCCCGCACATCAAGGACTGGGACCGGGCCTACCGCGACGAGGGCCTGACCGTCATCGGTGTCCACTCGCCCGAGTTCGCCTTCGAGAAGAGCACGAAGAACGTCGCGGACCAGACACGGAAGTTCGGCATCACCTATCCCGTCGCCCTCGACAACAAGCTCGACACCTGGGACAACTACCGCAACCGGTTCTGGCCCGCCAAGTACCTCATCGACGCGCAGGGAACCGTCCGCTACTTCACCTTCGGCGAGGGCCGCTACGCCCGGACCGAGAGCCTCATTCGAGAACTGCTCCGGCAGGCCGACCCGACGGTCGCCCTCCCGCCGCCCACCGACCAGGCCGACGACCAGCTGACCGCCGGCCGCACGCCCGAGACGTACCTGAGCACCCACCGCATCCGCGGCTACACCGGAACCCCACAACTCACCGAGGACAAGCCGGTCACCTACTCCTACTCGCCGGGCGGCACCCCTCTGAACAAGATCTCCCTCGCCGGGACCTGGACCGCCTGCTACGAACACTTCACCGCCGGCAAGGACGCCCGCCTCGCTCTCACCTACCGTGCACAGAACGCCAACCTCGTCCTCGCCGGCGAAGGCACCGTCACGGTCCTGGTGGACGGCGAACGCACACGGACGATCGAGGTCCACGGAACGCCGAACCTGTACCGGCTCACCGAGCACGACAAGGCCCGCGAAGCACGGCTCGAACTCCGATTCACACCCGGGCTCCAGGCATTCGCCTTCACCTACGGCTGACGAACGCACTCACACTCCGCACCGTCGAAGGATCGTGTGTGCACGGTTCACTCCGCCCCCGAGCCCACGGAACGTCGACGTATCGCCCGCTTGCTCGGGCACGTGGGTCAGAGAGCCGCGCCGTGACCCTTGTGCTTCCCGGATCAATGGGGGGTGTCGGCGGGACTGCGGTCGATGGGGAGTAACTGTCAAGAGTTGTGGATCGGGCCGTTGATGTCTATCGAGGCTGCTCCCACTCGGTCCGGGTGAGTGCATACTCGACTTCACCGTGCTCGGAGCCTTCGATCGCCTCCGGCCAGTCCCCGGTGAAGTTCCTGACGAAGGACAGGACCGATTTCTCCATGACGCGACGGGAGCGGGTGTTGACGGCCATGGTGTTTGCGGTGACCCGCTCGACCCCGAGGTCCGCGAACCCCTTGTGGACCAGGGCCCGGGACCCCTCGGTGGCATAGCCACGCCCCCATGACGCCTGGTTCAACCGGTAACCGAGTTCGACCACGGCGGGGCTGTGCTCCTCCAACGGCCGGAACTCGAACCAGCCCAGGAACGTGCCGGTGATCCTCTCCTGCGCGGCCCAGTAACCGCGGGTCTCCCAGCACGGGTAGTCGTGCAGGAGCTGCGGCAGGGCCCGCGTCTCGATCGACTCCCGACTTGTGGGGCGGCCACCGTTGATGTAGCGCATCACCTCGGGGTCGTTGTCCAGGGCGAGCAGGTGGTCGATGTCGGCCGCCGTGAACGCGCGCAGGACGAGCCGGTCGGTCTCCAGGAAGTTGGGCATGCCGCGATCTTCACCATGGGCAGGCGGGGCCTGCCACTGATCTTCCGACCGGCGGCACGCGGTGGTGTTCATGCCGCGCGGGCCTCGGACAGCTCGACCAGGACGTCCCGCTCGAAGCGGGCGCCGGCCCGGACGAGTGCGACGAGGCGGGGTGCGTTCACGGCCCGCCGGCGTTGCTGGGCTGACTCGATAGTGTCACCGCACCGCACCGCACCGCAGGGGGCCAGGGGGCCAGGGGGCCAGGGGGAACAGGGCCTGTCGCGAGGCGGGAAGGCGCCGCCAACGCGTACGGATCTCCTGCCGCCTGGCCTTGAGTCGCCCGGTCAGGAACCGCAGGCTGCGGCTGGACAGATCAATCGGCGACGGGTGGACAAGCACGCGAAGCTCCTGGCAGACATGGGTGATCTTGGTCGAGAACCCATCCACCAGGAGGTTCATCGTTGCCCAGGCGCATCCAACTCGCGGCCATCACCGCCAGCTTGGAATGGGCTCAGTGCTCGCAAACGTCCCGATGCGTGCCGGTACCGTCGGTCACGTGAAGGCGGCGGCGTTGCGCTTGGCCCAGTCGGCGAAGGTGGTGGCGGGGCGGCCGAGGATCTTCTCGACGTCGGGGCTGACGGTCTGCTCGCGCGGTGTGGGGGTGCCGATGATGTCGAGGGTGGTGTCGGCGACCGGGGCGGGCATGAAGGTGAGCATCTGGGCGCGGGCCTCCTCCCGGGTCTGGTCGATGAAGGTGACCTGCTCGCCGAGGGCGTCGGCGATGGCGGCGGCGCGCTGGAGCGGGGTGGTCGGGGCGGGGCCGGTGAGTTCGTAGTCGGCCTTGGTGTGGCCGGGCTGGGTGAGGACGGCGGCAGCCACGGCGGCGATGTCGTCGGGGTCGATGGCTGGCAGACCGACGTCGCCGAAGGGGGCGGCGACGGTGCGGCTCGCCTTGACCGAAGGCGCCCAGGCGTAGGCGTTGGAGGCGAAACCGCCCGGGCGCAGGATGGTCCAGTCGGTGCCGGAGTCCATGACGGCCTGTTCGTAGGCAGCGAAGGCCTGTCCGTGAGACAGGGAGTCGGGTCGGGTGACCACACCCTGGGAGGACAGCAGGACGATTTTGCCGTAGTTCGCGAACGAAGCGACAACGGCGGTGGGGTCGCCGGTCATCATGAGGTCGCCCCCGACGAGCAGGAAGGCCGCATCCGCCGTGGTGGGCAGGTCGGCGGACGACTGGGCGAGGTCGGCGGCGATGGCATGCACGCCGGGCGGGACATCGGCCTGGGTGATGCCGCGCGAAACCGCGGTCACCTCGTGTCCCTGTTCGGTCAGCAGGCGGACGAGCGTGCGGCCGACGTTTCCGGTGGCGCCGGTGACAACGATCATGAAGGGGCCTCACATCAGGGCGTGTTAGTTAGTTGACTGACTTACTCGGGGAGCGTAGCACGAGTCGCGTCGTATAGTTAGTCGGGTGACTCACTCAAATGAGCCCGCCCGTGCCCGAGTCGCCGGCGCGAAGCGGCAGCGGCTGATGGAAGCCGCAGCTGACGTCGTCCACCGGCAAGGCGCCGAGCGCACGACCATCGCCGACATCGCGCGCGCGGCCGAGGTGCCCGTGGGCAACGTGTACTACTACTTCAAGACCAAGGACGAACTCGTCGCCGCGGCGCTGTCCGAGCACGAGCGACACCTGAACCTGCTCATCGGCCACCTGGGCCGGCTTCCCGATCCTCGTGAACGCCTCAAAGGCCTGATCGAGGGCTGGGTGGGTCAGCGTGACCTCGCCGTCCGCTACGGCTGCCCGACCGGCACTCTCGCCGCGGAGCTGGGCAAACGTGACCAGGGTGGCCTGGACGTCGAAGCGGGCAGGGTCGTCCGGCTCCTGCTGACCTGGGTGGAGGGCCAGTTCCGCGAGCTCGGCCAGCCGGATCCCGCGGGCCTGGCCCTCACCCTGGTGGGCGCCTATCAGGGCATGTCCGTGCTGGCCAACGCCCTCCGAGACCCTGGGGTCATGGACCGTGAGGGCGCTCGCTTGATCGCCTGGATCGACTCCCTCGACGCTGCCTGAGCCCACCGCGCCGTACCGGGAAGTGGGGGGCCACCGCGGCGCCGGGCGTCTCGCGTGGGCAAGAGCCTTCCTCCGTGGAAAGCGATCAGCCCTGGCCGCGGGAGCGGTCGACCCATTCGACGTGCACAGGCGGGCGATTCCCGTCCCTGTGGCGACGTGGGCGATCGGGCGCTTCCGGCAGCCGCCGATCGGATGGCGCCGCCTTTCAGGCGGCGACGGGGTGTTGCGATGGAACATGCACGGGCCTTCTGCGCGGGGTGAGACCGGAACCGAGGCGGAGGGCCTCCGCGCCGGATGAGTCCTCTCAGCAGTCGACGAGCCCGCGAAGGAGTTCCAGGCCCGCCTGCCAGTCGCCGAGCCCGCTGCCGGAATTGATGTGGCCGTGGCCGTGGCCTTGGACGAGGTGGTCCTGTGCATGCCATGGCTGCGTGAAGGAGGCGGACGTCCTCGGGTCGCAGTAGGGGTCGTCGTCGCCGGCCACCATCAGGCTCGGACTTGAACAGGTCGTGGACTCCCTGCACGGTGGGCGGCTCTCACGCCTCGTAGGAGTCGATGGGCCGGGCCGGGTCTCACCCGCGACCGTCGGCGGCGTCCCGCTCTTGGCAACCTGCGCGGTGGGCTCGGCGCCTTCGAGGGTGCTGATGACGGTGATGGCCAGGTCGTGTGCGTTGCCCTCCGGGAATCCGGCTTCGCGAAGCGTGTCCGCCACCACGTCCCGCCAGTGTGGGAAGGTTTGAGCGACAGCCTGCTCGATATCGGGGACTCGACCGGTGTTCCAGTGCGGTCGCACTGATCGGGCAGCCGTCCACCCGGCCGGAGTCGCGCAGGAGGCGGGCAAGCGCCCGGGCGCAGCCGGCGACGGCCTTCACCGGCTCGACCTCTTCGGGCAGCGACGCCGACAGCACGCCGGTGAACTCCTGGTCGGCGGGCTGGACCGCGGCCACACCCAGTGCCTGCTCGCCGCCGGGAACGAGTGGTGGACCGAGTCGAGCGTGGCCTTTGCCTCCTGGGCGACCTGCTTGGTGTCGGTCCCCTCGCCTCCCTGCCGCTGCATCAGCAGGGAGGCGGCACGGACGATGCGCTCCCGGGTGCCTGGCTGGGGTGTGTTCGCCGCCATGCGGTGGGGCTTAGTAGATAGATCGCTCGTTCTAGCTTGCGGACCGCGTGAACGCGGTGTTAGCTTCGGCCTAGTTAGAACGTTCTTTTTAGAGCTTCTCGCAGCAAGGAGTGCACGATGGAACACAAGCGGATCACCGTCAACGGCCTGGACCTGGCCTACGTCGAAGCGGGAGAAGGGCCGCTCGCCCTGATGCTGCACGGCTTCGACACGCCCAGGCTGTACCGGTACCTCATGCCTGCGCTTGCCGAGGCGGGATACCACGCCGTGGTCCCCACCATGCGGGGGTTCGCCCCGTCCCAGGTGCCGCCGGACGGCAGCATGCGCCTTCCCGACCTGATCGCCGACGCCAACGGCCTGCACGAGGCGCTCGGCGGCGGCTCCGACGCGGTCCTTATCGGGCACGACTGGGGCGGCTTCACCACCTGGGGCGCCGCCGCGGCCGCACCCGAGCGGTGGGCCAAGGTGGTCGTCAACGACGTCCCGCCCCTGGAGTTCTACGACCGCGACAGCGCGGATCCCGCCAGGATCGAACGGTACGTCCACTTCTATTTCTTCCAGATGGCCATAGCCGACCGCCTCGTCGCGGCCAACGACCTCGCCTACCTCGACTGGCTCTGGGACCACTGGACGGGGAACGTCCCCGGCTACGACTCCACCGAGGACCGCAAGGCGATGAAGGAGGGACTCAACACGCCCGAAAGGCTCCACCTCGGCCTGGAGCTCTACCGGCAGAACTTCCCGGCCGCGACGTTCGGCACCCCGGAGTGGGACATGATTCGCGTGCTGGACGAGCTGCCTTCCCAGCCCACCCTCTACCTCCACGGAACCGAGGACCCCGTGGTCGACGAGGCGACACTCGCCGACATCGTCGCGATGCTGCCGCCGGGATCGGACGGCGCGATGATCGAAGGCGCCGGCCACCACCTCCTCGCGGAGAAGCCGCAGGAAGTCAACGAGCGCATCCTCGCCTTCCTGGCCCGCTGATCACACTCCCGCGGCGCAGGGCATCAACGGGCCGCCGGGTGCCCTGCTTCGGAGACACCGCGGCCCACAGCACCGCCCACGCCATCCTCCAGGCTGCCTACCCCGGCCGGAACGTCGTCCAGCTGAACATCGACAACATCGCGAGCGGCGGTGGCGGCATCCACTGCGCCACCCAGTCCCAGCCGGTCGTCCCCCCGGCCGCCTGACCGGAAACCCCCGGCTGTCTGACCGGGACCCCCGGCTGCCCGCGGCCGGTCGCCACCCACCGGCGGCGACCGGCCCGCACAGGGGCCGCCCGGACCTCACGCGCCCCCAGGTACCCGTACGACTCCTGCATCGCCGGTCAGCACGGTGTCCCGGCGCGCGTACCAGGCCAGCGAGTCGGCGATGCCCTGCTCGACCGTCAGGGCCGGTCGCCAGCCGAGGAGCTCGCCGGCGAGAGTGATGTCGGGGTACGCGCCCGCGTTGTCCCCCGGGCGGCGGTCCAGGTGCTCGACGGGCAGTGCCGTGCCGGTGACCTGCTCGAACGCTGTGATCAGTTCGAGGACGGTGGTGCCGGCCCCGGACCCGAGATTGATCACGCGGTACGCACCGGCGCCGTCGGAGGACGTGATGGCGTCGAAGCGGCGCAGCGCGTCGAGGTGGGCGCCGGCGAGGTCCCAGACATGGACGTAGTCGCGGATGCCGGTGCCGTCGCGGGTCTCCCAGTCCGTGCCGGTGACGGGGTACGGCTCGCCCGAGTGGTACTTGTCGATCATCACGCCGAGCGCATGGGTCGGGCGACGGACCTGGAGGCCGGTGCGGAGGCGGGGGTCGGCGCCGACCGGGTTGAAATACCTCAGGGAGACGGCCCGGAGCTTCGTGCCGGCCGTGATGTCCTCCAGGGCCTGCTCGAAGTGGGCCTTCGTCCGCGCGTACGGGCTCATCGGATTCAGCGGGGCCCGCTCGGTGATGGCCGGCCCCGGTGCGTAGATGGCCGCCGACGACGAGAACACGAACCGGTGGCAGCCGTTGCGCAGCAGGTGGCTGATGAGCGCGAGCCCGGCCACGACGTTCTCGTTGTAGTAGTACAGCGGCGCGGAGACGGATTCGGGGACGACGATCTTCGCGGCACAGCCGACGGCCGCCTCGATGTCGGGGTGCTCGGCGAAGATCCGGTCGACGAGCGCGCCGTCGTCGATCCGCCCCTGGTACCAGTTGCGGCCGTGGACGAACTCGGCGCGGCCGGTCGACAGGTCATCGAGGACGACGACCTCGATGTCCTCGTCGAGGCACCGCGAGGCGATCGTCGAGCCGATGAATCCGGCACCACCGGTGATCAGGATCTTGATGGGAGTCTCCCGAGGTCGAGAAGGTCCGGCACGCGGTCCCGTACCGGTTCGTGCGGTGGGCGAAGCCCGTCTAAGGGGCCTCTGGGGCGTCACCGCGTTCAACGACCCGCTCGCCGTTTCGCACGCACGAGTTTCGGACGTGGTGCGAACCCCCTGGGCAGGCGCGCATGTGCGCACTCATGGCACGTCACCGCGATCGGCCGGACAGGGCATTGGGCCGTCGACCCCGCGTGCGCGTCTCATCGGAACGTGGACGTCGGCTGTGGCACCGGGTCCTGGCTCGCCGCCGCCCGGCACCTCGGGGTCGACGAGATCCTGGGTGTCGACGGGCCCTGGGTCTCCGTCGACGCCCTGCGCATCCCCCCGGAGCGCTTCCTGCAGCAGGACCTCTCCGCCCCGCTGCGCCTGGACCGGCGGTTCGACCTGGCGATGTGCATGGAGGCCGCCGAGCACTTCGACGAGTCCCGGGCCGACTCCCTGGTGGCGGACCTGTGCGCCATGGCGGACGTCGTCCTGTTCTCCGCCGCGATCCCCGGCCAGACGGGAACGGACCACCGCAACGAGCAGTGGCCGCCGTACTGGCGTGAGCGCTTCGGGCGGTGGGGGTACGAACTCGTCGACTGCCTCCGTAGCCGCCTGTGGGACGACCAGGCGATCGAGCCCTGGTACGCGCAGAACGCCTTCCTCTACGTCAGCGGCGGGCGGCTCGCCGCCGACGAGCGGCTCCGGGCCGCGGCCGCCGAGAACGGCCGCATGCCCCTCTGTGCCGTACACCCGCGCGTCCTCGCACTGTTCTCCGCCCCGTACGCACCCGCGGTGCCCGAGCCCGCCGACCGCCGCGCCGCACCGCTCCGGTTCATCGGCCGGGGCGAGACGCGGTGCCGCTGCGATGTCACCGCCCCGACGCCGCAGGCCTGAGGGCCGGGACCCCGGCGACTCGGACACGTGTCCGACCGGCCCGCAGGAGTACCCGGTTGGGTGACTGCGCCACCGGGCGGCCGACGGCAAGATCATCGGAATGAGAGCCTCCCTGACGCGCCGCGCGTGCGCCGTAGCCCTTCTCGTGACGTCCACGCTCGCCCCCGCGGTGGCCGTGGCCGCCCAACCCGGTGCGGACCACCGGCCGTCGGAGCGCGCGGCGGCACAGGCCCGGCTGCTCGGCGAGAAGATCGTTCCGCACAAGCTCGACTTCCGGGGCACCACGGTCGGCGGCTTCTCCGGCATCGACCGCAACCGGTGCACCGGTGAGTACGTGTTCCTCAGCGACGACCGCTCGCAGCTTCAGCCCGCCCGCTTCTACACCGCGAAGCTGGACGTGGACGCGGCCGGCGTGCACGCGGTCGACTTCACCGGCACCCACCCGCTGCTCCAGCCCGACGGCTCGACCTACCCGTCACCGTCCCTCGGCGACGGCAAGGCCGTCGACCCGGAGGAGATCCGGGTCGACCCGCGGAGCTGCGACTACTGGTGGGCGCAGGAGGGCGACCGGCCCAGGGCGGTCGGCGCCGGACCGGTGATCCAGCCGTCGATCCAGTTCGCCGGGCCCACCGGCTCCTACCTCGGACGGCTGCCGCTGCCGTCGAACTACGAGATCAGCATGGAGGAGCGCGGTCCGCGCCGGAACCAGGCGATCGAGGCGATCACCTTCGGCTCCCAGGGCCGCGTGGTGACCAGCGCGGTCGAGGGCCCGCTGCTCCAGGACGGCCCGGTGCCCGACACGGAGAACGGCGCGCTCGTCCGGGTCACGCGGCAGACCCGCGACGGCCGGGTGCTCGGCCAGTTCGCGTACCCCCTGGAGAAGATCTTCGCCGCGTCCGACCCGACGAGCCCCTGGGGCCCGGACACCGGAGTCCCGTCCCTCCTCGCCTTCCCCGACAACCCCCACCGCTACCTCGTCCTCGAACGCACCTGGGTCGCCGGCTCGGGTTACAAGATCCGGCTGTACGACGCCACCACGCGTGGTGCGACCGACGTGCAGGCCGTGGAGTCGCTGGCCGGGCAGCCCGTCGTGACGATGCGCAAGAAGCTCGTCGCGGACTTCGACACCCTCGGCCTGTCCACCGTCGACAACACCGAAGGCATGACGTGGGGTCCGGAACTTCCCACCGGTGAGCGGTCGTTGATCCTGGTCAGCGACGACAACTTCGTCTCGGACGCGGTCACCCAGATCATCGCCCTCGCCATCCGCTGACCCGGCGGGAGCATCACGCGCAGGGGCCGGCGCCGACACCGGCCGGCCCCTGCCCGGAGAAAGGAACAGGCCCGTGCTGATCTATTCGATGGGTATGACGGTGGACGGCTTCGTCAAGGACCGGGAGGGGAAATTCGACTGGGGCGAGCCGGACGAGGAGCAGTTCCGGTTCCACATCGAGCAGACACGCCAGGTCGGCGTCTTCCTGCTGGGCCGCAAGCTCTACGAGACGATGCTGGTCTGGGACACGGATCCGTCGTTCCGCGCGACCGCACCCGAGGCCGAGTTCGCCGACGTCTGGTGCGCGATCCCGAAGGTCGTCTTCAGCCGCACCCTCGACAGCGTCCAGGGCAACGCCCGGCTCGCCAAGGGGTCGTTGGCCGAGGAGGCCGCCGCGGCCCGTGACGCGACGGACAAGGACGTCGGCATCGGCGGCGCCGGTCTGGCCGCCGAGGCGATCGGACTCGGACTCGTCGACGAGCTGCAGATGTTCCGCAGCCCGATCATCGTCGGCGGCGGCACGCCCTACCTTCCCCCGGTCACCGAGGCGGTCCACCTGGAACTGGCCGAAACCCGTACGTTCGCCTCGCGCGTGGTCTTCGAACGCTACCGGCGCGTCCGCAACGGGTCGGCCTGACGCCCGCCGGCCACGCCGAGCGTCGGCAGTGCCCACTGGTCGGGGAGGGGGCGGGATCCTCGTCAGAGCAGCCCCTCGACCAGGTAGAGGGTGCCGAGTACGACGGCCAGGGAGCCGAGCAGTACGCGCAGGAACGTCTCCGGCATGCGCGGCTGGAGGTGTGCTCCCAGGTAGCCGCCGATGAGTCCGCCGAGGCCGCAGGCCAGGCCGAGGGCCCAGTCGGGGGCGATGCTGCCGCCCTGCGTCACGGACAGCAGGGCGTAGGTGCCGGCACCGACCACCGACGTGGCGAACGTCGAGGCGAGCGCCGCCGGTGCGACGGTGGCGACGGGCACACCGCGACCGACGAGGACGGGGCCGAGGATCGACCCGCCGCCGATGCCGTAGACGCCGCCCACGACCCCGACCGCCAGTGCCATCGACACGACCGACCGGGGCGCGGGTCCGGTCCGCGGACCCGCGGAGTGCGCGGGGCGGAGGGTTCTGACGACGAGCCACACGCCGAGCGGCAGCATCAGCGCGGCGATCAGGAGGCGGAAGACACGCGGGCCCGGCAGGGCGAACACCCGGATGACCGCGCCGAGCACGACACCGGGCAGCGAACCCAGCACCAGGAGCCGTACGAGCGGCCCCCTCAGAGCGCCGTCCTTCCGGTAGCGCAGCAGGGCGCCGGGGCCCGCCACCACGTTGTAGAGCAGGTTCGTGGGCGTGACGGCGGGATTGGGCACGGCGAAGACGCTGAGCTGGACCGGGAGCAGGAACACGGCCCCGGAGACGCCGACCGGCGCCGTCACCACGGCCGTCAGCAGCCCGACCACCAGGCCCGCCAGGCCGAGCTCCCACTCCACCGGGTCCCCCCTCGAAACAGGTTCAGATGCCCGGAGGGCAGGCCACCAGCAGCGGCAGCAGCGGAACGGCGACGGCCGCCGAGGCCAGGGACCCCCGGAGCGCGGGATGCGGAGCCCGGTGCGGGCCCAGGATCCGCTGCATGCGGAGCAGCGCCGTCGACCCGCCCACCGCGAAGGCGCCCTCGGGCGCGCGGCCGGCCGCCATCTCGTACATCGCGGTCGCGAGGACCTCCCGGGGATACCGCCGCAGCGCGCCGTCGTCCGCGATCATCTCCAGCAGGACGGCCGTCTGCTCCCGCCCGAGACGTGCCAGCGGCAGTCGGCGGAAGACGGTGGCGAACCCCTCCGCCACGGCGAGCGGCAGGTGGTGACGGCCGGCGACGTGTGCCCGCTCGTGGTCGAGGACGGCGCCCAACTGCTCCTCGGTGAGCAGCCGGACGGCGGCGTCGCTGACGACGATGCGCGAGCGGAAGCCGGGCAGGCAGTACGCCCCCGGGGTGGAGTGCGGGAGCACCGTGACCCGGAGCCGGTCGCAGCGTGTTCCCACCTTGTCGAGCCGGTCACGGTGCCGGGCGCGGACGAGGCCCGTGCGCGCGAGGTGGGAGAGGGACGCGCCGAGGAAGGCGGTGACGACGGCGACGGGCATGGCGAGGGCCAGTCGGTCCGCGGTCGTGGGGTCGGGCTCGACCGCCTCCGTGCCCAGTCCGCAGGCGTGGAGCAGCCCCAGGAGCCCCGCGTGCAGATGCTCGGTCGGCGCCGCGAGCTGGGTGGCCGCGAGCGCGACCGTCAGCGTGAACGACACCATCAGCGCGAGCCACACGACCGCGCCCAGCACGGGGGCGCGGTACGGCCAGGCGCTGCGTGCCATCAGGCGCGGCACGGCGACACCGACGACGACCGCGTACGCCAGCAGCGCGGGAGCCGCGTTCACTCCTTCGCCCGCCGTCCGACGTCCCGGAGAGCCTTGCGGAGTGCCGCGATCTCGTCGGCGTCGAGGTTCTCCACGAACTGGGCCAGGGCCGCCGGGCGGTCCTCGCTGGCGCCGAGGCCGTCCTCCATGAGTGCCGCCGCGTACGCCTCGCGGGAGGCGGCGGCCTTGTAGTGCCAGACCCGGCCGTCGCGGGTGCGCGTGAGGTGGCCCTTGTGGAAGAGGATGCTCGTCACGGTGGTCACCGTGGTGTAGGCGGCGTCCCGGTGCCGGTTGATGTCGTCGACGACCTCGCGGACGGTCGCGGGGCGGTCCCATCTCCAGAAGCGGTCCATGATCTCCGCCTCGAGCTCCCCCAGCCGACGCATGGGCCGTGTCCTCTCCGCCGTTCCCGCACTCGGCTTCATCGTAGTCGGGCAGGTCACGGCCCTTCCGGGCACGCGGCTCCGGGCGTCGGCACGGTCTGCGGCACCGGGAGCCGGCACGCGCGTCAGCCGATGCGTACGCCCCACATGAAGGGCATGCCGCTGCGGGCGATCGACTCGTAACGCACCTGCGCGCCCGGCTTGGGGGAGTGGAGGATCTGCCCGTTGCCCGCGTAGAAGCCGACGTGGCTCAGGTCGGTGCGCATGATGATCAGGTCGCCGGGCCTGAGCGCGCTCAGGGAGTCGATGCGCGTCCCGACCGCGGCCTGCGCCTGTGACGTACGGGGCAGGGAGACGTCGGCCTGGCGGAACGCCCACGACGTGAGGCCGGAGCAGTCGAAGGACGTCGGCCCGCTCGCGCCCCAGATGTAGGGCATGCCGACCCGGCTCTTGGCCGCGGCGAAGGCGGCCGCGGCGCGCTGCGAGGCACTCGCCTCGTTGCCCAGGTCGACCCGGGCGCTCGCCCGGTCGGCGCGCGCCTCGCCCTCCGCGATCCGCGCGCGCTCCTTCGCCGACAGGGTGTTGAGGAGGCGCTGGGCCTCGCGCAGCTTGCCCTGGATCTCCGTCTTGCGCTCGCCCAGCTGCTTCTGTACGGCGTCGAGGTCGCCCAGCTTCTTCGCCGCCTCCCCGCGCTGCTGCCGGAGCGCGCGCTGCTGGGACAGGAACTGCTGGAGGGTGGCGGTCTGCCGGTCACCGGCCCGGTCGAGGGCCGAGGCCTTGGCCAGATAGGTGTCGGGGTCCTCGGAGAGGAAGAGCTGGAGCGCCGGGTCGAGGCCGCCCGAGCGGTACTGGCCGGCCGCCACCGTGCCGATGCGGTCGCGGAGTTCGTTGAGTTCGTCCTGCTTGCGGGCGGCGGAGTCCTGGAGGTTCGCGACCTGCTTCTTGAGCGCGTCGGCGTCCTCCTTGATCCCGTTGTACTTCTCGGTCGCCTGCGTCGCCTGTTCGTACAGCCGGTCGATCTGCGCCTGCACGCCCTTCTTGTTCGGGTCGGGGAGCGGGTCGGCGGAGGCCGTCTGGGCGGTGAGGGCGACGGCCGCCGCGGCGGTCGCGGTGAGGACTCCGGTGCGGCCCGGGCCGGGCTGCTTCGGGCGGCGGTGGGAAGCCACGGGGGAGCTCCTTCTTGCTCGGCCGCCGACAGGGCTGTGTGGACAGCGGGCACGGCGGTGCCTCCGCCGCCGCCCCGGGTGGGCGATCGGCTCTGCGAAGGCTTCCGCCGCATACTAATCTTCTAAGATTCTTAGTAGCAACGAGGGTGGAGGGGGATCGATCGGTGCTGGACAGGTGCATCGGCTCGTCATAGTCTCCGGTGCACCTATTCAATTCCTTTAGTAGCTGGTCGAGGAGAGGCATGCACCCGTTCCGCAAGGCCGTGGAGGACCGCGATCCGGAGGCTCTGGAGGCGCTGCTCGCCGAGGAGGTCGTCTTCACCAGCCCCGTCGCCTTCGCGCCGTACCCGGGGCGGGCGATGACCGCCGCGATCCTCCGCGGCGTGCTGCGCGTCTTCGAGGACTTCACCTACGTGCGGGAGATCGGGAATCCCGACGGCCGCGACCACGCCCTCGTCTTCACCGCGACGGTCGCGGGGAAGCAGATCCAGGGCTGCGACTTCCTGCACTTCGACGAGGAGGGGAAGATCGACGACCTGACCGTCATGGTCCGCCCCCTGTCGGCGGCCCGGGCGCTCGCCGAGGCCATGGGTGCCCAGTTCGACCGGATCGCCCAGGAGGCGGCCGGCGGCTGAGCCGCGAGGCCGGGCAGGCGGGGTCGACAGGGCTGGATCGTGCCGCCTCACGACGGCGAAAGGGCCGTCCCGGCGCACGGTGCGCCAGGACGGCCCTTCTCGCTGAATGGGGGAGCGGCGGTCAGTCCGTGCCCATCTCCATCGCCGCGCGGTCCAGCATCTCGTCGTCGCCGGAGACCTCGCCGCGCGAGGCGATCGCCTCGGCGCCGCCCTCCGGCAGCTCCGTCAGCGTGCCGATCAGACCGGTCGCGGCCGCCTGGGCGGCGCCGATGGCCGGGCTGCCCGTGCCGATCAGGCCGAGACCGGCGTACTGCTCCAGCTTGGCGCGGGAGTCGGCGATGTCGAGGTTCCGCATGGTGAGCTGGCCGATCCGGTCCACCGGGCCGAACGCCGAGTCCTCGGTCCGCTCCATGGAGAGCTTGTCCGGGTGGTAGCTGAAGGCCGGGCCCGTCGTGTCGAGGATCGAGTAGTCCTCGCCGCGCCGCAGCCGCAGGGTCACCTCGCCGGTGACGGCCGCGCCGACCCAGCGCTGGAGCGACTCGCGGACCATCAGGGCCTGCGGGTCCAGCCACCGGCCCTCGTACATGAGACGGCCGAGGCGCCGGCCCTCGTTGTGGTACTGGGCGAGGGTGTCCTCGTTGTGGATCGCGTTGACGAGCCGCTCGTAGGCCGCGTGCAGCAGGGCCATGCCGGGCGCCTCGTAGATGCCGCGGCTCTTGGCCTCGATGATCCGGTTCTCGATCTGGTCGGACATGCCCATGCCGTGGCGGCCGCCGATGGCGTTGGCCTCCATCACCAGGTCGACGGCGGAGGTGAACTCCTTGCCGTTGATGGTCACGGGGCGGCCCTGGTCGAAGCCGATCGTGACGTCCTCGGTGGCGATCTCGACCGAGGGGTCCCAGAACCGGACGCCCATGATGGGCTGCACGGTCTCCACACCGGTGTTCAGGTGCTCCAGGGTCTTCGCCTCGTGCGTGGCGCCCCAGATGTTCGCGTCGGTGGAGTACGCCTTCTCCGCGCTGTCCCGGTAGGGGAGGTCGTGGGCGAGGAGCCACTCCGACATCTCCTTCCGGCCGCCGAGCTCGGTCACGAAGTCCGCGTCGAGCCACGGCTTGTAGATCCGCAGGTGCGGGTTGGCCAGCAGGCCGTACCGGTAGAACCGCTCGATGTCGTTGCCCTTGAACGTCGAGCCGTCGCCCCAGATCTGTACGTCGTCCTCGAGCATCGCCCGGACCAGCAGGGTGCCGGTGACGGCGCGGCCGAGCGGCGTGGTGTTGAAGTACGCCCGCCCGCCCGAGCGGATGTGGAACGCGCCGCAGGTGAGCGCGGCCAGGCCTTCCTCGACCAGCGCGGCGCGGCAGTCGACCAGACGGGCGATCTCGGCGCCGTACGTCTTCGCGCGGCCGGGCACCGAGGCGATGTCGGGCTCGTCGTACTGACCGATGTCGGCGGTGTACGTGCACGGGACGGCGCCCTTGTCACGCATCCACGCGACCGCGACCGAGGTGTCGAGACCGCCCGAGAAGGCGATGCCGACGCGCTCGCCGGCGGGGAGGGAGGTGAGGACCTTAGACATAGGAAGAGTATGCATGATCCTGCATGGTCATGCAACGTCATTCGTGCGGAGCCCGATGTCACGTGGGCTTACCCCTGGTACGGTCCCTCACCGGCCGATGCTCCGCCCAGGAGTGACGGCGTCCGGGGAGGGGTGGAAAGGGTGCGGCTCACGAGCGGGGTGCTTCCCGAGGATCTGGCCGAGGCGATACGGGGAACCGCCCGGGACATCGCCGAGGTGCTCGGCGACGGGGGCGGGCGCGCCGACGGCGGTGGTGCCGGCGTCGGGCGCTCTGCCGGCGGTCGCGCCGGCGTCGCCGGGCATCGGGGCGGACTGCCCGTTCCCCGGTCCACGTGGACCGTCGGTGAGGCCGCCGCTCACCTCGCGCACGCCAACGCCCTCATGGCCGACCTCGCAGCCGGACACGAGCGCCCCTACGGCGACGGCACCCCCGGCGGCCTCGCCGAGGCCAACGAGCTGGCCCTCGCCGCCTTCGCGGAACGCGATCCCGCCCTGCTCGCCGAGATGATCACGGAGCAGGCCGAGGGCTTCCTCGCCGCCGTCGAGCGCCGCGACCCGGCCGACGTGCTCGCCACCCCGCTCGGCGCGATGGGTCCGGCCGTCCTCGGCTCGTACCTGCTGACCCATATGCTCGGCCACGGGTACGACCTGGCCCTGGCCCTGGGCCGCCCCCACATGCTGGACGCCCGCAGGGTCGCCCTGACCCTCCCGTTCATGGTCACGGCGATGCCGAGGGTCGCCGACCCGGCCGCCGTCGCCGGTCTGACCGCACGCTTCGAGGTACGGCTCCGGGGAGGCCCGGGCTTCGGCGTCACCGTCGCGGACGGCGAGGTCCGGGTCGCGCACGAGCCGCCCGCGCGCCCGGACTGCACGATCCTGACGGAGCCGGTCGCCTTCCTCCTGCTCGCGCTCGGCCGGGTCGACCCGTGGCCCGTGATCGCCCGGGGCAAGGCGCTCGGCTGGGGGCGCAGGCCGTGGCTCGCGCCCCGCTTCCCCCGCCTCTTCCGCGCGCCCTGAGGGCCGCACCGGTGGATCCTTGAAGTAACCGGGCGAACGGCCGCCGGGAGTCCCCGTGCGGACGGATCCCGGTGGCGACGTGCGAGGAGGCAGACCATGACACGTACCCAGGAGTGGACGGTCGGCCTGGAACTGGTCGAGGAGAGCGGCAGGACGGAGGCCGAGGCGCGGCTGAGCACCGGCAGCGCGACCATCACGGGCCACGGCACCGCCCGCTGCAACCCGTCGGACGTGGACGTACCGGCGATCGGCGACGAGCTCGCCGCGAGCCGGGCGATGAAGGACCTGGCCGGCAAGCTCATGCGGGAGGCCAACCGGGAGATGGAGGCGGTGGGAGCGGGGACCGTGCCCCGGCGCACCGGCCCCGGATACGGCTGGCCGGAGGCGGTCTCCTGACCCTCGGGGTCTTCTGACTCCCGGGGTCTCCTGACTCCCGAGGTCTCCTGAGGGAGTCGCCGCGCCCGCCCCCAGGGGTCCGGCCCGGCGCCGGACCCCTGTCCGAGTGCTGCCCGACCCCGGCCCTAAGCGCCGCCGTCCTCGCCGTCGCCCTCGCGCGCGAGCCGGTCCACGACCTCGACCACTCCGTCCACCGTCTCGCACAGCCGGACCAGGACCGGGGTGACGGCCGGGTCGGGCAGGTCGCCGCTGAGGGTCACCACGCCCTCGTCGACGTCGATGTGCACGGCGGAGGGCGAGAGGCGCAGGATGCGAACGAGGACGTCCTCCCGGATCTCCTCCTGGATCGACCGGTCCCGCCGCAGGAACAGCTGGAGGAGGTCGCTCCGGCTCAGCACCCCGATCAGCCGGCCGTCCGAGTCCACCACCGGCAGCCGCTTCACCCGGTGGCGCTCCATCAGCCTGGCCGCCTCGACCGCCGTCCACGAGGGTCGGGCCGTCACGACCGGGCTCGACATCATGGCCTCGGCCGTGCTCGGGCCGCCCTTCGCGGTGTGCCGCCGCAGGAGGTCCGCCTCGGAGACGACGCCCACGGGACGGTTCTCCTCGTCGACGACGGGGACCGCGGTGATGCCGTACTCGTCGAGGAGCCGCGCGATCTCCTTGAATGACGTCCCCCGCTGCACCGCGACCGCGGCCGGCGTCATCAGGTCCGCGACACTGCGGTTCCTCATCGTCCGTTCCGTCCCTTCTGCGTTCCGGACTCCATGGTCCCGCACCGGAGGTAGTCCTGGTGTGAGGGGGTGGCGAACGGGGGTGCGAAGAGGGCTTGCGTGCTTGTCATGTACATGGTTACTTCGGGTAAGTCGCGGTTCCGAGACGGAAGAAGGACCTCTCATGTCATCCCCTCGCACCCTCCGCAGCCGCCGGTTCGGCGGCGCTCTCGCACTGGCCCTCGCGCTCCTCGCGACGACGGCCGCCACCGGGACGGCCTCCCCGGGAACGGCGGCTCCGGCGGACGCCGTCGCCGGGCCGGCCCCGGACGGCGCCCGCTCCGGGCTGCGGGAGGTGATGTTCGTCGGCAACAACTGGGACGGCACGGCCGACGTCATCGAGTCCCGGGGCGACTTCCGCCGCATCGCGCGCCTGAACGTCGTCCCCGACAAGGCGGAACGGCTGCGGGAGATCTATCTGAACCCCGTCAAGCTCGCCTTCTTCCTCGGCGTCCGCAATGGGCCGGGGGAGGGGCATGACCAGTTCGTCGACGACATGTACGCGACCCCCGACGGCTCCTCCATGGTCGTCTCCCGCCCCAGCTTTGCGGACGTGGTCTCCCTCGACCTGCGCACCGGCCGGATCAACTGGCGCTTCCCGGTGGCCGGTTACCGCGCCGACCACATGGCCGTCTCCCCCGACGGCACCCGGGTCGCGGTCTCCGCCTCCACGGCGAACACGGTCCACGTCCTCGACATCGCGACCGGCCGTCAGCTCGGCTCGTTCAAGACCGGCGACAAGCCGCACGAGAACGTCTTCACCTCCGACGGCCGCCTCTGGAACATGTCCATCGGCGAGGTCACCACCGCCCTCGACGCCCCCTGGCTCGACTGGACCAAGGGCGACCGCCGCATCACCGTCGTCGACGCCCGCACCTTCGAGACCGTCCGGGTGATCGACATGCGCGAACGCCTCGACGCCTTCGGCCGCGACGACCTCTCCGACGCCGTACGGCCGCTCGTCTTCACCCCGGACGAGAAGACCCTGTACTTCCAGGTCTCGTTCCTCGGCGGGTTCCTGGAGTACGACCTCGCCACCGACCGGATCACCCGGGCCAAGTACCTCCCGGGAAGCCCGGCCACCGATCCCGACCGTACGAAGTGGGTCAACGACTCGCGCCACCACGGCCTTTCGATCAGCCCCGACGGTGCCAAGCTGTGCGTCGCCGGGACGATGGACGACTACGCCACCGTCGTCGACAGGGCGACGCTCCAGCAGGGCCCGCTCGTCGAGGTGTCCAAGCCCTACTGGGCGACCGTGAGCGGCGACGGACGGTCCTGCGTCGTCTCGGAGAGCGGCGCCGACCGGGTGAGCGCGATCGACTTCGCGACCGGCCGGCGGGTGGCCACCGTCGACGTCGGCGACCACCCGCAGCGCGTCCGGCTCGCCCGGGTGCCCGCCGACTGGACGGGCCCCGCGGGGAGTTGATCCGGTGACGCGGTGAGCGTCAGGTGCGGTGCACCGCGACCTCGTGGAGCGAGTAGCCCCACTGGGTCGCGCGCCGCACCCCCTGGATCCGTACGTACCGCGCGGGCTGCGAGTCGAACTCCGCCGTGTCGTAACCGCCGTCACCGGCGGTCGTGGACCACGCCGTCCGCCAGTCCGTGCCGTTCTCGGACAGCTCGATGCGGTACTCCCGCGCGTACGCCCGCTCCCAGTCCAGGGTCACCTTGCCCACCCGGTGCACGGCCCCGAGGTCCAGCCGCAGCCACTGGCCGTCCGACCAGTCGCTGGCCCAGCGCGTGCCCGCGTCGCCGTCGACGGCGCGGCCCGGCGCGTAGCTGGTGAACGGGTGCCACTCCGTGGAACTCGCCGAAGTCGCCGCGCCCGTGGCGAGGTTGATCCCCGGCTCGTGCTTCTCGGTCGACCTCCACGTGGTCAGGTACGACTCCGCCCCGTCGGCCAGCTCGTCCACGACACCCTGGCCGCCGCTGAGCCGGATCTGCTCGATCCAGTCCGGGACCAGGCCGTTGTGCGCGGCGCCGTCGGTGTTGAGGTCCCAGGTGCGCTCGCCCGTGACCTGACGGTCGAGCACCGCGCTGCCGTCGGCGCTGCGGAAGGGGTACTTCACGGCGTTCGGGGCGTCCGGTCCGACCGGGCCCGGCCAGCCGCCGACACCGTTCATGTCCGTGCCGTACCCGAGGCCGACCCCGTACTTCTCGCGGAGGTCCGCCTTCTGGCCGGCCTCGCCGATGAAGCCCTCGGCGCCGTGCATGTACTGGGCGACGAAGCCGCCGAGGCGGTAGAGCCGCTCGGTCCAGTCGAGGTCCATCCAGCTGTGCGTGGAGAGGACGCCCGGGTACTCCTCGGCCTCCAGGATGTCGAGCGCACGCCCGGCGGCCTTGACGCTCATGTGGTCGAGCTCCAGCATCATGCCCCGGTCGATCATGCCCCGCAGGGCGTGCTCGCCCAGCCTGGTCAGGCCCCGGGTGTTGCACTTGGCGTCCGAGGCGTACGAGGGCGCGCTCACCCCGGCCGGCAGCTTCGACGCCATCACGGGCGCGGCGTTCAGACCGATCGGGTTGTCGTGCTGCGGGCCGGTGCAGCGCTCCGTGGCCCAGAAGGTGCCGGTGGACAGGAACTGGCCGATGTTCACGGCCGCGCCGATGGTGCCCGAGTCGAACCGCACGCCGCACAGCGCGTTGTCGAACTTGTGGCACAGGAACATGCTGCGCACGCCGAGCCCGTACAGCTCGTCGAGGCCGCGGTCGATGTCGGCCTTGTCGCACTGGGCGATGTCGAGGATCTGCTTGCAGCCGAAGGGCTCGGAGGTCTCGACGCCGAGGACGACGGCGAGCTTGCCCTGCTCGACCACCGAGCGGGCCTGGGCGGCGTCGGTGACGATCCGGAACCAGCCCTTTCCTGGGCCGCCGTACATGCCGTCGACGTAGTCCTGGAGCTCGTACGTCTTCTTCGCCTGGAGGCGGATCGACTCCATCTCGTCACAGCCGCGGTCCCGGGGCAGGATCGAGCAGATCAGGCCGTTCGTCACCAGGTCGTTGACGAGGACGCGCTGGCCGCCGCGCCAGGCCCGCTCGACCCAGGCGTAGTAGTTCTGCTGGTGCGTCAGGGAGTTGTTGGCGGGCCAGTCCTTGAACGAGGGCCAGCCGACCGGGTCGTGCGTGCCGTCCGCGCCGCCGGTGATGTTCTCGAAGAGCGCGCCACGGCCGTCCGGGTAGTGCTCGGGACAGTCCTTGAGGGCGTCGGCGACGCCGGCCGTGGAGAAGGGCTTGCCGCAGATGAGCCGGCCGCCGAACCCTTCGTCGGACATCAGGTGGTTGTGCGCGTCGACGAACCCGCGCACCTTCCCCCGGGCGTCGGTCCCGGTGAACGGCGCACCGGTGACGTTGATCCCGGAGTCCGGCGCGGGGCGGGAGGTCGGCTCCCACCACGCGCCGGCGGCGGATCCGGCGGCGGCCGCCGGTACCGGTCCCGAGCCGAAGAGGAGGGCCGCGAGGGCCAGGAACAGTGCGAGGAGGGCGGATCGGCCGCCGCTCCTTCGCGGTGAGGGTCGTGTCGACATCGGCGAGGCCTCCGGTTGGTGGGGGTGTGCCGGGCGCCCCGAGAATCGCGGTGTCGAGCCAGTGAGTCAAGAGTCCGGGACAAACGACCTGTTGGCGAAGTGACCGACGGGTAGGTCGCTACCCCCCGATCAACGTGGTCAGCTGATCGGCCGTCATGTCCAGGTGATCGTCGGCGACTTGCTCGTCCCTCAGGACGAGGTACTGGAGAGTGAGGCCGTCGATCGACGCGGCCAGGAAGCGGGCGAGCTCCTCCACCGGCACCCGCGGCTCCACGCCGAGGACCGTGCGCACCTGGTCGAGCAGGACGGCGGCCGAGGCCACGTACTGCGCGTACTGGGCACGCGCCAGGTGCTCGAAACCGGGCTCGCGCAGCGCGTACTGGGTGAGGTCGTAGGTCAGCATGTGCTCACCGGGGTGGGCCGTGACGTGGTCCCAGTACGTCTGCAGCCCGGCCCGTACGGTCTCGCGCAGCGTGGCCCGCGGCTCGACCGCCGACTTCACGCGGGTCACGTAGTTGCCGGTGATCGTCTCGATCGCGGCTTCGAGCAGCGCCTGCTTCGAGTCGAAGCAGTAGTGGAAGACGCTCAGCGAGACGCCCGCCTCGGCGCAGATCGACCGCGTGGTCGTCCGCGCCACACCGTCCCTGGTCATCGCCCTGATCGCCGCCTCGACAAGCTGCGTGCGTCGTTCGGCCGACGGCATCCGCCCCATGGTTCCTCCTCGCGTCCGGCGACAGGGTAAGGCGCGAGGAGCGCGGAGCGTAACGGCGTTCCGCGAGGCCGGCCGTCCGCCGCACACCCCGCCGACCTGCGTTCCGCGGGGCGTGGGGTCAAGCTGGAGGCAGGCAAGCGTCCGGAAGGAGCCGTCGCCATGGGAGGAAGCTCGCCTCGCCCTCGTGGACTCGTGCGCCTCGCGGCCTTCGGTGTCGCGGTGGTCGCGGGCTGGACGGTGTTTCCCCTTGCCGCCCTCGCCGCGCCCAGCCCGTCGCCGGACGACGTGCGCACCCTCGAACAGGGGCGGACACTGACCGTCGCGATCTCGCCCAACGACCTCTTCGACATCCCGGCGAGCTCGGCGGACGTGACCCTCACCGCGCTGAAGCAGGCGGAGCGGCTCCCGCAGGGCGAGCACCTGGAACCTGAGGTCGCCGAGCGAGGTACGACGTTCGTCTGCCTGGAGTTCAAGGTCGAGAACGTGAGCACCGAGGAGTTCGACACCTCGCACCTGACCAAGGCGCGCTGGATCGGCAAGGACGGGGAGACGAAGAACGTCGACCAGGTCATCGGCACGCACTGCGCCGGGGTCGGCCTCGTCGAGGAGAACCTGCTCGCCGAACCCGACCCCCGGCCCGGGGAGTTCGTGCGAGGGACCACCGTGTTCGAGGTGCCCGACGGCCAGGCGGGTGTCCTGGAGTTCGCCGACGGCCTGGACCACCCCCTGTTCAAGGTCGAGACGACCGCCTCCCGGTGAGGCGGCGGATGATTCCGCGTCAGCCCCGGTCCAGCTCCAGGACCTGGCGGAGGGCTGCCACCGCGTGGGCGCGGTGCTCGTCGAGCCATCGCACCGCGGCGTGCTCGTCGCCGTGGAGCAGGGCCGACAGTACGGCCCGGTGCTCGTGGACGGCCTGCTCGCGGTGCGCGGTCTCCGCGTAGTAGAGCGAGCGGTACGCGTCGGTGGAGTCCCACAGCGTCGCGATGAGGCGGACGAGGCGCGGCATCCCGGACGCCTCGATCAGGGTGAAGTGGAAGCGCCTGTTCGCCGCCGCCATCGCCGGCACGTCACCGTCCTCGGCCGCCCGCTCCACCTCGCGCTGGAGGGCTTCGAGCGCCTCGAACGTCCCGTCCGGCATGCGGCGAACGGCCATGCGCACGGCCTCCGTCTCCAGCAGCTCCCGGATCCGGTAGATCTCCTCCAGGTCCGCGAGCGAGAGCTCCGCGACGAAGTACCCCCGGTGTATGTGGTGCACGACCAGACCCTCGGCCTCCAGGGCCTTGAGCGCCTCGCGGAGCGGGACGCGGCTCACGTCGAACCGCGCCGCCAGCGCGTCCTGGCGGATCTGGTCGCCGGGCCTGAGCTCACCGCTGGTGATGGCGCGCCGCAGTTCCTCCAGGACGAACTGCTGGGCGGTCTGCGGCCGCCGCTTCTGCACCGCGCTGCTCATCGCCTGTGACCTTCCGTTCCCGTGTCGCCCACCGGCGCCTCCCGAAGCACCGGTGACCACCATCTTCCTATGGATCAGGACGTCCGCGCGGGGCGTCCCAGCGCCGCGAGCAGCACGTCCGTGTGCTCGCCCAGCCGCGGGGGAGCGCCGCGGTACGAGGGCGGGGTGACGCCGAGCCGGATCGGGTTGGCGACCTGGCCGGGGCCGGCCGCCGCCTCTGGGACCCGCGGGGCGAGACCCAGCCGGTCGGCGAGGTCGAAGGCGGCGGCCACGTCGTTGATGGGCCCGCAGGGCACCCCCGCGGCCGAGAGCTCCTCGAACCAGTCGTCGGCCGGGCGCGAGCCGAGCGGCCCGGACAGCTCCCCGACCAGCTCCTCGCGGTGGGCCACCCGGGCCGTGTTCGTCGCGAAGCGCGGGTCGTCGGCCAGCTCCGGCCGGCCGAGCCGCTCGCACAGGGTGCGGAACTGGCGGTCGGTGCCGACCGCCAGGACCAGCGGCCGGTCCCGGGCCTCGAAGACCTCGTACGGCGCGATGCTCGGGTGGCTGTTGCCCATCGCGCGCGGCACCACCCCCGCGCCGAGGTGGGCGGCGGCCTGGTTGGTGAGGGCCGAGAGGAGCGAGGTGAGCAGGGAGACCTCGACGCGCTGGCCCTCGCCGGTGCGCTCGCGGTGCCGCAGCGCCGCGAGGACCCCGAGGCCGGCGTGGAGGCCGGTGATGACGTCGACGAGGGCGACCCCCGCCTTGGTCCCCGGCCCCTCCGGCTCACCCGTCACGCTCATCAGGCCGCCCACGGCCTGCACGAGCAGGTCGTAGCCGGGCAGCCGGGCGCCCTCGGCGGTTCCGAAGCCGGTCACCGAGCAGTAGACGAGCCCTGGATTGCCCGCGCGCACGTCCTCGTACCCGAGCCCGAGCTTCTCCATCGTGCCGGGCCGGAAGTTCTCCACCAGGACGTCCGCGCGGTCGACGATCGCGCGCGCCGTCGCCAGGTCTTCGGGGTCCGTGAGGTCGAGCGAGACGGACCGCTTGTTCCGGTTCACCCCGAGGAAGTACGTGGCCTCGCCGTCGGCGAACGGCGGCCCCCACGCGCGCGTGTCGTCGCCCGAGCCCGGCCGCTCGATCTTGATGACGTCCGCGCCCAGGTCGGCGAGGAGCATCGTCATGTACGGCCCGGCGAGCACCCGCCCGAAGTCGGCGACGACGATCCCGTCCAGCGCGCCCTTGGGGGACGCGTCCGGTGTGCTCTCTTGGTCTGCGCGCATTCCGTTTCTCCCTCGCCGGCGACGCCGCCCGTCGGACCTCTCGGAGGCGCCGGACCCGTCGGATGACCGAGACGCTACGACTCGACGATCGGATTTTCCATACTGGATCCAATATCCGATCTGCCGCTACGCTTCGGCTCGCCGAGTTGCACAGTCGCCCGTCGCCCGTCACAGGAGGCCGTCCGTGAAGTCGCCGTCCACTCCCGTCCACCCCTTCGACCTGCTCGCCGTCGACGGCCTGCTCACCGACGAGGAGCGCGAGATCCGTCGGACGGTGCGCACCGCCGCCGACCGCGAGCTGCGCCCGCACATCGCCGGCTGGTTCGAGAAGGGCGAGATCCCGGCCCGTGAGCTCGCCCGCACCCTTGGCGGCCTCGGCGTCCTGGGCATGCACCTGGAGGGGTACGGCTGCGCCGGCACCGGCTCCGTCGCGTACGGCCTCGCCTGTCTGGAGCTGGAGGCCGTCGACTCCGGACTGCGCTCCCTCGTCTCCGTGCAGGGCTCCCTCGCCATGTACGCGATCTGGAGGTTCGGCTCCGAGGAGCAGAAGCAGCGCTGGCTGCCGAAGATGGCGGCGGGCGAGTACATCGGCTGCTTCGGGCTCACCGAGCCCGACGCCGGCTCGGACCCCGGGGCGATGCGCACCAACGCCAAGCGCGACGGCACGGACTGGGTGCTCAACGGCACCAAGATGTGGATCACCAACGGCTCCGTCGCCGACGTCGCCGTCGTATGGGCCCGCACGGAGGACGGGGTCCGGGGCTTCCTCGTCCCGGCGGGCACCCCCGGCTTCAGCGCCCCCGAGATCAAGATGAAGCTCTCGCTGCGCGCGAGCGTCACCAGCGAACTGGTCTTCGAGGACGTGCGCCTGCCCGCCGACGCGATGCTGCCGGAGGCCCGCGGCCTCTCCGGACCGCTCGGCTGTCTCAACGAGGCCCGCTTCGGCATCGTCTTCGGCGCCCTCGGCGCCGCCCGCGACTGCCTGGAGACCGCGATCTCCTACGCCCGCGACCGCACCGTCTTCGCCCGCTCGCTCGCCTCCTACCAGCTGACCCAGCAGAAGCTCGCCGACATGGCCGTCGAGCTCGGCAAGGGCATGCTGCTCGCGCTCCACCTCGGCCGCCTCAAGGACGCGGGCGAGCTCACGGCCGAACAGATCAGCGTGGGCAAGCTGAACAACGTCCGGGAGGCCATCGCGATCGCCCGTGAGTGCCGTACGATCCTCGGCGCCAACGGCATCACGCTGGAGTACCCGGTGCTCCGCCACGCCAACAACCTGGAGTCGGTGCTCACCTACGAGGGCACCAGCGAGGTCCACTCCCTGGTCATCGGCAAGGCGCTCACCGGCGAGCAGGCCTTCCGCTGAGCTCCGGCCCGACCGCGACGGTCGGGCCGGTTCACCCCGGGGCCTGTCGGCCGGCCGTCACCCGATGCCGGTCGGCCGGCTCGCCCGGTGGCCGTCAGCCGGCCGTCACCCGGTCGACGAAGGCGTCCAGGTTGCCCGTCAGGCGGGCCACCTGCTCGTCGAGCGTGAGGGACTCCTCGTGGCGCCGGCCCCGCAGCTTCGGCTGCCGCCTGCCCCGGACGTACAGGGAACAGGCGAGGTCGGCGCAGAGGTAGATGCCGACCGTGTTCCCCTCGCGCCCGCGGCTCCCGGCGAGCGGGGCCACGAGGAGCGTGACGCCGGAGGAGGCGTGCCCGGTCAGGCAGACCTGGCACATGCTGGACTTCACGGCGCTGGTCCGACCGGTGGCCGGGACCCGCAGGCTCACGCCGAGCGGGCCGTCCTCGCGGGGCAGGACCACGTGCGCGCGCAGCGGCGCGCCCGGGTCGACCCAGCCGAGGAAGTCCAGGTCCTCCCAGGGGAGTTCGGCGAAGTCGAGCGGCAGCTTGAGTCGGGCCGCCTCGCCCTTGGTGCAGTTCACGAAGGACGCGCGGATCTGTCTGTCGGTCAATGGGTCCACTCGGTGGACCGTACACGGACCTGCCGGTTGCGGGCATCCTAATAAGGGCCGGGCGAGGGCGCCGTACGGCCGCCCCGGGCTCGCGGCCCGCCGCCTCAGGCCACCCAGTCCGGCTGGGCGGGGTCGGCGTACCGCCCCGGAGCCCCGTCGAGGGCCGCGGCGAGCCGCTCGGCCGCCGGTTCGTACACGTCCTCCGGCAGGGTGTACGGGATCCGCAGCCGGTGCTCGTGCGTCCCCGGGTCCACCCCGAACCGCGCGCCGCCCTCGACCCGTACGCCGTGCCGCAGGGCGTGCGCCGCGACGGCGGAGGCGACCGGGCGGCCCAGGTCGATCCACAGGCACATCCCGCCGGCCGGCTCCGTCCAGCGCCATTCGGGCACATGCCGGGCCAGCGCAGCCGTCAGCGCGTCCCGGCGCCGCCGCAGCTCCTCGACGCGCCGCGGCACGATCGTGTCGAGCCGCTCAAGGAGTGCGACCGCGACCAGCTGGTCCAGGACGGACCCCGACAGGTCGGCGGTGATCCGGACCCGGGCCAGCTCGGTCACGACCCGGGACGCGGCCCGGACCCAGCCGACCCGCAGCCCGCCCCAGCAGCTCTTGCTCAGCGAGCCGACGGAGACGATCTGCTCCCCGTCGCCCCCGCCGGCCGCCGCCGCGAAGGGCAGCGGCGCGGGCACGTCCAGGGCGATGTCGGCGAGCGTCTCGTCCGCGACCAGCCACGTCCCCGTGGCGCGCGCGGCCCGCGCCAGGTCCCGGCGCTGCTCCTGCGGCATCAGATGCCCGGTCGGATTGTGGAAGTCGGGGATCAGATAGGCCAGGCGGGGCGCGGTCTGCCGCAGCGCGGCGTCGACGAGACCGGTGTCCCAGCCGGTCTCCGTCACGGGCACGGGCGTGATGCGGAGCATCCGGCCGCGCATCGCGTCGAGGGCGTTCGTGTACGAGGGGTTCTCGGCGAGCACCCGGTCGCCGGTCCGGCCGAGCAGCGTCAGGACCAGCGACAAGGCCTGCTGGGCGCCTGTCGTGACGAGGATCTGCTCGGGCCGCGTCGGCAGCCCGCGGGCCGTGTACCGCTCCGCGATCGCGGAGCGCAGGACGGGCAGTCCGTACGGGTGGTAGCCCTGCGAGCCGGCGTAGCGGGGGAGTTCGGCGGCGGCCGACGCCAGCGCCGCGGTGAGCTCCTCCGGGGCCTGCGGCGCGGCGAGGGCGAGGTCGATGGTGGCCCCGGCGTCGTCCTGGAAGGCGCCGAGCGGGGTCGGAGCCTGGCCGTCCGGCAGTGCGGTCCAGGTGCCGGCGCCGCGGCGGCTGTGCGCGTATCCGCTCTCCCGCAGCAGGTCGTACGCCCCGGTCACCGTCGTCCGGCTCACCGCGAGCACCGTCGCCAGCTCGCGCTCGGCCGGCAGCCGCAGGCGCAGCGCCACCCGGCCGTCGAGCAGCGCCTCACGGACCGCCCGGGCGAGCTCCCGGTAGCCGAACCGGCCCTCGGGGGGCGGGGTGAGGAGGGACGCGAGCTGGCGGCCCGTCAGGGTCCGGTCCGCTGTGTGGACCACGCGGGCCACTGCCATGCCAATCACTCCTTATTGGCTGTGCTGTCCAGTCCAATAAGCGTACAGACTCCTGTCCAGTGGCCTGGTGGTTGGGCCACTTCCATGGAAAGGGGACGACCGATGTCCGGACACTTCACCGACCGCGACGAGCGGATGTGGCAGCAGCGCGCCGAGGAGCGCACGGCGCGGCCCCTGGCGATCGGAGCCCGGCTCCGCGGCCTGCGCGTGACGTTCCGCGGCGCCGCGTCACGAGCGGCCCGCGTACCGCGGAGGAACGCGCGCGGCACCCGCCTCTTCGCCGGTACGCCGACCCGCCCGTCGCGCGGTGCGACGGGCGGGGCGTGACGGGCGCGTGACGCCCGGATCGGGTCGAGTCAGACGAACAGCGCGGACTGCGGACCGGGTGCCGGCACGGAGGGCGAGCCCGGAGCCGACACGGAAGGCGAATCCGGCTGCGCCTGCGACTGGCTCTGCGGGGACACCGGAGCCGACTGGCTCGTCGCCGCCGAGGTCCCGTCCGTGACCGGCGCCGACTCGACGCTCGCCGACTGGTCCGGCGGAGGGGCGTCCGTCGCCGGCGACTCCTCGGTCGGGCCCGTGTCGGTCGGACCCGTCGTGTCGCTCGGGCTCGTCGTGTCGGAGGGCGCGGACGTCGACGGGGCGGGCGTCAGCGTCTCGGGGCACGGCGGCGGGGTGATGCCGTCGATCGGCTCCGGCGCCTTGTCACCCGTCACCGTCACGCACGAAGGGGACGAGGACGGGGAGTCCGACGGCGACGTGGAGGTGGACGGCGACTCGTGCGGGGACTTCGAGTGCGAGGGCGGCGGAGGCGGCGGCGGAGCGGGCTTGTCCTTCTTGCCGTGGTCGCCGTGCTGCCGCGCGAACCAGTCGTCGTCCTCGTAGTCGTACACGACGAAGACGTTCACGACCGTCACGGAGGGGGCCACGACGACGACCTGGGAGGAGTTGTACCCCTGCCAGGGCGTGCCCGTGGTCTTCGGCGCCTTCTGCGCGACCGGTTCGGTCAGCGGGTTCCCGCACGCGCAGCGCACGCGCGGCACGCCCCGGTTGTCGACCAGGACGGCGGTCCCGCTCTGCAGGGTCGCCTGGTACGCGGTGGCGGTGCCGTTCTTGTAGCCGTGGTTCGTCACCCGGGTGTCGGCGCGCAGCTGGAGCGGGGTCAGGGAGCGGAGGTACGAGGGGACCTCGTTCGGTGCGACCCCGGCCACCGAGGCGAAGGCCGCGTTCTTCGTGGGCTCGGCGGAGAGGTAGCGCACCTGCTGCTCGACGTCGCAGCTCGCGACCGACTGCGTACCGCCGTAGAGGCCGGGCGTGGAGCCGGACACCCGCGGTGTGCCGGTCTCTGCCGAGGTGGTGCGGGGCGGCAGCGAGGCCGGGGAGGCGGAGGCCGCGTCGGTGCGTGCCGTCGACTGGGTGAACGGGTCGGGTCCGGACGCGGCGGCGTTCTGGAGGAAGACCTCGCCCCCGCCGGACGCGCTCGTGTCACCGCTGTCGTCCGACTGGTTGGTCAGGACGACGGCCAGCGCCACGCCCGCCACGAGGACGGCGGTGACCGAAGCGACCTTGGGAACGGAGCGCCACCAGGGGCCTCCTCCGCCCGGGCCGTCCCCGCCGGACGTACCGCCTCCCGGCGAGCCCCCGCCGGACGAGCCGCCGCCCGCGCCGCCGCCCGAGGGCGGCCCGGGAGGTGGGGTTCCGGCGCCCCCCGGGCTGCTGCCCTGCCCCGACAGGGGGCCGGAGGGCGGGCCGGTGGGCGGGCCGGTGGGCGGGACCGACGGAGGGCCGGACGGGCGGTCCGGCGGCGGGTAGGAAGTCACGTTCATCCCTTTCTTCCGTTCCGCGCCTATTGTGTGCGCGGAACGTCACCCGCCCGCAAGCGGAGGAAGGCCCGTCCGCAAGCGGGCGGCCGCCACCGGTACTAGCGTGGACAGCGTGAGCAGTCGGCTCTCCACCCCCACGAGCCCCGTGACCTCGACCGGGCTCTTCGTACGCGTCGCCGTCCAGGCCCTGGCCGCGGTGTTCGCCGGCTACGTGGCCATGGGCGTCTTCGCCGGGCTCGGCCTCTGGGCCGCGGGCGCGGCCGACCTGCCCGGCGGCTTCACCGCCGTCCTCGCCGCGGTCGTCGTCATGGCGGCGGGCGGCAAGATCGAGCTCTCCGGCGACGCCGGGTCCCTCGCGGGAACCCAGGCAGAACTGACCGCCATGCCCCTCACCGTCACCCTGGTGGGCGCACTCGTCACCGGATACCTCTTCCTCCGGCCCCTGCGCCACCACGCGGTCGCGGACGCCCGCGAACTCCTGCTCCGCGCCGTGAGCACCGTCGTCCTCTGGGTGGCCGCCCTCGCGGGCCTCTCCGCCCTCGCCCGGCACGACTTCCCCCTCACGATCGGCGGAGACACCTCGGAAACCTCCGAGGACGTCCTCGGAGACCTCTTCGGGGAGCTCATGGACGCCGTCGATCCCACCGTCGGCTTCCGTACGGACGTCGGCCCCACCCTCTTCTACGGGCTCCTCTGGATCCTCGGCGTGCTCGTCGTCGCACTCCTGGTCTCCCGGAGGACCCCGCTGCCGCCCCGCCTCGTCCGCTACCACGAGCCCGTGCGGCCCGCCGCCCACGCGATGCTCATGCTGCTCCTCGCGTACGTGGCCGTGGGCCTCGTCATCGGGATCGTCGTCGCGGCGACCAGGGGCCACGCGGTGGAGACCCTCGCCGTCCTCCTGCTCGGCCTGCCCAACGTGGCCTGGCTCGCGCTCGGCGTGGGCATCGGCGGCGCGTGGGAGGGCAGGGTCGAGGGCCCGTTCGGCCTCCCCATGCCCCAGGTCCTCGACGCCGTCCTCCGCGAGGGCGGCGACAGCACGGACCTCTCCACGGTCGACCTCTCCTCGCTCGCCGCGGAGGACGGCAGGGCCTGGTGGCTGCTGCCCATCGCCGCCGTCCTCGTGCTCGCCGCGGCCTTCGCGGCGGCGGTCCGCTCCCCGGCCAGGACCCGGCTCTGGCAGCACTCCCTGCACCTGGGCGTCGGCTTCGCCCTGACGATGCTGGTCGTCGCCCCCCTGACCCTGGTCGAGGCCCGGTTCGGCCTCTCGATCCTCGGCATCGGCGAACTCGAGGCACTGGGCGGCGAGGTACTGCTGCGCCCGGACGTCTGGAGAACGGTCGGCTTCGCCCTCCTCTGGGGGCTCGTCTTCGGCCTCCTCGGAGGTCTCCTCGCCTCGCGGGTCCACCGCAGGGGCGAGGTCGAGGCCGAGCCGACGGAACGGAAGTAGCCGAGCGCCTCACCGGAGGGCCCCGGCGGATCAGAGTTCCCGGAACACCGGACGCGCCCAGGCCGGCGGCGCCGGCGGCGGCCCCGGCGGGCGCGTGCCCGTCGTCACGACCTCGCCGCCCGGACCCGTCGCCCCTGCCAGTGCCGCCCGCAGCGCCGCGACGAACTCCAGGCACGTCCCGTACCGCTCCTCGGGGCTCTTCGCCAGTGCCTTCGCGAAGACGGAGTCCGCGGCGGCCGGGAGTCCCGGCCGCACCTCGGAGAGCGGCGGTGGCGGATCGTACTGCTGCGCCCACAGCACCGCCCAGTCCGTCTCGCGGCGGAAGGGCGGCGCGCCGACCAGCGTCTCGAACACCACGCACGCGAGGCTGTAGACGTCGCAGCGGCCGTCGACCGGCTTGCCGGAGATCTGCTCCGGGGCCACGTAGTCCAGGGTGCCGACGAACTCGCCCACCGTCGTGAACCCGGTCAGCGAGAGGGACTTCTTCGTCAGCCCGAAGTCCGTGAGGTAGACGTGCTCGGGATGGTCCCGGTCGGTGCCCTCGGCGACCAGGATGTTGCCCGGTTTCACGTCCCGGTGCACCAGGTCGTGCGCGTGCGCCGCGTCCAGGGCGGAGGCCACCTGGGCGGCGATCCGCCCCGCCGTCGCGGGCGGCAGCGGCCCCTCGCGGTCGAGCAGGGCCACCAGGTCCTGCCCGGCCACGTACCGCATCGCGATGTACAGGACCCCCTCGGTCTCGCCGGCGTCGAAGACCGGCACGATGTGCGGGTGGTCGATGGAGGCGGCGACCCGGGACTCGTGCGCGAAGCGCTTGCGGAAGGTGTCGTTGCGGGCCAGCTCGGGCGCGAGCAGCTTCAGGGCCACCGTCCGGTCCAGGTGCAGGTCCCGCGCCCGGTACACGACGGCCATGCCCCCGCGTCCGATCTCGCTCTCCACTCGGTAGCCCGCGATCTCCTTGCCGAGGAGCCCCGAGGCGCGGCCCGCCGGGAGGCTCGCCGACAGGTCCGCCCTCAGACCCGCGTCGTGCTCACCGCCGGCCATCAGTCCTCACCCGCCGGTCGGGGCGGCCGCTCCACGAGCTGCGTCGGCGGTGGCCCGGCCGCCGCCACCGGGTCGGCCTGGGGCACGACCTGCGTCGGCTCGTACGCCGGCGGTCCGGCCGCCGACCGGTCACCGGGGGCGGGCCCGGCGGGGTCCGGGCCCTCGTCCGCCCCGGGCGCGGCGGACTCGGGGGAGCGGGGCGAGCCGGGGGCCGGCGCGGCGGCCGAGGGCGCCGCGGAGGCCGCGTACGTACTGAGTCCGAGGCCGTCGCAGAACACCCAGCGCTCGTGCTCGGCGTCGTACAGCCACACCGACTCGCCGTCGACGACCATCCCCACCCGCAGACCGCGGGTCCGCAGCCGGAAGGCCTCGCCGTCCAGGCGGCCCGCGCCCAGCTCCTCGGCGGCCCGCCGGTACCGGCCCAGCGAGTCCTCGGCGCGGGCGAGCAGGGGGCGCGGATCGGCCGTTCTCGAAAGGGGCCGGCCCGCCGCCGGAGGGTCGTCCGGCACGGTGACGAGCAGCCGCGCGTCTACCCAGGCCGACCAGCCGTTCGAGCACAGCACCCGCCCCCAGTCCCCGGCCCGCTCCGTGAGCCGCACCGGCAGGAACGCGTCGAGCGGCACGGTCGGCAGCTCCGGGTCCGGGGCCTCCCAGGACGGGAGACCGGAGCGGGGCACGACGTGGGTGGGCCGGAAGTCGGGCACACCTTCGAGTACGGGGAAGCTCACGGTCCCATCTCCCTACCGTCGCATCACGACCGGCTCGTGGCGGCGCAGCAGCCGCGCCACGACCACGCCGAGGGCGAGACAGATCACGACCAGCATGCCCATGTCGAACAGCCAGGCCTCCGCGGTGTGGTTCATCAGCGGATCGTCGGTCTTGTCGCTCGGTGCGACCGTGCCGATGTCGATCGTCGCGCCCATCGCGGCGAACGCCCAGCGCGAGGGGACGAGCCAGGCGAGCTGCTGCAGGACGGGCGTACCGCTCACCGTGAGCAGCGCGCCGCAGAACACCACCTGCACGATGGCGAGGAGGACGAGCAGCGGCATCGTCACCTCCTCCTTGCGGACGACGGCCGACACGAGCAGGCCGAGCATCATCGCGGTGAAGGAGAGCAGCGCCACGGCGAGCGTGATCTCGACGAGCGGCGGCATCAGGACGCCCTTGCCGTCGGGCGCGTTCAGCGGGACGCCGACCAGGGCCACCAGGGTCAGGACCACCGCCTGCACGATCGTGATCGTGCCGAGGACCACCACCTTGGACGCGAGGTAGGCCGAGCGGGACAGGCCGACGGCTCTCTCGCGCCGGTAGATCGAACGCTCCTTGACCAGCTCCCGCACCGCGTTCGCCGCACCCGTGAGGACCCCGCCCACACAGAGGATGAGCAGGACGTTCAGCGACGACTCCGGGTTGAAGGAGCCCTCGGACAACGCCCGGGCCATCGCGCCCATCACGAACGGCAGCGCGATCATGATCACGAGGAAGGTGCGGTCGGCGGAGAGCGCGGTGGCGTACCGCCGGACCAGGGTCCGCAGCTGGGAACCCCAGCTCTGCGCCTTCGGCGGCGGACCGGGTTCAGGGGCCTCGCGTACTGCCCGCGCGCCGGCCGGGACGCCTGTCGGCCCTCCCGCCGGCCCGGCCCCCGGTCCGTCCGTGCCGGAGGCGGGGACGCCGCCGGGCAGGAGCGGGCGGGCCGTCGCGTCGGCGACGTACCGCCGGTGGAAGCGCGAGGCCAGATACTGCCCGGCCCAGTCGCGGTCCCGGTCGTTCTCGAAGGCTTCGAAGGCCTCCGGCCACTGCGTGTAGCCGAAGAAGTCGAGGGTGTCGGCGGGTGGCCCGTAGTAGGCCACCCGGCCGCCGGGGGCGAGGACCAGGAGCCGGTCGCAGACGTCCAGGCTGAGCACGCTGTGCGTGACGACGACGACCGTGCGCCCGTCGTCCGCGAGCCCGCGCAGCATGTGCATCACCGACCGGTCCATGCCCGGGTCGAGGCCGGACGTCGGCTCGTCGAGGAAGAGCAGCGAGGGCTTGGTGAGCAGTTCGAGGGCGACGCTCACCCGCTTCCGCTGGCCGCCGGAGAGGCTGTGGATCGGCTGCTCCGCGCGCTCCACGAGCCCGAGCTCGCGGATCACCTCGTCGACCCGGGCCCGCCGCTCCGCGGGGGCGGTGTCCTCGGGGAAGCGCAGCTCGGCGGCGTAGCCGAGGGCCCGGCGGACGGTGAGCTGGAGGTGCAGGATGTCGTCCTGCGGGACGAGTCCGATGCGCTGGCGCAGTTCGGCGTAGTCCCGGTACAGGTCACGGCCGTCGTAGAGCACCGTGCCCCGGTCGGCGGGCCGCTGGCCGGTCAGCGCGTTCAGGAGCGTCGACTTCCCGGCACCGGACGGTCCGACCACCGCGAGCAGGCTCTTCTCGCCCACGGGGAAGGACACCCCGTCGAGGAGGGTCTTGTGGCCGTGGTCGACGGTGACGGCGAGTTCCTGTACGTCGAGGGAGACCTCGCCGTCGTCGGTGAACTCGACGAGTTGTCCGCCGATCAGGCAGAACGCGCAGTGCCCGATGCCGACGATGTCGTCCGGCGTCACACGCGCCTCGACGACGCTGCGGCCGTTGAGGAAGGTGCCGTTGTGGCTGCCGAGGTCGTGGATCCAGTACGTGCCGTCGGGCCGGGCGAGCAGTTCTGCGTGCCGGCGGGAGACGACCAGGTCGGCGACGACGACGTCGTTGTCGGGCGCCCGGCCGATCCGGATGCTGTGGGCGGGCAGCGGCCGCACGGACGTGGGCGCCCGGAACGTGCCGGTGGCGGCGGGGTGCACGACGGAGGGCGGGCGCAGCGGCGTGGCCTCGGAGGGCACCGGGGCGGGCGGCACGGGGACGGCCGCGGGGGCCGACGGCGCGGGGGAGGAGGACACGGGGGGAGGGGCCGCCGACACCGGGTGTACGGGGGCCGGGGGCACCGGCATCGGAGGTGTGGGGGCCGGGGGCGCCGGCGGTTCCGGGGCGGGCGGCCGGACCGGCCCCGTCGGGAACGCCGGCTCGTGGTGCGGGGGCGCCGGGTCCGGCGGTCCGGGGCGCGGCGGCGCGGACGGCGGGGGTGCCGGCGGACGGGCCCGGGGGGCGGCCGAGAGCACCGCGCGCGGACCGTCCTCCGGATGCCCGAACCGTACGACCGTCCCCGGGCCGACCTCCCGGGCCCCGGCCACCCGGAGCCCGTTCGTGAAGGTGCCGTTCGTGCTGTGCTCGTCCGTCAGGTCCCAGTGGCCGCCGACGGCGCGGAGCAGTGCGTGGTGCCAGGACGCCCGGGCGTCCGACAGCACGACGTCGCTGGTGGGGTCGCGCCCGATGCGATAGACGCGACCCGGGTCCATCAGCGTCGCGTCCCCGTCGATCTCGAGGACCAGAGCGGGCGCGGCGGGTGCGACGGGCCGCTCTCCCATGCGTGAATCCTAACCGTCGGCGCTGATCCCCGCCCGGGATGTGTGCGCCGGTAGGGTGGGCGCTTCCGCCGCCGGACACGGCGCCCGACGAAGGAGTCCCACCCGTGCCGAAAGGTGTCACCAGGCGACGGCCCCGCACCCGCGCGGCGCTGCTGAGAGCCGCCCTGGAGGCCTTCGCCGAGCACGGTTTCCACGCGACGACGATCGAGCAGATCTGTGAGCGCGCGGGCTACACGCGGGGCGCGTACTACTCGAACTTCGCCAGCAAGGAAGAGCTCTTCCTGGCGCTCTTCGACGAGCACAGCGACCGGACCGTACGGCGCCTCGCCGACGCGATCGACGCGCTGACCGCCGAGGAGTACACCCTGCAGCGGCTCGCCGAGCTCGCCGCCCGGATCGAGCCGGACGAGCGGGACTGGTACCTGGTCACCACGGAGTTCACGCTGCACGCCATCCGCGACCGGCAGGCCGCCTGGGTGCTCGCGCGCCACGACGAGCGGCTGCGCGCCGAGATCGCCCGCGGCCTCACCCATGTGCTGCGCCGCGCGGGGCGCGAACTGACCGTGGACGCGGACCGCTTCGCCCGGCTGATCGTCGCCCTGCGCGAGGGCGGACTCGCGCAGAGCTACGTCGAACCGGCGGCCCTGCCGCCCGGCACCCTCGAGCGCGAGTTCCTCGCCCCGCTCCTGGAGGTGTCGACCCGGGAGCTCCCCGCCGCCGGAGGTCAGGCGAAGAGGTCCGGGTCGGACGCCGTGATCTGATCCCACAGGGGGCGCGCCTGGAACCAGCCCGCGAGGTGGCCGCCGATCTGGCCCCGGGTGAGGAGCGCCGTCTCCCGGTCGATCAGCTGCGGGGTGCCCGCCGCCATCGCCAGGAGCTGTGCCTGGCAGGACCGCTCCATGGTGACGAACCACCACACGGCCTCGGCGACGGAGTGGCCGACCGTGAGGAGCCCGTGGTTCTTGAGGATGACGGCCTTGTGCCCGCCCAGGGCCTTCGCGACCCGCTCGCCCTCCTCGGTCTCGTTCACCACGCCCCGGTAGTCGTCGTAGATCCCGTGGTCCTCGAAGAAGGCGCACGCGTCCTGGGTGATCGGGTCCAGCGGGATGCCGAGGCTGGAGAACGCCTTTCCGTGGAGGGAGTGCGAGTGCGCGGCGGCGACGGCGTCGGGCCGGGCGGCGTGGACGCGCGAGTGGATGACGAACGCGGCCCGGTTCACGGGCCTGCGCCCTTCGAGGACGGTCCCCTCGTGGTCCACCAGGATCAGGTCGGAGGCCTTGATCTGGCCGAAGCTCATCCCGAAGGGATTGACCCAGAAGGCGTTCGGATCGCCGGGGTCGCGGACGGTGATGTGCCCGGCGACGCCCTCGGAGAACCCGAACCGCCCGAAGATCCGGAACCCGGCGGCGAGCTGCTCCTTGCGGTACCGGCGCTCCTCCTCGACGGTGTCGAAGGTCGGCGGCAGCGGCAGGACGACCCCGTCGGGCAGCGGCCCGACGGCGGCGGCGAGAGCGGGCGGCACGGTGCTCATGACGGCTCCTCGGTGAGCGGGTGGGGCACGGCGCGCCAAAAGATACAGAGATGTATCCGATACGACAACGGATCGACCGGTCGGGCTGCCCCGCGCGGGCGGTCGGCCGCGCGCGGCACCCCGCACGGCTTCACCCCACCGCCCCTCCCCTGTTGCGCCGCCGCGCCCGGCGCGGGAGGTTGCCGGTGGGGGCCGCAGTCAGGAGGAGAGACGTCATGGGCATCGCCACGGTGAACCCCGCGACGGGCGAGACGCTGCGTACCTACGAGGCCCACGGGCCCGAGGAGGTCGAGCGGCGCATCGCCGCCGCGCACGAGGCGTTCCGCCAGTACCGCACCACGTCCTTCGCCGAGCGCGCCCGGCTGATGCGGGCCGCCGCCGCCCTCCTCGACGAGGACGGCGAGGACATCGCCCGCACCATGACGACCGAGATGGGCAAACCGATCGCCGCCGCCCGCGCGGAGGCCGCCAAGTGCGCCAAGGCCATGCGCTGGTACGCCCGCAACGCCGAACAGCTGCTCGCCGACGAGCACCCGGCCGAGAGCGACGTCCAGGACTCCGGCGCCGACCTGGCCCGCGTCCACTACCGGCCCCTCGGCCCCGTCCTCGCCGTCATGCCGTGGAACTTCCCCCTCTGGCAGGTGATCCGCTTCGCCGCACCCGCGCTCATGGCGGGCAACACCGGCCTCCTCAAGCACGCCTCCAACGTGCCGAGGACCGCCCTCTACCTGGGCGACCTGTTCCGCCGTGCCGGATATCCGGACGGCTGCTTCCAGACCCTCCTCATCGGCTCCCGCGACGTCGAGGCCGTCCTCCGGGACCCCCGGGTCGTCGCCGCCACCCTCACCGGCAGCGAGAACGCGGGCCGGGCCGTCGCCGCCGTCGCGGGCGACGAGGTCAAGAAGACCGTCCTGGAACTGGGCGGCAGCGACCCGTACATCGTCATGCCCTCCGCCGACATCGTGCGGGCGGTGAAGACCGCCGTCACCGCGCGCGTGCAGAACAACGGCCAGTCGTGCATCGCCGCCAAGCGGTTCATCGTCCACCAGGACGTCTACGACGACTTCGCCGAACGCTTCACCGCCGCCATGAACGCCCTCACCGTCGGCGACCCCCTCGACGAGTCCACCGACGTCGGCCCCCTCGCCACCGAGCAGGGCCGCACCGACCTGGAGGAGCTCGTCGACGACGCCGTACACCGGGGCGCGGCCGTCCTGTGCGGGGGCGGCCGCCCGGAGGGCGAGGCGCTGCGGCGGGGCTGGTACTACCGGCCGACCGTGCTCACGGGGATCACGCCCGCGATGCGGATCCACCAGGAGGAGACCTTCGGGCCCGTCGCCACCGTCTACCCGGTGCGGGACATCGAGGAGGCCGTCACCGTCGCCAACGACTCTCCGTTCGGCCTCAGTTCGAACGTCTGGACCCGCAAGGAGGAGGACATCGCCTTCTTCGTCCGCGACCTGGAGGCCGGCGGCGTGTTCGTCAACGGCATGACGGCCTCCCACCCGGCGCTCCCCTTCGGCGGGATCAAACGCTCCGGCTACGGCCGCGAGCTGTCCGGCCACGGCATCCGCGAGTTCTGCAACGCGACGACGGTCTGGCGGCGCGCCTGACCGGACCGGCGGCCCCGGGGCGGGGTCACTCCCGCGTCCACTCCAGCAGCCGCTCCGCCGGCCAGGTGTTGACGACCCGGTCCTCCGGTACGCCGCACTCCTCGGCGCGTGCGCAGCCGAGGACCTGCCACTCCAGCTGCCCCGGCGCGTGCGCGTCCGTGTCGATCGCGACGTACGCCCCCGCCTCGACCACGAGCCGCAGCAGGGAGCGCGGCGGATCGAGGCGCTCCGGGCGGCTGTTGACCTCCACCGCCGTGCCCGCCTCGGCGCAGGCCGCGAAGACCCGTTCCGCGTCGAACTCCGAGGCGGGTCGCAGTCGGCCGCCCGCCACGAGCCGGCCCGTGCAGTGGCCGAGGACGTCCACGAGCGGGTCGCGCACGGCCCGTTCGAGCCGGCGGGTCATCGCCCGCGCGTCCATCCGCAGCTTCGAGTGCACCGAGGCGACCACCACGTCGAGCCGGTCGAGCAGCTCCGGCTCCTGGTCGAGCGAACCGTCGTCCAGGATGTCGCACTCGATCCCGGTGAGCAGCCGGAAGGGCGCCCACTCCTCGTTCAGCCGCGCCACCACGTCCAGTTGCTCCCGCAGCCGCTCCGGCGAGAGGCCCCGAGCGACCGTGAGGCGCGGCGAGTGGTCCGTCAGCACCGTCCACTCGTGCCCGAGGCCCGCCGCCGTCCGGCCCATCGACTCGATCGTCGCGCCGCCGTCCGACCAGTCGGAGTGGACGTGGCAGTCGCCGCGCAGCGCCGCCCGCAGCGTCTCACCGGCGCCGTCCGCCGGCGCCGAGGAGCTCAGGCTCTCCGTGAGCTCCTCCTCCAGCCCCGCCAGGTACTCCGGCACCCGGCCCTCCAGCGCCTCGCGCACCACCGCCGCCGTCTTCGGCCCGAGTCCCTTCACCGACTCCAGGGTGCCCGCCGCCGCGCGCCCGGCCGCCTCGCCCGCAGGCAGGGCCTCGACGGCGGCAGCGGCCGTACGGAACGCCCGCGCCCGATAGCCCGGCGCCTGGGCGCGCTCCAGCAGGAACGCGATCCGGTTCAGCGCGGCCACGGGGTCCACGGCGTCCTCCTCACCCACCGCCCTGGCCTGCGCCCGCGGCGAGCGGGGCCGGCTCGATCTCGCACCACACGGCCTTGCCCTCGCCGCGCGGCTCGACCCCCCACCGGGAGGCGAGCGCGTCGAGCAGGAGCAGTCCCCGCCCCGAGGTGGCGGCCTCGCCGGGGGTACGCCGCCGGGGCCAGGCGCTGGACCGGTCCTGCACCGAGAGCCGTACCCGCCGCACCGGCTCCGGCAGCACCTCCAGGGTGAGCACCGCGCCGCCCTCGGTGTGCAGCAGGACGTTGACGAGCAGCTCGCCCGTCAACAGCTCGGCGTCGTCGGCCAGTTCCGGCAGACCCCAGTCGCGCAGCGCCTGCCCCACGGCCGCCCGCGCGTCCGACAGTCCCTGCGGATCGGCCTGGTGGATGTACTGGTGGATCCGCGGCGCCCGGGGCGTGCCCGGGTCGGGGCTGCGCCGCAGGACGAGGAGCGCGACGTCGTCGCCGGAGCCCCACCGCTCCCACAGCCGCTCCGAGAGGTGGTCGGCGAGCGCCTCCGCCTGCGGCGGCCCGCTGCCGATGGCCTCGGAGAGCGCTTCGAGGCCCGACTCGATGTCGCTGCCCGGCTGTTCCACCAGCCCGTCCGTGCACAGCACGAGCGTCTCCCCGGGCACCAGGTCGAGCCGCGTCTCCGGGAACTCCTCCTCGCCGAACACGGTCGCGAGCCCCAGCGGCAGCCCGCCGCGCAGCTTGGGCTGCCCGACGCGGCCGTCGGTGTGCCGGATCAGCGGACCGAGGTGCCCGGCCCGGACGGCGCGCAGGGTGCCGCTCGCCAGGTCGACCTGCGCGTAGGTGCAGGTGGCGAAGCGGTTGGTGTCCAGCTCGGCGAGGAAGCGCGAGGCCCGGGCGAGGACCGTCGACGGGGCGTGGCCCTCACCCGCGTACGCCCGCAGCGCGATCCGCAACTGCCCCATGATGGCGGCGGCGTGGGTGTCATGGCCCTGGACGTCGCCGACGACGATCCCGACCCGGCCGCGGGGCAGCGCGATCACGTCGTACCAGTCGCCGCCGACCTGTCGTCCGCTCCACGCCGCGTGGTACCGCACGGCGATCTCGCCGCCGGTGATCTCCGGGATCCGGCGCGGCAGCATCGTCGCCTGGAGCCCGGTCGCGAGCTCCCGCTCCTCGTCGAAGAGGATCGCCCGCTGGAGCGACTGCGCGACGATCGCCGCGAGACCGAGCGCGAGGTTCCGCTCGTCGGGGTTGAAGGCCGAACGGCCCCGGTAGAACAGCGCCATGCCGCCCAGCGAACGGGCCTGCGCCACCAGGGGCAGATAGCAGGCGGACTTGAACTGCAGCCGCGACAGGTACGGCGCCAGCTCGGGGAAGTCCCGCCCGAGCGACTGGAACGAGGAGACGAACCGCGGCCGGCCGCTGAGCACCGCCTCGGCCAGCGGGAGCCCCCGGTCGAGCCGCCGGGTGCGGAAGTCGTTGAGGGCGTCGAGGGACTCGCCGCTGAGCGCGATCACGTTGAGCGAGCCGTTCTCGACGAGCCCGAGCGCCAGCCCCTCGGCGCCGAGCCGGGCGAGCCCGCCCGGACCCGTCAGCGCGGCGGTCACGTCGTCCACCGTCACCGCGCGCGACAGCGCGTTGGTCGTCCGCTCGACGATGCTCGTCTGCACCTCGCGCCGCTTCTCCAGCTCCAGCACGAAGGCGGTGTGCGAGACCTCGGCGGTCGTGTCCCGCACGACCCCGACGATCCGCTGGGCCCGGCCGTCCGGCTTGCGCAGGATGCGCGCCTGCACGTGCGTCCAGTGGGGTGCGCCCTCGGCCTGCGGGATCGGGAAGTGCGCGGTGTACGACACCGAGCCGCCCTTCACGGCCTCCCGGACGATGCCTTCGAGGCGGGACCGCTCCTCCGGTGCCAGGCGCGCGATCAGCGTCGCCGGGCGGCCGTCGTAGGCGTCCTGGGACAGCCCGAAGACCAGCAGCCCGGACTCGTCGACATCGATCGTTCCCGTGTCGAGATCCCAGTCGAAGCTGCCGGTCCGGTTCATGGCGAGCCGCTCGGCGGGCCCGATCTCGCCACTGCGCGTACGCCGGTCGTCGTCGGTCATCCCCCCCATTGTCGAACCCGGACCCCGTGGACGCCATGGCGGTGACACGGCGTGGCGCGAGTTCGCCTCGAAGCACCGGTCACCGGTGGCCCGTCGGGGCGGGGCAGAATGGGCCGGTGCAGCCGTCCTACCGTGTCCTCGGTCCCTGTCAGGCGCTCCGTTCCGACGACGGTACGGAGGCCGTGCTGAACGGTGCCAGGCTCCGGGCGCTGCTCACCGCGCTCGCCGCGGGCGCCGCGGACACCCCGGGCGGGTCAGGCGGGACTGGCGGGACGGGCGGGGCAGTCGGTACGGCCAGGTCTGCCGGGACGGGCTGGGCAGTCGGCGCGGCCGGGTCTGCCGGGACAGGCGGGACGGGCGGGGCAGTCAGTACGGGCGGGGCAGTCAGTGCGGGCGGGGCCGTCGGCACGGGTGCCGGGCGCGCCGTGAGCGTCGGTGCGCTGATCGCCCAGGTGTGGGCCGACGACGACCCGGCCGCCCCCCTCGACCGGACGGCCGCGCTCCAGGCCCTGGTGGGCCGGCTGCGCCGGGCCCTCGGACACGAGGCCGTCGTCTCCGGGCCCGGTGGCTACCGGCTGGCGGCCGAGCCGGACGCCGTCGACCTGCACCGCTTCGAACGGCTCGCCGCCGAGGGGTCGGCGGCCCTGACCGGCGGCGACGCCGCACGGGCCGCCGCGCTCCTCGACGAGGCCCTCGGCCTGTGGCGCGGACCCGCCCTCGCGGACCTGCCGGGCCGGGACGCCGACCCCCTCGTCGTACGGCTCGAACAGCGGCACGCGCGGGCGCGCCGCGACCGGTACGCCGCCGATCTGGCCCTGGGGCGGGCCGCGGACGTCCTCGCGCCGCTCGCGGCCCTCGCGGCCGGGGCTCCGCTCGACGAGCCCGTCCAGGCCCTGCGGATCCGGGCCCTCCGGGCCGCCGGACGGTCCGCGGAGGCCCTCGCCGCGTACGAGGAGGTACGCGCCGGCCTCGCCGACCGGCTGGGTACGGACCCGGGACCCGAACTGCGCGCCCTGCACGCCGAGCTCCTCGGCGCCGGCACACCGACGCCCGCGCACGGAACCGGGCTCCCGGCGGACCGCGGCGGGCGGTTGCCGGCCCGGCTGACCTCGTTCATCGGCCGGGACGGCGAGCTCGGCGCCCTCGCGGCGGGGTGGGCCGAACGGCGGCTCGTCACGCTCACGGGACCGGGCGGCGTCGGCAAGACCCGGCTCGCCCTGGAGGCGGCCGAGGCCTTCGACGGCGGACCCGTCCACGTCGCCGAACTCGCCTCCGTACGGGAGGAGTCCTCGGTCGCGGCGGCCGTCCTCGGCGCGCTGGGCGCCCGAGAGACGCAGCTCTGGAGCGGTCCGGGCGTCGCCGAGGCCGCCGGGGCGAAGGGCGCGCTCGCCCAGCTGGTCGAGTACTGCGCCGGGCGCCGGATGCTCCTCGTCCTCGACAACTGCGAGCACGTGATCGCCGCCGCGGCGGAGCTCGCCGAGACCCTCCTCACCCGGTGCCCCGGCGTCACGGTCCTGGCGACGAGCCGGGAGCCGCTGGGGGTGCCGGGGGAGGCGCTGAGTCCGTTGGGGCCGCTGCCCGCCGAGATGGCGCTGCGGCTGCTCGACGAGCGGGGCGCGGCGGCACGCCCGGGCTTCCGGGTCGGGGACGACCCGGCGGCGGCCGAGGAGGTGTGCCGTCGCCTCGACGGCCTGCCGCTGGCGATCGAGCTGGCGGCGGCGCGGCTGCGGATGCTGTCGGTGCGGCAGATCGCGGACCGGCTGGACGACCGCTTCCGGCTGCTCACCTCGGGGGCGCGGACGGTGCTGCCGCGCCAGCAGACGCTGCGGGCGGTCGTGGACTGGTCGTGGGAGCTGCTCGACGGGCCGGAGCGGGCGGTGCTGCGGCGGCTCGCGGTGTTCACCGGCGGGTGCGAGCTGGCGGCGGCGGAGACGGTCTGCGCCGACGGGGCGCGGGGCGCGGGCACGGCCGTGGAGGGCGAGGGCACGGAGGTGCGGGGCGACGGCGCGGACGCACCGGATGTACTGGACGTCCTGGGTGCTCTTGTCGACAAGTCGCTCGTCGTCTCCGTCCCCGGTGACGACACCGGTATGCGCTACCGCCTCCTGGAGACGGTGGCGGAGTACGCGGGTGAACGGCTCGACGAGGCGGGGGAACGGGCCGCCACCGAGCGGCGCCACCTCACGTACCACCGCGAGCTCGCCCGCCGCACCGACCCCGAGCTCCGCGGCCCCGGACAGGTCGCCGCCATCGCCCGCCTGGAGCGCGAGCACGGCAACCTGCGGGCCGCCCTGCGCACCGCGGTGGCCATCGGCGACGAGCAGGAGGCGCTCTGCCTCGTCCACTCCCTGAGCTGGTTCTGGCAGCTGCGGTTCCACCGGACCGACGCCCGGACGTGGGCGGCTGCGGCCGCCGCCCTCGGACCCGATCCCTTCCAGGAGCCCGTCCGCCCCGCCGAGCCCTTCGAGGGCCGCTGCGTGGACGTGCCGCCGCCCTGGACCGGCGAGCGGCTGTGGGAGGCACGCCGCGGCGGGCGGCTCTACGCGCTCGCGACCGAGGGCGGCCAGGGCGCCACCTCCCTGGAACGCCCGGAGGTCCGCGCCCGCCTGACCGCCCTCGTCGCCGCGTACCGGCCCGGCCTTCCGCAGAACTGCCGCCAGCCGGGGACGATGTGGTTCTTCGCCCGTCTGATGACGGGAGAGCTCGCCGGTCTCGAAGAGACACTGACGCTGACCGTCGAGGCCTGCCGCGAGCACGGCGCCGGCTGGGACCTCGGCTTCGCCCTCCTCATGAGGGGGAAGCTCCTCGGCCACGGACCCGAGGACGCCGACGAGGCACTCGCCCTCTTCGAGGACGCCGAGGACGCCTGGGGCATCGCGGAGACCCTCTCCGCGCGGGGCGAGGCGTACGAGCGCGCCGGCCGGCTCCCCGAGGCCGCCGCCGACTTCGAGCGGGCCGCCCACGCCGCCGCCCTCGTCGGCGCCCGCTCCCAGGTGCCGCTCTTCACGGCGCGCCTCGCGGCCGTACGCCTCCGGCTCCGCCCCGAGGGCGACGAGGCGACCGAACGGCTCCTGGCCGAGGCCGCCGACGAGGCGGGCCGGTGGGGGGCCGAGGCCGCCGGCACCGGGCGGCTGCTCCTCGCCCAGCACTACGGCCACACCGGGCGCACGGCCCTGGCCCGCGGGCAGCTCGCCCGGCTGGAGGAGGAGTTCGGCGAGCACACCCCGACGCTCTTCTGGGGCCTGGCCGGCGGGATGTGGGCCTGGCTCGACTGCCTGGACGGCGCACACGACCGGGCCCTGCGGCGGCTGGCCCGGGCCGTCGCCGACCTGGAGATGCTCGCCCACCTGGTCGCGCCCTACCTCGTCGTCGCCCAGTTCGCGACGGCCGCCTGGGCCCGCGGCGGCCGGGGCGGCCCGGGCGACGCCGAGACCGGAGCCGGGCTCCTCGGCGCGTACGACACCCACATCGGCCCGCCGACCGGCGGCGGCTTCCGCCCCTTCACCCCGCAGACGGAGACCGCGATCCGCACCCGCGCCGAGGAGGCGCTCCGCGCGCGGCTCGCTCCGGAGGCGTACGCCCGCCACTACGAGGAGGGTGCGAAGGTCCCCCTGGAGACCGCGGTGGCCCTCGTCCGGCAGCCGGAGGAGACGTGCCCCGACACCTGAGCGCCCCCGGCACCGGTACCGGCACCGATGCCTGAGCGCGCCCCTCCGGCACCGGCGTCGGCACCGATGCCTGAGCGCCCCCGCTACCGGTGCCGGGTCCGCCGCTCAGCCGGCCGTCAGCCGCTCCCGGGCCTCCGCCAGGTCCTCGGAGGTGGGGGCGTCGTCCTGGGTGAGGCGTCGGCGCCAGTAGCCGGTGAAATGGACCGCCCGGCGGTCGACCCCGCGCTCCGCCACGAGGTGCCGGCGCAGCCCGCGCACCGCCGAGGCCTCGCCCGCGAGCCAGACCGAGGGGCTGCCGGCCGGCAGCGTGTCCGCGCGGACGGCGTCGGCCGGCACCGCGCCGCGGGGCAGCAGCCGTACGGTGAGGTCCCCGGGCGTCTCCAGGGGCTGGACGTCCGCCGGGTCGTCGACCTGGACGTACGCGAGGGCCCGCCGGCCCGCCGGAAGCGAGGCGACGACCGTGGCGAGGGCGGGCACCGCGCAGGCGTCGGCGTACAGGAGCGTCCAGTCGCCCGCGCCGGGCTCGAAGGGCACCGCGAAGGCGGCGGACGGCCCGAACACGCCGAGCGGGTCACCGGGCCGGGCACCCCGGGCCCAGCGGGTCGCCGGACCCTCGTCGCCCGCCGGGCCGTCCTCCCCGTGCAGGTGGAAGTCGATGTCGACCGTCTCGGCGACGGGGTCGTGCGCCCGGACGGTGTAGCTCCGCATCCACGGCCGCTCCGCCCCCGGGATCGCCGCGTAGGCCCCGTACCACCGCATCACGTCGCCGTCCGCCTCGACGGCGGGCAGGACGGGCTCCGTGCCGGGCGTCCGGGGGAGGAACAGCTTCACCTGCCGGTCGGGCCCGTCGAGCGTGAACCCGGTGAGGTCGGGGCCGCCGAGGGTGACCCGGAGCGTACGCGGGGTGATCCGGCGGACGGCGGTCACCCGCAGGCGCCGCAGGGGGAAGGCGGGGGGCTGGGGCATCACTGGCTCCTGGGGTCGACGGTCTCGCGGAAGCGGCCCGGCAAGGCGGGCCCGCCCAGCCTCCCGGGCCCCGTCGACACGCCACCGACACCCGTCCGACACGGCATCCGGGGCCACCGCCACCGCCCCGGATGCGGTCCCGTCGGCCGGACACGAGAATGGCGAGTGCCGGAAGAACACGTAGGAGGCGGCATGAACGCTGAGCCCGACAAGACGTCCATGGGGGATCGCCCGACGCCCGACCGGCTGCTCCACGCCGGGTCGGAGGGCGAGTTCACGGCGGAGGACCTGGTCCTGGCCTCCGGACGTGACGTGAATCCGAAGACCCTCGCCTGGGCCGAACGCCGAATGGAGCAGAAGGGGCGCGCCTCCATGGACGAGCTCCTGCCCTAGGGCGTGTTGCGAAAGTAGCGTCGGCCGCCCGAAGGGCGGGCCCGACGGCGTCTGGTGCGTGCGATCGCAAGGCGGAGGGGCGCCCCGATACTGGATGTATCGGGGTGATCCCGACAACGCGGCGAGCGTGCGTGCCAGGCGCCGTCGGGCAGGCGGGACTTTCGCAACACGCCCTAGGAGAGGCCCGTACCCGTTCGTCCCTCCCGTCCCCTCGGCCCCGGCTCGGATCGTCCGAACCGGGGCCTCGGCCTTCCATATTTGTGAAACACGTTCTACCGTGGCCGCCGTCGCACGACGTGCCGCCACGGGAGGCCCCGCATGCACCTCGAGTACACGCCCGCCCAGAACAGCCTGCGCGCCGAGCTGCGTGCGTACTTCTCCGCGCTCGTCCCGGACGACGTTCAGACCCGCTACGACGACCCGGCCGCGCAGAAGCGCTTCTACCGGGAGACCGTGCGCAGGCTCGGCGCGGACGGCTGGCTCGGCGTGGGCTGGCCGACCGAGTACGGGGGGCGCGGACTCTCCCCGATGGAGCAGTTCATCTTCTTCGACGAGGCCGCCCAGGCCGGCGTGCCCCTGCCGCTCATGGCCCTGAACACCGTCGGGCCGACGATCATGCGCTTCGGCACCGACGAGCAGAAGGCGTACTTCCTGCCCCGCATCCTCTCCGGCGAGATCGACTTCGCCATCGGCTACAGCGAGCCGGACGCGGGCACCGACCTGGCCGCGCTGAAGACCCGCGCGGTACGGGAGGGGGACACGTACGTCGTCAACGGCCAGAAGATCTGGACGACGAACGGCGACACCGCCGACTGGGTCTGGCTCGCCGTCCGCACCGACGTCGACGCCCCGCCCCACAAGGGCATCACCATGCTCCTGGTCCCGACCGACGACCCGGGCTACTCCTGCACGATCATCAACACCCTCGCCTCGCACGACACGACCGCGAGCTACTACGACAACGTCCGGGTCCCGGCCTCGCGCCGCGTCGGCGAGGAGAACAAGGGCTGGCGCCTCATCACCAACCAGCTCAACCACGAGCGCGTGACGCTCGCGGCCCACGGCACGATGGCGATCCGCGCCCTCCACGACGTCCAGCGCTGGGCCGCCGCCACCCGGCTCACCGACGGCCGCCGCGTCCTGGACCTCCCGTGGGTCCGCCGCACCCTCGCCCGCACCCACGCACGCCTCGACGCGATGAAGCTCCTCAACTGGCAGATGGTGAACGCCGTCCAGCACGGCGCCCTCACCCCCCAGGACGCCTCGGCCGTCAAGGTCTACGGCTCCGAGGCCCGCCGCGACGCCTACGCGGCCCTCCTGGAGGTCGTCGGCTCGGCGGGCGCCCTCAAGGAGGGCTCGGCGGGCGCGGTCCTCCACGGCGAACTGGAACGCGGCTACCGCTCGGCCGTCATCTTCACCTTCGGCGGCGGCAACAACGAGATCCAGCGCGAGATCATCTCCTGGATCGGACTGGGCATGCCCCGCGTCCGCCGCTGAAGCCGCCGCGAGGGGTGCCCTTTCATTCGGTGACGCGGACCGCGAGCGCGGGGCGGATGGCGGCGGCGCGGCGCGCCGGGCCGATCGTGGCCAGGAGCGAGGCGGCGAAGGTGGCTGCGGCCAGGCCGCAGATGCCGGCCCATTCGACAGGGAATCCTCCTTCGAGGCCCTCGAACGCGGCGCTGTTGCTGTGCATCTGCTGGTCGTGAGCACGCCCAGCAGTGATCCGAGGACGATTCCCTCCAGGGCGATGAAGGCGCTCTCCCACAGGAAGGACCGCTGCGCCGGATTCAGTCGTGCGGCACGAGGGCCACGGGCACCGGGCTGTGGTGCAGGACGGCGTGGGCCACGCTGCCGATGTGCGCGCCCGGCGTCGAGCGGCGCCTACGCCGGCCCACCACCACGAGCGCGGCGTCCCGGGCGGCCCCGACCAGTTCGAGGCCGGCCGATCCGACCACCACACGCGGGGCAGCCTCGACGTCGGGGTACTTCGCCCGCCAGGGATCCAGCAGTTCGTCGAGCGAACGCCGGATCTCCGGTGCCACGGCGGCGCGGATGTCCGGGACCATGGCGGGCCCCAGCCCCGCGAAGAGCGGGAGCTGTTCCGCGTACACGACGTGGACCGGGGAGTGCCGCCGGGCGGCGTCCTCGAAGGCGAAGCCCAGGACGGCGTCCACGGGCTCCCGTAGGTCCGTTCCGATCACGACGGGGGCCTGCGGGGCGGTCGCCCCGCCACCGGCCCGCACCAGCACGACGGGCCGTTCGACGGCACCGGCCACCGTCAGGCCGACCGAGCCGACCAGGTAACCGGCCAGACTGCCGAGCGCTCGCGATCCGAGGACCAGCAGCTCGCTCTCCCGGGCCGCGGCGACGAGCCCTGGCACGGGACCCGTGGACAGCAGGTCGGTGGTCACCGACAGGCCGGGACGGCGCTCGCGCAGGTCCCCGGCGACGCGCGCCACCATCTCCTCGGCCCACGCCTCCTCGGACTCCCGGGACCAGAGCGACTGGACGATCCACGGTGCCACTTCCTTCGCGTACACCAGGTGTACCCCGGTGCCGCGCAGCAGGGCCTCCGCCGCCGCCCACTCCGCGGCGGCGTCGGCCTGCTTCGTGCCGTCCAGGCCGACCACGATGCTCCGCGTCATGATCGTCCACCTCCTCGTCCGGTGTCGTCGACGTCGTACGTGTGACGGGTGCGGGAGACCGAGGCCATCACGGCTCCTGTTCAAAGGGCCCGGCGGTCCGGGCCGGTTCGGGTGCTTGCGGCGTCGTCACGTCGGCCTCGGGCAGGCCCGGTTCACGGGCCCGCAGGAGGCGGTGCATCACCTTGCCGCTGAGGGTGCGCGGCAGGTCCTCGACGAACTCGATCTCCCGGGGTGCGACGGCCGAGCCGAGGCGCCGGTGGGCGAACGCCAGGACGTCGCGCCGCAGTTCGGTGTCGGGCCGGCACCCGGGGCGCGGCAGCACGAACGCCTTGACGATCGCGCCGGCCAGGGGGTCGGGACGCCCGACGACTCCCGCCTCGGCGACGGCCGGGTGCTCCATGAGCGCGCTCTCGACCTCGAACGGCCCGATGAGGTGCCCCGCGGACTCGATGACGTCGTCGGCGCGGCCCACGAACCAGTACCAGCCGTCGGCGTCGCGGCTGACGAGGTCACCGGTCAGGTACCACCCGTCCGCGAAGCACGCCTCGTACCGGTGCGGCTCGTGGAGGTAGCCGCGGAACATCGACGGCCAGCCGGCCCGCAGGGCGAGCTCGCCCTGGGCGCCCGGCTCCCGGAGGATCCGGACGTGCCCGCCGGCGGTCGTGGCCCGGCCGTCCTCGCCGCACGCCAGGACGGCGGCTTCGACGCCGGGCATCGGTCGGCCCATCGAACCCGGCCGCACGGGATCGGCCGCGAAGTTGGCGATCATGACGGCACCGGTCTCCGTCTGCCACCAGGTGTCGTGGACCGGAAGGCCGAGCGCCTCCCGGCCCCAGTGCACGGCCTCGGAGTGCAGCGGTTCGCCGGCACTCGCGACGAACCGGAGCGCCGAGAGGTCGTGCCGTGCGGCGGGCGTCGGGGCGCCGCCCCGCGGTGCGGCCCGCATCAGCATGCGGAGTGCCGAGGGTGCCGTGTACCAGACGGTGACGTGCTCGTCGGCGAGGATCCCGTACCAGCGGGCGGGGGAGAAGTCCCCTTCGTCGACGACGGTCGTCACTCCGTGGCTGAGCGGGGCGATGATGCCGTACGACATGCCGGTGACCCAGCCGGGGTCGGCGGTGCACCAGAAGACGTCGCCCTCGTGCAGGTCCAGGGCGTAGGCGGAGGTGACGTGATGGGCGAGGACTACCTCGTGCACGTGTACCGCGCCCTTGGGCGTGCCGGTCGTGCCGCTGGTGAAGTGCAGCAGCGCAGGCTCCGCCGGATCGGTCGGACCGACTGCGTACGTGTCCGGTGCGGCGGCCGTGAGGGCGGGGAAGGAGAGGGTGTCCGGGGGCGGGTCGGGGCCGGGGTCGAGAAGCAGGACGTACCGCAGGTGCGGGAGGCGGGACCGTGCCGGCGCCACCGTGCGCTCGTACAGCTCCCGGGTGGTGATCAGCGCCCGGGCGTTGCCCAGCTCCATGCACAGGGCGACGGGTCCGGGACCGAAGCCGGTGAACAGGGGGCACAGGACCCGCCCGGCGCGCAGCGTTCCGAGGACGGTGGCGATCAGCTCGGACCGGCGGCCGAGCAGGGTGAACACCCGCTCGCCGCGTGCCACGCCGAGCGTCTCCAGCACGTGCGCGAAACGGGAACTCTCGGCCGCGAGCCCGGCGAACGTCATGGTTCGAACGGATCCGTCGCGGGCGACGCAGCGCAGCGCGGCCTGCTCGCCGTGGCCCTCGCGCAGGTGCCGGTCGACCGCCTCGTACCCGATGTTGATGCCGCCGTCCGGCAGTCCGGCGAGGCGGGCCCGCTCGCGCCGCCAGGAGAACGTGTCCCGGGCGCTGTCGTAGTCGGGCATGACCGGTGCCACCCACAGGGCTTTCATCGCGGCGACTCCACGTCGGGCGTACGGTGCCGCATGACGGTCCTCCTCCACGGGGCGCGGCGGCCCCGGCAGCTCCCACCCTGGTGCGCGAAGCCCCCTCCCGGGCAGTGCCGAACGGTCCCCTTCCGGGACGGTCGGCCCCCTGCGAAGCGCCGCGGCCGTGGCACCAGGCCGGGCAGGCGGGGCACTTCGGCGAGCGGGTCTGCCGCCGACAGCACCGGCGCCGCGGCGCCGTGGGCAGGTCGGCCCCTACCGGAGCGGCCCGGTCGGCCCCGTCGGACCGCCCCTTTGGACACTGCTCCGCACAGCCTCGCGGACAGCAGAGTGGGTCACGGGGTCGGACCGGGCTCCGTACGACCCGATCGGCCGCGAGTCATGAACGCGAAGAGTGTCCTGGTCGCCTACGGAAGCAAGGCCGGCGCGACCGCCGGAATCGCCGAAGAGATCGCCCGGACGCTCAGGGACGACGGCTTCGACGCCGTCGTCCTGCCGGCGGACACCGTCACCGACGTGACCGCGTACGACGGAGTCGTCCTCGGTGGAGCCCTCTAAGCCGGGCACTGGACCTCCAAGGCGCGACGGTTTGCCCGGCGGAACGCCGAGCAGCTCAGGCACCGGCCTCTCTGGCTCTTCAGCAGCGGTCCCGTCGACCGGTCCGCGGACGAGCACGACATCCCGCCCGTACGAGGAGTCGCCCGGCGGATGAGGAAGCTCGGTGCACGCGAGCACATGACCTTCGGCGGCGCCGTGTCCGCCGAGACGTCGGACCCGGTCGCCCGGCACATGGTGGAACGGGGCAGGGGCGGAGACTTCCGCAATCCGGAACGGATCAAGGCATGGGCCCACCACATCGGAACGGAACTCGGCGCCACGCCCTGACCGGTGCGGCCCTGTGACGGAACCGGGCCGCGCGGTCAGCGGACGGCGCCGGAGTCCGGCTCCGTGCCGCCCTGGTCGAGGCGGAAGGGCGGGTAGACGTCCGTCATGAGGCTGGCGTAGGCGGCGACGCGCAGGACCCAGCGGTTGAGGCCGACGATCAGGGCGAACAGATCGCGCGGATACCGTTCGGTGAAGGCCACGGCGAAGCCCGCGATGACCGTGAGCAGGGTGATCAGGCCGCCGCTCCACCAGCCGGCGCGCATGCCGCCGCTGAGGAAGGCGAGCACCAGGTAGTGGGGGATGGCGAGCAGCCACCACTTGACCAGGACCAGCGAGCGGGAGAGCCGCTCCGGGTAGGCGATGTCCAGCCGGGCCGGGTAGTCCGGCTCGGGGCCCAGGCTGAAGGGCGGGTAGCGGTCGGTGCCCAGGGCCGCGTACGAGTAGTACGACACCCGCCACGACCAGCGGAGCACGCCGAGGTTGAAGTCGAACAAGCCCCGTGGGTAGCGCTCGGTGAAGAGGATGGCGAAGAAGGCGATCACCGTCACCACGAAGAACGCGATCCAGAGGAAGAACAGCACGATCCAGTGGGGAATCGTCAGGATCCACTTGACCAGCCACAGCCAGCGCGACAGCGGCTTGTCGAGTTCGGCGGTCACCGCGACGGAAGGGTGCGGGGCGCTCGGGGTGGTCATGGGCGTCACCTTCTCGAACGTTCGACGGGCGGCCCCCCACCTCTCAGGATCACCCGCTTCCGCCGGCTCGGGGCGGCCGGTCCGGCCCCAGGAGCTGCCCGTGATCGTCGGCGTAGGCCGCGAAGACCCGATCGGGTCCCCCTCCCGTGTGCAGAAAGCGCTCGTCGAGCACGGTGGCCAGGTCCTCCAGCGCCCTGCGCAGAACCGACGCGGAGAGGCGTACGTCCGGGTGACGTGCCGCGGTGGCCCGGTCCGCGAGGCCGACGGCGTAGCCGAGCTGCCGGGGCAGGGACGTGTTCTCGTCCACGTCGTGGAAGTAGTACGACTCGGCGTACTGCAGGAAGTCGACCGTGATCGTGGAGAGCACCGAGGCGAGGCCGTCGAGGAGCGCCGCACCCCCGTCGGAGTCGAGCGCCTCGGCGGCTGCACGGCTGCGGCGTACGTGGGACAGCCGCAGGGCCAGTGCCCTGCGGCGGGCGAGCGCGGGGTAGATGCCGAGGATCCAGGCGACGGTCGCCGACAGCAGCACGAAGCCCACGAGGGCCTCCACGGGGGCCAGGACGCGCAGCCATCCAGCGGTCGGCGCGATGTCGCCGAGGCCGAGCGTGGCCAGGGTGACGAGCGAGATGTACAGGGCGTCGAGCGGGCCCGCGTGCTCGGACGGGACGAGCCCCGCCGCGTACGAGAAGTCCTGCGGCATGTGGGGCCAGTAGACGAGCCCCCACCCCACGGCCACGGTCAGCGCCCACACCGCGACGACCGTCACCATGCCGAGCGGGCCCGCGAGACCGGCCGGCCGCCTCCGCGTGCCGAGGCGCGCGGCCAGCCACCACAGGGACACCATCACGCGCCGGCTCAGACCGCCGTGACGCGTCGGGTGCCAGAGCGTGTGGAACACGTCCCGGAGGATGAACAGCACCAGCACAGCGCCCAGGGGTGTCGCCAACCACGTCATCCAGGCACCTTTCCCGCGAGCGGCGTGGGAGTCCCGGTCCGCGGCGTGGGACTCAGCCCGCCGGCGGTACCCGCTCGCCCCTTCGGACGCGCCGGAGCCCGGGTGTGCCGGAGCCACGGCGCGACTGAGCCCCGGTGCTACCGCCAGGCTCGCCCCCGGGACCCGATCCGGTGCCGGACGACGGTCGTCAGCGCCGCCAGCCGCGTCGACACGGCGGGCAGCGGCGCCACCGGGTGGTCGATGCGCCGGGCCTCCTCGGGCAGCGCCGCGAGATCGGCCTCGAAGCGGGCCCGGGCGGCGTCCAGGGTGTCGGGCGGCTCCGTGCGGAGGCCGCCGCGCATCACGGTCCGCAGCAGCGACTCCGTGCCCTCGGGCGGCTCCTCGTTCGCCAGGCCGATGACGTCCTGGAGTCCTGGGCCGCGATGGACCTGCTTCCGGCCCGGAGCCGTCACCTTCTCGGACGACAGCTTCATGACGGGCTGACCGTCGTACTCGACCAGCTTGTACGCCGCGTCGAGATACGGGGCGTCGGCGGCCGTGCCGACCTTCGTCCCCACGGCGTACACGTCGACGGGCGCCCCCGCTCGTACGAGGGCGTCGACGCCGTACTCGTCCAGGCCGCCGCTCGCGATGATCTGCACATCGCTCAGCCCTGCCTCGTCGAGGGCGGTACGGGCGCGTCGGGCGAGCGCGCCGAGGTCGCCGCTGTCGAGGCGGATCCCACAGCCGGGACCGAGGCCGAGATCCGTGAGGACGCGCGCGGCGGTCGCGACGCCGTGGCCGGTGTCGTAGGTGTCGACCAGGAAGGTCACCGGCCCCGGATGGGTGCGGGCGAAGGCCCGGAACGCCTGCTCCTCGGAGCCGAAGGCCTCGACGTACGAGTGGGCCATCGTGCCGGAGGAGGGGATGCCGTACCGGTTGGCGGCGGCGACGTTGCTGGTGCCGGCGAAGCCGACGAGCGCGCAGACGCGCGCCGCCTGCATGCCGGCCTCGGGGCCGTGCGAGCGGCGCAGGGAGAAGTCCACGAGGGGGCGGCCGGCGGCGGCGAGCACACACCGCGCCGCCTTGGAGGCGACCGCCGTCTGATGGCAGACGAGTGACAGCAGGTACGTCTCCACGAGCTGCGCCTGCGGAAGCGGGGCGGTGACCTCCAGGAGGGGCTCACCGGCGAAGACGAGCCTCCCTTCGGGCACGGCGCGGACCTGGCCGTCGAAGGACAGGCCGTGCAGCGGTTCGAGGTCCCCGACGGGCCGCCGCAGCGCGTCCGCGAAGTGCTGGACGTCACCGCGCCCCACCCGGAACCGGGAGAGGTGGTCGAGGGCCGGTTCGAGCCCCGCGGCGACGAGGAATCCGCGGCCCGGCGGAAGGTCGCGGACGAAGAGGCCGAAGGTGGCCGGAGCCCGCATGTCCTCCCGCAGGTACGAGAGCGCCATCGTGACCTGGTACAGGTCGGTGGCGGTCACCTGGGACATGCTTCGAGCATGCGCCGCCCGACCCCGGCCCGCACGGGAACGGCGCTCCCTCGACCACGGGCACCGCGGTCAGCGGGCCAGGACGGCCTCTCCGGGCCGGGGACGACGGCCGTCCGGCCCCGATCGTGGTCGATGCGGTCGCGCAGCGCCGCGGAGGCGGTCGCCTCCGCTCTCGCCTCCGGGGCCGCCCGGCCCGGAGGCCCGAGCGGGCCCGTACAGGGGCCGAACGGCCCATGCGCCGCGGACGGGATCCGCGGAGCCTGGTGGACGAGGACCGCACCGACACGCGACAGGAAGTGGGTGGGCGCCATGAAGGCACTCGTCCTCCGGGAGCCGGGCCGGATCGCCTGGCAGGACGTCCCCGACCCGGTGGTCAAGGACCCCGACGACGCGATCGTCCGGGTCGACGCCGTGACCATCTGCGGTACGGACCTGCACATCGTCAAGGGGGACGTGCCCGAGGTGACCCCGGGCAGGGTCCTCGGGCACGAGGCGGTCGGCACGGTGGTCGAGACCGGCGGCGGCGTCCGCACGGTGCGCCCGGGCGACCGCGTCCTGGTCTCCTGCATCTCCGCCTGCGGCAGGTGCCGCTTCTGCCGCGAGAGCCGTTACGGGCAGTGCCGTGGCGGAGGCGGCTGGATCCTCGGCCACACTGTCGACGGCACCCAGGCCGAGTACGTCCGGGTGCCCTTCGCCGATCTGTCGGTCCACCCGCTGCCGGACTCGATCGACGGCTTCGACGCCGTCCTGCTCGCCGACATCTTTCCCACCGCCTACGAGGTCGGTGTGCTGAGCGGCGCCGTGCGCCCCGCGGACACCGTGGTCGTGGTCGGAGCGGGCCCCGTCGGTCTCGCCGCCGTCGCCACCGCCCGGTTCTTCAGCCCCGGCCGTGTCGTCGCCGTGGACCTGGCCGGGTCGAGGCTGGCCGCGGCCCGCGCCCTCGGCGCGGACGCCACCGTGAACGCCGCGGAGGAACCGGAACAGCTGGTCGCCGACCTGACCGACGGCCTCGGTGCGGACGTCGTCATGGAAGCCGTCGGTGTTCCGGAGGCGTTCGAGATGTGCACCCGGATGGTCCGGCCCGGCGGCCGGGTCGCCAACATCGGGGTCCACGGCAAGCCGGCGCTGCTCCACCTCGAAGACCTGTGGATCAAGGACGTCACGATCACCACCGGGCTCGTGGACACCTCCTCCACACCCCTGCTGCTGCGCATGATGGCCGCCGGACGGCTGCCGTCCGCCTCACTGGTCACCCACCGCTTCGCGCTGGGGCAGATGGAGGAGGCGTACGACGTCTTCGGACGCGCGGCGGAGACGGGTGCCCTCAAGGTCGCCCTCGGAGGGGTGTAGGACGTGCCGAGGACCGGTCCCCGCGCCCGTCCGGGACGGATCGCCGGCGCGGACGGGCGAAGCCCCGGATCCCGCCCGCTCCTCGCCCTCGTCCTGGACACGGACGGTGTGCTCCTGGACTCCGCCCGGCTGCACGCGGCGGCCTGGAAGACCGCGCTGGACGCCTGTCTGGAGTCCATGGCGGGGGAGGAGCAGCAGGAGCCGTTCGACGCCGAGGCCGAGTACCGCCGGTTCGTCGACGGAAGACCCCGCTACGACGGGGCGGCGGCCTTCCTCGCCGCCAGGGGCCTCGGACTGCCGGCGGGAACCCCTCGCGACCCGCCCGGCCACGCGACCATCTGGGCGGTCGCCGCCCTGAAGGAACGGGCGTTCCTCGATCTGCTGCGGGCGCGGGGCGTCGCCGCCTTCGGGGACGTCCTGCCCGCTCTCGACGCGCTGGGCGCGGCGGGCGTGCCGTGCGCCGCGGTCTCGGCCTCCCGCCACGCCCGGGCACTCATCCGTGCCGCGGGGCTCGCCGGACTCCTCACCCTGATCGTGGACGGCGAGGACGCCGCCCGGCTCCGCCTCGCCGGCAAGCCGGATCCCGCGCTGTTCCTGCGGGCGGCCGCCCTCCTCGGCAGCCTCCCGCAGGAGACCGTGCTCGCCGAGGACGCTCTCGCCGGGGTCGAGGCCGCGCGTCGCGGCGGCTTCGGCCTCGTCGTCGGCGTCGACCGCACACCGTCGGGGCGCGCGGCGGCCGCCCTGCGGGAGCGGGGCGCGGACCTGGTGGTGCCGGATCTCACCACGCTGGTCCGGAGCGTGTGGGGCGAGCGCGGATGACCACCGGCACCGGCTCACCTCGGGCGTCGCCGGCGAGCGGGTCGAGAACGAGGACCTCGTCAACCTCCCGAACTGGACGTTGCTGCGGTACCGCCGCCTACCCGACGACGGTCCGCCCGGCGACTGGCTGACCCCCGACTCCGGGGAACTGCGCCACCACGGCGTACGCCTCGACCTCCGCGCGGGTGTTCTCACCCGGCACCTGCTCTTCGAGGACGCCCGGGGGAGGGGCCTGCGCGTCACCCACATCCGTCTCGTCCACATGGGAGACCCCGGCCTCGCGGCCCAGTGCACCGTGTTCCGCGCCTACGGCTGGAGCGGTTCGATCGAGGCGCGGTCCCTTCTCGACGGCGCCGTCACCAATGCGGGAGTCGAGCGCTACCGGCACCTGGACGGACGTCACCTCACGGACCACCAGGCCGGATTCGAGCCCGGCGGCGTCGCCTGGCTCGCCTGCCGTACGGTAGATCCGGGCGTCGGGATCGCCCTCGCCGTTCGCACGGTCACCCGCCCAGCGCGGCCCGCGCGGGAGGAGGCGACGAGGACCGGCACCGTGCAGACGTACCGCCTGCCGGTCGTTCCCCGCCGCTCGGCGATGGTCGTGAAGACCCTGGCACTGCACACCTCGACGGACCGGCCCGCCGCCGATCCGCTCCCCGCGGCCACCGGGGGGATCGCTCGTGCCCCGGAGTTCTCCCGGCTGCTCGCCACCCACAGGGCGGCCTGGCAGCGAGTCTGGGAGCAGGGTGAGCTGCACGCGCCTGGGGAGGCGGGGCGCATCCTGCGGCTGCACGTGTTCCACCTGCTGCAGACGCTCTCGCCGCACACGGCGGAGCTCGACGTGGGCGTGCCCGCGCGCGGAGGACGCTGGCTGGCCGACCACTCCCGGCTCCAGCGCCATGTGGGCTCGGCCGTCGCGTTCAACGTCTGGCGGTACGCGCAGGCCACCTGCGACCGCGGATTCCTCCACTCGGCCGGGGCGGAGATCCTCCTGGAGGTCGCCCGCTACTGGTCCGGGGCAGCCGTGTTCGACCCCGCGCTCGGTCGCTACCGCATCCGTGGGGTCGTGGGGCCGGACGAGTACCACGACGCGTATCCCGATGCCCCGGCCCCCGGCATCGACGACAACGCCTACACCAACGCGACCGCCGCCTGGGTGCTCGCCCGTGGTCTCGACCTGCTCGCCGAACTGCCCGAGGCCCGCCGCTCGGAACTCGCGGAGCAACTGCCGCTGGACGCAGCCGAGATCGCGCGCTGGGAGGACGTCTCCCGCCGTCTGTACGTGCCGTTCCACCGCGGCGTGGTGAGCCAGTTCGACGGATTCGGCGAACTGGCGGAGCTCGACTGGGACCGCTGTCGGGCCCGGTACGGCGACATCCGCAGGCTGGACCGGATCCTTGAGGCCGAGGGCGACTCGGTCAACCGCTACCAGGCGTCGAAGCAGGCCGACACGCTCATGCTCGGCTACCTCTTCCGGCCCGACGAACTGCGCGCCCTCTTCGCCCGGCTCGGCTACGCGCTGGACGACGAGGTGTGGCGTGCGACCGTCGCGTACTACCTGCGACGCACCAGTCACGGCTCCACGCTGAGCAGTCTCGTCCACGGGTGGGTGCTGGCCCGGCAGAAGGGTGCCGACGCATGGCGGTACTGCGAGGAGGCCCTCCTCGCAGACGTGGCCGACGTCCAGGGCGGAACGACCGGCGAAGGGATCCACCTCGGGGCGATGGCCGGCACCATCGATCTGGTCGAACGGGGGATCACCGGCCTGGAAACAGGGCCGGAAGGACTTCGGGTGGCTCCGGTGCCGCTGGCGGAGATCCCGCGGTTCGCCTTCACCCTGTGCTGCGGCCGTCACCGCGGGGTGCGCCTGAGGATCCTGCCCGGGCGGCTGGCCGTCCGGGTTCCCGCCTCGCCCGAGGGGCCGCTCACCGTCGTGCTCCCCGGCGACCGGCGGGTGGCCGTCGCACCAGGACAGGAGCGCTGGTTCCGTCTCTGACGTCGGTTCCGTCCTGACGACGCCGGTTCCGTCCGTGACGACGTCGGTTCCGTCTTCGACGTCCTCCGACATCGGTTCCGTCTCCGACGAGGAGACTCATGCGAAGCTGAGCACCTCGGACACGGGCCGGCGGGGCGTGGCCAGCCCCTGGGGGCCGTAGCCCAGTCGGAACACCATGTGGACGAAGCTGATCGAGGAGCTGGGATCGCGCGCGTCGACACGGAGTTCGGGCCATTCCAGTGGCTGGGACATCAGGGACGTGGCGAGGCCGTCGAGGGTGGCCTGAAGAAGGACCCGCTGCATGGCCTGCCCGGCCCTCAGCCAGTCCTCCGGAGTGTCCGCGGCCGTGCCGAGCAGCGCGATCTGCGGGTCCTTCTCGAAGCGTGCCGAGGCACGGCCGGGCACCCGGCGAGGGGCGCCGAAGTCCCTGACCGGAGAGGTCACGTCGTACTGCCGTGGGCCGAAGGCGTACGCGGGGACTCCCTCGGAGGCGGGGCCTTCCCCGGGCACGCCCGTGCGTGTCCAGGCGGCGATCTCGGCTCGTACGGCCTCGTCCGCCGCCTCGAACAGTTCGGCGGTGTGGACGAGGCCCATGACGGTGTCCGTGTGCCAGGCACCCGGTACGGCCAGTCGGCAGCCCTCACACAATGCCGCGGCACGGAGCCCGTCGATCACCTCGGAGGGGATCCGCTCCTCGGTGAAGGGGAAGCGGCTGGTGTGCCGGCGCGCGAGGGCGGGGTGGAGCGCGTCGAGTGCGGCGTCGGAGTCCTCCGGACCACCGAGGCGCACGTCGGCCAGGTACCAGGGGTCCTCGGGCGCGGGCAGCGGTCGGACCTCGGCGTGCCGACCCCTGTGTGCCGCGGCGACCCGCAGGCCGAGCAGCGCTGCGCCGCAACCGAGGTGGAGCGCGCGGTGATCCGGGTCCTCGCGGGGCATCGCGCGCAGCGGATCGCCGTGCAGCTCGATGACGTCGGTGCCCGTCCGGTGGACGAACCTCCAGGGCTGTGCATTGTGCATCGAGGGAGCGGTGACGGCGTCTTCGATCAGCGACGTCACGAGTGATCGGGTCAGAGCGGTGGTAGGCACGGCTTGTCCTGTCTGAGCTGAGTCACCGAGCGAGGTCGTGCTGGGTCCGGGCGGGTGAGGTGATGCGGGTCCGGTCGTTCGCTGCCCCGCGTCACCACCCTGCAACGCGCGCTCCGGGGCTGGGGAGGGCCGAACGGTCCCCGGTCGGGCCCGACCGGGCTCGTCACCCGGAGGAACCGACAGGAACGGGCAGCTCATCCGGACTACGGTGAAAGGGCGCGCCTCGGGGTGCAGCCCGTGCGCCCGATGCAGCCGGAGGTTCGGATGGGTCGTGAGGGCCCGGAGCCCGCGGAGAACAGGCTTCCGCGGCTGCGACTCGACGAGCTGATCGACGAGGTCCAGGTGCGTATCGAGGAGGTGCGTGGCACCAGGGACCGGCTCATCGGGCTGCTCGAAGCCGTGATGTCCGTGGGCCGGGAACTGGACCTGCCGCAGGTGCTGCGCGGCATCGTGGAGTCCGCCGTGACTCTGGTGGACG
>NZ_JBIBVC010000025.1:35728-90607 GCF_043080005.1 Streptomyces sp. NPDC015130 | reverse complement strand
TGCGGACTGGGCGGCTGCCGGACTCTCGCCCGCGCCGTTTCCGACAAGAGAAACGCTACGTTGCATTCAAAGATCGAGCAACAAGCGTGTTGCACGAAAGGCCCATCAATGCAGGTCAGTACCAGGATTTCATTGCAACGATCCTGGGAACTAACGCAACGAGCATCGCACTCGCGTTGCAATGAAATGGAAGTGAACGCTATGGTGGAGTCGTCCGAGGACGACCAAGAGGAGACGGCGATGCCCGGAGGCAGACTCACCCAGCAGGAACGTCAGCAGATCGCGCTGGGACTGGCCGACGGCCTCGCCTACGCCGAGATCGCCCGACGTCTCGACCGGCCGACCTCGACCATCACGCGCGAGGTCATGCGGAACGGCGGCCCCACCTCCTACCGCGCCGACCTGGCCCACCGTGCCACCGAGCGCCGCGCGCACCGGAGCAGGCAGAGCACGCCCCGGAGCCCCGAGGCGCTCCCGCAGGCCCACGGGCGCGACCCCGAGGCCGTGCGCGAGTACGAGGAGGTCCTGACCACGGTCTTCATGCAGTCCGGCATGCCCAAGATGATGTCCGGGGTCATGGCGTGCCTCTGCATCAGCGACTCGGGCAGCCTCACCGCGGCCGAGCTCGTCCAGCGGCTCAGCGTCAGCCCCGCGACCGTCTCCAAGGCGATCGCGTTCCTGGAGAGCCAGAACCTCGTCCGCCGGGACCGCGACGAGGGCCGCCGCGAGCGCTACACCGTCGACGCCGACGTCTGGTACCAGTCGATGATGTCCAGCGCCCGGGCCACGGCACAGATCGTCGAGACCGCCCGACAGGGCGTGGGCGTCCTCGGCGCCGCCACTCCGGCCGGCACCCGCCTGGAGAACATCGCCCGCTTCCTCGACTACGTCAGCGAGAGCACCGCCCGCGCCGCCGAACAGGCCCGCGCGATCCTCCACTCGACCTCGGAGACGCCCCCGGCGACGTCTCAGGAGACCGCCCCGGAGACCGCCCGGGACGACACCCCGGCCTGAGCCCGGACCGGCCCGACTGTGAACGGGGTGTGGCAGCCCCGTTGCAGTCGCATGGCACGACCCCCTGACCCCTTGAGCCCCTCCCGGCCGCCGCCCTACGGTCGTACCAGTGCACAACACGACCGTGTGCCCGAGTGGTTCAGGGACTCGCCTGCAAAGCGAGGTACGTGGGTTCAATTCCCGCCACGGTCTCTCGATCGCCGCCAGGGGTGGCCCGCCGACGCGGGTCACCCCTTCACGGCATCACGCCGTCGCCCCTTCACGGGCGTCACGGCATCACCCCGTCACGGCATCACCCGTCACGGCATCACGCCGTCACCCCGTCTCCGGCAGGAGCGACTCCGGAACCGTCACAGGCTCCAGGCAGCCCAGCCGCTTCTGGGTCTCGCGCACGAAGGGGGTCAGCAGACTTCCGGACAGCGCCTCCTTGTCCGTACCGAGCCCCTGGCTCCGTACCGAGACCTGGAGGGGCAGTTCGCGCTCCTGGGCGGCCACCGCCCCGGGGACCCGGCAGGGGACCACCGCGACGAGGGCGTCCATCGGCTCCTGCTCCCACCGGACGTAGACGTCGTCGGCGGCCTTGGTCCACTTCCGCTCCTCGTCGTCCACGGAGACGGAGTCCATGGTCTGGACGGACCACTGGACGCGGGCGTCGACCCGCTGGATGTTCCCGCCCTCGGCCGTGGACATCCGGCACGGCTCGTACGTGGAGCGCGTCAGGTCCTCGCTCCCGGCGACGTACGACGTCGCCTCCTTCAACATCGCCTCACGGACCTCCGCCGGGGGCAGGCTCTCGGCCCGGAAGTCGGAGTCGCCCAGGATCGCGCGGGCCGCGGAGACGCCTCCGGCGCCGAGGACCTCCTCGCAGACCTCCAGCGCCTTCACCGTCTCCGGCGGGGGCCCCGCGGCCTCGTCGCCTCCGCCGCCGGAGCAGCCCGTGAGCCCCGCCAGCGCCGCCAGGGCCACTGCTCCGGCCACGACCGCGGACCTCGTCGTCTTCGCCTTCAACGTCACTTGTTCCTCGTCAGGTTCTGCACGTCCAGGCGGCCGGCGTCGTAGGAGTGTTCGACCGCCGCCATCAGGTCCCGCCGCTCCTGCTGCGTCATGTTGTGCGTCTCGGCGAGGTTCAGGATCGGGACGGCCGCGGCGGCCTCACCCGCCTTGCTCACGTCCAGGACGGCGCCGTCGGCCTCGTCGTCGTTCTTGTACTCGTTGTCCTTCAGGTACTGCAGGGTGTCGGCGGCGTAGCCCGTGCTGACCGTGGAGCCCACGGTCTCCATGACGAGCGGGACCGCGGTCGCCGCCACGAGCCCGGCGGCGGGCCCGAGGACCACGGCCGAACCGACGCCCACGACCACGGCGACGCTGCCGCTGACCGCCGACTTGCGCCACTCGGCCTGCTTCTCCAGTTCCAGGTTCTTGGCCTCTTCCTGGTCCTTGAAGTCGATGGCGATCTGCGAGACGCGCGACTCGTCGAGGATTCCGTGGACCTTGGTGGCGTTGTGCGCGAAGGTGAGGGCGGAGTCCTTGTCCCCCTCCAGCGCCTTGATGCCGCTGGCCTCGAAGACCTGCTGCGCGGCGGACATCGTCTTGTAGCCGTCCTCGTCGCTCGCCACGGCGTTCATGAACCGGAGGCTCGCGGCCTCTCCGAAGTCGGTCCGGGAGCTGCCGTCGCTGCTCGCCGGGAAGAGCTGGTCCCGGCCCAGGGAGTCGCCGGTGCCGCCGAAGTTGTACGTCGAGTAGTTCAGGTCGTCGATGTAGGCCGCGCCCATGTTGCCCAGGCTGTCCATCAGCGCCTTGTGCTGCTCGCGCAGTTCGGTGTTCGTCCCGTAGGTGTCGATGACCTGCTTCATGATCTCGGCGGACTTCTCGTCCCGGTGCAGCTGGGGGTTCGGGTCGTCCCAGCCGTGGCCCGTGGTCGCCGCCTCCAGGGCGTGGCCGAGGGCGTCCGGCATGTACGCCATGGTCTTCGTGAGGTCGTCCGGGTTGTGGCCCTCGATGTCGGGGAAGAAGGTGTAGTCCTTGTTCTGGAAGTAGTCCAGGTAGCCCTTCTGGTTCCCGTCCTTCTTCGGGTCCAGGTCGACCGTCCCGCCGGGGCTGCCGTCCTTGTTGTACGAGGTCGGCTCCTTGGAGAAGTACTCCTTCGCCGCGTCGGGGCTGTGGCCGAGCGCCTCCAGCATCGAGATCATCGGGTCGAAGCCCGAGCCGTTGACGCCGGACGGGTTGTACTGGTTCTTCAGCCAGCCGGCGCCCATCGGCTTGCTGTTGGCGAAGAGGTACGGGTCCTTCGCGTGCAGCTGGGTGACGTGCTCCGCGATGGGGACGAGGAACTTCGGGTCGTAGTTGCCGTAGCGCATGATGCCGCCGAGCAGCTGGTAGCCGAAGGCCGGGTTGTTGTCGTACTTCACGAGCGGGATGCGCTCCGTGCCCAGCTTGCGCATGTCCGCGGACCACTTGTCGGTCCAGGCGTCGCCGCCCTGCGTGGCCGTCGCCAGGTTCATGCCCAGGTTCCGCTGGAGGTCCTGGACGTCCGCGAGGCGCTGCTTGTCGACCTTCGAGTAGTCGTACGTGTCCGTGGACAGCTGGCCGAAGAACTCCAGGGCGCCCTTCGGGCCGAGGCCGTCGTAGAAGGTCCTGGAGAACTCCTTGGAGCCGCTGTTGTCCTTCAGCAGCTCGTTGAGGCGCATCAGCTCCTCGTGCGAGATGTCCCGGCCCTTCTTGGCCAGGTCGACGGCGCGCTGCGCCTCCTCGGCGTCGAGGCTGGTGTACTTCGGCCCGCTGAAGTTGTGCTTGTCCCCGGTGATGTTGGCCTTGAGGGCGTTGGAGCAGGCCACGTCGGCCTCGGTGCAGACCTCCAGGACCGCCTTGATCCGCTCCTCCATCGCCCGGATGTCGGCGCGCTCCTTGCGCACCAGGTCCTGGAAGTCGGGGTCGTGCCGGGCGGCCGGGTCCTTGATGGCGGAGAGCGGCTCCCTGGCCTCGACGGTGCCGTCGGGCTTCACCCGGAAGCCCCTGGCGGGGGCGTCGGTGTCGGCGATCGTCCTGAGCTCGTCCTTGGCCTTCTTGAAGGCGTTGTAGCCGTCCTCCAGGACCTTGTGGATGCCGTCGGCGGCCTTGGCGGCGTCCTCGAACTCCTTCGCCGTCTTGTCCACGAACGGCTTCGTGACCTCGGCGTTCACACCGCGCCAGTAGTCGTCCCTGGCCTTCGCGGCCATCGTCGTACGGGCGTCCTCGGCGAGCTTGTCCAGCTTGCCCTTCATCGCGGACCAGTCGTCGGCCGCCGCCTTCATCTTGTCGAGCGGCGCGTGGTGCACGTTGTCGTAGGTCAACACAGCGGGGCCCCCGGCCTACTTGAAGTACTCGTCGATCTTGGAGGCCGCCATGGCCGCCCTGATGTCTTCCTCTTCCTTCGCGTGGGAGGCCGCGCTGTAGTCGAGGTGGTTGGAGATGTTGGCGCAGGCGTCGAGCAGCGTGTTCAGCTGCGAGCTCCAGGTCTCCTGCACGGTCGACATCGCGGAGCCCGTGAGGAAGCCGTTGGTCGACATGCCCGTCGCTGCCTCCGTGGTGTTCGTACGCGCGTGGTTGCCGTCCTTGACCAGCCGGCCGTGCAGCGCGTAGGCGGCGCTGCCGATGGCCCCGAGCTTGTCCTGGTCGACGCTGAGGTCGGCGTTGCCGCCGCCTCCGCCGGGCTCCGGGGCGACCTGGTTCAGCCGCATGCTCACGCTGTCCGCGGACGCCGACCGGACCGACGCCCACTCGTCTTCGAACGACATGCTCTCCCCCGTGCGGTGTTCGCGCCGGCGATCGTGATCCTTCCGGCTTCGCCTCAGCAAGTTCCGTGCCCACGGAAACACGCAGATCGTAGTCGCACGACCAGGTGTTCGAGCACTCCCGGCCGGTAATTTCCGCGCGGGGCGAGATCTTCACGAGGCTTCACGACACGCACAGGCCCGCTTCACCTTCGCAACCCGGACAGCCTCGGACGTTCCGGGCCCGCTCCCCTCCGGCCCGGGCGCCGCCGGGGCCCGCCCCGCCGCGACGGGCCGCCGCCTCGATAGGCTCGACCCGTCCCGGGCCGCCCCGGGGCGGTCGCACGGACAGGGGGAGTCACCGGTGGAACGGTCGCGCACGCAAGGAGAATCCGGGGCGACCCCGGCGGCGCCGCGAACGGCCCCCGACCGCCCCTCCGCGCAGGACCGCCGGGTCGGCCCGTACCGGCTCGTCACCCGTCTCGACCCGCCCGGCACCGCCGTCCCGTGCCGCCGCTTCGTGGCCCGCACCCCGGACGGCGACCGCACGGTCCTCCTGAGCACCCCGCTGCCCGGCACCGACCCGGCACGCTTCGCCGCGGAGGCGACCGCGGGCCGGTACCTGTTGGGCCCGTGGATCGCCCCGGTGACGGACGTGTCCGAACCGGCGGGACCGGCGGGACCGCCGGGACTGACGGGACAGGCGGGCGCGCCGGGAGCCACCGGCCCGTCGGGACCGACCACCGGCCCCACCACCGGCCCGTCGGGCCCGACCACCGGCCCCGCCTGGTACGCGAGCCCCTACGTCCCCGCGCTCCCGCTCCCCGTGGCCCTCGCCGTCCACGGCGGGCCGCTGCCCGAGGCCACCGTCCGGGCCGTCGGCGCCGCGCTCGCCGAGGCCCTCGCCGCCGCGCACTCCCAGGGCATCACGCACGCCGGGGTCTCCCCCGCCGCCGTCCTCCTCACCGCCGACGGCCCCCGGCTGAGCTGCTTCGGCGCGGTACGGGCCGCCGCGGCCGACGGCGAGCCGCGCACCGGACTGCCGGGCCTCGACCCGGGGGCACTCGCCCCCGAACAGGCCGCGGGCGGCCGGCCGCGACCGCCCGGCGACGTGTTCGCGCTCGGTGCCGTCCTCGCGTACGCCGCCACCGGCCACACCGTGCCCGAACGCGAGGAACTCCCGCCCGCCCTGCGCCCGGTGGTCTCCTCCTGCCTGGCCCGCGACCCGGCCGACCGCCCGACGGCCGCCGCCCTGATGACCTCGCTCGCGCCGCCGACCGCGCACCACACGGTGCTGAACTCGGCCGGCGCCCTGCTCACCCCCGGCTGGCTGCCGGGCCGGGTGATCGCCGCGCTCGCGCGCCAGTCGGCGGAGCTGCTCGCCGCCGAACTCCCGGAGCTGCCGGAACAGCAGGGCCGCGCGGAACACGCGACACCGGCCCACGCCTGAGCCGCGCACGCCTCCCGCGCCTGCCCCCCACCCTCCTCCGCCCCTCCCCTCCCCTCCGGTGGGTCACCCCGCCCTCACCCTCGATCCGACGGACCAGACCTCATGCTGTCGCCCCTGACCCACGACGACCCGGCCGCAGTCGCCACGTACCGCCTCCTCGCCCGCCTCGGCTCCGGCGGCATGGGCACGGTCTACCTGGCGCGCACCCCCGGCGGCCGTACGGTCGCGCTGAAGACCGTGCACGCCCGGCTCGCCACCGATCCCGCCTTCCGGGCCCGCTTCCGGCTGGAGACGGACGCGGCGCGGATCATCGGCGCGCGCCACGGCGCGGCGGTCGTCGACGCCGACCCGCTCGCCGAGACGCCGTGGCTGGCCACCGAGTACGTCCTCGGCCCGCCGCTCGACGACGCCGTCGCGCTCGGCGGCCCGCTCCCGGAGCCGACCGTCCGCGCGCTCGGCGCCGCGCTCGCCGGGGCCCTCGCCCAGCTGCACTCCTCGGACGTGGTCCACCGCGACCTGAAGCCCTCGAACGTCCTGGTCACCGCGTACGGCCCGAAGATCATCGACTTCGGCATCGCCCGCGCGGCCGGTGACGAGCACCTGACCCGTACGGGGGCGGCGGCCGGTACTCCCGCCTTCATGTCCCCGGAGCAGGCGAGCGGACAGGAACACCCCCCGGCCGGTGACGTGTTCGCGCTCGCGGGCGTCCTGGTCTTCGCCGCCACCGGCCACGGCCCCTTCGGCTCGGGCTCCCCGGCGGACCTGCTGTACCGGGTGCGCTACGCCGAGCCCGACCTCACCGGCGTACCGGAGGCGCTGCTGCCGATCCTCACGGCCTGCCTCGCCAAGGACCCTGCGGCCCGCCCCACGACCGCCTACCTCACGGCCCATCTCCACGACGGTCACGGCGAGTTCGCGGACCACCTGCCCCCGCTGGTCCTCGCCGACATCGCCCGGCGCGCGACGGACGTCTGGGTCCACGCGCCGCACCGCCTGCCGGTCCCGGCGGGAGCGGCGATCGCGGAGACCGCCCCGAGCACCCCGCTCTCCCGCCGCCGCGCCCTCACCCTCGGCGGCGGCTCGCTCCTGGGCCTCGCGGGAGCGGGCGCGGGCGCGTGGGCCTGGCTGAACTCCCGTGACCCGGAAGGCGGTACGGCCGCGGGCGGCTCCCCGTCCCCGACCGGCCCCACAGCCGTCCCCGCCCCGACGTCCCCCGACGGCGCGCCCGCGGCGCTGTGGCAGGACGAGGTCCTCGACCGCGAGGAGCGGATCCCCCCGCTGCTGGCCGGCGCCGATGTCGTGGGCTTCGCGGAGACGGTCTCCTTCCGCGCCGTCGACACGAGGACCGGCAGCGAACTCTGGGCCGACAACGCGGTGAGCGAGCCCCACCAGATCACCACGGACGGCACGAACTACTACGTGTCCGACGGCAACTACGAGGGCCCCGGCGCCCTGAAGATCCGCACGCTCGCGCCCCGCACCGGCAAGGAGGCGGCCCCGAAGATCGAGCTGAAGGGCATCGACGGGACGACCACGGAGCTCCTCACCGCGGTCGGCGGAGTCCTGTTCACGGCCTCACGCCTGGGCAAGCGCGAGATCGACTCCGACGCGGACAACGTCGGCTGGCACCTCCTCGCCGTCAACCTCCGCACGGGCAAGGAGGCATGGCGGCAGCCGTACGAATGGGACGGCGTCCGCCCATGGCTCGCCCAGGTCGTCGGGGACCGCCTGATCCTCGGCAAGAACAGCGGCGACCTCGACTCCTTCCTCGTCCAGGCGAGGGACGTGCGGACGGGGCGGCAGCTGTGGAAGAGGCGGCTGCCGCTGGAGAAGTCCGCGGGGTTCGTCCCGTACCAGCTCTCCACCGACGAGCAGCACGTCTACACCGGCGGCGACCGCCTCCGTGCCGTGCGCCTGACGGACGGGGCCATCGCCTGGCAGTACGGCGCCGGCAAGGACCCCCTGGGCTACGGGGTGCCCGTCGTCGCGGACAACCTCGTCTACACGAGCGTGAACGGTCAGGGTCTCGTGGCCGTCACCGCGAGGAAGGGCATCGAGTTCTGGGCGGAGGAGGCCGGCAGCAGGCCACTGACTCCCCGCTTCTACTACCGGCCGATCATCGGCAAGAAGTACGCGTACGCGCCGGTGCGGGGCGGCCTGAGCGCGGTCGACCTGTCGACCCGCCGCTCGGACTGGGTCTTCCCGACGGACGCCACGCGCTACGTCGTCGACAAGGACCGGGCCCGCATCATCGGCGCGGGGACGTCGAGCGTCGTGGCCATCCCGTACGTCTGACGCCCACCAGCCCCCGACCCACCCCAGCTACCGGAAAGACCCTTCGTGACCACGCAGCCCCTCGCCACCGGCGACCCGCTCCGGCTCGGCCCGTACCGCCTCCTCGGCGTCCTCGGCGAGGGCGGCATGGGCAAGGTGTACGTCGGCCGGGACGCCTCCGGCACGCCCGCGGCCGTCAAGGTCCTCCGCCCCGAGCTCGCCCACGACCAACACCTCGCCCAGCGCTTCGTCCGCGAGGCCGACATGGCGCGGGCCGTCACGAGCCCGGGCGTGGCCCGGGTCCTCGACGCGCAGACGGAGGGCGGGCGGCCGTGGATCGCCGCCGAGTTCCTCGCCGGTCCGACGCTGGACGTCGCCGTCGGCTCGTACGGGCCGATGGACGTGCCGACGGTGCGGGCGCTCGCCGCCCACCTCGCCCGTACGCTCCACGACATCCACGCCGCCGGGCTCGTGCACCGCGACCTGAAGCCCGCGAACATCGTGCTCACCTCGACCGGGCCGCGGATCATCGACTTCGGCATCGCCCGCCCCGAGCACGGGCTCACCCTCACGACGACCGGCCAGATCCCGGTGACCCCCGGCTACGGGGCACCGGAGCAGGTCCTGGGACAGCGCGTCGGCCCGGCCTCCGACGTCTTCTCGCTCGGCGCGGTCCTCGCGTACGCGGCGAGCGGCCGGCGCGCTTTCGATGCCACGCATGTGGCGGCGGTGCAGTACGAGGTCGTCCACGGCACCCCGGACCTGAGCACGGTGCCGCCGGAGCTCCAGGAGCTGATCGGCCCGTGCCTGGCGAAGGACCCGGCGTTCCGCCCGGCTCCGCCGCAGGTCGTCCAGGCCTTCGCCCCGCCGAAGGGCGCCGACCGCGCCTGGCGCAAGGGCCCGCTCGCCGAGGACATCAAGCGGCGCGAGACCTCCACGAAGCGCCTGGCGGCCCCCGAGGAGACCGCCGTCCCCGGCGGGCGCCCGTCCCGGCGCCGCTTCCTCACGGGCGCGGCGGTGACCGTGGCGGTCCTGGGCGCCGGTGGCGGGGCGGGGGCCTGGTGGCTGAACCGCGGCGAGGAGAAGTCACCGACGGCCGATGTGCCACCCGCCGTTCCGACCCCGGAAGCGGCCTTCGTCTCGATCATCGACACGGCGTACGGAGAGGTCCCGAAGCCCCTGTGGGGACCTGTCGACATCGCGGCCGACGAGACGGAACTCCCGTTGCCTGTGCGGGACGTGGTGGTCGTGCAGGCGAAGGCGGGCGGGCTGCTCGCGCTCGCCGTCAAGAACGGCAAGGAGCGGTGGCGGGCCGAGGAGATCGACACCGCCGCGGGTTACTTCTCTGTCGCCGGCCGGCTTGTCGTGGGCGTCGACAAGAACGGAGTCGCGCACGCCTTCGTCGCCTCCACCGGCAAGCCCGTCTGGCAGACCCAGAACGACGTCGACCACCTCCTCGCCACCGACGACACCCACGTCTACCTGGTGTCGAAGGACAACGAGCTGCGGGCGATCAACGCGTGGACCCTCGCCACGGCCTGGACGCGCCCGATGACGTCGCCTCGCGTGTCCGTCGGCGTCGCGAAGGCCGCCGTGGGCCGCAAGCGGCTCGTCATCCACGGCCGGGACGGGCATGTCGCCGCGCTCTACACCGAGACCGGCGAGACGGACTGGGAGATCAAGAACCAGGGCACCGCAGGCCAGGCCCCCGTGCTCGGCGACAACATCGCCTACTTCGGCGGCCGCATGCTCACCGCCCGCCGCCTCGACCGCGGCGACTTCCTGTGGGAGGAGGACGCCAGGAACGACGTGGGTCCGGGCTGGAGCACGCCGGCTGTCGACGGCGACTTCGTCATCGCGGCCGACGGCTACAACATCTACCGCTACAGCACCATGCTGGACATCCGCCACCCGGTCTCGGACTGGTACGACGTCCTCGACGGCACGGGCCTGGGCACGGTCAATCCCCCTGTGGTGTCGGGCTCGACGATCTGGGTCCACGCGCCCGACAACAGTCACGTACAGGTCCTCCACCAGAAGACCCACGAGCACCTCTTCGAGGCGAAGATGAAGAACGACGGCGCCTACCAGCTGGCGAGCGACGGCAACCGCGTGTTCATCGCCCGTGGCGGGCGGCTCTACGCCATGCCGGTCTACGGCCAGTAGAGCGGTGGGGGCGGGTCCGTGCTCGCCCCACCCGCTCAGGAACGCCGCGCGGGCGGCACTCCCTCGACCAGTCCGGGGTCGGCGCAGCCCAGCGCGGTGGCCACCTGGCGGGCCGTCGCGTTGGCCAGCGTGATCAGCCGGGTGCGCTGCTCCAGGTCCGTCTCCGGGACGCCCGCGGGGCCCCAGACGGTCGTCTCGACGACGATCTCGTGGGCAGGTGCCTCGGGGCGGCAGGAGAAGTAGACAGAGCCCAGGCCTGAGGAGGAGAAGGCCTCAAGTCCCGAGTCGTAGGAGGTCACCTTCTCGGCAAGCTTCGAGTTCAGGTACGGGCCCTTCCCCACCGCGCCCACCTCGATCTTGAGGTCCTTCTGGCCGCCCTCTGCGGGTCGGAGGCCGCAGTACGTCACCGGCTGCGGCCGGTAGGAGTCGGACCACTCCTCGGCGGCGCTGTCGCGCAGGGCGGTGAGGGCCTCGTCCGGCTTCGACAGGTTGTCCTCGTACCGCTCGGTGCCCAGGACGGCCTTGAGGGCGGCCGCGACGGGCGCGCCCTTCGCGAAGCCGCCGCACGCCTCGGCCGCCGTGAGGCCCCCGGTCTCCTCGGTGCCGTCGCCGCCGTTCCCTCCGGAACAGCCCGTGAGGAGGGCGGCCACGGCCACGGCCGCCCCGATGCCCGCTACCAGGGTCCTCATGCCGGTCACTTCTTCTCGTACGGGTCGGGGAGCGAGTTGTCGCGGGAGTGCATGCGCGAGTCCCGGACGTACTTGACGAGCTCCTCGTCGAGGTAGTTGCGGTCCCGCTCGCTCCAGCCGGGGGCGTTCGCGTAGGCGATGCCGGGCCGGAGCGAGTTCTCCTTGCCCATGGCCAGGGCCTCGTCCTTGAGGTCGTCCGACTTCTTCTTGAGCAGTTCGTCCTTCTCGTATTTCTCGGCCATGTCGTCGGCCTCCATGCCGATGAACGTCACCACGGCCCCGCCCACGGTCTCGGCCGCCAGCGGTACGAGTACGCCGCCCGCGCCGCCGGTCAGGGCGACGACACCGCCCGCGGCGACCGCGCCGACCCCGAACTTGACCCATTCGGTCGTCTTGCCGACGGCCTTCTTGTGCTCCTCGGAGTCCTTCTCGTAGTCCTTGTCGATCTGCGCCATCCGGGACTCGTCCATGATTCCCTGCGCCTCGGACCCGATGCGCAGAGTGGTCCGGGCGTCGGTGAGGTCGCGGTCCTCGAAGGTGGATCCGGGCTTGGGGCCGACCTCGTCCAGGACGCTCGTCGTGTAGAGCATCTCGGCCGCCGAGAGGGTGGAGTGCCCGGTCTCGCTCTGGGACACGATGCCCATGAAGTTGACGGCGTCGCCGCGGTTCCAGAGGAGCCCGGTGTCGAACTCCTCGCCGAACCGGGACTTGCCCTTGTCGTCGTTGTTGCCGAAGGGGGAGTTCTTCTTCTCCTCCATCGTGGTGTCGCTGTCCGTCTCCAGGGAGCGGTTCAGCTCGTCGATGTAGGCCGCGCCCATCTTGCCGAGGCTGTCGTCGATGCCCTTCTGCTCGTGCATGTACTTCGGGTCGCTGCCGTACAGCTCGACGACCTTCTGCATGACCTCCGCGTTCTCCTTGGTCCGCACGTCCTTGAGACCCTCGGTCTCGGCGTCGTACGGATGGCCGGTGGTCGCGGATTCGAGGGCGTGGCCGAGCGCGTTGTAGCCGGGCTCCTTGGTCCTGTCGCCCTTGTCGTTCAGCTCCTCGGGCCACTGCCGGTCCTTGGCGAAGTAGTCGAACGGGTCGAGCTTCTTGTTGTCCTTGGTGTTCTCGGGCGTGGTGTCGATCTCGCTGTTGAAGAAGTCCGTCGACGCCTTGGGGTTGTGCCCGAGCGCCTCCATGAAGCCGATCATGGGGTCGTTGCCCAGGTCGCCGCCCTGCCAGTTCAGGTGGCTCGGCATGCCGTTCATCTGCCGCCAGGCGCGGTCGGCGGGCAGCCGTCCGTCGTGCGTCATCTTCCGCTCGGTGACGACGAGACCGTTGCCGTAGTCCTTCAGGAACTTGTCGTCGTAGTCGCCGACCCGCATCAGGTTGCTCATGACCTGGAAGCCGTACGGGCTGGTGCCGCGCGTCTGGATCGGCTCGGCGCCGGACTTGATGACGTCGGACTTCCACTGCTCCATCTCGGGGCTGGTGGAGTGGGTGGCGGTGGCGAGCGTCATGCTCCAGTTGGTCTGGAGCTCCTTCAGCTTGTCGCGGTGGTCGACGCCCAGGCGCGAGCCGTCGCTCGGGTCGCCCATGTCGGCCCAGTACTCCATGCTGCCCTTCGGCCCGACCTCCAGGGCGAACTTCTCGGCGAAGTACGGGTCCTTCTGGTTGGCCTTGAAGAGGGCGTTGAGCCTGTCGATCTCCGCCGGGGTGGCCTCGTCGCCCTTCTTGTACAGCTCGTAGGCGGCGTGCGCGTCCTCGGCGTCCTGCGCCTTCGAGGCGGCGGCGAGCGAGTCGTAACTCGTGCCGGCGAAGTTGTTCTTGTCGTTGCCCACCAGGCCGCGGAGCGCGCGCGAGGCCACGTCGTCGGCGTTGTTCGCCCGGTCGACGGCGGCCTTGATGGCCGAGCGCACGGCCTCGAAGTCGGCCTGCTCGGGCTTGGGCCCGTCGTAGTCCTTCGCCCGCCGGTCGGGGTGGATCAGATGGCTGACGACACCGTCCTGGTCGATGCGGATGCCCTTGCCGGGGGCCTCCGCGACGAGCTTCTCCAGCTCGCTCTTCGCGGCGGAGAACTCGGACTCCGCGTCCCGCAGGATGTTGCGGATGCTGGTCGCCCCGATGAGGGCGTCGCCGAACTCCTTGGCGGTCTTCCGGACGAACTCCTGGGTGACCCCGGCGTTCTCGCCCTTCCAGTCGGCCTTGTCGGCCTTGCCCTTCAGGCCGGACTCGGCCTTCTCCTTGGACTTCTCCAGCTTGGACACCGCCTCCGACCAGACCGTGGCCGCCTCCTTGAGGCTGCCGAGCCTGGCGTGGAGAACCTGGTCGAACTTCAGCATCTAACGTCCCTCGTCAGCCGTTGCCGTGCCGTGCGCCGTGCCGTCGTCGGCTTACTTGAAGTGCTCGTTGATCGTGGACATGGAGAAGTTCGTGACCAGAACTTCCTCATGGTTGGCGTGGCTGATGACCGTGTCCTCAAGGTGGTTGTGGATGTGCGCGCAGGCGCTGAGGAGCGTCTCGGCCTGGCCGCGCCAGGTGTCCCACATCGTCCACATCGCGGATCCCGTCTGGAACCCGTCGCCGTCGAGGCTCTTGGCCGCCGCGTCGGTCTGGGCGCCCGCGTGGAAGGCGTCCCGCTCGAACCAGTGGAAGAGCTCCTGGGCCTCGTTGCCGATGGCCTTCAGGTCGGCGGACGTCACCTTGTAGTCACTGGCGCCGCCGCCTCCGCCACCCTCGGCGGGCACGCCGTTGAGCCTCATGGCAGCTGTCTCGCTGCGGACTTGGCCCCACTCCTCGTCGAACGACATCTACTTCCCCAGGTGAGTCATGGACGTTCAGCGGTACGGGCGGTCTCAGCCCCGCCGCGAACGCAGTACGGGTACGGCGACGCCGACCCCCAGAAGCACGGCCGCACCGATCCCCAGCCCGATCCAGAGCCCGGCGTTCCCGCCTTCCTCGGCGGCGGCCTGCGGGGCCGGCGCGGGGGCGGCGGAGGTCTCCACCGGCCCCGGGTCCGTCGGGTTGGTCTCGGGGGCGGAGGGTGCGGCGGTCGCGGTCTCGGGCGCGGCCTCCGTGAGGTCGTCGATCGGCCGGACATCGGCCGGGCCGGGGTCGCCGGGAGTCTTCAGCGTACGGAGCGGGCGGACGGCCCCGTATCCGAGGTAGTCACTGCGCGCCTCGTCCCCGGTGGGCTTGGAGATCGTGTTGAGCATGACCTTCAGGACCTGGTTGTTGGTCCAGTCGGGGTGCTTCGACCAGAGGAGAGCGGCGGCGGCGGAAGCGAGGGCGGTGGCGTTGCTGGAACCGCTGGACTTGCACACGCCCGTACCGCCACCGCAGGCATGCACCGTGTCCTTGCCCGGGGCCACGATGTCGACCTGGTCACCGTGCTGCGACATCGGGACGTGGTTCCCCTTGTTGTCGACGGCCCCGACGCCGACGACGCCGGGCGTCGCCGCCGGGTACATGAGCCTGTTGCCCTTCTCGGCATCGTTGCCGACACCGGCGAAGACCAGAGCGCCCTTGTCGAGCGCGTACTTCACGGATTCCGTGAGCTTCGGCGAACCCTCGCCCACTGCCATCGAGATGTTGACGACCTTGGCCCCGGAGTCGACGGCGTAGCGGATGGCGTCGGGCACCACGCGGTTGAACTCCGCGTCGGCCGCCGCCTGGCTCTTCTTCCCGCTGTCCCCGCCCGGAACACGCACAGGGAGGATCTTCGCCCCGGGGGCCAGACCGAACGCGCCGTTGCCGCCGTCGCGCCCACCGGTGCCCGCGATGAGCCCCGCCATGCCGGTTCCGTGGCCGTTGTAGTCGGTGTACTCGTCACCCGGTTTGTCCGTGGCGAAGTCCTTGCCCTTGAGAACCCGCCCCCGCAGGTCGGGGTTGCCCTTCTCCACGCCGGTGTCGATCACGGCGACCGTGACGCCCTTGCCCGTGCTGAGCTGCCAGATCTCCTCGGCGCCCATGGCGTCCAGGTGCCATTGCTGGTCGCGGATGCCCGCCGCCTGGGCAGGGACGGAAGCGATGCCCACCAGCAGCATCCCCAAGGCGGCCGAGGCGGTGGCTCGGGCACGGCTCCGACGCATACTGCTGGTAGACATCTGCTTCCTCGCGCTGATCAGTCGATGACGGGCGGCGCCACGCGGCGGTTGCCCTGCTGCCAGGTCTCCTCGTCCTCGACAAGGTAGTCGGGACGCTCTCCGTTCGTGTCCTCGCGCTCACGGCCGGCCGGTGTCGTGGCTCCGCGCACGAGGCCGGAGCCGCCGGGCGTGAAGGGACGTGCGCCGCCCGCGGCCGCACCGCCCGCGGCAGCGCCGGGGCGCTGGGCCTTGCCGCCGACGACCCCGCCGGTCTCACCGGCGAGCCGGCGGCCACCGGTGACGCCGTTCTGGCCGGCGCCCATGCCGCCGCCCAGGGAGCTGCCCATGCCGCCGCCCATGGGGCCGCGGCCCATGCCCGTGCCGTTGCGCGCGCCCTGCTCCGTACCGATGACGGTGCTGCGGGGAATGCCGGTCGCGGGACGACCGTGCGTGCTCTGCACCTGACGTCCACCGCTGATGCCCTCGCGGGCAACGTTCGGTCCGAAGGTGCGCGGGCCGCCGGTCACCGGGCCCCGCGGGTTGCCGTTGCCTCCGCTGATGGGCGGGGTGGGCGTCAGAGGCCCAGGGCCGCCCTTGCCCGTGAACGGCGGCATGTTCGTGGTCACGAACGGGGGCGTACCGCCGTCCTTCGTGATCGGCGGCGGCGTGCCCTGCGTCGGCGGGGTGGGCGTGGTCTGCGTCTGGGGCGGCAGCGTTTCCACGCGGTCGATGTTCAGGTCCGCGGGGGGGACGTCGGGCTTGACCTGGATCGGCACGTCGGGCCTGTCGCCGGGCCTGACCTCGTTCGGCGGCCTGGTCGGGTCGCTCGTCGGCGGGGTCACCGTCGAGTCGGGCGTGGTCCGGCCGTCCGGCTGGGTGCGCGTGTGGGACGTCCCCGTGTCGGATCCCGTACCCGTCGAGCCCCGGTCACGCTGGCTCGAGGACCCGACGTACGAGGACTCGCCACCGACAGTGCCGTCCTGCGCGGGCACGAACGCCCCCGGCGGCGGCGGGAACGTCGGCGGGACGGCGCCCTTCATGTTGAAGCTCGACCACTGGTAAGCGGACGAGAGGCGCTCCATCTCGGCGGCCGCCGCCTCCTTGTTCGCCTTCTCCTTCGCCTCGATGGCCGCAAGCTCCTCGCTCGCCGCCATCTGGGACCGGGCGTTGGTCGCGATCGTCCGGGAGTCGGGGTCGTTGCGGTACTTCAGCGCCGCCTCGAGGTTCGCCTTGGCGGACTCGTGGGACGTGTACCGGGGCATGGCGCTCTGCGCCGAGGCGATGGCGGAGGAGTTCTCCTGCATCCACTTGGCCCCGGCCTCGCTGTAGTCGGCGAGGCCCTTCGTGGAGTTGGCCACGCTGTTGGCCCACTCGGCGAAGGCCTTCTCGGCCTCGCCCTCCCAGTCCATGCGCTGCATGGCGGTGCGCAGGTCGGCGGCGATCCGCTCCAGTTGCCCCGCGACCGACTTCAGTCGCGCCGCCGCGTCACCGACGTAGTAACTGCTGGCCTCGTCCAGCCATGCCAGCATCTGCTGATGGGACATGCCGCGGAAGTTGGTACCTCCGCCGCCGCCTCCGCCCTCTGCAGGCCTCATCTCTCGCCTCTTCCCCGTGTCCCCGAAATTCCGTCCACGACCGCCTACTTGAAGCTGCCGCCATCCTCAAGACCGGTGCCGCCCTCGCTCGCCGGCGCGCCGCGGCCCGCTTCCTTGTCGGCCTTCTCCTTGGCGTCGAAGGTCCGCTGGTGGATGCCGATCATCTTGCGCTTGATGTCGTCGTCCATCTCCTCGAAGCCGTTCTTCGAGGCGACGACCGCGATCCCCAGGCCTTCCAGGCAGTCGTTGAGCAGGCCGGAGAGCTCCACGAGCCGCGAGAGGGTGCCGTCGTACGCCGCGTAGGCGCCCTGGGCCTCGCCCCAGGCCGCGCCGCCGCCGCCGAACTGGGTGCGGGTCACCGGGTCGGCCTTCAGCTGGCCGGCGCCGGCGCCCGAGCCGTCGAGTTCCTTGATGAGGGCCTCGACCCGCTTCCTGAACGTCTCCATGGAGTCGGCGCTGTACTTCACGGCCTGCGCCCGCATCCCGGACGCCATTCCACCGACGTAGGCTTCCATGCCCGCGCTCCTCCCCCGTGTGAACACCAGTGCGCTTCTCACCAAGTCTAGGAGTTCACTGTAGTCAGGAACGACGACAGTGCGCACCTCCCGGTTGCACAAGCAACGGACATCACATGGTTACGAATTGGGTACGGCGACCGCCGCCTGCGGGCGGATCGGGAGGCGATTGACGGGCCGTCCGGTCGCCGCACGCACCGCTGAGGCCACTGCGGCCGGTGAGGTGACGACCGGTACCGCGCTCGCCGCCTTCGCGCCGAACGGCGCCACGACGTCCCGCTCTTCGACGAGTTTCACGATGCGAATGTCCGGGGCATCCAGGGATGTCGGAAGTGCGTAGCCGGTGAAGTCGGGGTGCCGGACCAGGCCGCGGGCGGTGCGGAGGTTCTCCGTGAGGGCCGCGCCGACGCCCTGGGTGACGCCCGCCTCGATGCGGACGGCGAGCTGGGCCGGGTTGAGGATGCGGCCGACGTCCTGGGCGACGGCCATCTCCACGACCCGGACCGCGCCGAGTTCGATGTCCACGTCCACCACCGCGCGGATCGCGCAGAAGGCGAGGCCGACGAAGGCGTCGCCCTGGCCGTCCTCGTCGAGCGGCTCGGTGGGGTGGGGGCGGCACTGGGCGGTGGCCCAGAGTTCCTTGCCGTCCATCGCCTCCGTGACCGTCGTCGACAGGACGCCGTCGTACGAGGTGATCTTGCCGTCGGTGATCTGGAGCAGCTCGGTCGACATGCCGAACTTGTGGGCCAGCGGCTGGAGGAGCTGCGTGCGGACCATCTTGGCCGCGCGCTCCACCGCCCCGCCCGAGACCCAGGTGTGGCGGCCGTGGGCCGACGGGCCGGCCGGCGGCTGGTCGGTGTCGACGGGCGCGACCTGCACCTCGTCGATGCCGAGGGTCTCCTGCACGATCTGGCGGGCGAGCGTCGAGAAGCCCGAACCGGTGTCCACGGCCGAGCAGATGACCGTGGCCACCCCGTCCACGACCCGTACGGTCGCCGTCGAGACCTCGTCCATGCCCTCCGCGCCCAGCATGTGCACCATGCCGAGGGCGTAGCCGACGCCCCGCCGCACCGCGCCGGGTTCGCCCGCGCCCTCGGGGCCGCCGGGCAGCAGCCAGTCGTCCTCCGGGGTGTCCTTGGGAAGCGCCGGCAGCGGGAAGTCCCGTACGGCGGAGAGGAGTTCGGCCACGGGGGCCGGGCAGGTCACGGTCTGGCCGGTCGGCAGGATGTCGCCGGTCGCCATCACGTTCCGCATGCGCAACTCGGCCGGATCCAGGCCGAGTTTGGCCGCGAGTTTGTCCATCTGCGCCTCGTAGGCGGCGCAGACCTGCATCGCGCCCTCGCCGCGCACGTGCCCGGACGGCGGGTTGTTCGTCCGGACCGCCCAGCCCTCGACGAAGGCGTGCGGGACGACGTACGGGCCGCAGGCGAAGGCCACGGCCGCGGCGAGCGACTCGGACGAGGAGTCGGCGTACGCGCCCGCGTCGAGCAGGATCTGCGCCTCCACCTTCACCAGGTGCCCTTCCGCGTCCGCGTGGTGGCGGTAGCGCAGCAGGGTGGGGTGGCGGTGGGCGTGGCCGAGGAAGGACTCCTCGCGCGTAGCGGTGAGCTTGACGGGGCAGCCGGTACGGAGCGCGAGCAGGCCCAGCGGGATCTGGAAGCCCGGGTCCTCCCGGTCTCCGGTGGCGCCGGGGACGCCGGTCACGACGACCTTGACCTGCTCGGGCTGGAGGCCGAAGCAGGCGGCGGCCAGGTCACGGTCGGTGTGCGGGTCGGTCGAGGCCGTGTACAGCTCGACGCCCCCGTCGGGGCGGGGGACGGCGAGGCCGGCCTCGGCTCCGATCGGTGCCGGGTCCTGGCGGCCGATCCGGTAGAGGCCCTCGACGATGACCTCGCCGGTGGCCTCCGGGTCGCCGAAGCGCAGCGGGATGTGCCGGATCAGGTTGCCGTCGGGGTGCAGCGCCTCGGCGGCGAAGGCCTTCTCGGGGTCGGTGACCGGGTCGAGGACCTCGTACTCGACGCTGATCGCGGCCGCGGCGAGCCGGGCCGTGTCGGGGTGGTCGGCGGCGACGGCCGCGAGGGCCTCGCCGTGGTGCCGGACCAGGTCGGAGGCGAAGACGGGCCGGTCGGCGATGCGGCGGCCGTAGGTCGCCGCGCCCGGGACGTCGGCGGCCGTCACCACGGCCCGTACGCCGGGCATGGCCGTCGCGGCCGTCGTGTCGACGGAGACGATCCGGGCGTGCGGGTGCGGGGAGCGCAGGATCGCGGCCCAGAGCAGGCCCTCGGCCCACAGGTCGGCGGCGTACGGGAAGGTGCCCTCGGTCTTCGCCCGTGACTCGGCCTGCGGGAGCGAGGCGCCGAGGCCGTGCGCGGCCGGTTCCTGGTCCGGTGTCCCGGGGGTGTCCAGGAGGGGGGGAACGGGAATGGCGGTGGTCGCGTCGCCTGTCACGCCGTGCCTCCGTCGTGCGTGTGGGGGATCTGGTGCGGTACGCGGGGTTCGGCCGTGTCGGGCCCGTGGGGTGCCGTGGCCGCGGCGGCGGCCTCGCGCTCGGCGACGACGTCCCGTACGGCTTCGAGGACGCCCCGGTAGCCCGAGCAGCGGCACAGGTTGCCGGCGAGGGCCTGGCGGGTCTCCAGCTCGGTGGGGGCGTGGTTGCCCTCCAGGAGGTCGTGCACGGTCATGCACATGCCCGGGATGCAGAAGCCGCACTGGACGGTGCCGCACTTCGCCATCGCCCGCTGCACGTCGGACGGCTCGCCGTCGGTGGCGAGGCCCTCGACCGTCCGCACCTCGGAGCCGGCCGCGGTCGCCGCCGGCACCAGGCAGGAGGCGACGAGCCGGCCGTCGACCTGCACGTTGCACGCGCCGCACTCGCCCTGGGAGCAGCCGTCCTTGGCCCCGGCGAGGCCGAGGCGCTCGCGCAGGACGTAGAGCAGGGACTCGCCGATCCAGGACCCGGTGACGGGCCGGTCGGTGCCGTTGACCCGCAGGGTGTACGAGGTGTGGGGGTGCTCGTCGCTGTCGGTGGAGGCGTACGCGGCGGACGCGGGGGCCGCCGCGGGGACGGCCTCGTCGGCGGCCGCCGCGTCGGGCCCCTCGGCCGGGGCGTCGGACGGGGTGCCGTCGGACGGGACGTCCGCCGGGGCCTCGGCGCGTACGTCCGCCGGGTCCTCCGCCGGTGCTTCCTCCTCGGCCGGCTCCTCGGCGCCGGCGCTCTCCTCGGCCGGCTCCTCGACGACCGGCTCCGCCGGCAGCGCCCAGGGCGCGGGCGCGCCGCCCGGCAGGGTCGCCGGGGCCTGGTCGTACGAGGGGGCGAGCGGGAGCTCGACCGGCTCGGGTGCGGCCGTGTCGGGCGCGAACGCCTCAGGCGCGGCCGTCTCCGGTGCGAACGCCTCCGCCGCGGGGGCCTCCTGCACGGCGGCCGAGACGTCCCACTGGCCCGTGGAGCCCGCCGCGCCCGCGAAGTTCCACTCCGCCGTCGCGTGCGGGTCCCGGCCGAACGCCTCGGCGTGCCGGACGTACTCCGCGTGGTCCCCGTACTCCGCCTGCTCGACGTGCTCACCGTGATCGACGTGCTCACCGTGCTCGACGTACTCGCCCTGCGTGAAGTACTCGGTGCCCTGGCTCTGGCCGAAATCCTGCGCGTGCTCGACCTGGCCGAAATCCTGCACCTGCTCGACCTGGTCGAAGTGCTGGACCTGCTCCGCCTCCGTCGGCAGGTGCACGTTCCACGTGCCCGTCGCCGCGGGGTCGTTCGCCGCCGCCGGGGTGAGCGGCTGCAGCGGCATGATCATCGGCGGTACGTAGCCGTGGCCCGGCGCCTCCAGGGGCACGCCGTCCAGCATGAAGTCGGGCGGCAGCTGGACGAAGGCGGTCGCGTCGCCGTCGTACCCCTCGCTCTGCGGGATCGGCTGCCAGCCGCCCGGGTTCCCGTGCTGTTCGTCGTCGCTCATGCCAGTGCCCTCCCCAGTGCCCGTCGGGCGAGTGCGGCGACGGTGCGCCGCAGGTGCAGTACGGCGGGCGGCAGCTGTTCGTCGCCCTGCGGGTCCGGAATGCAGGCGGCGGCGACGTACTCGCCGAACGCCGTGAGCGCCTCCGGGGCCAGCCCCCGGTCGTTGTCCCAGTCCACCAGCGAGGCGATCCAGCGCTCCGCCTCCAGCGGGCGCAGGGGCATCGGGGCGACCGCGCCGACCGCGCAGCGCACCCCGCGCCGGGCCGGGTCGAGGACGACGGCGACCGAGGCGGTGGCGCGGGCCGGGCCGGTGCGGCCGGTGGCCTTGAGGAAGACCTGGGGGGCGTGGAGCAGCGGGACGCGGACGAAGCCGACCAGCTCGCCGGGGGCCAGCAGGTCGCGGCCGGCGAGGAGGTGGGAGACGGGGATCTCGCGGCTGCCGAGCGGGCCCAGGACGACGAGGTCGGCCTCCAGGGCGGCGAGCACGGGCAGCGAGTCGCCGGTCGGCGCGGCGGTGACCACGTTGCCGCCGAGGGTGCCGGCGTTGCGGATCTGGGGCGGCCCGGCCGCGCGGGAGGCGGCGGCGAGCGCCGGGATGAGGGCGGCGAAGTCGGGGCGGCCCATCCGGGCGTGGGTGAGGCCCGCGCCGAGGAGGGCGTGGCCGTCCTGGTACTGCCAGCCGCGGATCTCGTTGATGCGGCTCAGGCCGACGAGCCCGGCGGGGCGGAGCTGACCTCTGTTGACGGCGGCCATCAGGTCGGTGCCGCCGGCGACGGGCACGGCGGCCGGCATGGCCGTGAGCGCCGCCACGGCCTCGTCGAGCGAGGCGGGCAGCGTCACGGACTGCGCCGTCTGTGGTGCGTGCGTGGTCAACCCGCTGCCCCTTCCCGGTGTCCCGGTGGTCCCCGACTGTGCCCGGACGTCGCGCCTGCTGTCACGTCTGCGGTCGCGCCTGCGTGTGGGCGTACCGTACGTGCTCACAGGCCGGACGTGGCAACTCTGGCACATCTTCCGAGCCGTCCGGCGCGAGGGTCCACGAAGGACTGTTCCGCCCGTGACGCCCCAGGAGGGACCGTAACTTCCCTTTCGCCGCTCTTGGGTGAACCGGGGACGCGAGCTGCCTCACACGATCGGGGGCGCCCCCTCCAGGGGCCTGCCGAGCACCCCCGGACGCCGCTGCCAGGGGTGGGGTCCGGCGGGCGGCCGGTAGTCGACGCCGAGGGCGTCGAGGCGCCGGTAGTGGGTGCGCATCCGGCGCTCGAAGTCCGGCAGGTCGCGCTCGTCCGGGGCGGGCAGCGCGGACCAGGCGACCTCGGCGAAGGCGGCGAGGCGCGGGAAGACCTGGTAGTCGACGCGGGCCCGGTTCTCCATGACCTCGGTCCAGACGTTGGCCTGGGTTCCCAGGATGTGGGCGGCGGCCTCCGGCGAGAGACCGGGCGGGACGGGCTCGAACCGGTAGACGTCCTCCAGGGTGCGGACGTACCCGATGGGCATGGGCTCGTCCTCGCCCGGGGCCTGACGGTGGTCCAGGTAGACCTGCTGCTCGGGGCACATGACGACGTCGTGGCCGGCCTCGGCGGCGGTGATCCCGCCCGCGTACCCCCGCCAGGAGGACACGGCCGCGCCCTCCGCGAGGCCGCCCTCCAGGATCTCGTCCCAGCCGATCAGGCGTCGTCCGCGCGCGGCGAGCCAGCGGTCGAAGTGGCGGACGAACCAGGACTGGAGGCCGTCCTCGTCCCCGACGCCCAGCTCCCGGATGCGGGCCTGGGCGGCCGGGGAGGCCTTCCACTGGTCCTTGGGGCACTCGTCGCCGCCGATGTGGACGAAGGTGGACGGGAAGAGGCCGAGGACCTCCTCCAGGACGCCCTCGTAGAAGCGCAGCACCTCCTCGGTGGGGGCCAGGACGTTCGGGTTGACCCCCCAGGTGTCCCAGACGGTGAGCGCGGCGGTGTCGACGACGTCGGTGTTGCCGAGCTCGGGGTAGGCGGCGATGGCGGCCTGCGCGTGGCCGGGGAGATCGATCTCGGGGACGACGGTGATGTGCCGCTCGGCGGCGTACGCGACGATCTCGCGGATGTCGTCCTGGGTGTAGAAGCCGCCGTGCGGGGTGTCGTCCCAGAGGGGCGAGGCGCGGTGGCCCCACTTGCTGCGGGGCCGCCAGGCGCCGACCTCGGTGAGGCGGGGGTGGCGCCTGATCTCGATGCGCCAGCCCTGGTCGTCGGTGAGGTGGAAGTGGAAGACGTTGAGCTTGTGGGCGGCGAGCAGGTCGAGCTGGCGCAGGACGTCGTCCTTGGGCAGGAAGTGCCGGGAGACGTCGAGGAGGAGCCCGCGCCAGCCGAAGCGTGGCCGGTCCTCGACGGTGATCCGGGGCAGTTCCCACTTCCCGTCCGTCACGGGCGCCCTGCGGTACGCCTCCGGGGCGAGGAGCTGCCGGAGGGTCTGGGCCCCCCAGAACACCCCGGCGGGGCCGCCGCCCTCGACGACGACGGCCGCTCCGGGGCTCTCGGTGGTGAGGCGGTAGCCCTCGGGGCCGTGCTCCCGCTCCACGTCCGCGCTGATCCGCAGCCGGACCGCGTGCGGTCCCGCGCCGTCGGCCAGGGGCAGTCCGGTGGCGGCGCCCAGGGCGGTGCGGAGCCAGCGGGCGGTGGATTCGGTGCCGGGTCCCGCGTCGAGCGCGGTCCGCTCGTCGAGGGGGACGGCGCCGCCGGTGGACGGGCCCGTCACGAGGAGGGGTACGGGGATCAGGGCGTGCTCTGCGGTCATCGCGTCAGTCCTTCACCGCCCCGCCCAGTCCCGAGACCAGGCGGCGCTGTACGAGTACGAAGAAGACGAGCACCGGGAGGGTCATCACGGTCGAGCCGGCCATGATGCCTCCCCAGTCGTTCTCGTCGGGCTTGAAGAAGACGAGGAGCGCCATCGGCAGGGTCGACTGCGAGGTGTCGCTGATGAGGAACGACTTCGCGAAGAGGAAGTCGTTCCAGGTCGAGATGAACGAGAAGACGCTCGTCGCCACGAGGCCGGGGAAGACCAGCGGGAAGAGGATCTGCCAGAGGAAGCGCGTACGGCTCGCGCCGTCGATCTGCGCCTGTTCCTCCAGGGCCTCGGGGACCGCCCGGACGAAGCCCCGGAGCATCCAGATCGCGAAGGGCAGCGAGAAGGCGAGGTGCGGCAGGATCAGCGAGCCGAGGGTGTTGAGCTGTCCGAAGTCCCGCATGAGGAAGAACAGCGGGATGGTGAGCGCCTCGACCGGCACCATCTGGGCGACGAGGAACATGATGAGCAGCGTCGTCCGGAACCGGAAGCGGAACCTCGTGACGGCCGTCGCCGCCAGGAAGGCGATGAGCGCGGAGGCGAGGACGACCGTGCCGGCCACGACGAGCGAGTTCAGGAAGTAGCGGCCGAACTCCTGCTGGTCGAAGACGCGCCGGAAGGAGTCGAGGGACGGGGAGAGCGTCCACGGCCGGGGGTGGGCCGACTGGATCTCGCCCGCCGGCTTGAGGGCCGAGAGGACCATCCAGTACAGCGGGAAGGCGACGGCCGCGGCGACGAGCAGCGTGACCGCCTCGGCGACGAGCCGCCCGGGCCGCCGGACGCGGAAGGTGGTCGGGGCGCTCACAGTTCTTCTCCCTGGCGTCGCAGGAGCCGGAGGTAGACCAGGGTCACGGCCAGCAGGATCAGGAGCATGACCACGCCGATCGCCGAGCCCAGGCTGTACTGGGACGAGGCGAAGGCCTTCTGGTACGCGTAGACGTTGAGGACGAGGTTCTGGCCGGCGATGCCGCCGCCGTTGGTCATCACGTAGATCTGGGTGAAGAGCTTGAAGTCCCAGATGATCGACTGGATGGTGACGACGACCAGGATCGGCCGGAGCATCGGCGCCGTGACCGAGCGCCAGATCCGCCACTGCGAGGCGCCGTCGAGGGCGGCGGCCTCCAGGACCTCGGACGGAACGGCCTGGATGCCCGCGTAGACGGTGACCATCACGAACGGGAAGGAACACCAGACGACTTCGAGGAGGACGAGGGCGAAGGCGCTGTACCGCCCGTACGTCCAGGAGAAGTCGCCCAGGCCGAGGAGCCGGTTCACCGGGCCGAAGTCGGGGTCGAAGAGGAAGACCCAGACGGTGGAGCCGGTGACGGCGGGCGTGGCCCAGGCGCCGAGCGCGGCCACCATCAGGGCGAGCCGGGGCAGGGCCCGGACGCGGGTCAGGAGGACCGCGAGGGCGCAGCCGACGGCGAGCGTGGTGACGACGCAGACGGCGGCGAAGAGGACGGTGGTGAGGAGGACCTGCCAGAACTGGGGGTCGGTGAAGAGGGCCGTGTAGTTGCCGAAGCCCTTGAAGTACGTGGGTTCGCCGCCGCTGACCTGGGCCTGTGTGTACTCCAGGAAGGAGATGAGGCCGAGCTGGTAGACGGGGTAGACGAGGAGTCCGCCGATGACGACGAGGGCGGGCAGGAGGTACAGCCAGGGGGTCCAGGCGCCGGTGCGGCGCCGGGCGGTGCGGATGCGTGCCGGGGCGGGCGCGGGGGCACGGGGGGTGGTCCGCGTGCGGCCCCGGGGGGCCGGGAGCTTGGCGGAGGTCGTGTCGGGGCGGGTGTCGGGGCTGGTGCCGGGGGTCTTCATGCGTGCGCTCAGCTCGTCGGCGCGAAGGCCGCGTCCATCTTCCTCGCGGCGTCGTCGGTCGCCGCCTTGACGTCCTTACGGCCGCTCACGACCTCCTGGAACATCGTCGGCAGGACGAGCGAGGAGTCGATCTGACCCCAGCCCGGTGACGCCGGGACGAACCGGGTGCCGGCGTCGAGGGTGTCGATGAAGGGCTTCACGAAGGGCTGGCGCTGCGCGGCGGTGGCGCGTACGTCGGTGTAGGTGGGCAGGAAGCCCATCGCGTCGAAGAGCTTGCCCTGGGTGTCCTTGCCGGTGAGGGACTTGAGGAGGTCGACGGCGAGGGTGCGGTGCGAGGTGCTCTTGAGGACGCCGATGTTGTTGCCGCCGGCGAAGGCCGGGGCGATCGAGCCGGGGGCCGTGCCGGGCAGCGGGACGACGGCGTACTTGCCCTTGACGGTGCCGGCCTCGACGGCCGCATGGCTGAAGTCGCCGCCGATGGCCATGGCCGCCTTGCCGGAGGCGAAGGCGGTGACGGTCGCGTTGCCGCCCATCTGGGCGCACTTGGCGGCCGGGCAGTTGTCGTCGCCGAAGAGCGAGGCGTACGTGGCGACGCCCCTGCGGGCGGCCTCGCTGTTGACGGCCGCCTTGTAGGAGCCGCCCTCCTCGGTGGCGAGTTCGCCGCCGGCGGCCCAGACGAAGGGCATGGCGCCGTAGGTGTAGGCGCCGCCGACGGCGATGCCGTACAGGTCGGGCTTCGCCTTGCGGATCTTCTTGGCGGTGGAGACGAGTTCGGCCTGGCTCTTGGGGGCGGTGAGGCCGAGCTCCTCGAAGACGTCGGTGCGGTAGTAGAGGGCGCGGAGGCCGACGAAGAGCGGGGAGCCGTAGACCTTGCCGTCGACGGTGACGGACTTGCGGGCGGTCGGGTCGGTGTCCTTGGCCTCGCCCCAGGCCGCGAACTCGGCGCTGATGTCGGCGAGTCCGCCGTCCTTGACGTATCCGGCGGTGTCGGTGTTGCCGTACTCGATGAGGTCGGGTGCGGACCTGGGGTCGTTGAAGGCGGCCTTGACGCGCTGGGCGCGGGTCTCGACGGGGATGTACTCGACCTCGACCTTCGCGCCCTGGTGGCGCTTCTCGAAGGCGGCGACGGCCTGGGCGACGACCTGCTCCTTGGGCTTGTTGCTCACCTCCTGGAAGAGCCAGACGCGCAGGGTGCCGCTCTTCTCGTCCGCCGCGGCCTTGCCGTCCGAGGTCTGGGGCGCGCAGGCCGTGGCGGTGAGGCCGGCGATCAGGAGTGCGGCGGCCGGGGCGGCGAGGCGGGCAGGAAGCTTCATGGGCGGATCCCCTCCAGGTGCGTTGCAACATACGCAATGAGCGTTTCGTTCTGCACAACACGCGTGAGGTTAGGCGGGGTTCCGGTGAGCCGACAAGAGGTCTCGACCACCTCAACCACTCCGTGACCGGCGAAAGCACCCTGTGCAACGGGGCGGGGGGACGCGGAACCGCGGAAAAACGCGAAACGGCCCCCGACGCACGTACCGAAGTACGCACGACGGGGGCCGCCCCCGACGTCAGGACCCGCTTACTTGTCCTTGCCGCCCTTGTCCTTGTCGCCACCGCCGGCGCCCATGGACTCGTAGATCTCCTTGCACATCGGACAGACCGGGTACTTCTTGGGGTCGCGCCCCGGTACCCAGACCTTTCCGCACAGCGCCACGACGGGGGTCCCGTCGAGGGCGCTCGCCATGATCTTGTCCTTCTGGACGTAGTGGGCGTAGCGCTCGTGGTCGCCGTCACCGTGGGACACCTGCGGAGTCGGCTCCACGAGGGTTCCCGTACCTGCCCCGCGCTCGGGCTCGAGAGTGCTCATAACCGCCAAGGGTACTGAAAGCCGTGGGGCTCAGTTGAGGGACGGGTCGTCGGGGTACGTCGCGATCATGGCGAGTTCACCGCGCTGGCGCCGCAGCACCTGCCGCCAGAGGGTCTCGGGGTGCGGCGCGGAGACGTCGCCGGGCTCCGACTCGACCACGTACCAGGCCCCCTCGCCCAGCTCGGACTCCAGCTGGCCGGGGCCCCAGCCCGCGTACCCGGCGAAGATCCGCAGCGAGCCGAGGGCCGGTCCGAGCAGCTCGGGCGGGGCCTCCAGGTCGACGAGGCCGATCGCCCCGTACACCCTCCGCCAGCCGAGGGGGCCCTCGTCGCCGGGGATCACGGCGACGCCGAGCGCCGCGTCGAGCGAGACGGGGCCACCCTGGAAGACGACGCCGGGTTCGCCGGCGAGCGGGGCCCAGGGCGCGAGGATGTCGCCGACGGTCACCGGCGTGGGCCGGTTGAGGACCACGCCGAGCGAGCCCTCGTCGTCGTGGTCGAGCAGCAGGACGACCGCGCGGTCGAAATTCGGGTCCGCCAGCGCGGGGGTGGCCACGAGCAGCCGTCCTGTGAGCGAGGACACCTCGGTCATGCGACACATGATCCCGCATCTTCGGCGTTCGCGGGCGCTGTCGGGTGCGATCGGGGTGCTGCGGCGGAGGTCCGGCGGGAAGTCGACGGCCTTCGCAGCTCAGGAGGGCGCGGGAGGCCGTTCCGTACGGGCGCGGTGCGGACGAACCGACACAAGCGGACGGTAACGCTCCGCAAGATCACGGGAACAGAGGGTGTTGTGCCGAATTCATTACATCTGACAGGCCCCCTGAGGCACCCAAGAGAGGTCTCATGGCCCTTTACCCTTTTCTCTGGCCACCCGACCGACCGACTCCGGAACGCGAGATTCATGACCGGCACAGACGATGTCCTGCTTGTCCACGGCGGAACCCCGCTGGAGGGCGAGATCCGCGTCCGCGGCGCGAAGAACCTCGTGCCCAAGGCGATGGTCGCCGCCCTGCTCGGCAGCGGCCCGAGCCGCCTGCGCAACGTGCCCGACATCCGTGACGTCCGCGTGGTCCGCGGGCTGCTCCAGCTGCACGGTGTGACGGTCCGCCCGGGCGAGGAGCCCGGCGAGCTCGTCCTCGACCCGACGCACGTCGAGTCCGCGAACGTCGCCGACATCGATGCCCACGCCGGCTCGTCCCGCATCCCCATCCTCTTCTGCGGCCCGCTGCTGCACCGCCTCGGCCACGCCTTCATCCCGGGCCTGGGCGGCTGCGACATCGGCGGCCGGCCGATCGACTTCCACTTCGACGTCCTGCGCCAGTTCGGCGCCACGATCGAGAAGCGGGCCGACGGCCAGTACCTGGAGGCCCCTCAGCGCCTTCGCGGTTGCAAGATCCGCCTCCCGTACCCCTCGGTCGGCTCGACCGAGCAGGTGCTGCTCACGGCGGTGCTCGCCGAGGGCGTCACCGAGCTGTCGAACGCGGCCGTGGAGCCCGAGATCGAGGACCTCATCTGCGTCCTGCAGAAGATGGGCGCGATCATCTCCATGGACACCGACCGGACCATCCGGATCACCGGTGTCGACCGTCTCGACGGCTACACCCACCGGGCGCTCCCGGACCGCCTGGAGGCGGCCTCCTGGGCGTCGGCGGCGCTGGCGACCGAGGGCAACATCTACGTGCGCGGCGCCCAGCAGCGCTCGATGATGACCTTCCTCAACACCTACCGGAAGGTGGGTGGCGCCTTCGAGATCGACGACGAGGGCATCCGCTTCTGGCACCCGGGCGGCTCGCTCAACGCGATCCACCTGGAGACGGACGTGCACCCCGGCTTCCAGACGGACTGGCAGCAGCCGCTGGTCGTGGCCCTGACGCAGGCCTCCGGCCTGTCCATCGTCCACGAGACGGTGTACGAGTCGCGCCTCGGCTTCACCTCCGCGCTGAACCAGATGGGCGCTCACATCCAGCTCTACCGCGAGTGCCTGGGCGGCTCCGACTGCCGCTTCGGCCAGCGGAACTTCCTGCACTCGGCGGTCGTGAGCGGCCCGACGAAGCTCCAGGGCGCCGACCTGGTCATCCCCGACCTGCGCGGCGGCTTCTCGTACCTGATCGCGGCGCTGGCCGCCCAGGGCACGTCCCGGGTGCACGGCATCGAGCTGATCAACCGCGGCTACGAGAACTTCATGGAGAAGCTCGTCGAGCTCGGCGCCAAGGTCGAGCTCCCGGGCAGCGCGCTGGTCTGACCGGCCCGCCCCGCACGACCCCGGGACCCCCGGCACCGCGTGTGCCGGGGGTCCTTGCCCGTCCGGGCCCCGGTGGCGGGCCCGTGCCGGCCCCGGTGCGGGCCCTGTGCGGGCCCCTGTGAGGCCCGCACAGGGCAGACGAAAGGGCGGCCACCCCCTGACAGGGTGGCCGCCCTTCCTGCGCCTCTAGGCTGCCTTACTTGCCCTTGGCGGCTTCCTTGAGCTTCGAGCCCGCGGAGACCTTCACGCTGTAGCCGGCCGGGATGTTGATCGGGTCGCCGGTCTGCGGGTTACGAGCGGTGCGAGCGGCACGGTGGGTGCGCTCGAAGGTCAGGAAGCCGGGGATGGTGACCTTCTCGTCGCCCTTGGCGACGACCTCACCGACGGTCTCGGCGAGAGCGGCCAGCACGGCGTCGGCGTCCTTGCGGGTCACCTCGGCGCGGTCGGCCAGGGCGGCCACCAGCTCACTGCGGTTCATGTTGTTACTCCCGTGTTCTTCTTGCCTGTGAGGCGTGCCACGCGGCGGAAGCCGCGTGATTGGGTACAGCGAAGCCGATGCTGCCAGGGCCTTCGGACAGTCCCCGGACCCGGGTCTAATGACAGACCCTCGCGCCCAAACACGCATCCTGCCCCCACCAGCGGCGGGAACGCCAATCCGGCACCCCCTGGGGTCACACGAAAAGCGCCGGAGCCCCGTAGTGGTGACGTTCCGTCGACTCCGTGATTTCCGTGCGGAGCCGAAAAGCCACCCTAAAGGCGGGTTTGCGGCTCCGCGAATCGCGACGCGCCGTCAGCGACCGCTCGCGGCCTTGGCCGCGTTGCGCACGGCTCCGGCCACCGCGCCCGCGACCTTGTCGTTGAAGACCGACGGGATGATGTAGTTCGGGTTCAGCTCGTCCTCGGTGACCACGTCGGCGAGGGCCGAGGCCGCCGCCAGCATCATCTCCGTGTTGACGGTACGGGACTGGGCGTCCAGCAGACCGCGGAAGACGCCCGGGAAGACCAGGACGTTGTTGATCTGGTTCGGGAAGTCCGAGCGGCCCGTGGCGACGACGGCGGCCGTCTGGCGCGCGGCGGCCGGGTCGACCTCCGGGTCGGGGTTCGCGAGCGCGAACACGATGGCGCCGTCCGCCATGGCGGCGACGTCCTCGGCGCCCAGCAGGTTCGGGGCCGAGACGCCGATGAAGACGTCCGCGCCGACGACGGCCTGCTTGAGGGTGCCGGTGACGCCCTCGGGGTTGGTGTTGTCGGCGATCCAGCGCAGCGGCGAGTCGGCGGGGGCGTCCACGAGGTCCGCGCGGTCCGCGTGCACGACGCCCTGGATGTCGGCGACGACGGCGTGCTTGACGCCCGCCGCGATGAGCAGCTTCAGGATGGCCGTACCGGCGGCGCCGGCACCGGACATGACGACCCGTACGTCGCCGACGCTCTTGCCGACCACGCGCAGGGCGTTGGTCAGGGCCGCGAGGACGACGATGGCCGTGCCGTGCTGGTCGTCGTGGAAGACGGGGATGTCGAGGGCCTCGCGCAGCCGGGCCTCGATCTCGAAGCAGCGGGGCGCGGAGATGTCCTCCAGGTTGATGCCCGCGAAGCCGGGGGCGATCGCCTTGACGATGGAGACGATCTCGTCGGTGTCCTGGGTGTCGAGGCAGATCGGCCAGGCGTCGATGTCGGCGAAGCGCTTGAACAGGGCCGCCTTGCCCTCCATGACGGGCATCGCGGCCATCGGGCCGATGTTGCCGAGGCCGAGGACGGCGGAGCCGTCGGTGACGACCGCGACGGTGTTGCGCTTGATGGTGAGGCGGCGGGCGTCCTCGGGGTTCTCGGCGATCGCCATGCACACGCGGGCGACGCCCGGGGTGTAGATCATGGAGAGGTCGTCACGGTTGCGGATGGGGTGCTTGGCCGCCATCTCGATCTTGCCGCCGAGGTGCATCAGGAACGTACGGTCGGAGACCTTGCCGAGGACGACGCCCTCGATGGTCCGCAGCTGCTCGACGATCTCGTCGGCGTGCGCCGTGGAGGTGGCGGCGATGGTGACGTCGATGCGGAGCTTCTCGTGGCCGGAGGCGGTCACGTCGAGGCCGGTGACGGATCCGCCGTGGGACTCCACCGCCGTGGTGAGCTGGGAGACCGCGGTTCCGCTCGCGGGAACCTCCAGCCGGACCGTCATCGAGTACGAGACGCTGGGCGCCGTTGCCATGGCCGAGTTCCTCTGCTTTCCCTGAGCTTCATTGCTACGCCCGCCCCGGCTGGTTGCCCGGCGGCGCCCTCCGATGGTCGCACCTACCCGCGAGTAGCCGGTAATGCGGTCATTTTGTTTTCGGAAAGTAGTTTCCACCATACGAGAGACCCTGGGGAAACAGAAGAGGCCCCGATCACCAAGGGGTGACCGGGGCCTCAACTTCGTATGTACGTCTAAGTGGCACCGACCCGCCATGCTCGCCTCGCGGCAAGTGGTCCCTCTGAGGGACGAAGGTTGGGCCCGGGGGCTTGGATCGAGCCGGTGCCACGACAAGGCTAACAAACCACCCTGCCTGGTGATTCCAGCGCCACAGGTTGACCGGAAATCGGTCCTCGAATACCCCTGAATGCCCTGGAAACACCCCTCCCCGCTCAGTCCCGCAGCAGGTCCGGCACCCCCGCCTCGTCCGGCACGTCCCCCGGCCCCGCGACCACCGTGAGCTGCTGCGTCGCGCGCGTCAGCGCCACGTACAGCACCCGCAGACCGGCCGGGGACTCGTCCGCGATCTCCGCGGGCGAGACGACCAAGGTCGCGTCGTACTCCAGGCCCTTCGCCTCCAGGGAGCCGAGCGCCACCACCCGGTCGCCCAGCTCGGCCAACCAACGGGCGGCCTCCGCGCGCCGGTTCATCGCGACGACGACACCCACCGTGCCCTCGACCCGCTCCAGGAGCAGCGCCGCCTCGGACCGAACGGTTTCGGCCAGGTCGGCCTTGTCCTGAACCGCTACGAACCGGGGCTCGACGCCCGTCGAACGCACCGCGCGCGGCGATTCCTTGCCCGGCATGGCGAGGGCGAGCACCTTGGCGGCGAGCTCGGCGATCTCCGCCGGGTTCCGGTAGTTGACGGTCAGCTCGAAGCGCCGCCGCGGCCGGCTGCCGAGGGCCTCGTCCCGCGCCTCGGCGGCCTCGTCCGGGTCCGACCAGGAGGACTGCGCCGGGTCGCCGACGACCGTCCAGGTGGCGTGCCGGCCGCGCCGCCCGACCATCCGCCACTGCATGGGCGTGAGGTCCTGCGCCTCGTCGACGATGACGTGCGCGTACTCGGTGCGCTCGGCGGCGAGCCGTTCGGCCCGCTCGCGCTGGGTCTCCTCGCGTACGGGCATGAGCTCTTCCAGGCCCGAGAGCTGGTCCAGCGGGTCGTACTCCCGCTTCTTGCGGGGCCGGGCCGGGGCGCCGAGCAGGGTGTGCAGCTCGTCGAGGAGCGCCACGTCGTGGACGGAGAGCTCCCGGCGGCGCAGCGAGCGGGCGAGCCGTCGCACCTCGCCCGGGTTGAGGATCCGGCGGGCCCAGCGGCCGAGCCGCCGCTCGTCGGCCATGGCGTCGAGCACCTGGCGCGGGGTGAGCTCGGGCCACCAGGCGTCGAGGAACTGGAGGAAGGAGTCCTCGGTGGAGACGTCCTCGTCGAAGGAGGAGCGCAGCTCGGCCGCGAGCTCGGGGTCGCTGTGCCGGCCGGCCGCGCCGGACCTGGCGTAGAGCGCGTCGAGGAGCAGCCGGCGGGCGCGCGGGCGCAGCAGGTTGACGGGGGCGGTGCCGCCGAGGACGTTGTGGCGGATGCGCCGGAGGTCCTCGGCCTCCAGCTCGATCCGCCGGCCGAAGGCGACGACCCGGAGCCGGGTGGGCGTCCCGGCGGGCGCGGCGGCCTCCTCGCCGAACTCCAGCTGGTCCCCGGCGGGCTGCCGGGGCGCGGGGGTCTCCAGGGCGCCGCGGGCGGCCTTCCGCAGCACGTGCAGCATGCGGGAGGAGCCCTTGACGCGGGCGACGGCCGGCTCGTCGTAGGCGGTGGCCTCGGCGCCGTCGACGAGGCTGCCGACGGCGCGGATCGCGACCTGGCCCTCCTCGCCGAGGGAGGGCAGGACGCCTTCGGTGTACGAGACGAGGAGCGGGGTCGGCGAGACGATGAGGATGCCGCCCGCGTACCGCCGCCGGTCCTGGTAGAGCAGGTAGGCGGCCCGGTGCAGGGCGACGGCGGTCTTGCCGGTGCCGGGGCCGCCCTCGACGTACGTGACGGAGGCGGCGGGCGCGCGGATGACGAGGTCCTGCTCCGCCTGGATGGAGGAGACGATGTCCCGCATGGTGTGGCTGCGGGCCTGGCCGAGGGCGGCCATCAGGGCGCCGTCGCCGATCACGGGCAGCTCGCGCCCGTCGAGGCTGGCCCGCAGCTCGGGGCGCATCAGGTCGTCCTCGACGCCGAGGACCCGGCGGCCCTTGGAGCGGATGACGCGGCGGCGCACGACGCGGCCGGGGTCGACGGGCGTCGACCGGTAGAAGGGCGCGGCGGCGGGGGCGCGCCAGTCGATGACGAGCGGCGCGTAGTCGGAGTCGAGGACGCCGATGCGGCCGATGTGGAGGGTCTCGCCGATCTCGGCCGTGTTGTCGGCGCGCACGGCGTCCTCGGCGGGCTCGACGGAGGTGTAGGCGCCGTCGGGGCCCTTCTTGCCGTCCTTGCCGTACAACAGGTCGATCCGGCCGAAGAGGAAGTCCTCGAACTCGTTGTTGAGCCTGTTGAGGTGGATGCCGGCGCGGAACACCTGGGCATCGCGCTCGGCGAGGGCGCCGGGCGTGCCGACCTGGCCCCGCTGGGCGGCGTCGTTCATCAGGAACTCCGCCTCGTGGATCTTCTCCTCCAGCCGGCGGTAGACCCGGTCAAGATGTTCCTGCTCGACACCGATCTCACGGTCCCTGACCGTGTCCACGGCTTCCTGCGCGGCCACCTAAGGCCCCCTTCTCACGTGCACTGGGCAGCCGTCGAGCGTACGCCACCGGATGGCACCGTGTCAGGCGCGATCACCGTTCAACGTGGGGTGATCCCGGAAAGCCGGGCGGCGGGTCGTCGTGCAGGATCCGCTGGAAGAGGTGGTGGTCGCGCCACTCGCCGTCGATGTGGAGGTAGCGGGGCGCGGTGCCGACGGGGACGAACCCGCTCTTGGCGAGGACCCGTTGGGAGACGACGTGGTCGAGGACGGTGCACGCCTCGATCCGGTGCATCCCGAGCTCCTCGCGGGCGGTCCGGCAGGCCTCCTCGACGAGCGCGGTGGCCACGCCGCGCCCGGTGTGCTCGCGGTCGACCCAGTAGCCGAGGGAGCCGCTGCGGAAGGGGCCGAGGACGATCCCGGAGAGGATGGCGCAGCCGATCACGGTGTCCCCGTCGACGGCGAACCACCGCACGCCGCCGTCGGCGAGCCGCTCGGCCTGTCCCTCGGCGGTGTAGTACCGCTCGGGCCGGTACGGCTCCCAGGGCTTCATGTGCTCCCGGTTCCGCAGCAGGGCGGCGGCGAGCGCGGGCGCGTCGGCGGGTTCGGCCGGCCGGATGCGGAACGGGGCGGGGGGTGCGCTCATCCCCGTACCGTAACTCCCGTCCCGTCCCTCCCGCGGGGCAACTCCCGTATCGCAGCTGGTCACACGGTGCCGTACTTGTCGTCCGCCGTCGGGTCCAGGGCCAGCCGGTAGCCGCGCTTGACGACGGTCTGGATGAGCTTCGGGGTGCCGAGCGCGGCCCGGAGGCGGGCCATGGCCGTCTCCACCGCGTGCTCGTCCCGGCCCGCGCCGGGCAGCGCCCTCAGCAGGTCGGCGCGGGAGACCACCCAGCCGGGGCGACGGGCGAGCAGTCCCAGGAGGGCCATCCCGGCGGGCGGGACGGGGCGCAGGAGTCCGTCGACGAGGACCGCGTGGCCGCGGACCTCGACCCGGTGGCCGGCGACCGGCAGGACCCGGGAGCGGGCCGGGAGCTCCGTGCAGAGCAGCTGGACGAGCGGGCCGAGGCGGAAGCGCTCGGGCTGGTACGTGTCGATGCCCTCGGCCTGGAGCGGGAGCGCCGTCACGGGGCCGACGCACACCGCGAGGACGTCGTGCCGGAGCGCGGCGACGAGTTCCGCCCGTACGCCCTTCTCCGCCGCCCGGGAGAACAGCGAGGCGGCGGCGGGGGCGCTGGTGAAGGTCACCGCGTCCAGGGTGCGGGCGAGGACCGCGTCGAGGAGCCGGTCCAGGGGGCCTGTGTCCTCCGGGGGCATCCAGCGGTAGACGGGGACGACGACGACCTCGGCGCCGCCGGCCGTGAGGGCTTCCACGAAGCCGGGCAGCGGCTCGCCGTGCAGCTGGAGGGCGACGCGGCGGCCGGCCACGCCCTCGGCGAGGAGCCGGTCGAGGACCTCGGCCATGGACTCCGAGGAGGGCGACCAGGACTCGGTGAGTCCGGCGGCCCGTACGGCTCCCTTGACCTTCGGGCCCCGGGCGAGGAGCTCGACCTCCCGCAGGACGGCGAGGAGCTCGTCCCCGTACCCCCAGCCGTCGGCGGCCTCGACCCAGCCCCGGAAGCCGATCGCCGTGGTGGCGACGACGACGTCCGGGGCGTGGGCGATGAGGTCCTTGGTGGCGGCGAGGAGTTCGGTGTCGTCCGCGAGGGGCACGATCCGCAGGGCGGGACCGTGGACGACGGCCGCGCCGCGCCGGCGCAGCAGCGCGATGAGTTCGTCCGCGCGCCGCGCCGCGGTGACGCCGACGGTGAAGCCGGCGAGGGGGCCGTGTTCTTGCTCGTCCATGGGGCCTGAGCCTGACGGGGTCGCGTGTCGGACTCGGTTCGCGCGTATTTCCTGGCCGTTACGGTCCGCGCCGGGCACGGTGGATCACACCTTCGCGTATCCGGGCCGGGTCTCCGGGTCCTCGGCGCCCTCGGCGGTCTCGGGCACGGCGGTCGGCCGGCGAAGGTATACCGCCCAGGTGACGACGATGCAGGCCGCGTAGAAGGCGAGGAAGGCGACGAAGGCTCCGGTGCCGGTGCCGGCGGTCTGGAAGGACTGGCGGAAGGCGAGGTTGATGCCGAGGCCGCCGAGCGCGCCGACGGCGCCGATGAGGCCCATGGAGGCGCCGGAGAGCCGCCGCCCGTAGGCCTCGGCCGCCTCTCCCGCGAGGCCCTTGCGGTGCCCCTGGGCGAGGAAGATCGCCGGGATCATCTTGTACGTGGAGCCGTTGCCGAGGCCGCTGAGGACGAAGAGGCCGATGAAGCCGACGAGGAAGACGGTGAGGGACTCGGTCACCGAGGCGTAGATCACCACGCCGGTCGCGGCGGCCATCGCGGCGAAGGTCCCCAGGGTGATGCGGGCGCCGCCGTGCCGGTCGGCGAGGGAGCCGCCGACGGGCCGGATGAGGGAGCCGAGGAGCGGGCCGATGAAGGTGAGCGAGGCGGCCTGGAGCGGGGTGCGTCCGAACTGGGTCTGGAGGACGAGCCCGAAGGCGAAGCTGTAGCCGATGAAGGAGCCGAAGGTGCCGATGTACAGGAAGGCCATGATCCAGGTGTGGCGGGCGCGGACGGCCTCCTTGGCGGCTCCGGTGTCGTTCCTGACCGGGGCGAGGTTGTCCATGAAGAGCGCGGCGCACACGGCGGCGGCGACGATCAGGGGCAGGTAGACGCCGAGCACGATCCTGGGGTGCATGGCACCTGCGGTGCCGATGACGAGCAGGCCGACGAGCTGGACGACGGGGACGCCGATGTTGCCGCCGCCCGCGTTGAGGCCGAGCGCCCAGCCCTTCTTCCGCAGCGGGAAGAAGGCGTTGATGTTGGTCATGGAGGAGGCGAAGTTGCCTCCGCCCACGCCGGTCAGCGCGGCCACCAGGACGAACGTCGTGTACGAGGTGCCGGGCTCCATCACCGCGAAGGCGAAGCCCGCGGGGAGCAGGAGGAGCAGGGCGCTGAAGACCGTCCAGTTCCGGCCGCCGAAGCGGGCGACGGCGAAGGTGTACGGGATCCGGATCAGCGCGCCGACGAAGGTGGCGGTGGCGATCAGGAAGAACTTCCCGGCCGGGTCGATGCCGTACTGCGGCCCCATGAAGAGCACCATGACCGACCACAGGCTCCAGATCGAGAAGCCGATGTGCTCGGAGATCACCGAGAAGATGAGGTTCCGCTTTGCGATCCGCTCCCCCTTCTCACGCCAGAAGGTCTCGTCCTCCGGTTCCCACTGCTCGATCCATCGGCCAGCCATCACGCACCTCCACGGAGTCGGAACCCTGATGCGACCGACGCTAGGGAGGTCGCGTTTCAGCCCGGTGCCGCGAGGTGACGGGGACGGAACCTTGCTCTCACCCGGAGTACGACGTCCCTGTGAGCGCCCCCCGTTCTTTCCGGCTCGGTTCGCCTCCGGGGCGCACGAGCCGGGCTCACAGGGCCGACCGTGCTCGCCCTCCTCGTCCCTCGGGAGACTCCGCGCGCTCGACCCTGTTCCCCCGGCGCGCCCCTTCGGCTCACTCGCCGGGCCCTACCGGCGGACGTCCCCGCCCGCGGCGGGCGCTCCCGGCAGTCCCGGCTCGTCCTCCGGCAGCCAGCAGTCCGCCGGGCGGGTCCGCCAGTCCTCCCGGGCGCCGATCTCGGCGACGGCGGCCCGCAGGGCGTCGAGGGCGGGATGGCGCAGCCCCTTGCGCCACACCAGGCTCACGGGCGACAGGGGTACGGGGTCGACGAGCGGGCGCAGCACGCTGCCCGGCATGGACGGGAAGCTGACGACGGCGAGGACCGGGGTGCGGTGCTTGGCCATGATGCGGCCGAACTCCTCCTTGCCGACGGCGAGCGGCGCGGGCGGGGCGATCGCGATCCCGCGCCCGGCGAAGAGCCGGGCGGCGAGGTCGGTCCACTCGGGCGTGCGGTCGTTGCCCGCGCCCGCGTAGACCCGCTCCCCGGCGAGCCCGGCGAGCGGGACCTCGGGCAGGGCGGCGAGCGGATGGTCCTCGGGGAGGATCACGGCCATCGGCTCGTACCGCACGAAGGCGAAGTCGAGCCGCGCCCGCAGCCCGGCGTCGAGCCCGCCGTACCGGCCGAAGGAGGCGTCGAGCCGGCCGGCGAGGATCTCGCGCACGGCGCCGGTGAGCCCGCTCTCGTAGCGGGCCATCAGCTCCTGGTCCGGGGCGAGTTCACGGGCCCGGAGGAGGACCTCCTCCGGGCCGAGTCCGGGGCTGTTGAGGTCGACGAGCAGCGGCCGGGGCGCGGCGCGGAAGGCCTCGCCGAGCTCGTCGTGGGCGGCCAACACCCTGCGCGCGTACGGGAGGAGCCGCTCGCCGTCGGCGGTGAGGGCGACCTGCCGGGTGGTCCGCACGAAGAGCTCGGTGCCCAACTCCCGCTCCAGCCGCCGGATGTCACGGCTCAGCGCCTGCTGGGCGAGGTAGAGGCGGGCGGCGGCCCGGGTGAAGTGCAGCTCCTCGGCGACGGCGGTGAAGGCGCGCAGGAGGCGGGGGTCGGTGTCGTACGAGGAGGGCATCGCCGCATTTAACAACACGGATGCGTGAATGGCCACCGATCAAGTGTTGGACCGGCGGGGACCGCGCCCGCGAACCTTGGTCCATGCCGCAACCGGACCTCACCCTCACCCCGGCGGGCCCGGCCCTCGCCCCGCGCTACGACGACCCGCGGGCCGGCCACCGCCCCGCCGCCTCCGGGACCACCGACCACCGCCCGACGAACCACCGCCCGGCCGCGCACAGCGGCCCCGCCGCCCCCCGGCCCCTCCCCCGAAACCCCTACCTCCGCCTCTTCGCCCTTCCCGGCACCCGTGGCTTCACCGCCGGGAACCTGATGGCCCGGATGCCCAGCGGCATGTTCGGCATCAGCGCCGTGATCATGATCGCGGGCCGCTACGACTCCTACGCCCTGGCCGGCGCGGTCACCGCGACCGGCCTGGCCGCCGGGGCGCTGACCGCCCCCTGGATCGCCCGGCAGGTCGACCGCCGCGGCCAGGCGCGCGTCGCCGTCCCGGCCGCGGCCTACATGGCCCTGGGCCAGCTGCTCCTGCTCCTCTGCGTCCACGGCGAGGCCCCCGTCTGGACACTCTTCCTCATCACCGCCACCACGGCCACCGCCCCGAACATGGGCGGCATGTCCCGGGCCCGCTGGGCGCACCTCCTCCGGGACGACCCGGACGCCCTGCACACCGCGAACGCCTTCGAGCAGGCCCTCGACGAGCTCTGCTTCATGCTCGGCCCGGTGCTCGCCGCGTTCCTCTGCTCGCTGCTCTTCCCGGAGGCCGGCACCCTCGTGGCCGCGGCCCTCCTCCTCGGCGGCGCGCTGCTGCTCACGAGGCAGCGCGCGACGGAGCCGCCGATCGCTCCCCGTACCGCGGCGGGCTCGCCGCTGCGGACCCGGGGCATGGTGCCGCTCCTCGCGGTCTTCCTCGCCACCGGGGCGATCTTCGGCTCGATGGAGGTGGTGGCGCTCGCGTTCGTGGACGGCCCCGTCGCCGGCCCCGTCCTCGCCCTCCAGGCCGCCGGCTCCTGCGCGGCGGGCCTCCTCTACGGCCGCGCCCGCCGCACCGCCCGGCTCCGCACCTGCCTGGCCGCACTGACCGTCCTGATGGCGATGCCGCTGCTCGCCGCCACGACCGGCTCGCTCCTCGCGCTCGCGGGCGGCCTGCTGGTGGCGGGCATGGCGACGGCCCCGACGATGCTCACCGGCATGGGCCTGGTCCAGCGGCTGACACCCGCGTCCCAGCTCAACGAGGGCATGACGCTCGCGGTGACCGCGCTCCTCGCCGGTGTCGCGGCGGGTTCCGCCACCGGCGGCTGGGCCGCCGACCACGCCCCCTTCCCCGCCTTCGGCTTCCTCGTCCCGATCGCGGCGGCGAGCCTGGCACTGGCCCTGTGCGCCACGACCGGCGTGGGCCGGCGCATCCCCGCCCGGACATGACGAAGGCCCGGCGGTCGGTGACGACTGCCGGGCCTGCGCCCACATGGGATGAGTGGAGATGGCGGGAATCGAACCCGCGTCCAACGGTGCGGAATCAGGGCTTCTCCGTGTGCAGTCTGGTACGAGTTTCTCAGCCCTCCGGATCACCCAGACAAGTCCGGAACGGGCTCAGCCACTGTTTGATTTCCCTCCAACCCCCGTGACCGGGGCTAGAGGTTTAGATCCCTTAATGACGCCAGGATCCGGGTCGGGACCACCCCCGGGCTGACGCTCCTCACAGAGGCTTCTGTTCGTTACCTAAAATTAGGCAGCGAGGGCGAAGCGGGAGTTATCGCTCTTGGTGTTGGCGATTATTGGTTGCGACATATGGTTTACGAGATCATTGCCGCTTCCTCGACACGCTTCCCACTGCTTCGGCATCCGCTGTCGAAACCGATCATCCCCATGTTGTTTTTTCAAAGGTCGCACCCTCTGTGGGGTGCAGGCCCATCGTACGTGACCGACGGGCGCGCGTGCCAGCCGATTAGCCGCGCTCGGCCGCCTGGGCCGCCCGCTGCCTCCGCTTCGCCGCCGCGACGGCCCGGTTCGTCTCGCGCGTGTCCTGCTTCTCGCGGAGCGTCTGGCGCTTGTCGTACTCCTTCTTGCCCTTGGCGAGCGCGATCTCGCACTTCACCCGGCCGCCCAGGAAGTACAGCGCGAGGGGCACGATCGTGTGACCCGTCTCCGAGGCCTTCGACTCCAGCTTGTCGATCTCGGCGCGGTGCAGCAGCAGCTTGCGCTTGCGCTTCGCCGAGTGGTTCGTCCAGCTGCCCTGCATGTACTCCGGGACGTGGATGTTGTGCAGCCACGCCTCGTGGTTGTCGATCTGGACGAAGCCGTCGACCAGCGAGGCCCGGCCCATCCGCAGCGACTTCACCTCGGTGCCCATGAGCACGACACCGCACTCGTAGGTGTCGATGATGTGGTAGTCGTGGCGCGCCTTCTTGTTCTGCGCGATCAGCTTGCGCTCGGGCGCCTTGTCCGTCGTCTTCTTCGCAGGCTTGCCCTGCACGTTCACGAGTCCCTTTGCCATAGTGCGGTCATTTTCGCACTACGAGCCCCCTCCGAGGCCACTCAATACCGTACGGGCCCGCTCCTCGGCCTTCTCCGCGGCCGTCAGGTCGGGCGTGATGCCCCGGCCGTCCACCGCGTGACCGGCGGGCGTGCGGTAGTGGCCGACGGTCAGCTCCGCCACCGAGCCGTCCGGCAGCGCGCTCGGCATCTGCACCGAGCCCTTGCCGAAGGTCCGCGAACCGACCGTGACCGCCCGGCCCCGGTCCTGGAGGGCGCCGGTGAGCAGCTCGGCCGCGCTCATCGTGCCGCCGTCGATCAGCGCCACCAGGGGCCTGCCGGTGTCGCCGCCCCGGTCCGCGTAGACGGCCCGCTGCTCGCCCTCGACGTCGTACGTGGCGACCAGGCCGCCGTCGAGGAAGGCGGAGGCGGCGACGGCGGCCTCCGCGACCAGGCCGCCGGAGTTGCCCCGCAGGTCCAGGAGGACTCCGGCGCCGGTGGGCGCGTCCCGTACCGCGTCCCGCACGCGCGCGCCCACGCCCTTGGTGAAGGCGGCCACCTTGATCAGTACGGCCCCGTCGTCGAGGCGGCGGACGGTCACCGGGTCCGTCGCGAGCCGGGCCCTGTGCAGGGTCTCGGTCCAGGCGGACCGGTCGCGCCCGACCCGGAGGGCGACGGCCGAGCCGGGGACGCCGTCGCCGCGGAGCAGGGAGACGACCTCGGAGACGGAGAGCCCGCCGACGGCGCGCCCGTCGACGGAGAGGAGCCGGTCGCCGGCCTTGAGCCCGGCCCGCTCGGCGGGGCCGCCGGCCTGGACCCGGGTCACCTCGACCCCGTCCTCGCCGGCACGGCCGGCGGAGAGGCCGACGCCCGTGTAGGCGCCGTCGAGGGCCTGCTCGAACTCGGCGTACTCCTTCTTGTCGTACACCGCGCCCCAGCGGTCGCCGCTGCGGCTGACGAACTCCTCGGCGGCCTGCTTGCCCGACTTCCCGTCGGCCATGGCCGCGGCGGCGGCCCGGTTCAGGGCGGCGCGGTCCACCGTGGCCGTACGGGCGGGGTCCGACGACTCCGCGCCCGCGACGTCCCGCCGGGGCAGGGACCCCGTGGCGGCGGCAGTGGCGAGGACGCCGGTGAAGACCAACGACAGAACGGCCCCACGGAGCACTCCGCGGGGCCGGATACAGAAGTGGCGTTCGCCGCCGGCCGGCATGGCGCCCACTCTAGGACAAGGCAATGGCGCCGCACGGGCTTTGCCCGCACGACGCCATCCGCTGTCAGGGGTGTCTTCTCACACCTTCAGGTACTTGCGCAGTGCGACGAAGGCGGCCAGGGCCGGCATGAGCAGGCCGATGGCGAGCACGAGCGGCAGCTTGGCGAGGACGGCGTCCCAGCCGATGAAGTTGACCAGCTGCATCTTCTCGGCGAGCGCGATGCCGTGGTCGATGAGGAAGTACCGGCCGACGAGCAGCAGCACACAGGCGACGGCGCCACCGAGGAGTCCGGCGAAGGCGGCCTCCATGATGAACGGCATCTGGATGTAGAAGCTGGACGCTCCGACGAGCCGCATGATGCCCGTCTCGCGGCGGCGGCTGAAGGCCGAGACGCGGACGGTGTTGACGATCAGCATCAGCGCGATCACCAGCATCAGACCCATGACGCCGAGAGCGGCGATGTTCATGCCGTTCATCAGGTCGAAGAGGTTCTGCAGGATGTTCCGCTGGTCCTGGACCGATTCCACGCCGTCCCGGCCCGCGAAGGCCGTGGCCACCACCTTGTACTTCTCCGGGTCCTTGAGCTTGACCCGGAACGACTCCTGCATCTGGTCCGGCGTGATGACGGAGGCGATGGCGGTGTCGCTGTACTGCTCCTTGTAGTGCTTGAACGCCTCGTCGGCGGACTCGTGGTGGACGTCCTCCACGATGGTCATGTCGCGCAGATCGGCCTCGATCTGCTCCTTCTGCTGTGCCGTGACCGCGCCCTTGGCGCACTTGGGCGCGGTGGCCGCGTCCGTCTTGTTGCACAGGAAGATGGAGACGTTGACCTTGTCGTACCAGTAGTCCTTCATCGTGCTGACCTGCTCGCGCATGAGCAGCGCGCCGCCGAAGAGGGCGAGCGAGAGGGCCACGGAGACGATGACGGCGAAGGTCATCGTCAGGTTGCGCCGGAGGCCGACGCCGATCTCGGAGAGCACGAACTGAGCGCGCATGGTGACTGCTTCCCCTACCTGTTCTTCGCCGGCCCGCTCAGTGCTGGTATCCGTAGACGCCGCGCGCCTGGTCGCGGACGAGACGGCCCTTCTCGAGCTCGATGACGCGCTTGCGCATCTGGTCGACGATGTTCTGGTCGTGGGTCGCCATGACGACGGTGGTCCCTGTCCTGTTGATGCGGTCGAGCAGCTTCATGATGCCGACGGAGGTCTGCGGGTCGAGGTTGCCGGTGGGCTCGTCGGCGATCAGCAGCATCGGGCGGTTGACGAAGGCGCGGGCGATGGCCACGCGCTGCTGCTCACCACCGGAGAGCTCGCCCGGACGCCGGTCCTCCTTGCCGCCGAGCCCGACCAGGTCGAGCACCTGCGGCACGGCCTTGCGGATCTCGCCGCGCGGCTTGCCGATGACCTCCTGGGCGAAGGCCACGTTCTCGGCGACGGTCTTGTTGGGGAGCAGGCGGAAGTCCTGGAAGACGGTGCCGAGCTGGCGCCGCATGTGCGGCACCTTCCAGTTGGAGAGCCGGGCCAGGTCCTTGCCGAGGACGTGCACCTGGCCCTGACTGGCGCGCTCCTCTCGCAGGAGCAGTCGCAGGAAGGTCGACTTTCCGGAGCCGGACGAACCGACGAGGAAGACGAACTCCCCCTTCTCGATCTCCAGGGAGACATCCCGGAGCGCGGGGCGGTTCTGCTTCGGATAGGACTTGGAGACGTTGTCGAATCGGATCACGGATGCACCACGGTCGGCCGGGAGTAGGTGTGCGTGACCTTACGCGAACGGGGAAGGCCCGCGCAGTCGCGGTCCTGGCTTGCGCGCTTTATCCTTTTCGCCCTTTCGGACGGGCGGTGGGCGTTCCGGTGGGGCGCGCCGAAACGTGCCGGAGCTGGCAGAGTGGTAGGGGGAACGTCCGGATCCCTCCGGACGTTGTCCTGGTGTGGATCCCTGTGCGGGAGGAGGAGAGCGCATGACCTATGACCGACTGGTGTGCGCCAACTGCGCGGCCCCGGTCGCCGAGGGCCGTTGCCCCGTCTGCCGCGCGAACCGGGAGCGTCTGACCCCCCAGGGCCTGACCCCCGCGATGCTGCTGACGCTGGCGATCGCCCTGCTGGCCGCGATCGCGCTGCTCGCAGCGGTCCAGGCGGCCTAGGGCCTGCTGTGGCGGGTCTCGCCGCCCCGGAGCCCCCGTCGGGCCGGGCGGACGCCACACACGAGCCGGAAGCACGGCGAAGGGCCGGGGAGAGCGATCTCCCCGGCCCTTCGTCACGCATGCGCGGTCAGGCGCTCCCGCGGTTCGATCAGACGGCGGCGTTGCCGCCACCGACGAGACGCGGCAGCATGCGGAAGCCGATGCCGCCGGCGATCATGGTCGCGGCGCCGATGACCAGGAACGAGGTCTCGGCCGCACCGGTCTCGGCGAGCTCCTCCTTGGCCTGGCCCTGCTGCACGGGCTGCGAGCCGGCGTTGTTGGTGTCGGTGTTGCTGTTGCCGGTGTCCACGCACTCGGCGCCGTCGAGGTCGACGGTGCAGGTGCCGGGGTCGCCGGAGCCGGAGTCGGTGGAACCGCTGTCGGACTCGTCCTCGGGGGTGACCGGGTTGTCGGTCGCGCCCGGGTCGGTGCCGCCGTCGCCGATGTCGCCGCCGTTGTCGTTGCCACCGTTGTCGTTGCCGTTGTTGCCGTTGCCGGGCCGGGTGGTCTCACCCGGGCCGGGCTCGGTGGTCTCGCCGGTGCCGGGCTCGGTGGTCTCGACCGGCGGGGTCGTCTCCACCGGAGGCGTGGTCTCGACCGGAGGGGTGGTCTCCACCGGCGGGGTCGTCTCGACCGGCGGGGTCGTCTCCACCGGAGGCGTGGTCTCGACCGGCGGAGTGGTCTCCACCGGCGGGGTCGTCTCGACCGGCGGGGTCGTCTCCACCGGAGGCGTGGTCTCCACCGGCGGGGTCGTCGGCGGCAGCGTGGCTTCGCAACCGGCGGTGCCGGGAAGGCACGTGTCCGTCGGGGTCGGCTCGTTCTCGTTGAAGGCACCCACGGCCTGCGCGGCACCGGCCGCGGTCAGCGAGGCTCCGGCCGCGATCACCGCTCCGGCGGCGATGCGCGCGAATCGGATTCGCATCTGCTTGGTCATCTGGCTGCTACCCCCAGTAGCTCAAACTCGTCATGGGGCAGCGCTCGGGGCCTTGCGCGGCAGGGGCGGCGCACGACTGGGCCGGCCCCCGTTCACACGCGCCCCAGAAATGCGCATGCCAGTACGTCACCCTTCCGAGTTTCCGATAAAGCGTCAAGGCCGTTGCGCGTGCGATGCCCGAAAGATCCACAAGTGCCTGGCATCGGACGATGCAACTGTGACGTAAACGCGTAACTCCGGGCCCGACGGGACCAGTTCCCTTGTCGACAAAGCGCCCCGACGGCCCCGCTTCCGCTTGCGTCAGCGAATCCGCGCCCCGGTACGGAACGAGTCCGGGCCCCGCACCGAGGAGGTGCGGGGCCCGGACTCGTACGGCTGAACGGGTCAGCCGGGAAGGCTACTTGTCCTGCTGCTTGCGCCAGCGGATGCCGGCCTCGAGGAAGCCGTCGATCTCGCCGTCCAGGACCGACTGCGGGTTGCCGACCTCGAACTCCGTCCGGAGGTCCTTGACCATCTGGTACGGGTGGAGGACGTACGAACGCATCTGGTTGCCCCAGGAGCTGCCGCTGTCCTTGAGCGCGTCCATCTTCGCGCGCTCCTCCTGGCGCTGCCGCTCCAGGAGCTTGGCCTGGAGGACGTTCATGGCACTCGCCTTGTTCTGGATCTGGGAGCGCTCGTTCTGGCAGGAGACCACGATGCCGGTCGGGATGTGCGTGATGCGCACCGCCGAGTCGGTGGTGTTGACGCCCTGGCCGCCGGGGCCCGAGGCGCGGTAGACGTCCACGCGCAGGTCGGACTCCTCGATCTCGACGTGGTCGGAGGACTCCACGACGGGGAGGACCTCGACGCCCGCGAAGGAGGTCTGGCGGCGGCCCTGGTTGTCGAAGGGCGAGATGCGGACCAGGCGGTGGGTGCCCTGCTCGACGGAGAGCGTGCCGTAGGCGTACGGCGACTTCACCACGAAGGTGGTCGACTTGATGCCGGCCTCTTCCGCGTACGAGGTCTCGTAGATCTCCGTCGCGTAGCCGTGGCGCTCCGCCCAGCGCAGGTACATGCGCTGGAGCCGCTCGGCGAAGTCGGAGGCGTCGACGCCGCCGGCCTCGGCGCGGATGTTGACCAGCGCCTCGCGCTCGTCGTACTCGCCGGAGAGGAGCGTGCGGACCTCCATCTCGTCGAGGGCCTTGCGGACGGAGCCCAGCTCCGTCTCGGCCTCGGCGAGGGTGTCCGGGTCGTCCATCTCCTCGGCGAGCTCGAAGAGCACCGCGAGGTCGTCGATGCGCCCGCGCAGGGTCTCGGCCTTGCGGACCTCCGCCTGCAGGTGCGAAAGCTTGCTCGTGATCTTCTGCGCCGCCTCCGGGTCGTCCCACAGGGACGGGGCCGCGGCCTGCTCTTCGAGCACGGCGATGTCGGCCCTCAGCTTCTCGAGGTCCAGGACGGCCTCGATCGACCCCATGGTCGAGGAGAGGGACTTCAGCTCTTCGGATACGTCGACGACTGCCACGCGTCCAGCGTAACGGCTCCGGGCCAGGAGCCGAACCTTTGCCCGCTACGGCTGCGACGACTGCTTCGAGTCCTGCGGCGGCGCGTCCCCGTCCCCGGAGGCCACCAGGTAGCCGCCGGCACCGAGCGCTCCGGCGACCACGACCGCCGCGACGGCCAGCGTGATCCTGCGCTTGCGGACCACGCCCGCCTTGTGGCGGGCCGAGCCGGGGCGCGGGGCGCCCGCCGAGCGGGGGGCCCGGGCGGTGCCGAGCGGGCCGCCGGAGAGCTCGTCGGGGGCCGGGACCCGCATGGAGGTGTGGGTGTCGCGGTTGGAGTCGGCGGAGGCGCCGGGGACGAGCGGGACGGCGGCGCGGCGCGGGCCGGGCTCGCCGGTGCCCGTGCCGGTCGCGTACGCGTCCTCCTCGTACGGCTCCGAGGCCTGCGCGGACGCCGCGGCCGGTTCCGCGTCGGGCTCGTCCACGTCCAGCGGCGGGATGCCCTTGAGGAGCGGCAGGACGTCCTTGAGGCGGGCGGCGAGCTCGGAGGCCCGCAGCCGGGAGGCGGGGGCCTTCGCCAGGCACTGCACGATCAGCTGCCACAGCTCCTCGGGGATGCCGGGGAGCGGGACGACGGTCTCGGTGACGTGACGGCGCAGGACGGCGCCGGGGTGGCCGCCGCCGAAGGGCGTGAAGCCGGCGAGCAGCTCGTACAGGACGGTGGCGAGGGCGTAGATGTCGACGGCGGCGCGCGGCGGGAGGCCCTCGACGATCTCGGGGGCCAGGTAGTCGGGGGTGCCGATGATCCGGGTGGCCTTGGTGCGGCCGGGGGTGTCGATCAGCTTGGCGACGCCGAAGTCGGTGAGAAGGGCGGGGTGTGCGCCGCCCGGGCCGAGCGGGCCCTCCATGTCGAGCAGGATGTTCTCCGGCTTGACGTCCCGGTGGACGACCCCGGCGGCGTGCGCGGCGGCCAGGGCGTCGGCGACGTCGGCGACGATCGCGACGGCGGCCTCGGGGGCGAGCCGGCGCTCGCGGTCCAGACGGGTGCGCAGGTCGGTGCCGCGCACGAGGTCCATGACCAGGGCGAGGTCGTTCCCGTCGACGACGAGGTCGCGGACCTTGACCACCCGGGGGTGGTCGAGGCCGAGCAGGGCGGTGCGCTCCTGGACGAAGCGGCCGACGAGTTCCTGGTCGGAGGCCAGGTCCTCGCGCAGCAGTTTGACGGCGACGGGCCCTTCGGGTCCCTCGCCGAGCCACACCGTTCCGGCGCTGCCCCGCCCGAGGATCTGGTGGGTGGTGTAGCGGCTGCCGATGTTCCGTGCCAAGACTGCTCCCTCAGCGGCTGCGGTTCGCGCGTCAAAGCTACGCGTCCGCAGCCGCCGGTCGTCACTTCCGAACGGAAATCACCCCTCGGAAGTCGATAAATCGGCAGTATTACTGTCCCGTACCGCCGGTAGTACCCCCGGAGCCGGTGGCCTCGCCGATCGTGGAGATCCAGTCGGTGACCTTCGAGATGCCGTCGCCGATGGCCTCCCAGTAGCCCTTGCCCTCGGCGATCCAGCCCTGGAGCGGGGTCAGCTCCCAGATGAGCCAGCCCGCGACCACGAACAGGACGATCGTGAACAGGCAGCCCTTGAGGCAGCCGAGGCCGGGGATCCGCATCGGGTTCGCACCGCGCTGGCGCGGCGGACGCGGCTCGCGCGGCGGACGCGGTGCGGGCGCCTGGGGCGGCGGCTGCGGCGGCGTGTACTGCTGCTGGGGCGGCTGCTGGGGCTGGGCGTACTGCTGCGGGGGCGGCGGCGGAGGCGCGTACTGCTGCGGCTGGTGCTGCTGCTGGTACTGCTGCGGCGGGGCGGGGCGCTGCTGGCCGTACTGACCCTGCCGGCCCTGCTGGCCGTACTGACCGGGCCGGCCCTGCTGGCCCTGCTGGCCCTGCTGGCCGTACTGGCCCTGCTGGCCCGGCTGCTGCTGGGGGCGCTGCGGGCGGCGGCGCAGGGGGTCCTCGCTCGGGTCGAGGTACTGCACCTGCGTCTGCTCGTTGCGGTCGCGGGCCGCGCGCAGCTGGCTCTGCCAGGGGTGCGGGTCCTCGGACTGCGGCGGCTGGGACGGTACGGGGGGCATGACGGCCGTCGGGTCGGCGCCGCCCGCCGGGCCGCTGGTCGGCATCACGCTGGTCGCGGCGGCCGGGTCGTACTGCGCGGGGGCACCGGCGCCGGTGCTGGGCAGCACCTGGGTGGCCCCGGCCGGGTCCACGCCCGGGGTCTCGGGGACCGGCGCGGGCGCCGGGTCCGGGGCGAGGAGCGCCCCGACGCCCTCCGCCGCCTCGATCTGGGCGGGTGTGGCGTGGACGCCGATGCCGGCGGCGACGGCGCGCAGGCCGCGGGCCAGGTTCTCGGCGCTCGGGCGGCGCTCGGGGCTCTTGCTGAGGCAGCGCTCTATGACCGTCCACAGCGGCCCGGGCACGGTCGAGGGCCGGCGCGGCTCCTCGCTGAGGTGCCGGTGGAGGACCTCCAGGGCGGTGCCGCCCGCGAACGGGGGCCGGCCGGTGACGAGCTCGTACAGCAGGATGCCCGCGCCGTAGATGTCGACGGCGGAGGTCTGCGGGCGGCCCTCGGCGGACTCGGGCGCCACGTACGCGGGCGTGCCGACGAACTCGTGGGTCCGGGTGAGGCCCGGGGAGTCCGCGAGGCGCGCGATGCCGAAGTCGGTGAGCATCGGGTGCATCTGGCCGCCCTGCTCGGCGAGCAGGACGTTGGCCGGCTTGAGGTCGCGGTGGACGACGCCGTCGGCGTGGCTCGCGGCGAGCGCGTCGGCGATCTGGGCCGTCAGGAGGGCGGCGGCGACCGGCGTGAGCGGGCCGCTCTCCCGGATGTACCGGTGCAGGTCGGGGCCCTCGACGAGGTCCATGACGAGGGCGAGGACATCGCCCTCGACGACCAGGTCGCGGGTGCGCACGATGTTCGGGTGGGTGAGCCGGAGGAGCACGGACCGCTCGCGCAGGAAGCGCATCACGATGTCCGCGTCGTTGGCCAGCTCCTCCTTCAGGACCTTGATCGCCACGGTCTCGCCGGGCTGGCCGGCCACGGCCGCCTCGGCGCCGGCCGTCTCCCGCTGGCGGGCTCGCCAGACGGTGCCCGTGGCGCCGCGTCCGAGCGGCTCCTCGAGCAGGTACTTGCTGCCGATAGGCCGCACGTCACGCGCTCCCTGCTGATCGTGGTCCTGGGGTGGTCTCGTATGGGTCCCCGGGGTCCCTGTTCTCTGTTGTGACCCGTCCGGGTGTCCGACCCACTTTAGTGCCGCCGAACGGGTCACAGGCCGCTCGTCCACAGGCGGAACTTGCCCGGAACTTGTCCGGAAGAAGACGCTCCACGGCGTGCGACGGTTGCCCGGCATGCTCCTGAGGCATGCCCAACCAGGCATTTTTTGGACCACAGCCGACCAATCAAGATCACTTGTGGCCGACCCGGGGGCGGGTTGTCGGTGGCAGGTGCGAGGATGCCTACAGCACGTCGCATCGGTGGGGTCGGGAGCCCCCGCGCCGTGCCGACCTGTACCGGACGACGCGTCCGTGCCGGGTGGGGGGAGTCACACAGGGCAGTCCCCCTGCCGGGCATCCCCGCGCAGAAGGGACCGCTGACGGCGATGCAGATCCGGCTGACCGTCCTCGCGCCGCACACGGGCCATGGCGGCCACGGCGGCCACGGCGCCGCGCGCGCCTGCGACGTGCTCGTCACGGCCCCCGCCGGGACGGCGCTCGCCGCCGTCGCCTCCCAGCTCGCCGCCGCCGTCACGGGCCCCGACACCTCCGCCTCGGGCGCGACCGTGCTCTACGCGGGCGGGGACCGGCTCGACAGCCGGCGCAGCGTGCTCGGCGAGCCCCCGCTCGTCGACGGCGCCGTCCTCTCGCTCCAGGTCCCCGGGCCCGACGAGCGGGTCGACGAGGCCGCGTCCGCCCGGCTCCACGTGGTCGCGGGGCCGGACGCGGGCGGGGTGCACCTGCTGCACGGCGGACCGATCAGAATCGGCCGCTCCGTCGACGCCGACGTGCCGCTCGACGACCCGGACGTCTCGCGCGCGCACTGCACCGTGACCGTCGGCGGCGACGGCCGCGTGACCGTCGCCGACCTGGGCTCGACGAACGGGACGACGCTCGACGGCGCCCCCGTCGGCGACCGCCCCGTCCGGCTCCTCCCCGGCTCCCTGCTGCGCCTCGGCGAGTCCGCCCTCCGCCTCACCGGCCCCGGCGACGAGCCCGGCGGCACGGAGGCGGTGGCGACGGCACCCGACGGCGAGGGCCACCTGCGTGTCGCGCGCGGGACGGCCGGGCCCTCGGGCGCGAAGCCGACGCCCGCCGGGCCCCCGGGACGCGCCGCCGACGACGCCACGCACGGGGGCGCGCGCGGTGTCGCGTACGACTCCTCCCACGCCCCGCACTCCGCTCGCCCCGCGTCCCAGGACACCCGGCCCGACGACGGCCACCCGGCCCCGTACACGCGGCCGTACGCCTCCGAGGCCCACGGCGACCGCCCCGCGACCGCCGGCGCCCCCGGCCACACGCGCGCGGAGGAGCCCGGGGACACCCACGACCACACGGGCGGCGAGGCCCACAGCCGGACCCGCAGGACCCGCCCCCAGGGCGCCGCACCGGCTCCCGCGTCCGGCCGCGCGGGCGGGAAGCGCGGGCTCGGCGCGTGGGCCCGGCGGCTCACGGGCGGGCGCGAGGAGCTCCCGGCCCAGGACGGCGGCTCCAGGACCTCCCCGGACACCCACGCGGGCACCCCCGCCGGCGCCCTCGGCGGCCCCGGCGGACGGGACACCGCGACCGGGCCCGGCGCCGGACCGGAAGCGGCCCCCGGCGGCGGTCTCCGTCCCGGCCCCGGGGCGGACACCTGGCCCGACCCGGCCACCGTCCTGCTCACCGCCCTCGGCCCGGGCCCCCGCCTCTGGGAGCGGGCCGAGGACCACGCCGAGTCCCTGGTGGTCCGGCTCGGCACGACCGACCGCGCCGAGCTCTCCGGGGTACCGGTCACCGTCGGACTGCGCGAGGTCGGGTCGCTCGGCCTCGCCGGCCCCGCCGACCGGCTCGCCGGCCTGGCCCGCTCGGTCGTGGCCCAGCTCGCCGCCCTGCACTCCCCCTCCGATCTGGAGATCGTGCTGATCAGCGCCGACCGGAACCGCCCCCTGGAGGAGCGGCGCCGCGCCTGGGGCTGGCTCGGCTGGCTCCCGCACGTCCGCCCGGCCCACGGCCAGGACTGCCGGCTGCTCCTGGCGTACGACCGCGAGCAGGCCCACGCCCGGACGACCGAGCTGACCCGGCGGCTCGACGACGGCCCCCTCGGGCCCGGCTGGCCCAGCGCCGACCGCGCGTCCGTCGCCGAGGCCGCCGCGCGCCACACCGGGACGGCGACGGTCGTGATCGTCGACGGCGACCCCGGTTCCGCCGCGCTGCGCGAGACGGTCGCACGGCTCGCGGGTGCCGGAGCGGCGGCGGGCATCCACCTCCTGTGCCTCGCCGAGGCGCCCTCCGCCACCCCGGAGTCCCCGGTCGCCGCCACCTACGAGGCCGCCTGCGCCGCCTCCCTCGCCTTCCGCGAGTGCGGGGCCGCCGCGCTCCTGAGCGGCGACGTGGCGACGGCGCTGCGCCTGGTCCGCACCTCCGGCGGACGGGTCGCGGGCCACGGCACCGTCGGTGTCGTCGATGCGGTCTCCGTCGCCTGGGCCGACCGCTTCGGCCGCGCCCTCGCCCCGCTGCGCACCGAGACGGCCGCGGCGCCGCACGGGCGGGCCGCCGCGCTGCCCCCGTCGGCCCGCCTGCTCGACGAGCTGGGCCTCGCCCGGGCGACCCCCGCCTCCCTGCTGGCCCGCTGGGCCTCCGCCGGGGACGGGACGGCCGTGCTCGGCGCGGGCCCGCGCGGCCCGCTGTCGGTGGACCTCACCCAGGAGGGCCCCCACCTGCTGATCGAGGGCCCCGCGGGCAGCGGCCGGACGGAGCTGCTCCGCTCGATCGCCGCGTCCCTCGCGGCCGGCGGACGCCCGGACCGGCTGGGCCTGCTCCTCGTGGACGGGGCGGGCGGCGATCGCGGCGAGGGCCTCGCGGTCTGTACGGAGCTGCCGCACGTCACGGAGCACCTCGTCGCCTCCGACCCGGTACGGATGCGGGAGTTCGCCCAGGCTCTCGGCGCCGAGCTGAAGCGCCGGGCGGAGATCCTGGGCGACGGCCACTTCGCCGACCGGCGCGGGTCGCGTGGCGCGCAGACCGCCGCCGACCGGCTGATCGGCCAGCGCTCCCCGAGCGCGGCGGAATCCGTGCCCCAGGGCGCCCGCGCGACCGTCCGCGTCTCCGACCAGGGCGACGTGCCGGACCGCCCGAGCGGCCGCACCCTGCGCACGGGCGACGGCACGATCGGCGCCCTGCCGAGCCCGCACGGCGCCCGCACCGCCGAAGGCGACCTCGGCGGCCGCCCGAGCGGCAGGATCACGTACTCCGCCACGGACGACCCGAACGGCCGCACCGCCGGACGCCGGCCGTACCCGGGCGCGGACGACCTCGGGGCCCGCACCGGCGGACGTGTCCCGTACCCCGGCGCCAACGACCTGAACGGCCGCCCCAGCGGCCGCACCCTCCGCGTCGGCGACGACACCGACCAGGGCGCGCACGACCTGACCGACCGCCCCAGCGGCCGCGTGTCCCGCACGGGCTCCGGCGACCTCGGCGACCGCCCCAGCGGACGCGTGCCCTACCCGGGCGCGGAGGACGTGAACGGCCGCCCCAGCGGGCGCGTCCCCTACCCGGTTGCCGACGACCTGACCGACCGCGCGAGCGGCCGCGTGTCCCGCACCGGCTCCGGCGACCTCGGCGACCGCCCCAGCGGACGCGTGCCCTACCCGGGCGCGGAGGACGTGAACGGCCGCCCCAGCGGGCGCGTCCCCTACCCG
>NZ_JBIBVC010000025.1:0-35631 GCF_043080005.1 Streptomyces sp. NPDC015130 | reverse complement strand
CCGGTTGCCGGAGAGGGCGGTTCCCGGGCGCGGCCCGCGGCCGGGGACGGGTTCCTGGCCGACACACCCAGCGGGCGGCTGCCCCGGCGCGAGGGCGGGACCCTGGACGACCGTCCGAGCAGCCGCACCCTCCGTACGGGCGACGGCGACCTCACCGGCCGCCCGAGCGGACGCGTACCGCACCCCGCGGGCGAGCAGCCGGGGCCGGCCGAGCAGGCGGGCGGGCGGATTCCGCGGCCCGCCGCCGGGGAGCCCGGCTCCGCCCGGGCGGCGGGCGCCGGGCCGCTGCCGCGGCTCGTCGTCCTCGTCGACGACTTCGACGCCCTGGTCGCCCCCGCGCTCGGCGCCTCCGGCCGGCCGGCCGCCGGGTCCGTCGTACGGGCCCTGGAGGCCGTCGCCCGGCACGGCGAGCGACTCGGGGTCCACCTCGTCGCGACCTCCTCGCGCCCGGACCGCACGGCCGACACGGAGCTGGCCCACGGGGCCCGGCTGCGGATCGTGCTCGACGCGCCCCCGGTGACCGCGGGCCCGGACGTCCCGGCCGCGGGGCGGGGCAGGCTCGGCCATCCGGACGGCCGCGTGACCCCGTTCCAGGCGGGCCGCGTGACCGGCCGCATCCCGCGGACGGCGACGCTCCGCCCGGTCGTCGTCCCGCTGGAGTGGGAGCGGATGGGCGACCCGCCCACCCGTCGCCCGGTCCGCGAGCTGGGGAACGGCCCGACGGACCTGGCGCTCCTCGCGAGCGCCCTGGACCGGGCGGCCCGTTCGGTGGAGGCGACGCCCATAGCGCCGCTCGCACCCGCCACCCGCGCCTGACGAGAGGCCCGACGAAGGACCTGCCGGGGAGCCGCCGGAGGGCGGCCGAGACGCCCTCCGGAACCCCCACCCGGCATCCGCCGAGGCATCCACCGCGGCACCCGCCGAGGCGTCACCCAGGTGCTCGCCGAGGTGTCACCCAGGTGCTCGTCAGGCACCCTCCCAGAGACTTGACGGCACGTCACGAGGGCATCACGATCGCCCACTTGGCACGGAAGGCGGTATTGCGGGGGCTCCGGCACCCGGCGTAGACCTGTCGGCACGGGACAGCGACGCGCACGGGAGAGACGGGGCAGCGATGCGTACAACTCTTCGTCCACGCAAGGCCGCAGTGACCATGACGGCGCTCACCGCGCTCACCGCACTGGCCCTCGCGGCCTGCGGTGGGGGCGGTGGGGACGGCGGCGGTGCCGACAAGGATCCGGGAAGCGCCTCGCCCTCCCCCGGCGGTTCCCTCAAGGGCGAGAAGATCGAGGTCGCCGCCGTCTGGACGGGCCCGGAGCAGGAGAACTTCACCAAGGTCCTGCGGGAGTTCGAGAAGCGCACGGGCGCGACCGTCACCTTCGTGCCCGCCCAGGACCCGATCGTGAACTTCCTCGGGACGAAGATCGCCGGCGGCTCGCCGCCCGACGTGGCGATGCTCCCGCAGGTGGGCGCGATCCAGCAGGCCGCCGCCCAGAAGTGGCTGAAGCCGGTCGGCCCCGAGGCCGAGGCGCAGCTCGCCGCCAACTACTCGCCCGGCTGGCAGCGGCTCGGCGCGGTCGACGGCACCCAGTACGGCGTCTACTTCAAGGCCGCCAACAAGTCGCTGGTCTGGTACAACACCGCGGTCTTCGAGAACGCGGGCGCGACCGAGCCGAAGACCTGGAAGGAGTTCCTCACCACCGCCGAGACCATCTCGGCCTCCGGCGTCACCCCGGTCTCGGTCGGCGGCGCGGACGGCTGGACCCTCACCGACTGGTTCGAGAACGTCTACCTCTCCCAGGCGGGCCCCGCCAAGTACGACCAGCTGGCGAAGCACGAGATCAAGTGGACGGACCCCTCCGTCGCCGCGGCCCTCACCACGCTCGCCGAGCTGTTCGGGAAGCCCGCGCTGCTCGCCGGCGGCACGAGCGGCGCGCTGCAGACCGAGTACCCGGTCTCGGTCACCCAGACGTTCACGGGCGGCGACCAGCCCAAGGGCGCGATGGTCTTCGAGGGCGACTTCGCGGCCGTCAACATCGCCCAGACGAAGGCGAAGATCGGCACGGACGCGAAGGTGTTCCCGTTCCCGGTGGTCGGCGGCGGCACCGCTCCGGTCGTGACGGCCGGCGACGCGGCCGTGGCGCTCAAGGACACCAAGGGCGCCCAGGCGCTCCTCGCCTTCCTCGCCTCCCCGGACGCGGCGCGGATCTGGGCGGCCGAGGGCGGTTTCCTCTCCCCCAACAAGAACCTGGACCCGGCCGCGTACCCGAACGACGTCCAGCGCGAGATCGCCAAGGCGCTGATCGGCGCGGGCGACGACTTCCGCTTCGACATGTCGGACCAGATGCCGCAGTCGTTCGGCGGGACCCCGGGCAAGGGCGAGTGGAAGGCGCTCCAGGACTTCCTGAAGAACCCGAAGGACGTCGCGGGGGCGCAGGCGCGGCTGGAGGCGGACGCGGCGAAGGCGTACCGGGCCGCCGCGAAGAGCTGAGGCCCGGCATGCCGAGGACCTCTCGCACCGACACCGCGGGCACCCCCGGGAACACGGGCAGGAGCGCCGCCCGGGACAGGGACGGAAGCACCACCCGGATCGGGGACGGGAGCGCCGTCCGGGGCAGGAAGCGGAGCCGGGCGGTCGCGGCGGGGTTCCTGCTGCCCGCGCTGCTCCTGCTCGGGGCGCTGGTCGTCTACCCGATCGGGTACTCCGTCCACCGCTCCCTCTTCGACCGGTCCGGCTCCTCCTTCGTGGGCCTGGACAACTACCTCGCGCTCGTCACCGACGACTCGCTCCGCACCGCGGTGCGGAACAATCTGATCTGGCTGGTTCTCGCCCCCGCGGTCGCCACCGTCCTCGGTCTGCTGTTCGCCGTGCTGACCGAACGCGTCCGCTGGGGAACGGCGTTCAAACTGGTCGTCTTCATGCCGATGGCGATCTCGATGCTCGCGGCCGGAATCATCTTCCGGCTCGTCTACGAGCAGGACCCGGACCGGGGCGTCGCCAACGCCGTCTGGGTCGGGGTCCACGACACCTTCGCCGAGGCCTCGGGCTTTCCCCGGGCCCGGCCGCTCCCCGTGCACCCGCTCACGGCGGCCGGCGGCGGCGCGTACGTCACCGAGGAGGCGGTACGCGCCGGGGAGCCCGTCCGACTCCCGCTGGTCGGGGTGGCGCCGGACCGGATGCCGGAGGAGGCCCGCCCGGCCCGCGAACCGGTCGCGCCGCCGGCCGGCGGGGACACGGTCACCGGGACGGCCTGGCTGGACTTCACCAGGGGCGGCGGCGGGCGGCCGAACGTCGTCGACCCGGCCGAGCTGGGCCTGGCCGGGCTGCGGATCGAGGCCGTACGGGACGGCAAGGTGGTCGCCACGGCCACGGCGGCGGCCGACGGCACCTTCGACCTGCCCGCCGACAGCGCCGACGGAGCCGTGCTCCGTCTGCCCGCGAGCAACTTCCGGGAGCAGTACGCCGGTGTGGAGTGGCTGGGCCCCTCGCTCGTCACGCCGGCCGTGATCGGGGCGTACGTGTGGATGTGGGCCGGCTTCGCGATGGTCCTGATCGGGGCCGGGCTCGCGGCCGTCCCGCGCGAACTGCTCGAAGCGGCTCGGGTGGACGGGGCGAACGAGTGGCACGTGTTCCGCCGGATCACGGTCCCGCTCCTGGCCCCGGTCCTCGTGGTGGTCCTCGTGACCCTGATGATCAACGTGCTCAAGGTCTTCGACCTGGTCTTCGTCATCGCGCCGGGCTCGGCGCAGGACGACGCGAACGTGCTCGCGCTCCAGCTGTACCGCTCGTCCTTCGGCACGGACGCGGACCTCGGGGTCGGCTCGGCCATCGCGGTCGTCCTGCTCCTGCTGGTGCTGCCGGTGATGGCGGTCAACATCCGTCGCATCCGAAGGGAGACCCGCCGATGACGTCCCCTGCCACGAGGACCTCTCCCGCATCAGTGCCCAGGACGTCTTCCGCCTCTGCCCCGAGGACCTCCCCCGCGTCCCGGATCGCGGCGCGCGCGGCCGGCGGCGCGGTCCGGGTCCTCCTCGTCCTGGCCGGCCTGTTCTGGCTGCTGCCGACGGCCGGCCTGCTCCTCTCCTCCTTCCGCTCGCCCTCCGACATCGCGGGGAGCGGCTGGTGGGAGGTGTTCACGGCCCCGGCACAGCTGACCACCGAGAACTACGCCGAGCTCCTCGCGAACGGCACGATCACCGGCTCGCTCCTCTCCACCGTCCTGATCACCGTCCCGGCCACGCTGCTCGTCCTCCTCCTCGGCTCGTTCGCCGGGTACGCCTTCGCATGGCTGGAGTTCCCGGGCCGGGACTGGTGGTTCCTGGGTGTGGTGGCCCTGCTCGTGGTCCCGGTGCAGGTCGCGCTGGTCCCGGTGTCGAAGCTCTTCGGCGCGGTCGGGCTCTTCGAGACGACGCTCGGGGTCGTCCTCTTCCACACGGCGTTCGGCCTGCCGTTCGCGATCTTCCTGCTGCGGAACTTCTTCGCGGAGATCCCGCGCGAGCTCCTGGAGGCGGCGCGGCTCGACGGGGCGGGCGAGGTGCGGCTCTTCACCCGGGTGGTGCTGCCGCTCGGCGGCCCGGCGATCGCCTCGCTGGGGATCTTCCAGTTCCTGTGGGTGTGGAACGACATGCTGATCGCGCTGATCTTCGCGGACTCGCAGTCGCCGCCGATCACGGTGGCGCTCCAGCAGCAGGTCCGGCAGTTCGGCAACAACGTGGACGTGCTGGCGCCGGGGGCGTTCCTGTCGATGGTCGTGCCGCTGGCGGTGTTCTTCGCGTTCCAGCGGCAGTTCGCGTCGGGGGTGATGGCGGGGGCGGTGAAGTAGCCCCGGCGGGCAGACGTCCGAGGCCGGCGGCCCCAGGCCCTCAGGCGCGCAGCGCCGCCACCGCCGCGCGGGCGAGCCCGTCCACGTACCCCTCGGGCAGCGGCGTGCGGACGACGACGAGGCGCCAGTAGAGCGGCCCGACGACGAGGTCGAGGGCCTCGGCCGGGTCGGTGCCCTCGGGGAGTTCACCGCGGGCGACGGCCTCGCGGACGATGCGGGCCATGACGCCCTGCTGACCGTCGAGCAGCGCCTCCCGGATGGCGTCGGCGATCTCCGGCTGCCGCGCCGCCTCGACGAGCAGGTCGGGGATGACCTGCGAGGCGATCGGGTGGCGCAGGGCGTACGAGGCCATCTCCAGGAGCGCGCGGACGTCGCCGTCCAGGGAACCGGTGGCGGGCACCGGCACGCCCTGGGCGGCGAAGGCGCCGACGAGGTCGAGGACGAGCGCGAGCTTGGACTTCCACCGCCGGTAGACGGCGGTCTTGCCGACGCCCGCGCGGCGCGCGATGCCCTCGATGGACATCCGGGCGAAGCCGACGGCCGCGAGCTCCTCGAAGACGGCGTCACGGATCGCCTCGGTCACGTCCTCGCGGAGTACGGCGGCTCCGGCGGGGGTGCGGCGGGGGGTCGGTTCGGTCATGAACGGCATCCTAACCAACGGCGACGTTACGACGATACGGTTGCGTTCCGACGTAAGGGCGTCCTAGTCTCCACGTAGCGACGATACGGACCCGTTCCATCGCCGACGATGCCCACACCCCTCGTCGAAAGCGCCCGCCCGTGACCACCACTCCGACACTCCCCGCAGCCGGGGCGCACGCGCCCACCGCACGGGAACCCGCCGACCGGACCCTCGCCGCCCAGGAGGGACCCGCCGCCCGGCCACGCACTCCCGCCCCCGAGACCGACCTCCGCGCGCTCGCCCTGCGCCACGGCCTGACGGTCAGCGGCGCCCGCCCCTCGCTCCCCGCCTACGTCCGGCAGCTCTGGTCCCGCCGCGACTTCATCGCCGCCTTCGCGACCGCCCGACTCACCGCCCAGTACAGCCAGGCCCGCCTCGGCCAGGTCTGGCAGGTGATGACCCCGCTGCTCAACGCGGCCGTGTACTACGCGATCTTCGGCGTCCTCATGAACGCCGAGCACGGCGTCCCCGACTACGTCCCGTTCCTGCTCACCGGCATCTTCGTGTGGACCTTCACCTCCGACACGGTCCTGGCCGGCACGCGCGCGATCAGCGGGAACCTGGGCCTGGTCCGGGCCCTGCACTTCCCGCGCGCGAGCCTCCCGATCTCCCTCGTCCTCCAGCAGCTCCAGCAGCTCCTGCTCTCGCTCACCGCGCTCGTCGTGATCCTCGCCTGCTGCGGCGAGTTCCCCGCCCGGAGCTGGCTCCTCGCCGTCCCCGCGCTGCTCTGCCAGGCCCTGTTCAACACCGGCGTGGCCCTCGCCCTCGCACGGCTCGCGGCCCGCACCCCGGACATCAGCCAGCTGATGCCGTTCGTGCTGCGCACCTGGCTGTACGCCTCCGGCGTCATGTGGTCGATCCAGAACCTCGCGAGCAGCGGCCGCTTCCCGGACGCGGTGGTGCTGGTGCTGCGGTGCAACCCGGCGGCGGTCTACATCGACCTCATGCGCTTCGCGCTGATCGAGAGCTACACGGCGGCCCAGCTGCCGCCGCACGTCTGGGCACTGGCCGTCGGCTGGGCCCTGCTCGCCTTCTCGGGCGGCTTCATCTGGTTCTGGAAGGCGGAGGAGACGTACGGCCGTGGCTGACACCCGGGAATCCCCCACCCGCACCCCGACGGTCGTCGTGGACGACGTCCACATCACCTACACCGTCCACGGCGGACGCCCCGGCGGCCGGGGCAGCGCCACCGCCGCCCTCGGCCGGATGCTGCGCCGCGGGCGCACGGCTCCGGCCGGCCGCCTCGTCCACGCCGTGAAGGGCGTGAGCTTCGCCGCGTACCGGGGCGAGGCGATCGGCCTGATCGGTTCGAACGGGTCCGGGAAGTCGACGCTCCTGAAGGCCGTCGCGGGCCTCCAGCCCGTCGAGCGCGGCCAGGTCTACACCCACGGTCGGCCCGCGCTCCTCGGCGTCAACGCGGCCCTGATGGGCGATCTGACCGGCGAACGGAACGTGGTCCTGGGAGGCCTCGCGATGGGCATGAGCCGCGCGGAGGTCCGTGAACGCTACGACGGGATCGTCGAGTTCTCCGGGATCAACGAGAAGGACGACGCCATCTCCCGCCCCATGCGGACGTACTCCTCCGGGATGGGCGCCCGGCTGCGCTTCTCCATCGCCGCCGCCCGGAGCCATGACGTCCTGCTCATCGACGAGGCCCTGTCGACCGGCGACGCGCACTTCCGGCGGCGCAGTCAGCGGCGGATCGACGAACTGCGCGCGGAGGCGGGGACGGTCTTCCTGGTCAGCCACTCGAACTCCACCGTCACGGAGACCTGCGAGCGCGCGCTGTGGCTGGAGGCGGGAACGCTGCGGATGGACGGTCCGGCGAAGGAGGTGGTGGCGGCGTACGAGGAGTTCACGGCGACAGTGGGCACCAAAGCAGAGTAAACAAGACATTCCGGACTACAGTGCGGAGGGATGACGAACGAGCACCCGCAGCCGCCACGCCGGGCCCGGACCGACCCTCCGCCACCCGCCACGCCCCGCTCCGCCACCGCGCCGGCCGCACCCGCCGCGCCCCCTCCACCGTCCCTGACCGGGTCCCCCTTCGACTCGGACACCTTCACCTCCGCCACCTTCGTGACGGTCGGCCGCGGCCCCACGCTCGCCCTCGCCGCCGTCTGGCTCCTCACCCGCGTCGGCATGCTCGTGCTGCTCCTGCGCGACGACCTCGGCATCGGCGGGGTCGCCCGCGAGGTGGACCTCTACCGGCACTGGTACGGGCAGTTCGCGAACGGCACCTTCCCGCCGGGCGACGTCACCTGGCAGTACCCGCCCGGCGCGGGCCTGGTGATCATGGCGCCGGGCCTCCTGCCCTCGCTCACGTACTTCCAGGCCTTCGTCGCCCTCGCCCTCCTCGCCGACGCGGCCGTCACCGTCGCCCTCGCCCGCGCCGACAGCGAGCGCGTCACCCACGGCGCCTGGTACTGGGTCTGCGGCCTCCCGCTCCTCCTGCACCTCCCCCTCGCGCGGTACGACGTCCACACCACCGCCCTCGCCGTCCTCGCCCTGCTCGCCGTCAACGCCCGCTCCACAGGGGCCCATCAGATCGGCGGGGCACTCGCGGGGATCGGCGCCATGGTCAAGGTCTGGCCGGCGCTCACCCTGATCGGCACGCCCCGGGGCCGTACGACGCGCGAGGCCTGGACCGCCGCCGTCACCGCCGCCGTCGCCCTCGTCGCCACCCTCGCGCTGTTCTTCTCCGGCTCGTTCGGCTTCCTCCGCATGCAGGGCAACCGCGGCATCCAGGTCGAGTCGCTGGGCGGCACGGCGCTCGCGCTTGCCGAGGCCACCGGGATCTGGCCCGGCCGGATCGAGTTCCGCTACGGCTCCTTCGAGTACGTCGGCCCGTACGCCTCCACCCTGGGCCATCTGGCGCTGCTGCTCAGCGTCGCCGCCCTGGGCTGGCTGCTGCTCTGGCGGGTCCGGGCCCGCCGCTGGACCCCCGCGACCCCGCTCGACGCGGCCTTCGCCGCCGTCCTGCTCTTCACCGTCACGAGCCGGGTCATCAGCCCCCAGTACATGGTCTGGCTCCTCGGCCTCGCCGCCGTCTGCCTGACCTCCCGCCGGACCGTGATGCGCCCCGCCGCCCTGCTGCTGCTCCCGGCGGCGGCGCTGAGCTCGCTCGCGTACCCCGTCCTGTACGCGGAGATCCTCGCCGGCACGCCCTCAGGCATCGCCGTCATGATGGTCCGCAACAGCCTGCTCCTCGCGGCCGCCATGATCGCCGCCCACCGCCTGTGGACCTCCACGGTCACCGACCCGCCCGAGCAGACCGACTGAGAGCGGCAGCGGAACGAGGAGAAGGGCCCCGCCGAAAACCGGCGGGGCCCTTCTCTACCGAACTACCAGCTGACTCGCCGACTAGCCGACTAGCCGACTAGCTGTGCGAACGCAGCAGCGTGCGCATCGTCCGCATGGCCACCGACAGGTTCGCCAGGTCGAAGGTGTCCGAACCCTGGATCTCCTCCAAGGTCGTCCGCGCGCGGCCCAGGATCGCCGCGTTCTTCTCCTCCCAGGCCTTGAACCGGTCCTCCGGGCTCGACGTGCCGTTGCCGGCCGCCAGCACGTCGGCGGTGAGCGCCGCGTGCGCCGCGAAGAGGTCCTCGCGGATCGAGGCACGGGCCATCGACTGCCAGCGGTCGCTGCGCGGCAGCTCGATGATCCGGTCCATGAGGTCGGTGATCCGCAGCCGGTCGGCCAGGTCGTAGTAGACCTCGGCCACCGCGAGCGGCTCCTTGCCCGTCCGGTCCGCGATCGCGACGATGTCGAGGATCGGGAACGCGGACGAGAAGCCGGCGACCCGCAGCGCGAGCTCCTCCGGCACGCCGACCTCGGTCAGCTCGGCCACGATCGACTGGTACCACTCCAGGTCCGCGCCGCGCAGCAGCTCGGGCAGGCGGCCCCAGACCTCCTCCACCCGGTCGGCGAAGAACTCGATGGTCTCGCCGATCTGCAGCGGCTGCGGCCGGTTGTTGAGCAGCCAGCGGGTGCCGCGCTCGACGAGCCGGCGGGAGTGCAGCCGCATTCGGGTCTGGACCTCGGCGGGCACCTGGTTGTCCAGGGCCTCGACGGCGTCCCAGACCTGACCGAGGCGGAAGACGACCCGGGCCGAGGTCTGCGCGCGGACGATCTCCTCGATCGACGCGCCGGTCTCCTCGCGGAGGCGGTGCAGGAAGGTCGAGCCACCGGTGTTGACGGTGTCGTTGACCAGGACCGTGGTGATGATCTCGCGGCGCAGGGCGTGGTTGTCGACGGCCTCGGTGAACTTCTCGCGCAGCAGCGTCGGGAAGTACGCGTGGAGCAGCCCGCGCAGGTACGGGTCGTCCGGCAGCTCCGTACCGATCAGCTCGTCGGCCACCGTGATCTTGGTGTACGCGAGGAGGACGGCGAGCTCCGGCTGGCTCAGACCGCGGCTGTTGTTGAGCAGCTCGCGGATCTGCCGGTCGTTGGGCAGGAACTCCAGCTCCCGGGAGAGGCTGCCGTCGCGGCCCAGGCGGCGCATGAAGCGCTGGTGGGCGTGGAGCAGCGAGGGCGACTGGGTGACGGCGTTGGCGAGGGCCGTGTTCTGCGCGTAGTTGTTGCGCAGGACGAGCTTGCCGACCTCGTCCGTCATCTCCGCGAGGATCTTGTTGCGCTGCTTGACGGTCATGTCGCCCTCGGCGACGAGCCCGTTGAGCAGGATCTTGATGTTGACCTCGTGGTCGGAGGTGTCGACGCCGGCGCTGTTGTCGATGGCGTCGGTGTTGACCTTGCCGCCGATGCCCTCGGGGCCGCCGGTGCGGGCGAACTCGATGCGGCCCAGCTGGGTCGCGCCGAGGTTGCCGCCCTCGCCGATGACCTTGGCGCGGACGTCCTGGCCGTCGACGCGGATGGCGTCGTTGGCCTTGTCGCCGACGTCGGCGTTGGACTCGGCCGAGGACTTGACGTACGTGCCGATGCCGCCGTTCCACAGCAGGTCGACCGGCGCGTGGAGCACGGCCTTCATCAGCTCGGCCGGGGTCATCTTGGTGACGCCGTCCTCGATGCCGAGGGCGGCCCTGACCTGCGCGTTGATCGGGATGGACTTGGCGCTGCGGGGGTGGATGCCGCCACCGGCGGAGAGCAGCGAGGTGTCGTAGTCGGCCCAGGACGAGCGGGGCAGGTCGAAGAGGCGGCGGCGCTCGGCGTACGAGACGGCCGCGTCCGGGTTCGGGTCGATGAAGATGTGCCGGTGGTCGAACGCGGCGACCAGCCGGATGTGCTCGCTGAGCAGCATGCCGTTGCCGAAGACGTCGCCGGACATGTCGCCGACGCCGACGACCGTGAAGTCCTCGGTCTGGGTGTCGTGGCCCAGCTCGCGGAAGTGGCGCTTGACGGACTCCCAGGCACCGCGGGCGGTGATGCCCATGCCCTTGTGGTCGTAGCCGGCGGAGCCGCCGGAGGCGAAGGCGTCGCCGAGCCAGAAGCCGTACGACTCCGCGACCCCGTTGGCGATGTCGGAGAAGGTCGCGGTGCCCTTGTCGGCGGCGACGACGAGGTAGGTGTCGTCCTCGTCGTGGCGGACGACGTCGGCCGGCGGCACGACCTCGCCCGCGACCAGGTTGTCGGTGATGTCGAGCAGCGCCGAGATGAAGGTCTTGTAGCTCTCGATGCCCTCGGCGAGCCAGGCGTCGCGGTCCACGGACGGGTCCGGGAGCTGCTTGGCGACGAAGCCGCCCTTGGCTCCGACGGGCACGATGACGGTGTTCTTCACCATCTGCGCCTTGACCAGGCCGAGGATCTCCGTACGGAAGTCCTCACGGCGGTCGGACCAGCGCAGACCGCCTCGGGCGACCTTGCCGAAGCGCAGGTGGACGCCCTCGACGCGGGGCGAGTACACCCAGATCTCGAAGGCGGGGCGCGGGGCCGGCAGGTCGGGGATGGCCTGCGGGTCGAACTTCATCGACACGTAGGAGTGCGGGGCGCCGTCGGCCGACTGGAAGAAGTTGGTCCGCAGCGTGGCCTTGATGACGGTGAGGAAGGAGCGCAGGATCCGGTCCTCGTCCAGGCTCGCGACCTGGTCGAGGGCGGCGTCCAGCTCCTCCAGGAGCGCGTCGATCAGCTCGGTGCCGGCGCGCTGGCGCTCCGGGGCCATCCGGGCCTCGAAGAGGTTCACGAGCAGCCGGGTGGTGTGGACGTTGTTGCGGAGGGTGTCCTCCATGTAGTCCTGGCTGAACGTGGCACCGGCCTGGCGCAGGTACTTGGCGTAGGCGCGCAGCACCATGGCCTCGCGCCAGTTGAGCCCGGCGGAGAGGACGAGGGAGTTGAAGTTGTCGTTCTCGGCCTCGCCCGTCCAGGTGGCGGCGAAGGCCTCCTGGAAGCGCTCGCGGGCGTCGTCGCCGAGGTACTCGCCGCCGTTGCCGGTCGTGACGGGCATCCGCAGACCGAAGTCGTAGACCCAGGCGCGGGTGCGGTCGGCGCAGCGCAGCTCGTACGGGCGCTCGTCGGTGACCTCGACGCCGAGCCGGTTGAGGACCGGCAGGACGGCGGAGAGGGAGATCGGGTCGCCGGTCTTGTAGATCTTGAAGCGGCGCTCGCCGGGGCCTGCGGCGACCGGCTCGTAGAGGGAGAGCGCGAAGTCCTTGCCGCTGGCGGTGAGGGCCTCCATGCGCACCAGGTCGGCGACGGCGGCGCGCGGGGAGTGGTCGGCCTTGTAGCCCTCGGAGAAGGCGTTGGCGTAGCGGCGGAGCAGCTCGGCGGCGCGCTCCTCGCCGAACTCGGCGTTGAGGGCCTCGCCGAAGCCGTCGGACCAGGAGCGGGCGGCCTCGACGAGCCGGGACTCGATGCGGTCGACGTCGGCGTCGGTGAGCTTCGCCAGCTCGGTGCCGGGCTCCACGCGGACGACGAAGTGCAGCCGGGAGAGGATCGACTCGGTGTTCCAGGCGGTGAAGTCGACGCTGGTGCCGTCGAGCTCCTCCTTCAGGATGTCGATGATCCGCAGCCGGACGCGGGTCGTGTAGCGGTCGCGCGGCAGGTAGACGAGGGCCGAGTAGTAGCGGCCGTACTCGTCCTGGCGCAGGTAGAGCCGCAGCCGGCGCCGCTCCTGCAGGTACAGGACGCTGGTGACGACGGACTGGAGCTGGTCGGCCGGGGTCTGGAAGAGCTCGTCGCGCGGGTACGTCTCCAGGATCTGGAGCAGGTCGCGGCCGTCGTGGCTGTTCGGCGAGAAGCCGGCGCCCGCGAGGACCTCCTGGACCTTGCGCTTGACGACGGGGACGCGGCGGACGGACTCGGTGTACGCGGCGGACGAGAACAGGCCGAGGAAGCGGCGCTCGCCGATGACGTTGCCGTCCGCGTCGAACTTCTTCACGCCGACGTAGTCGAGGTACGAGGGGCGGTGCACGGTCGCCCGGCTGTTGGCCTTCGTCAGGATCAGCAGCTTGTGCTCGCGCGCCTTGGCGCGGGCGTCGGCGGGCAGCCGGCTGAAGGAGGGCGAGACCGGGTGGGCGTGGTGGCCCTCGTCGTCGCCGGAGTGCTGCGGGTCGGAGCGCAGGATGCCGAGGCCGGTGCCCGGCACGGCGGACAGGGCGTCGCCGTTGACGAGCTCGTACTCGCGGTAGCCGAGGAAGGTGAAGTGGTCGTCGGCGAGCCAGCGCAGCAGCTCGCGGGCCTCGTCCACCTCGGTGGGGCGCAGGTCGGAGGCGGTGGGCTCGTCCGGAAGGCCGTCGGCGATCCGCAGCGCGGCGTCGCGCATCTTGTCCCAGTCCTCGACCGTCTCGCGGACGTCGGACAGGACGCGGAGCAGGTCCGCGGTGATCTGCTTGAGGTCGGCGCGGTCGGTCTCGCGGTCGATCTCGACGTGGATCCAGGACTCGGTGAGCGCGTCGTGCGGCAGCTCGCCCTCGATCTGGGCGGCCAGGACCTCGATGAGCTTTCCGGTGACGTCACGGCGGACGAGGACCTGCGGGTGGATCACGACGTGGATGCCGCGGCCCTGGCGGGAGAGCTCGTTGGTGACGGAGTCGACGAGGAACGGCATGTCGTCGGTGACGACCTCGACGACGGAGTGGCTGCTGGTCCAGCCGTTCTCCTCCTGCGTCGGGGTGTGGACGCGCACGTTCGCGGTGCCCTGCGGGCGGTTCTCCGCGAGCCGGTAGTGAGAGAGCGCGGCGCCGAACACGTCGACCGGGTCCCGGTCGCCGAGGTCCTCCGGCGCGGTGTGCAGGTAGTAGCGCTGGAGGTACTCGAGCACCGTGTCCCGGTCCGGCTGCTCACCGGCACCCCCCGGGCCCGTCGGAAGTCGCCCCCCGACCGGGCTGTGCTCAGCTACCCGAGAGGCCCTTTCGAGCAGCTCGGCCTTGGCTTCGTCCAGCTTGGTCTGCATGTCCTCTGACTCCTGTCGCGCGCCGTTGCGTGACGTCGGTGGAAGAAAGGGCACAACGCCACGACGCGGTGGTACCGATCGAAGACGACGTTATGCCCGGATGAGAGATGCCCGGGTCGTTATCGGCCACGGAACGCGGCACGCCCGGACGGAGAGGATCGGCGAACGCGCCGTCGGCCCGGCCACTGTCACGGGCCGGGCGGCAGCCGGGGGCTTCGCTGCCCCCACGGCGTATCGCGCTGATCACGGCAAAAGCCTATCGCTCTCGCACCCCGAACCGTCATGAGCCGTATGCGTACAAAAGAGCGGGCCAAGTTTGACGATATGGACAGCGACACGTGTCCTCTTGGCAAACCGGCCCGCCGGGGGCAGCGTGTACGCAAGCATGGACACAGCACGACAGACCGACCATCTGTGACCTGGGAGAGCCATGGCGAAGATCCTGATCGTGACCGGGGACGCTGCGGAGTCGCTGGAGGTGATGTACCCCTACCAGCGGCTCCTCGAGGAGGGGTACGAGGTCGACATCGCCGCCCCCGCCCGCAAGCAGCTCCGCTTCGTCGTCCACGACTTCGAGCCGGGTTACGACACGTACACGGAGAAGCCCGGCTACACCTGGCCCGCGGATCTGGCCTTCTCGGAGGTCGACCCCGGAGCGTACGTGGCGGTGGTGATCCCGGGCGGCCGGGCGCCGGAGTACCTGCGCAACGACCCGGAGCTCCGCAAGATCCTCAAGTCCTTCTTCGACGCGGACAAGCCCGTGGCCCAGATCTGCCACGGCCCGCTCCTGACGGCGGCGGTCGGCGGCCTGGAGGGCCGCAGGGTCACGGCGTACCCGGCCCTGGAACTCGACATGCAGGCGGCCGGAGCCACCTTCCAGGACACGGCGGCGGTGGTCGACGGCCTCCTGGTCTCCTCCCGAGCCTGGCCGGACCACCCCACCTGGATGCGCGAATTCCTGAAGGTCCTCCGAGCGAAGTCCTGACACCCGGCGGACACCGGGGTCGCGGGCACGGCGCCCGGACCCCGGCCCCGCAGGGCATCAGGTGCCCCTAGGGCGTGTTGCGAAAGTCCCGCCTGCCCGCGCTACTTTCGCAACACGCCCTAGACCAGCTCCTCCGCCACGGCGACCGCCTCCGCCAGCGAGTCCACCACCGGTACCCCGACCCGCTCCAGCGAAGCCCGGCTGTGCGAGCCACCGGTGTAGAGCACCGCCTTCGCGCCCACGTGCGCCGCCGCCACCGCGTCGTCCGCCGCGTCGCCGATCACGACCACCCGGTCCGCCGCGAGGGCGAGCGCCGCCAGGTGCCGCACCATGTGCCCGGACTTCCCGTCCGTCGACGCGTCGACGCGCCCGTCCATCCGCACGAACCGCTCGGCGATCCCGTGCCGCCGCACCAGGGGTATCAGCTCGGCGTGCGGCGCGAGCGACAGCAGCGACTGCGTGAGCCCGGACTCCTGTCGCGCGGCGAGCAGCTCCGCCGCGCCGGCGGTCAGCCCGCAGCCCTCGGCCCGCGCCCAGTAGTGCCGGTGGAAGGCCCCGTCCATGACGGTCCACTCCGCATCGGTCGGCAGCCGTCCCATGAGCCGCTCGTAGAACTTCGGCACCGGCACCGTGTACAGCTCCCGGTACTGCTCCAGAGTGATCGTTTCGAGCCCGAGCTCGGCGAAGGCGGCGTTCGTCGCCCCGATCACCGCGCCGATGTCGTCGAGCAGTGTCCCGTTCCAGTCCCAGACCAGATGCTTGCCGCGCAAGCCGTCGTGCTTCCCCATGCGGAAACGGTACCGGCCCCCTCCGACAACGAACCCCGCCCGGGCCCCGCTGCGGCTACCGCCGCAGCAGCTCGGGAATCTCCTGCACCCCGAACCACAGCAGCTCGTGGTCCTCGGCCCCGTCCACCACGGACTGGGCCTTGCCGTCGCCCCGGTCCGCCGCCTCCAGCGCGCCCGCCGCCGCCGTGACGTCCGCCACCGCGTCGCCCGCGTCGGCGTGCACCGCCCCCGCCTTGGCCAGCGGAACCGGCCCCGCGACCCGGACCTCGCCGACGGAAGCGTCGGCACCGGCGTCGGCCACGTCCTTGTCGGCCACGTCGACCGCGAGGACGACCCGGCACCTGGGCGCCCCGGCGAAGCCCGCGATGAGCCGCAGGGACGCCTCGGCGGCCCGGCCGAGGGCCGCGTACTCCAGCTCCTCGACGTCCTCGGAGACGTACCACTCGCGCAGCGCGGGCGTCACGGCGTACGCGACGAACGGTCCGGGACCCAGCTCGCCGGCCTTGTGCACCTGTGCGAGACCGGGAAGGGTCAGAGGGACGTACACGCGCATGGCTGGCCGCTTTCGTAGACGGAGAGGCCCTCAGGATACGTGCGGAGTCCCCCTTCGGGGCGGCGGGCCGCAGGCGCCGCCCGTCCACCGCCGACCAGCCCTCCCAAGGCCCTGAAGAGCCACTTTTCCCCCGGCGTCACCCTGATAGGTGATCCCGCCCGGGGGCTCCCGCGTGCCCCGGGACTCCTTGCGGGGGCCCGGGACCCACCCGTACAAGATCCCCAACGAAAGTTACTGACCGGTACCACCCGGTTACGCAGCGACAGGGGCTCACCATGGACAGCTACACGGCCACCACCCGCCCGCGCACCCCCCGCCCCCGCACGGCCCCCGGCGGCCCCGCGGGCACCCGGCCCCGCGGCGGCGCGGGCACCCACCCCCGCACCGCGACCCCGCCCCGCACGCTCCCCCCGCACACCGTCTTCGCGGAGCGCCTGCTCGCCGTGCTCAGCGGGGAGCGGCCGGTCCACTGGATGCTCGGCCACACCGTCGGCGAGGCGTACGAGCAGCTCGTCCACCTCGCCCCGGCGACGCCCCTGCGGTCGCTCGGCCCCCGCCCGGTCCTGCGCCGCTGCTCCGTGCAGCTGGACCCGCACCGCACGGCCATGGAGGCCTTCGCGAGCATCGCGACCGGCCGGCGCGTCCGGGCCATGGCGTTCCGCCTGGAGCTCGGCGCCGACCAGCGCTGGCGCTGCGCCGCCGTCGAGCTCGACGGGCTCGGCGTCGCCGCCCGGCACCCATGACGAAGGGGCCGGCACCCACAGGTACCGGCCCCTCCGCTCACTGCCTCAGAACGCTCTCCGTGTCACCACGGTCACAGCGTCCCGGCGGCCACGGCGCGTCACTTCTTACGACGACGCCCACCGCTCGCGTTCTTCTGCGCCTTGCGGCGCTCCGCCCGCGTCATCCCGTCGCCGGAGTCGTCACCGGACTCGAAGTCGCCCTCGACGACCCCGCCGTCGCCGTCGACGGTCGGCGCGGAGAAGTGCAGCCGGTCCGGCCGCTGCGGCGCGTCGAGCCCCTTGGCGCGGATCTCCGGACGGCCGTTCCCCGCGGGCACGGCGTCCGTCTTGTCCAGCGACGGAGCGGTCGCCTGCACCGGGACCTCCTCGACCTGCTGCTCGACCTGGACCTCCAGGTTGAACAGGTAGCCGACGGACTCCTCCTTGATGCCCTCCATCATGGCGGTGAACATGTCGAAGCCCTCGCGCTGGTACTCGACCAGCGGGTCCTTCTGCGCCATTGCGCGCAGGCCGATGCCCTCCTGGAGGTAGTCCATCTCGTAGAGGTGCTCGCGCCACTTGCGGTCCAGGACCGACAGGACCACGCGGCGCTCCAGCTCACGCATGATCTCCGAGCCGAGCTGCTTCTCGCGCGCGTCGTACTGCTCGTGGATGTCGTCCTTGACCGACTGGGCGATGAACTCGGCGGTGATGCCGGCCCGGTCCCCGGCCGCGTCCTCCAGCTCGTCGACGGTGACCTTCACCGGGTAGAGCTGCTTGAACGCGTTCCACAGACGGTCGAGGTCCCACTCCTCCGCGAAGCCCTCGGCGGTCTCCTGGCGGATGTAGTCGTCGATCGTGTCGTCCATGAAGTGCTGGATCTGCTCGTGCAGGTCCTCGCCCTCCAGGACGCGGCGGCGCTCGCCGTAGATGACCTGGCGCTGCCGGTTGAGGACGTCGTCGTACTTCAGGACGTTCTTACGCGTCTCGAAGTTCTGCGTCTCGACCTGCGACTGCGCGGAGGCGATGGCGCGGGTGACCATCTTGTTCTCGATCGGCACGTCGTCCGGCACGTTGGCCATGGCCATCACGCGCTCGACCATCTGCGCCTTGAACAGACGCATCAGGTCGTCGCCGAGCGACAGGTAGAAGCGGGACTCGCCGGGGTCGCCCTGACGGCCGGAACGACCGCGGAGCTGGTTGTCGATACGGCGCGACTCGTGGCGCTCGGTGCCCAGGACGTACAGGCCGCCGAGCTCCTTGACCTCCTCGAACTCCGCCTTCACGGCCTTGCCGGCGCGCTCCAGGGCGCCCGGGAGGGCCGCGGCCCACTCCTCGACGTGGTCGACCGGGTCGAGACCGGCCTGGCGCAGCTCGGCCTCGGCGAGGTCGTCCGGGTTGCCGCCGAGCTTGATGTCGGTACCGCGACCGGCCATGTTCGTGGCGACGGTGACGGCGCCGCGGCGGCCGGCCTGGGCGACGATGCTGGCCTCGCGGTCGTGGTGCTTGGCGTTGAGGACCTCGTGCGCCACACCGCGCTTGGAGAGCTGCTGCGAGAGGTACTCGGACTTCTCGACGGAGGTCGTGCCGACGAGGATCGGCTGACCCTTCTCGTGCTTCTCCGCGATGTCGTCGACGACGGCGGCGAACTTGGCGACCTCGGTCCGGTAGATCAGGTCGGACTGGTCCTTGCGGATCATCGGCCTGTTCGTGGGGATCGGGACGACGCCCAGCTTGTAGATCTGGTGGAACTCGGCGGCCTCGGTCATGGCCGTACCGGTCATGCCGGAGAGCTTCGAGTACAGGAGGAAGAAGTTCTGCAGGGTGATCGTGGCGAGGGTCTGGTTCTCGTCCTTGATCGCCACCCCTTCCTTCGCCTCGATGGCCTGGTGCATGCCCTCGTTGTAGCGGCGGCCGGCGAGGATTCGGCCGGTGTGCTCGTCGACGATCATGACTTCGCCGTCCATGACGACGTAGTCCTTGTCCTTCTTGAACAGTTCCTTCGCCTTGATGGCGTTGTTCAGGTACCCGACGAGCGGGGTGTTCACCGACTCGTAGAGGTTGTCGATGCCCAGCCAGTCCTCGACCTTGGCGACGCCCGCCTCGTGGATGGCGACGGTGCGCTTCTTCTCGTCGACCTCGTAGTCGCCGGTCTCCTCGATGCCCTTGAGCGGGTTGCCGGGCTCGCCCTTGCCGAGGCGGGTGACCAGCTTGGCGAAGTCGCCGTACCACTTGGTGGCCTGGTCGGCCGGGCCGGAGATGATCAGCGGCGTACGGGCCTCGTCGACGAGGATCGAGTCGACCTCGTCGACACAGGCGAAGTTGTGGCCGCGCTGGACGAGCTCGTCCTGGGACCACGCCATGTTGTCGCGGAGGTAGTCGAAGCCGAACTCGTTGTTCGTGCCGTACGTGATGTCGCAGCCGTACTGCTCACGGCGCTGGGCCGGGGTCATGTTGGCGAGGATGCAGCCGACCTTGAGGCCCAGGAAGCGGTGGACGCGGCCCATGAGCTCGGAGTCGCGCTCGGCCAGGTAGTCGTTCACCGTGATCAGGTGGACGCCCTTGCCGGACAGCGCGTTGAGGTACGCCGGGAGGGTGCCGACGAGGGTCTTGCCCTCACCGGTCTTCATCTCGGCGACGTAGCCGAGGTGGAGCGCGGCGCCGCCCATGAGCTGGACGTCGTAGTGGCGCTGTCCGAGGACGCGCTTGGCGGCCTCGCGAACCGTCGCGAAGGCCTCGGGCATGAGGTCGTCGAGGCTCTCACCGTCGGCGTACCGCTGCTTGTACTCATCGGTGAGCGCCCGCAACTCGGCGTCGGAGAGGTTGACGAAGTCCTCTTCGATGGAGTTGACCTGGTCCGCGATGCGGTGCAGTTTGCGCAGGATCTTGCCTTCGCCTGCACGCATGAGCTTGTTGAAGACGGACACTGAGGCTGGTCTCCTTGCCGGTCGGGCCTGGCACTGGGTCTTGTGATCGACGCGAGCGCGGGCACGGCAGGTGGTCCCCACCGCAACGGCCATCGTAAGCGAGACCGCCCTCGCGAAGGGAGGCCCGCAGTGCCCGAGCCGCAAGGCCACCCTCAGAGACAACGCACGAGGTGGGCGGAAGGTGCCGCCCCACCCGAAAAGTGTTCGCTTCCCGTCGGGCGGCTCACGACAATCCCTGCATGGATCCGATCATCCTCACCACCGAGCGGCTGCGGCTGCGGAACTTCGTTCCCGAGGACCTCGACACGGTGTACGAAATCTGTCAGGACCCGGACATCCGGCGCTGGACCGTGGTCCCGGACCCCTACACCCGGCAGGACGCCGACTTCTTCCTGAACCGGCTCGTGCCCGACGGCTGGCGCGAGGACTCGGACTACACGTTCGCGGTCGAGCCGGTGGCCGGCGGCCCACTGCTCTGCGCGGTCTCGCTGACCAGTCGCGGCTCCGGAGTCTGGGAGGTCGGCTACTGGACCCGGCGGGAGCACCGGGGCCTCGGATACATGACCGAGACCGTCCGGGCCCTGGCCCACTGGGCGTTCACGGGCCTGGGCTGCACCCGGCTCCTGTGGCGGGCCGAGCTCGGCAACACCGGCTCGCGCGCGGTCGCCGAGCGCGTCGGCTTCGCCCTGGAGGGCGTCCAGCGCGCCGGCCTCGTCAACAAGGGCACGCTCCGCGACTGCTGGGTCGGCGCCCTGCTCCCCTCGGACTTCGGCCTGCCGAGCCCCTTGCCGTACCTCCCGGCCCGCGATCGGCCCGCGCAGGCCTGACTGTCGGTGCCGGGCCCTAGGGTGCGTTCCATGACGACTGCGCCGCGCCCCGCCGCCGAACTGTCCGCCGACGAAGCCCGCCGGATCGCCCTGCGCGCCCAGGGGTTCCTGGGGGCTCCCGACCGCAGGTCCGGGGTCCGTGGCGTGCTGCGCGCCCTCGGTCAGGTCCAGCTCGACACGATCTCCGTCCTGGCCCGCTCGCACGAGCTCATCCCGTACGCGCGCCTGGGCGCCGTGGGTCGCACGACGGTCGAGGACGCCTACTGGACCGAGGCTCACGCCTTCGAGTACTGGTCGCACGCCGCCTGCGTGCTGCCGATCGAGGAGTGGCCCCACTTCGCCTTCCGCCGCCGCGCCTACCGTGACCGACCGCACTGGCACCACGAGCTGTCGGCCGGTGCGTACGACAAGGTGATCGACCAGCTGCGGGCCGAGGGCCCGCAGACGGCGACGGAGCTGGGCGGCGCGAAGAACAAGGGCGAGTGGTGGGACTGGTCCGACGGGAAGATCGCCGTCGAGCGGGCGCTGATGCACGGCGAGGTCGTGGTGACCGAGCGGCGCGGCTGGAAGCGGGTCTACGACCTGGCGGAGCGGGCGGTCCCGAAGGAGCTGCTCCACGACCAGCTCGACGACACCGAGTGCGTGCGGCGGCTGGTGCGGCAGGCGGGCGAGGCGCTGGGCGTCGGCACCCGCGCGGACATCGCCGACTACCACCGCCTCAAGGGCGAGCAGTTCGACGCGGTGGTCGAGGCCTCGGGGCTCGTGCCGGTCACGGTGGCGGGCTGGGGGAAGCCCGCCTGGGCGGACCCGGCGGCGCTGGCCTCCGAGCCGCGCGGCCGGCACCGGACGACGCTGCTCTCGCCCTTCGACTCGCTGATCTGGGAGCGGGCGCGTACGGAGCGGATCTTCGGTTTCACGCACCGCCTGGAGGCGTACGTGCCGAAGCCGAAGCGGGTGTACGGCTACTTCGCGATGCCGGTGCTGGCCGGCGGTCGTCTGGTCGGCCGGGTGGACCCGGCGCGTGAGGGCCGCACGCTGGTCGCCCGGCAGGTCACGCTGGACGGCCCCAAGGCCGTGCCTGCGGTGGCGCGGGCGCTGCGCGAGGCGGCCGAGTGGGTCGGCTGCGACGCGGTCTCGGTGGTCCCGGAGCGCATGAACCACCCGGAGCTGGCCCCGGAGCTGGTGCGAGCCCTGGACTGACCCGACTGACCCGACTGACCCGACCGCCCTCGCGGGCGCAGGGCAGGGTTCAGCGGATCTCCAGGATCTTCTCCCGCATCGCGTAGACCACGGCCTCCATGCGGGAGTGGAGCTGGAGCTTCTCCAGGATGTTCCGCACGTGGTTCTTCACCGTGTTCTCGGAGATGAAGAGCTCCTTGGCGATGTCCCGGTTGTTCATGCCGGTCGCGACGAGCTTGAGGACCTCCAGCTCACGGTCCGTCAACCGGGGCGCGGGCACGAGCCGGCGCTCGTCGGTGCGCTGGATCATCGACTTGAACTCGGTGAGGAGCTTGGACGCCATCGACGGGCTGATCTGCGACTGCCCGTCGGCGACCGCGCGGATCGCCGTGGCGACCTCGTCGGTGGAGATCTCCTTGAGGAGGTAGCCGGTGGCCCCGGCCTTGATCGCCTCGTAGAGGTCGGCCTCCTCGTCGCTGATCGTCAGCATGATGATCTTCGCGCTGGGGGCCACCTCCTTGATGGAGGTGCACGCCTCGATGCCGCCGCGGCGGGGCATCCGCACGTCCATCAGGACGATGTCCGGCAGGAGATCGGCCGCCTTGTCGACCGCCTCGGCCCCGTCTCCGGCCTCGCCGACGACCTGGATGTCCTCCTCCTGCGCGAGGACGATCTCCAGCCCCCGGCGGAAAAGGGCGTGATCGTCCACGACAAGGACCCGGATGGGCTCCTTGCGGCACTCGGCGCCGTCCGAATCCGATCCGTCCGGCGCGCACTCCGGAGTGACTGCCCCGAAGGGCTCACGCCCCCTGAGCACCGGTCCGAAGCTGTCCGCCATCGTTCCTCCCCCTGAAGGCCGTGGCCTGAATTCGTTTCCGGTCCTCCAACCGCTGCTCGACGAGCACCGGTTGGCGTGCACGACATGATTTCATGCCCCGGCCGCGCGTGGGGTTACCCATGGGCGCACGGGGGTGCCCCTGGGGGCGCGAACCGCGCTCCAGGGGCACCGTGAGGGACACCTGAGGTGTGGGTGATTTGGTGCGGTGGCGGGCCGTCAGCCGCCCAGCGCACCGCCGGCGCCGCCACCTTCGGCGAGCGGGTCGCTCTCCAGGTGGATCACGCCGTAGTCGTACGCGTGTCGCCGGTAGACGACGCTCGGCTGCTTGTTGTCCGAGTCGACGAACAGATAGAAGTCGTGGCCGACCAGCTCCATCTCGTAGAGCGCCTGGTCGAGCGTCATGGGGGCGGCCCGGTGGGTCTTCTCACGCACCACCAGCGGGCCTTCGCCCTGGACCTCGATCGAGCCCATCATCGTGGTGGGCACCTTTTCGGACTCGTCGGCGACCAGCTGCCCGTTTCCGTTGAGCTGGGCGGCGCCGGGCACCACGTCCCCGACCTCCGCTGCCGACAGCCTGCCGTTGCCACGGCGGGTGTATCGCTTGTCGTGCTGCTTCCGCAGCCGGGCCTCCAGCTTGTCGCTGGCGAGGTCGAGGGCTGCGTACGGGTCGCCTGCCGCAGCTTCGGCCCGGATCACCGGGCCTCGGGAGTGGAGGGTGATCTCCACGCGGTCGGACCGGTCGGCCTGCCGCGGGTTGTGCTCCTTGGACACCTCGACGTCGAGGCTGATCACCTTGCCGTCGAGCTTCTGGATCTTCTCCAGCTTCAGCTTCTCGGCCACGTGCTTGCGGAACCGCTCGGGCACCTCGGTCTTGCGGCCCTTGACGACGATGTCCACGCAGAACTCCGTTCCCGGATCGCCCTGATCGGCTCCTTGGCCGCAGGGCATCTCCCTTTGCACCAGACTCCGGTGGTTACCGGAGCTCGGACTCGGCGACTTTCACCTCCTCCTCCCCAGTCGACAAGATCCCCACCCCATCGACACGAGGTTAATTCGCCCTGAACTCCTGTCCTGTAGGCGCAACCATGTATTCGGCGAGGCAGTGGCATTCGCCATTCCTCACAACCGAACATAGCCCCTTCGGACGGGTGTCGGCACCCGCTACCGCGACATACCTCCGATCGGGTGCTCTCACCTCTCACCACCTGCAACGATCCAAGTTCCTGGCGAGTTCCGGTTTATTTCGAACGAACCGGGAGAGGATGCGACCACAGCCGCCTGCCGCTGTTCGAATCCGTGCTGCGCGGAACTGTCCTGCGATCTTTCCGGCAATGCTCGCGGTAATCCAGGAATGAACGACCGGTGAACGGCTCCGAGTGCGCGCGCCGCCTCCGCGAGCGAAGCGCCCGTGGTCATCAGATCGTCCACGAGAACCACCCTTCCGGCCCCGAGCAGTCGTGCGCCGCCCGGTACGACCTCCAGCGCTCCCGCGAGGTTCGTCAGCCGCCCGCGCGCACCGAGTCCCGCCTGGTCCGCCACGTACCGCCGCTGGCGCAGTACGGGCACGACCCGCGCGGCCCGTCCCGCGCGCCGCAGCCGGGCTGCCGCGGCCAGCGCGATCCGTCGCGTCGGATCGTGGCCACGCGCCCGCACGGAGCGCCGCGAGGACGGCACCGGTACGAGGAGCAGGGGTGGGGAGCCGGGGCCCGTCACAGGCCCGGCAGCGGCCGTGACGGCGGCCGCGAGCGCGTCGCCGAGGGGCCCGGCGAGCGCCAGCGCCCCGCGCTCCTTGTGGGCGAGGAGGAGTTCCCGTACGGACTCGGCGTAGGGCGCGGCGGCATGGACCGCCGGCAGCCCCGCGGGCTCGGGCGCGGGCCGCACCCTGCGCGGTCCGGGGCCGGTCAGCGCCTCGGCGCAGTCCGGGCACAAGACGGTGCGCGGCCTGCCGCAGCCCCCGCAGGCCACCGGCAGCACCAGCCCGGCGATCTCCCGCCACCACCCCCGCATGACTCCACTGTGCGTGCTCCCGCCGCCGCGGACCACCCCTGTGGAAAACCGCCCGGATGCGGCTCCCGGCGGCCTGACAGCCTGCTCCCGGCGGCCCGGCACCCCGCTCGCTGACGCATGCCACCGGGCCGGACCCGACCCCCGCGCCGCAAGCCCGGCCGGACCGGGGGCGGGCACCCCGAGTCCGTCAGGTCGCCCCGGCGGGCCCTGCCGCTCCCGAGCGCGCGTACCGGACGCCGCGGGCCCGGAAGGATCCGGAAAGAGCCGCCCTGGCCCCGGTAGGACGCCCTAGGGCGTGTTGCGAAAGTAGCGCCGACCGCCCGAAGGGCGGGCCGGACGGCGTCTGGTGCGTGCGATCGCAAGGCGGAGGGTCGCCCCGATACTGGATGCATCGGGGTGATCCCGACAACGCGGCGAGCGTGCGTGCCAGGCGCCGTCGGGCAGGCGGGACTTTCGCAACACGCCCTAGCCGGGGTAGACGGGCGAAGCGCCCGCCTCGACCACCGGCTGCCAGTTCGTGCCCGGCGCCAGCCGGACGATGCCGTCGCTCCGGGAGTTCGCCACCACGGGCGCCCCGTCGCCGTTCGGCGCGGCGACCGACGCCACCCCGTTCAGGCCAGGGAGCACCGAGCTCGCCGAGGTCGAGCCGTCCGTCTGGAGATAGCGGATCTGCTGGACACCGCCCGCCTCCTTGCCGACGACGACCAGGCGGCTCGGTCCGGCCCAGGAGACGGACGTGACGGACTCCATGCGCGGCGCGGCGGGCTGGAGGCCGCCGACGGACACCGCCCCCGACTTCTCCCGCTCGATCCGACCGATCTGCAGCGTGGTGCGCTCCCCCTGCTTGACCAGCAGGGCGATCCGCACACCGTCCGCCGAGACCCGCAGGGCCTCCACGCGGGTGCCGGTCTGCAGCCAGGGCGTCCTGACCTCCACGGGTTCACCGGAGCCGCCCGGCACCATCCACAGGTGCGCGTCGGCGGGGTTGCGGTCGGCGACCCAGAGGTCGCCCCGGCCGTCCCAGCTCGGCGCGGAGAGCCGGTCCGCGGGGCGCGCCGCCCTGCTCGACAGCACCGCTGGCAGCGGATCCTGCTCCGTGGTGATCGAGGAGACGAACAGATCGCGTCCGCCCGAACCGACCCCGGCGGCCCGGGTCTCGCCGCGGTCCACGGCGACCGAGGTCAGCGGGGTCGTGCCGCTGCCGAACGGCCCCGGCACGGGGTCCGGCTCGTCGGTCTCCTTGGCCTGGACCGCCAGCGTCTTCAGCTTGCCGTGCTCGTCGAGGAAGTACGGGTTCTCCTGCGGTGCGGTGTTGCGCACCGCAGCGAACTCCGCCGCCTGCCCCTTGCCCAGCCGGCACAGCGAGTCCCCGCCCGGCTTCAGGAGCTCGACCTGCTCGACGCGGACGGAGGTCAGGTCGCCCAGTGTGAAGAGCAGCTGCGCCGCCATCCGCCTGCACGCCTCGGCGCCCACCCGCTCGGCCTTGGCGTTGAGCGGCACCTTCAGCGTGGACTGGTCGTCCGGGGCCAGCGAGGTGACGCCGGCCTTCAGATCCGTACCGGAGGGGAACTGCGAGTCGACGGCCGTCTTGAGCCAGTTCGTCGGCCCTTCGAGCAGCGCCTTGACGGTCTGCGTGACCGGGTCCATCCGGGTGACCGGATCCTGCCGCTGCCGGATGTAGACCGGGTCGGCCACGACCCAGTCCTCCCCGGAGGCGAAGTAGTACTTGTTGACCGACCGGTAGTTGCGCAGGAAGTCGGCCTCGCCGAGCAGCAGGCCGGACGGCAGGCTGTCGATCCGCCACTCCTTGCCCTTGCCGTCCGCGGAGGGCTGCTGCACGACGTGGATCGACTGGAGGTACTTGACGGGGCTGTTCGGCAGATAGCCGTGCCGGGCGTCCACCCTCGCGATCTTGCGGCCGGAGAGCGGGTAGGCACGGCCCTGGTTGTCCGGATCGGCGTTGCGGTCGGCCTGTTCGCGGTCGGGCGCGGTGGTGAGCACCGTGATGCCCTGCTCCGGCTTCCAGGTCCGCGAGGCCTGCTTCGTCAGGTACTTGCGCGCGGTGGCGAACCCGGGGTCGTCGCTCGTCATGGCCTCCAGGAAGCCGTCGACGATCTCGTCCGGGTCGGCGTTCTCCCGGGGGGCGACGGCGTAGACCCGCACCTGCGAGTCGCCGAGGTTCGCCCCCTTCACGAGCTGTACGTCTCCGCTGTCGGGCATCGTCGCGCACCCGGTGAGGACGAGCCCGCCGCACGCGGCCAGTATCACCGCCCTCCTGCTTCCGCCCCGCCCCGCGCGTCCCTGTCGGGAGTCAGCGCCCACGTGTCCCGTCCTCCCGCTCCACGTTCCCGGTTCCCCCGGCCGTCCCCGCGCCCGCCGTGGCGCCGTCGCTGTCCGTCGCCGCTCTCGGCACCACCCGTGCCCCACTGCCGGGCAGGGCCGTCGGATCGACGGTCGCCCTCGGCGGCGCGGGCAGCCTCGGTGGTACGGGGAGCGCGGCCCGGTCCCCGGCGGGCTGCGCCGGCAGCGCCACGCGGCGCTTGCTCTCCTCCACGCGCCCGGCGGCGGCCTGCTCGCGGTTGCGTCGCGAGTCCTCGGGCTCCAGCGGGATCGGAGAGCCCCGCAGCGGCTCGTCCGCGGTCCTCGGCAGGGTCAGCCGGAACTGCGAACCTCCGCCGGGCTCGCCCCAGGCCTGCAGCCAGCCACCGTGCAGCCGGGCGTCCTCCACGGCGATCGACAGGCCGAGGCCCGTACCGCCGGTGGTGCGCGCGCGGGCCGGGTCGGCGCGCCAGAAGCGGTTGAACACCCGGGTCGCCTCGCCCGGCTTGAGTCCGACGCCGTAGTCGCGGACGGCGACGGCGACGGCACCGCCGGCGGCGGCGAGCTTCACCACCACGTCCCGACCCTCACCGTGCTCGACGGCGTTGACGACGAGGTTGCGCAGCACCCGCTCGACCCGGCGGGCATCCGCCTCGGCCACCACGGGCTGCTCGTCGCCGAGGACGACCATCCGGGTGCCCTTGCGCTCGGCGAGGGGTTCGGCGCCGCCGATGACCCGGCGCACGACCTGACGCAGGTCTATCGGCTCGGCCTCCAGGGCCGCCGCTCCCGCGTCGAAGCGGCTGATCTCCAGAAGATCGGAGAGCAGCGACTCGAAACGGTCGAGCTGGTCGCCGAGGAGTTCCGCGGCCCGTCCGGTGACGGGGTCGAAGTCGACGCGCGCCTCGTGGATGACGTCGGCGGCCATCCGGACCGTGGTCAGCGGGGTGCGCAGCTCGTGCGAGACGTCGGAGACGAACCGCCGCTGCATCCGCGAGAGCTCCTCCAGCTGCTGGATCTTGAGCTGGAGGCTCTGGGCCATCTTGTTGAAGGCCTCGCCGAGGCGCGCGATGTCGTCCTCGCCGGTGACCTTCATCCGTTCCTGGAGGCGGCCGGCCGAAAGCCGCTCGGCGATCCCGGCGGCCATCCGGACGGGCGTCACGACCTGCCGGACCACGAACCACGCGATGGCGCCGAGCAGCACGACGACGAACAGCCCGGCGGTCGCGAGGGTGCCCTTCACGAGAGTGAGCGAGTCCTCCTCCTGCGTCAGCGGGAAGAGGTAGTACAGCTCGTACGGGGTGCCGTCGGCGTCGTTCAGCCGCTTGCCGATCACCAGCCCGGGTTCGGACGGTTCGCCGCTGGTGTAGTAGATCCGGGTCGACTTCTGGTAGGGGTTCGCGCCCTGGGCGACGTTGAGCCGCAGGTCGGCGGGGATGCTCTTCACCGGGTCGACCTCGCCGGAGGCGCGCGCGCCACGGCTCGCGGTGTCACCGGTGTCGAGGGAGAGCGCGACCACGTTGAACGCGCTCTGGCCGCCACTGGCGAGCTGCTCGACGAGCGTGGAGCGCCAGTTCACGGACGCGCCGGTCCGCCCGCCGTCCTGCTGGCCGGGCGCCGAGGAGGTGATCGCCGCCCGGTCCTGCGCGGCGGAGAACCCGCCGGCGGCCTGGCTCTGGGCGGCCCGCTCCTTGGCGTCGAGCAGACCGTTACGGACCTGGCCGATGACGACGAGGCCGAGCAGCAGCACCACTCCGAGAGACATGAGCAGGGTGCCCGCGACGACCCTGAGCTGGATGTTCCGCCGCCACAGCCGCACAGCGGGCAGCAGCGGTCGGCGGACCCAGCGGGCGAGGAGCCGGAACACCGGTCCCCCCGGTGCCCCGTCGCTCAGGAGCCGCCCGCCCAGCAGGCGGCCGAAACGCGGGCCCCCCCGCCCCGGTCCGGCAGCCCGCCCCGCACGGTCTCCCGGGTCCCCGGGCTTCGGAGCAGTACTGCCTGTAGTCATGTCAGCTCGGTCCCGCCTTGTAACCGACGCCACGGACGGTCACCACGATCTCCGGGCGCTCGGGGTCCTTCTCGACCTTCGAGCGCAGCCTCTGGACGTGCACGTTCACCAGCCGGGTGTCGGCCGCGTGCCGGTATCCCCAGACCTGCTCCAGCAGGACCTCTCGGGTGAAGACCTGCCACGGCTTGCGCGCCAGCGCGACGAGCAGGTCGAACTCGAGCGGGGTCAGGGCGATGGACTGCCCCTCCCGCTTCACGGAGTGCCCCGCCACGTCGATGACCAGGTCACCGATGGTGAGCTGCTCCGGCGCGGGCTCCTCGGACCTCCGCAGCCGCGCCCGGATACGGGCGACGAGCTCCTTCGGCTTGAACGGCTTGACGATGTAGTCGTCAGCCCCGGACTCCAGGCCCACCACCACGTCGACCGTGTCGCTCTTGGCCGTGAGCATGACGATCGGCACGCCGGACTCGGCCCTGATGAGCCTGCACACCTCGATGCCGTCCCGTCCGGGCAGCATCAGGTCAAGCAGCACCAGGTCCGGCTTGGCCTCGCGGAAAGCGGCGAGCGCCTTGTCACCGTCCGCGACGAACGACGGATCGAACCCTTCACCCCGCAGCACAATCCCGAGCATCTCGGCCAGTGCGGTGTCGTCGTCGACGACAAGAACGCGTCCCTTCATATCGACATCATCCCATTAGCCAATCGTTACCTGCCGTGACCTGTCCCACAGCGTCTCCCCCAGCCCGGGCCGCGACCTCGTGGATCGCGCTCCTCTCGGCCCGCCGCCGCACGGATCGCGCGTCCTGGTCGGGCATTCGCACAGTGTGCCGCCTGTCGCCCGGACAAAGAAGGTCCGGACAAAGGTACGAACGAGGCGACCGCTCCCGCCCACGCAAGGGCCCCGCGTGGCACGATGGCACCCGGCCCGCCGCCGTCTCAGGTGTCGGCCGCCGTGACCGAGCCGGTTCGCCGATCCGGCACCGCGACCATTTCACCGAGGTGGACGAACCGTGAACGACACTCCGGGCTGGACCTCGCCCGGATCCGCGCCCTCCGACGGCCAGGACGGCTCCGGGATCCCCCGGCCCACCACCCCCGCCGACGCGAACGGTTCCGCCCCTCAGTGGTCCAAGGACCAGCCGCCCGCCGGCCGGTGGACCCCGCCCACCGGCCAGACCCCGCCCCCGGCCCCCGGCCCGTACTGGGGCCCTCCGCCCCCGAACACGAACTGGGGCAAGCCGCCGGCCGCGAAGCCGGGCGTCGTCCCGCTGCGCCCCCTCGGCATGGGCGAGATCCTCGACGGCTCGGTGAAGACCCTCCGCACCTACTGGCGCACGGTGCTGTCCTTCTCGGTCACGGTCGCGGTGATCTCCCAGATCGCCAACATCCTGGCCGAGCGGTACCTCGTCCCGAAGACACCGGCGATCAGCCCGGACGCGACGCCCGCCGAGCAGCTGGAGCAGTCGGTCCAGTCCGCCCAGAACTCCATGATCGCCCTCGCCCCGGCCCTGCTGGTCACGCTGATGGCCTCCGTCGTCTGCGCCGCCCTGCTCACCGTCGTGGTCAGCCGCGCGGTCCTGGGCCGCCCGGTCTCGCTCGGCGAGGCCTGGCGCGAGGCCCGCCCGCGCCTGCTCCAGCTCATCGGACTCACCCTGCTCATGGCCGCCCTCAGCGCCGGCATCCTGTTCGTCGGCCTGCTGCCCGGCCTCCTGGTCGGCGGCACCCTGGGCGGGGCCCTGATCCTGTTCCTCGGGCTCGGCGCCACGGCGGTGATGGTCTGGCTGGTGGTCCGCTTCAGCCTCGCCTCCCCCGCCCTGATGCTGGAGCGTCAGGGCGTCATGACGTCGCTGAGGCGCTCCGCCAAGCTCGTCCAGGGCTCGTGGTGGCGGATCTTCGGCATCACCGTCCTCACCCAGCTGCTGATCTTCGTCTTCGCCATGATCATCGCGATCCCGTTCACCATCGTCGCCATCGCGGTCGACGGCGAAGGCTTCTCCGGACTGCTCACCGGCTCCGCCCCCACCTTCGGCTGGTCGTTCCTGATCATCACCGGCATCGGCGGCATCCTCACCAGCGCGGTCACCTACCCGATCTCGGCCGGCGTCACCGTCCTCCTCTACGTGGACCAGCGCATCCGACGCGAAGCACTGGACCTCGAACTGGCCCGAGCCGCCGGCCTCCCCGGCTACGGCCCCACTCCCGGCGACGAGACCGTCGGGGGCTGATGCCGTGACGGTCCCGGGGGGAACGACCGCACCACTCACACTCCAGCGCGCCGACGGCGACGTACCGGTGGACATCTCCCGCATCCCCGCCCGCGAGGCGGCGGAGCGGGAGCTGTCCGATCCGCTGTACCACCAGAACGATCCCAACCTCCTCCAGCGCGGACTCGACCGCTTCTGGGAATGGGTGGACGAGCTCTTCAGCTCGGCCGCCCGAGCCACGCCGGGCGGCGTCGTGGGCCTCGTCGCCGTCGCCCTGGTCGTCATCGCCCTCGTCGCCGCCCTGTGGTGGCGACTCGGCACCCCCCACCGCTCACCGGCCACGGCCGGCGACTCCCTCTTCGCCGACGGCCCCCGCACCGCCGCCGAACACCGCGCGGCCGCCGCCCGCCACGCCACCGCCGGCCACTGGAACCAGGCCGTCCAGGAACGCATGCGGGCCATCGTCCGCTCCCTCGAGGAGCGCGCCCTGCTCGACCCCCGCCCCGGCCGCACCGCCGACGAGGCCGCCGCCGAGGCCGGCCGCTCGCTCCCCACCCACGCGGACGACCTGCGCCTCGCCGCCCGCGCCTTCGACGACGTGACGTACGGCGGCCGCACCGCCGACGAACCCGCGTACGGCCGCATCGAGGAACTGGACACCGCCCTGGAGCGAGCCAAGCCGACCCTCGACACCGCACCCTCGGGGGCGCCCGCATGACCCGACCGGCCGCCGAGTCCACCTCGACCGCCCTGTCCGCCCGCCAGATCTGGACCCGCGCCCGAGGCGCCGCCCTCGTCCTCGCCCTGATCCTCATCGGCGGCATCGCCCTCGCGACGGTCCGCTCCACCGAGACCCACGGCGCCCTCGACCCCCGCTCCGCCGACCCCACCGGCAGCCGCGCCGTCGCCGAACTCCTCAGGGAAAGCGGCGTCACCGTCACCACGGCCACCACGCTCGACGAGGCGACCGCGGCAACGGACACCCGCACCACACTCCTCGTCACCACCCCCGACCTGCTGACCGAGACTCAACAGGCCGCACTCCGCGCCACGATGACCGAGTCGGCCGCCCGCACCGTCCTCGTCGGCGCCGGCCGCGCCTCCCTCCCCACACTCGCCCCGGATGTCACCAGCACCACCGACACCCCCGTGACCAACCGCGCCCCCGCCTGCACCCTGGCCGCCGCCACAAGCGCCGGCAGCGCCGAACTCGGCGGCGAGCGCTACGTCGTCGCCCCCGGCACCGAGGCCGACACCTGCTACCCCTCCGGCGGCAGCCCGACCCTGGTCCGCCTCCCCCACAGCACCGGCACCGCCGACACCGTCCTCCTCGGCTCGCCCGACATCCTCTTCAACAACCGTCTCGACCAGCAGGGCAACGCCTCGCTCGCCCTGCAACTCCTCGGCTCCCGGCCCCATCTCGTCTGGTACCTCCCCTCCCTCGCCGACACCTCGGCCACCACCGACGAACCCGCCGGCACCACCACGGACAACTTCCTCGCGCTCATCCCCTCCGGCTGGCTGTGGGGCACGCTCCAACTCGCCGTCGCCGCCCTGCTCGCCGCCATCTGGCGAGCCCGCCGCCTCGGCCCGCTGGTGACCGAACGACTCCCCGTCGCCGTCCGCGCCTCCGAGACCACCGAGGGCCGCGCCCGCCTCTACCGCAAGACGGACGCCCGCGACCGCGCCGCCACCGTCCTCCGCACGGCGACCCGCACCCGCATCGCCCCGCTCCTGGGCGTCCCCGCCCAGGACGCCCACGCCCCCGAGCGCCTGCTCCCCGCGCTCTCCGCCCGTCTCCCCGAGACGACCGCGGACCCCCGCACCCTCCTCTTCGGCCCGGCTCCCGCCGACGACGCCACCCTCATCCGCCTGGCGGACCAACTCGACGCCCTCGAAAGAGAGGTACGCACCTCATGAGCGCCCCGACCCCCGAGACCGCTACGGACTCGGACAGCGCCCGCGCCTCCCTGGAGGCCCTGCGCACCGAGATCGCGAAGGCCGTGGTCGGCCAGGACCCCGCCGTCACCGGTCTCGTCGTCGCCCTGCTCTGCCGCGGACACGTACTCCTCGAAGGCGTCCCCGGCGTGGCCAAGACGCTGCTGGTCCGCTCGCTCGCCGCCGCACTCGAACTCGACACCAAGCGCGTCCAGTTCACCCCCGACCTCATGCCGAGCGACGTCACCGGCTCCCTGGTCTACGACGCCCGGACCGCGGAGTTCTCCTTCCAGCCCGGACCGGTCTTCACCAACCTGCTGCTCGCCGACGAGATCAACCGCACGCCCCCGAAGACCCAGTCCTCGCTCCTGGAGGCGATGGAGGAGCGACAGGTCACCGTCGACGGCACCCCGCGCCTCCTCCCCGAGCCCTTCCTGGTCGCCGCGACCCAGAACCCCGTCGAGTACGAGGGCACCTACCCCCTCCCCGAGGCCCAACTGGACCGCTTCCTCCTGAAGCTGACGGTCCCGCTGCCCTCACGCACCGACGAGATCCAGGTCCTCACCCGGCACGCCGAGGGCTTCGACCCCCGCGACCTGAACGCCGCCGGCGTCCGCCCGGTCGCGGGCCCCGCCGAACTCGAAGCCGCCCGGGCCGCCGTGGCCAAGGTCGCGGTCTCCCCCGAGATCGCCGGCTATGTCGTCGATATCTGTCGTGCCACGCGTGAATCCCCCTCGCTCACGCTCGGGGTCTCCCCCCGAGGCGCCACCGCACTGCTCTCCACCGCCCGCGCCTGGGCCTGGCTCACCGGCCGGGACTACGTCACCCCGGACGACGTGAAGGCCCTCGCACTCCCCACCCTGCGTCATCGCATCCACCTGCGGCCCGAGGCCGAGATGGAGGGAGTCACCGGTGACTCCGTCATCAACTCGATCCTCGCCCACGTCCCCGTCCCCCGCTGAGAACGGCGCCCCATGGCCCTCACCGGACGAACCGCGCTGATCGCGGCCCTCGGATCGCTCCCCGTCGGCATCCTCGCCCCCAGCTGGGCGGGGATGCTCGCGGTGAACGCGCCCCTCTCGCTAGCAATTCTGTGCGACTACGCGATGGCCGCGCCAGTAAGAACGCTCCGGTTCACCCGAAGTGGTGACACATCCGTTCGACTCGGTGACGCGGCGGAAGTCCGGCTCACGGTCACCAACCCGTCGCGCCGCCGCCTCCGGGCCCAGCTCCGCGACGCCTGGCCGCCCAGCGCCTGGCTCCCCGGCACCGAGCAGGCCGCGTCCCGACACGAGCTCACCGTCCCCGCCGGCGAACGCCGCCGCCTCACCACCACGCTCCGCCCCACACGCCGCGGCGACCGCCGGGCCGAGCGGATCACCGTCCGCTCCTACGGCCCGTTCGGCCTCGCCGCCCGCCAGGGCAACCACGAGGTCCCCTGGACCGTCCGCGTCCTGCCGCCCTTCACCAGCCGCAAGCACCTGCCTTCCCGCCTGGCCCGCCTCCGCGAGCTGGACGGCCGCACCAGCGTGCTGACCCGCGGCGAGGGCACCGAGTTCGACAGCCTCCGCGAGTACGTCCCGGGCGACGACACCCGCTCGATCGACTGGCGGGCCACAGCACGCCAGACCGCGGTGGCCGTCCGCACCTGGCGCCCCGAGCGCGACCGCCACATCCTCGTCGTCCTCGACACCGGCCGCACCTCGGCCGGCCGTGTCGGCGACGTCCCCCGACTGGACGCCGCGATGGACGCCGCTCTCCTCCTCACGGCTCTCGCCTCCCGAGCCGGCGACCGCGTGGACCTCGTGGCCTACGACCGCAGCCTCCGCGCCCAGGTCCAGGGCCGCTCCGCCCGTGACGTCCTGCCCGCGGTCGTCAACGCCCTCGCGACGCTCGAACCGGAGCTGGTGGAGACGGACGCCCGCGGTCTCGCCGCCACGGCCCTGTCCCGCGCCCCACGCCGTTCCCTGATCGTCCTCCTGACGGCCCTGGACGCGGCCCCGATCGAGGAGGGCCTCCTCCCCGTACTGCCGCAGCTCACTCAGCGCCACACGGTCCTGGTGGCCTCCGTCGCCGATCCACGAATCGCCGCCATGGCCGGCGCCCGCGGCACGATCGACGGGGTCTACGAAGCCGCCGCGGCCACCCAGACACAGTCCCAGCGCGCCCGCACGGCGGACCAGCTCCGCCGCCATGGCGTCACCGTGGTCGACGCCTCTCCCGACGCCCTGGCCCCCGCGCTGGCCGACGCCTATCTCGCCCTGAAAGCGGCCGGCCGCCTCTGAAACATCGACCTCCCATCGGCCCCCGGCCCGATCCGCCCCCGGAAGGGGAATCCGGCCGTGAACGCAGAAAAGCCCCGCACCATGAGGTGCGGGGCTTTCCCACAATGATTGTTCGGCGGCGTCCTACTCTCCCACAGGGTCCCCCCTGCAGTACCATCGGCGCTGAAAGGCTTAGCTTCCGGGTTCGGAATGTAACCGGGCG